>DAONEO010000004.1:0-130360 GCA_035403145.1 Candidatus Omnitrophota bacterium | reverse complement strand
AGCGAAACCCCGCGAAGCGGGGTTGGGCACACTTCCCAAACGTATCGAGCCCCTCCCTGCGCAGCCAGAAATCTCTGCGACAGCAGAGTTACAAGCTCTTCTTAAACCAACTTCTCCTGCTACAAGTATCAGCAATATTAAAGCACTCTTGTATAAAAACTACCGTATCACATTTTGGAACCTTTGTCAAGAAACTAGCAAATGCTGGTTATTCGCGAACGAAACCGCAGGTAAACAGCAGCAACAGCTGTGATTTTTATCGCTTCACCGGGAATAAACGGAATAACCCCCATAGAAATGAGCTGAACCCATGAAGCATGCGTTAATATTTTTAACCATACAATACCGCAGGCAAAAAGAGCCGCATCAGCAATAATCAAAAGGGCACACAAAGAAATCCACGTCCCGGAAAAATCCCTGCTCAGCCTTCCAACGATACAAGCTGCCACAACAAATCCAACGATATACCCAGCTGTCGGACCAGCCAAGAACAAAGCTCCTGCCTGCGCACCGGCAAAAACCGGAATCCCCGCAGCTCCAAGCGCAATATACCCCACCTGTGTATATGCGCCACGACGAGCTCCCAAACAAAGACCCGCCCAAAGCACCGCAGCAGTCTGTAAAGTAACCGGAACCGGCGTCCATGGCAGCGGCATACGCACAAAAGCACTCAACGCAGTACTAATCAAACATGCAAAGAAAACAACACAACGCACGGCACTCCGGTTCATCGGTAATTCACGCAATAAAATATTTTCCATTCCCATACTCCTTATATATAAACACACCTTTACATCTTAATTGTTAACCCATTATATATAAAAACGTTACACTAGTAAAGCTCATACTTGCACAGAACAATATCCTGATCTCAAAGTCACACCGTCACAAAGTCACAAGCAAAAACCTATCCATTTTTATACTTTTTCTTGTGACCTTATGACTGGTGACGTTAAAACCAATTCTGTTTTTTAATGCTATTCTTTTGCTATTGCCAACGTAATAACGCCTGCCAGCAAAAGAAACGGCCCGATACAACCTTTGATAAGAAGCACCAAGACCGGCCACCACCGTATTATTGCAACGCCGCCCAAGACGAGCAATATCAACCCAAGCACAACCTTAAAAAATGTACCGCAGGCGTTTTTCCCTGATGCGCAACAACAGGATTTCGGTTCTCCGTCTTTTTTTTCTTCAACCATGCTCCACCCCTTTCGTTTGACTTGGTTTTGACTTCCATCGACGATGAATCCATCCCCATTCCGCCGGATACGTCCGGATGTACCGTTCAATAACCGTGGTTAATTTCTGGATGGTCCGGGTAATGACTTCTTCAGACGTCGCTCCTTCTGCAAGGCCCACAGGCGGTTCAAAATAAATAACGTGAGTATCATCATTCTGCCTGACGATAAAACACGGGATAATTGCGGCTTTCGTACGCTGCGCAAAAATCACCGGGCCCGTTGCCGTTGCCGCTTGTTTGCCAAAAAAATCGACAAAAACGCCGGCAGTGCCGAAATTCTGGTCAATAGGAATAAAAACAATTCCGTTGGCCCGCAACTGGCGGATAGTCAAATCAACGCACGTATTACGAGGAACGCTATAAATGGTCTTTACGCCAAATCGATCGCGTTTTTCTTGAAATAATTTCTCGACACGCTCATCGCGCATCGGACGCATAATTCCCGACGCATTGTACCCTTCCTGGCTTAACCGTGCCAATAAAAGCGGGAAATTCCCAAAATGCGCGCTCACCAAGATAACGCCGTTCCCCTTGGCAAGAGCCATGTCAAGATTTTCTTTCTGCGCAAAACGTACCCGCGTCTTAAGCAACGCGGGCTTATCCATAAGGAACATAAGTTCGATTGCCGATTTGGACATATATTGAAAACAGTCCCGGGCAACCTTCTCAATCTGGCTGTCTGTTTTATCGTCGCCGAAAGCGACCTTTAAACTTTCAAGCGCGGTTGCACGCTGTTTCCCGGCGCAACAATACCCTAACGACGCAATACCGCCTGCAAAATTATACAACCACGATTGCGGCAAGATACGCACAAAAAATGTACATACATGCAATGCAACCCATCCAGCAAGATAACTGGCTTTCTTCTTGAATTTTTTAAAATCCATATACTCCTCTGATTTCCGATACATGGCTTTCGCCAAACGTCCGCGTTCGTAAACCGATACCCGTGAACCGATTATAATTTATACCCGATCTTACGCAACAATCCTTTACGCCAGGCCTTATCAGCCTCGTTTTCAATTCCCGCCGGCTTTGCCCCATCGATAACGCCGAGCACACCACGGCCTCCCGCGGACTCTGCAATAATAACTTCGACGGGATTAGCCGTTGCGCAATAAATTCCGCAGACTTCCGGTATCTGTTTGATTGCATTTAAGACATTAATCGGATAGGCATTGCGCATAAACACTAGAAACGTATGCCCCGCCCCAATGAGCAGTGCATTTTCACAAGCTAGCTTTTTAAGTTCGTCATTATTGCCTTCCGCGCGAATTTTACAAGCCCCCGATGATTCCACAAAAGCAAACCCGAATTGGATCCCGGGAACAGAACCAACCAGCACTTCGTATAAATCTTCCACTGTTTTAATAAAATGGCTCTGGCCAAACACCATATTGACATCATCAGGTTTTGTAATACAAACACTCGCAATATCAACCATGGCTATCTGCCTCCTCAATAATGATGGTCCGGAACGCCGACATATCCACGGAATTAATTCCGGAGAATGTCTTAACCGACGACACGATTATCGTCGGATTCCCCAGCAAAGACAGCGGAACTTTTACCAGCATCTCGTTCGGTTTCAGTTCAACGCCAACACCATCGGCTTGTATCCTCGAACGTTTATTCAAAACACGGCACTTATTATGACGTGCAATAACAGTAATCTTGGGCATCTGGGCAAAATCTACCCGATCGCTAAATCCATACAAATAAATCATGGCATTCATACGACGGTTCAACTCTTCATCCTTATGGATCCGAATCAACAAACAGCTATCGGCAACAGCATAACTAACATTCCCTTTAACCTCTGCCAGTTTCTTAAAACTCCCGACAGTCATGCCCATCTTGGGCTCGGTAATAAGCCCTGAAATGCCGAAAAATGCTAAAGTTCTATCCCAAAACGACTGCGGTTTTATAGCAGGAACTGCCGGGGCGCGGGGAGGCGTTAAAACAACATCCGGATAACTGCCGAAAAGTTCATTGCTGCGCACAAACGATAAGAGATAGAACGCGCTTGAACTTGTTTGCGATCGGTTGCACAAGACCGCCTTATGTTTTTTTTCGATCTCAGCGGCTGTCAAGGGAAGCCGCTGCCAAACAATCTCCGAGTCAAGCAACTGATGAGGCGGAATAAGGGGATAGTCAGGATGATAATGCCTCGGCAAAGGCCAACCTACGCAATGGACTAAATAATTGTATACTTTGGGCTTTGGGATCTGATTTTCAACCTGAGCCAGGGCAATCTGAAAATAAAGGCAGTATGCCCGATGATCCGCATTGCTATCGGCCGGATGCGTAACAAAAACCCTGGTCGGTTGAAAATCCAAGAGAACGCTGGTAATATCTGCAAGCACATTTTCCGGGATATACGATTTATCGAATGAATAATTATCCTTATAAGGAACTTTAGTCTGCCGGCTTAAAAGACTTCGATATGGTTTTTTAGAGCCCCAATAATACTGGAACATGGTAAATGTCCCAAAGTCAGGATATCCGAAGAAAGTAAGATTGTCGGCATTCAATCCAAGGATTTGAGCGGCAGCAGTCGCTTCTTTTCTACGCACTTCGCCCATATGAACAAACTCGCCCGGCAAAAATGTCAGGCGTTTCTCATAAACGATAAATGCCAACTGGTTAGCATCACCATTCGTAAGATACGCGATGCGCACCGATGCGCCTGCGGCGACAGCTTTTTGAATAACTCCCGAGCATCCGATAACCTCATCATCAGGATGCGGCGCTAAAATCAAAATACGGTCTTCCTTGGTTATCGGCTCCAAGAGAGAATACTGCTGAACAATCGCCTGCTGATCTTTCGGGATTTGTGTCCGATGACCAGGGGGAAAAGCATCCGCATTCGTCACCGCCAATAGAAGGATCCCGATTAAAAATCCGGCTCTTTTCATAGCGTTATCTTATCATACCCTTTCTTTCGAATCAACACTGACAATACCGGACTCTAAAAGCTCAAAAGAGTTCACAGGATTTCCATGCTATCACATTACCGTACATGCTTTCATCGCACCCTTGTGATGGTGGCTACCCGCCATGTATTGTGGCAGATGACTTGGTAACCCGTCTCGTCTTTACTCGTAATTACAAGCTACAAACTCAATTCACAGGCCTGTTATTGCTGCGAAAGACTAAACTCCCTTGAGAATAAACCAAAACCCGATACTGGCAACCACTCCCATGATCCCGCCAAAATAAAACGGGGCTGAAGCCCCCCAATAATGCCAGAATGCGCCGGCCAAAAGTGAAGCCGGCAAAAGACCGATACCCACGATTGTGGCGTGAAGGCCGATAGCCGTTGCCCGCATATGCGAAGGCGCAATGTCCGCGACCAGCGCCTTCTCAACACCTTCAGTACAGGCCATATATAAACCGTACACGGCAAATAAAAACCAATATGCGTGCGCAGCCTGTGTAATCGCAAACCCAAGGTAAACGATTGCATAGAAAAGATATCCGGCAACCAACAATTTCTTTCTCCCGATATGATCGGAAAGATGCGCGGCAGGATAGCTGACAATGCTATATATGATATTGAATGCCAAATACATCAGAATTACCTGCGCAAGAGAATTACCCGTATTTTGTGCGCGCAAAAGCAAAAATTGATTTGATGAATTCCCCAGGGTAAAGATAAAGGTAAAAACAAGAAAAAGCTTCAAGCGGCGATCAAGACTCTTCCACCGAAAAACAACCTTTTCTTTTTGTTCCTGAAGATAGGTTCTTTTCTCCCTGACAAAGAACAAGATGATAACACCGAAAAAGGCGGGGATGATCGAAAACAAAAAAACGTGCTGGTAATCGCCTTTAAATTTAATAATCAACAAATACGCCAACCAAACACCGATACAGGCGCCGAACGTATCCATAGCGCGATGAAGGCCGAATGCCGATCCCCGTCTATTACGGCGAGCACTCTCTGCGATAAGCGCATCGCGCGGCGCTGTACGAATACCTTTTCCAAAACGATCAACCGTTCTCCCCACAAGAACCATCCCCCATCCCGTTGAAAGATAGAGGAAAAACTTGCCTAAAGTCGAGGCTGCATAACCGGCAATGGCAAATGGCTTGCGCAATCTGAAACGGTCTGAAAAATATCCGGAAAAAACTTTGGTAAGGCTTGCTAGACTTTCGGCAATACCCTCAATAATGCCTAAAACTACCGGACCAGCGCCCAGTTGAACAACCAGGTAAATAGGCAAAATAGGATACACCATTTCGCTGGCGATATCGGTCAAAAGGCTGGTAATCCCTAATAAGATAATATTGAACATTGTTCTTCAACGTTTAAGAATAAAATTCCAATGGGATTTGAGCTCATAGGGTATATTCCGACGGCGGCTCCTTCGTAGCAAAAAAACTACGGGTTACAACGTGAACCGCCACAATGCTTGGCGGATAACGTTAAATCCCGCTCTTTATTACAACGCGTTCCTATGCCGAAGATCGAAACAAGCGCGCAGAGAACAACAAACCATTCTCCGAAACGCGCATATGGCGTCGGTTTTTCCTGGGAAGGGACAATTCGACGCGCCTGCATGCCGCCGACAAAAAGGCTGGTGCCGGATTTATCAGCTAACACCGCATTCACAACTCCTGAGGGGGCAATAAAGCCGGAAACCCCGGTATTCGTGGCACGCACGACAAAACGGCGATTTTCAACTGCTCGCAATATCGATGCCTGAAAGTGCTGATAGGCGGCTGGCGTTTTCTTATACCAAGCATCATTGGTAATATTCACCAAGAAGCCGGCTCCGTGCTTCGTTAATTCCCGGGAAAGTTCAGGAAATAAATCCTCAAAACAAATTAAAACTCCGAATGTTGCCGGAGTTGTATGCCCTGGCGGCAAAAACGTAAATAGAGTTCGGGAACATCCCCTTGTTGTCTCGCCAATAGGCACAACTGTTTCCAAAAAAGGAAGGATTTTACGCAAGGGGATATACTCGCCAAAAGGTACCAGATGCATTTTATCGTAAACATCAACGACTTCTTTTTGAGGCGACATAAGGATAGCGCTATTATAATAACGTTCATGTCGCAGAGTCACAGCACCAAATAAGAGCCACGTCCCCGTGTTTTGAGCTAACTTTTCTACCTCTGAAAAATACACCGGATCTTCCCCGATCACCGTAGGAAGGGATGCCTCAGGCCAAATAATAAGCGACGGCATTTCCCCTGCTGCTTCATGCGTCAAATCAATATAACGCTTCATAATATAGTCTTGGCTAGCTTCATTCCACTTAAGTTCCTGCGGAATATTCCCTTGCACCACCGCAACACGCACAAGATTGACCGCTTCCCGCTTTTTACCGTCAATTTGCTGAAAACGGACGATCCCGTATGCAACAACACCGGCCAACAACACCCCTGCCACTGCCATTGACGGCGCAATATACTTCCTTTTTTTCTTCTCAGTGACCCATGGACCATAAACTATGCACTGATATATCGCTCCATTCACCATCATTACAATAAATGAAATCCCCCAGGTGCCTGTCGTATCAGCAATTTGAAGGACTGGCAGATTAGGTGTTTGGGAATATCCTAACAATCCCCACGGGAAACCGGTTAAAACATAACTGCGGATAAATTCCAGGCACACCCAGACTGCAGGGATGAAGAGTATCGTTCGAACGCGTCTATTTTCAAGAGAGGCAGGAAAAAGCATTGCGGCAAAGAGCCCGTTATACAATGCCAGGTACAGAACAAGCACGAAGCTGCCAAGCACGGTAACATGCACCAGCCAATAGAGAAGGCCGGCCCAAAAGAGAGCTCCGAAAAAATATCCGAGGAAAAAACGAGCAAGAATTTTTTGCCGAGACACCGCATAAAAGAAGGGGACAAACGCGATCCAAGCCAAGAACCAATATCCTGGCCAGGGAAAAGAAATAACCAGCAGGAACGCGGAAAACGCGCACAACAAAAAGTGTGCCGGTGACAACCGGTTTATTGTCCGCAGCATTTCTTGTATTTTTTCCCTGAACCGCAGGGGCATGGATCATTACGCCCGACTTTTTGACCTGAAACAACCGGCACTTGCTTGGCGGGCGTTTGTTCTGCGGAACCCGTTCCTTCACCGGTCTGGCTTACGGGAGAACTTGAGAATTGTTCGGCTTCCTGATGCACCAGGTGCTTGACAACAGAGCTAAATGCTCCCTTAAAACGCTCCTGTTGTACCGGCTGCAAACGAAAGATCATTTGAACGGCTTCTTCACCGATAGAAGCAACCATTTCCGAAAACATACCGAATGCTTCCCGTTTATATTCAATAAGCGGATCACGCTGACCATAGGCACGCAAACCAATACCTTCGCGCAAAAGATCCATCGCGTATAAATGGTCCTTCCACTTGGCATCAACGACTTGTAAATATACCATGCGTTCCATATGCCGCATCACTTCTTCCCCCATGGACTTTTCTCTTTCCGTATAAACCCTGATAAGAGCATCACGCACATTTTCTTTAACCTGTGCGTTCTTGGCATCAAGTATCTCCTGCGGATTCAACTCAATGCTGAATTTTGCTCCAATGGCAGAAACAAACCCGGGGACATTCCAATCATGCGGATCCGGACTATCAGCGCAATGCACCGCACAGATAGCATCAAATTCCCGGTCTATCACATCAAGGACATCGTCTTTTAAAGAAGCACCCTCGAGGATCTGCCGGCGCTGCATATAAATAACTTCCCGCTGCTTATTCATAACGTTATCATATTCCAAAAGCTGTTTTCGAATGTCAAAGTTATGCGTTTCAACCCTCTTCTGAGCGATCTCAATGGAACGCGTTACCCACGGATGTTCAATAACCTGTCCCTCTTCAAGGCCAAGCGTATTCATAACACCGATCAGTTTATCAGAACCAAATAAACGCATAAGATCATCGGCCAGAGAAACGTAAAATTTCGACGAACCCGGATCTCCTTGGCGTGCGCACCGGCCACGCAGCTGATTATCGATTCGACGGGCTTCATGACGCTCGGTACCGATAACATGCAACCCCCCAAGACGCACCACTTTTTCATGTTCTTCCTGCGCTTCAGCCTTGAATTTTTCGAAAAGCTTTTTGTATTCATCCTGATACCCAAGATCCTCAGGCTGCATCTTCTGACGTAAAACATTGCGGGCCATAAACGCAGGATTTCCTCCCAGTAAAATATCCGTACCACG
Source organism: Candidatus Omnitrophota bacterium (assembly GCA_035403145.1). Taxonomy (GTDB): domain Bacteria; phylum Omnitrophota; class Gorgyraeia; order Gygaellales; family Profunditerraquicolaceae; genus DAONEO01. The sequence continues at coordinate 121,923 of DAONEO010000004.1, read as the reverse complement.
GCCTGCCATATTGGTTGCGATCGTAACTCCCTTAAAACGCCCTGCCTGGGCAACAATGGCCGCTTCCATTTCATGATACTTTGCGTTCAAGACCTGGTGGGTAACACCCCGGCGCTTCAACATCTCGCCAAGACGCTCCGACTTTTCAATAGAAATCGTACCGACAAGAACCGGCCTGCCCTGCGCATGCAACGCGACGATCTCTTCGACAACCGCCGCAAATTTTTCAGCCTCTGTTTTATAAACCTGATCCGGAGTATTAACGCGCACCAACGGCCTGTTGGTCGGAATAACCACAACGTCAAGTTTATAAATCGCCTTGAATTCGTTTGCTTCCGTATAGGCGGTACCGGTCATACCGGCGAGTTTTTCATACATGCGGAAATAATTCTGGAAGGTGATGGTTGCCAGCGTTTGATTCTCCCGCTCTATCTTAATGCCCTCTTTCGCTTCAACGGCCTGATGCAAACCGTCAGACCAGCGGCGTCCCGGCATAAGGCGCCCCGTAAATTCATCTACGATAATAACCTGGCCGTCACGGACGACATACTGGACATCTTTCTGGTACAAATCATGCGCGCGCATTGCCTGAATAATATGATGAAGCCATTCGGTATTTTCGATCGTATGCAGATCGGCAATATTAAGGAGCTGACAGGCTTTTGTCTCGCCTTCTTCAGTAAGACGGGCCGTGTGCGTTTTCTCATCAACAATAGCATCAAACCCTTTGGCGATATCCTCGCCCTTATATTTGGCGTCGATCTCTTCTTTTTCGAGGATCTTCTTACGCTTGAGTTTAGGAATAATGCGGTCAACAATATAATATTTATCGGTCGCTTCCTCTGCAGGCCCGGAAATAATAAGCGGCGTACGGGCCTCGTCAATAAGGATTGAGTCTACTTCGTCGACAATCGCATAATAGAACGGACGCTGTACAAGATCCTGAACGCTATATTTCATATTATCGCGCAAATAATCAAACCCGAATTCGTTATTCGTTCCATAGGTGATGTCGCAGGCGTATTCGCGCTGACGCTGTTCATCGGACATCTCATGCTGGATCGCGCCTATCGATAAACCTAAAAATTCAAAGATCGGCCCCATCCATTCCCGGTCTCTGCGCGCCAGATAATCATTAACCGTAACAATATGAACACCCTTGCCCAAAAGCGCGTTCAAATATGTCGGCAATGTTGCGACCAGGGTCTTACCTTCACCGGTTGACATTTCAGCGATCTTTCCTTCATGCAGGATATAGCCGCCGGCTATCTGCACATCAAAATGGCGCAATCCGATCGTCCGTTTGGATGCTTCACGGACCACGGCAAAAGCCTCCGGGAGGATATCGTCAAAGATTTTGTTGCGGGTAAGTTTAATCTTTTCCTTGATCCGCTCTTTCTCTTCCGGAATGGCGGCTTCAGAAAGTTCATCTTCAAGCGCCCTCATCTGATCAGCAATCTCATTTGATTTTTGCAGGATATGATTTTTAAAATCAGCGGTCTTAGCCCGCAGTGCTTCATCCGATAACGCTGCAACCGCTTTTTCACAGGCGTTGACCGCAGCCACAACCCCGGCTATTTCCACCATTTTCCCGACGGAAGGATTCGGCATGTCCGGATGCAACGTAATAGAAACTCCCGGATACTTTGATTGAATTGTTTTTTGTTTTGCGTTTAAATTAGCTTTTTTTATAAAACCTAACATGGTTATTCTTGAGCTCCTTACATTTTTATTAAGTTCAATTCCGCTGAGCGGGGTTGAACATCTCGTGCTTTTATTAAGCGACGTTGAAACCGCCTTATCCTACCTGCTCCAGTTTCTTCATTTTAAGATATGCTTCAATAAATTCGTCAAGCCCGCCGTCCATCACCGTATTAACATCGCCGGTTTCATAATCGGTGCGATGATCTTTTACCATACTATAGGGATGCATAACATAGGAACGGATCTGGCTGCCCCACTCGATCTTTTTTTTCTGCTCGCCATTATAATGCCTTTGCAGATCCTCTTCTTTCTTAAGGCGCTCATATTCATAGAGGCGCGCTTTCAGAATTTTCATTGCGGTTTGTTTATTCTGGAACTGCGAACGCTCATTTTGACATTGCGCGACGATCCCTGTCGGGATGTGCGTAATGCGCACAGCTGAATCGGTGGTATTAACACTTTGCCCGCCCGCGCCTTTTGAGCGGTACACATCAATACGCAGATCTTTTTCTTCAACGGCAATAGCAACCTCATCCTCCACTTCAGGAATAACATCAACCGAGGCAAATGAGGTATGCCGGCGTTTATTGGCGTCAAACGGAGAAATACGCACCAGGCGGTGCACCCCGCGCTCTGCCTTTAAATAGCCAAAGGCATAGTCTCCTTCTATAAGAATAGTAACATTCTTGATACCCGCTTCTTCGCCATACAGCACATCGAGTGTTTTAACGGCATACCCGTGCTGTTCGGCATAACGGGCATACATCCGAAAAAGCATATTGGCCCAATCACATGACTCAGTGCCACCGGCACCAGAATTGATACTGAGGATAGCGCCGCATGCGTCAAATTCACCGCTTAATAACGTGTAAAATTCAAGTTTATCAACCTGTTTCAGGAGTTCTTCGAGATCCCGCATCAACTCCGCGTTCAAACTTTCGTCACCTTGAGCAGCCAAATGAGCAAATTCCGCGATCTCCTGGTATTTAACAAACGCGTGATGCCAGGGTTCAACGCTATTTTTCAGGCCTTTTAATTCTTTTACTATTCGGGAGGATTGCTCGGTATTATCCCAGAAACCGACTGCGGACATCTGCTGGTTCAACGTGTCGATAAGCGCCTTCTTCTTATCTATGTCAAAGATACCCCCGGAGCTGGTCCAAACGAATATGCAATTCTTCCAATTTAGAGCGGATATCGGCAAGCATGAACAACCTCCACAGATGGTACTCTCATTTATCGTTTTTTAAACCCTTTAAGGACAAGCGTGAATTCTTCCCTATTATCCGAAAAATTAATCGCTTCCTCTTCCGTGATCGTTCCTTGATCAACAAGGTAAGCCAGCGTCTGATCGAATGAACGCATCCCGAAAATCTCGCCATCAGAAATATACTGCGGGATCTCCCAGGTTTTTCCTTCCCGGATGAGACGAGAAATCGTCGGAGTTTGCAGCATGATTTCATACGCAGGCACCCGGCCTACCCCGTCCTTACGGGGGACCAGCCGCAATGACATGACGCCTTTGAGAAGCGTCGACACTTGCACGCGCACCTGCTGATGCTGGTGAGGCGGGAAAAAGTTGATAATGCGTTCAACGGTTTGCGGCGCATTCACCGTATGCAGCGTGCTTAATACCAAAACACCGGTCTCAGCGGCAGTCAATGCCGCAGACATCGTTTCATAATCACGGATATTAGCAATATAGATGACATCCGGGCTTTGTAATGTAAACGCACGTAATGCCGTGGAATATGAAGAAACATCCAGCCCCAAATCCCGCTGGTTGATAATCGATATTTTATCTTTAAAGGTAAATTCAATAGGCTCTTCAATAGTAAGGATATGTTTCCGGCAATTTTGATTGATATATTCGATCATACTGGCCAGTGTCGTTGACTTACCGCTCCCCATGGTCCCGGTCAACAATACCAACCCTCTTTTCTCCAATGAAAGCTTCGTTAAGACATCCGCGGGAAGACCGAGGTCTTCAAATAACGCCACTTCGTTACGGATATTACGAATAACCAGTGAGGGCCAGTTGCGTTGCATAAAAATACTGACACGAAAACGCCTGGAAAACTCCTCAAGATAAATGGCAAAATCAATATCGAGATTACCCTTAAACGCCTGTTTTTGTTCAGGTAAGGTTATCTCATCAACCGCGCGCACCACATCATCAACCGAAAGAGGTTCATCACTAATGGCAACAATTTGCCCGTCAATTCGAATACGCGGAGTCCCGCCTGCGCGGAAAAACACATCCGAGCCGTCACGCTTGATCATTTCCGCCAACGCTTCTTTGATTTTCATGAGAATCCTCCGAGGCACTATTATACCATCAACTGGCGAATCTGTCTTTCTAAATTGAGGAGCTTTGCCTTATTGCGGACGCCCCAGGCAAATCCCCCTAATTTTCCATTTGACCGCACAACACGGTGGCAGGGAATAAGTAGCGGAAAGGGATTCTTGTGGAGTGCCTGCCCTACGGCTCTGACTGCTTTCGGTTTCCCGATCCTGCAGGCAACCCACGCATACGTACGGACTGAACCAAGAGGAATCGTCATCACTGCGGTATAAACTTTTTTTTCAAAGGGAGTAATCATTGGCGGTGCCGGTCGTACGCGCTTTGTATGCCGGATCATTTCCCGATAATCCTTTTTCTGCGTAAAATATGGTGGTAGGCAACCGCAAAACGGTGCGCTTCATCACGCATACGCCGTATCAGTTGTAATGCCGGTGCATTGTCTTTGAACCGTACCGGTTTTTCGCGGCAGGGAACATACACATTTTCTTCTTCTTTGGCGATACTGGCGACTGGAATGGAAACTCCCAAACCATGCAATTGCCCAAGTGCTGCGGCCAAATGCCCCCTCCCTCCATCGATAAGAATAAGATCCGGCAATGGCTTATGTTCACGCACCAACCGTTCGTATCGTCTATGCACCACTTCCCGCATCATATCGTAATCATCAATCCGGTGGACGCCCTTAATACGAAACCGGCGATAATTATTTTTATCCGCTTCCCCGCGCCAAAAACTGACCATAGAACCGCATGCTTCTTTACCGCTGATATTGGAGATATCAAATGTTTCAATACGTTCGGGCAATTTATTCAAGCCAAGAGCGGACTGTAACTCATCGAGCTCAAAAACTGCCGCCGTCGACTGCGGGCTCTGAGAAAATGCCGCCAATGCTCCGACCTGATCACGCAGCTTTGCCGCCTCTTCGTAATAATGCTTCGATGCGGCGTCTTTCATATTTTCAGTTAACCGGGCGATCAGCTCGGTATATTTTGACTCAAGAAAAAGCCGAATATCGTCAATAAGCTTCCGGTAACGTTCAACGCTGATTTTACCCTCACATGGGGCCGGGCATAAATGAAGCCGGTAATACAGGCACGCCTTCTTCGGTAAAGTCTTACAGGAACGGAAACCAAAAATACTGCGGATAAGTTTACATGCGTTCTTCAAAGATACTGCATCAGTATAGGGCCCATAGTAAGAAGCGTTATCATTCATAAGCGCCTTCTTCTTACGGCAGATCGATATAACGGGAAACCGTTCGTCACTGATACGCACCCAGGGGAATGATTTATCGTCTTTTAAAATTATATTGTAGTGCGGCTGATACTCCTTAATACGCTGGGCTTCTAAAACTTCCGCGGCACTTTCAGAAGGCGTTAATTGATATTCAATATCCGCAATTTTTTCCACCAAATGCTGCGTTTTGGCGTCAAGCTGGCGGGAAAAATACGATTGCACCCGTTTTTTAAGCGACTTTGCCTTACCGATATAAATAATTGTGCCGGTATCGTCACGAAAAAAATAAACTCCGGGGGTCTCGGGTAAATTCGCGATTATTTTTTTTAATTCCGCTGTTTTGTCCATTCAAGTCCGCAGCTCATAGCTCGTAGCTGGTAGTCCATAGGGAAATACAAAGCTGGAAATCAGCCTCCGGCGAAAAACACCTATAAACTATGAGCCATAAGCTAGAGACTAACTCGTTGCTTTCTCCCGTATGTACGTATCCAACGAAAGAGTTCCTGTAACTCATTAACTTTTAATACGACACAGAACAAACCGTACGAAACAATGCCTGCAATAACAACAACACCCAGATTTATAAGTTTGGCCCAAGGAACGCCCCAGGGCACATAGGGAACCATCGCCGCATAATAACAGACAATCCCCATCAAAAGGCTGGCGGCAAGTACTTTGACAAAAAATAAAACAAGCGGCCGTACAGATAGCGGCGATAACCGCCGCCGGAGGATTACGAATAATACGGAGAAACTGATAATGCCGGAAAGCGAACTTGATAACGCAATACCGCAGATTTTAAGAGGATATATGAAGATAATCGTAAACAGGATATTCATGCCCAATGCCATTCCGGCGATCTTTGTCGGCGTCACCGTATCCTTAATCGCAAAAAAGCATGTCTGCATAACGCGCGTCGCACCATACGCGGATAAACCGATACTATAGAAAAAAAGCGTCCGGGCAGTTGCCTGCGCAGAATACGCGTCAAACCTGCCGCCGCCAAAAAGCGCCTCGATAATCGGATGAGCCAGCACCATAAACGCAACGGAAGCCGGTACCATAACAAAAAAAGTAGCGCGCAATCCAAACAGAAGCGTCTTTTTCAGTTGCGCATGATCCTGTTCAAGCGCCTGCGTAGAGAATGTCGGCAAAATCGCCTGGGAAATCGCATTCGTAAAAACCCCGACGGGAAATTGAATAAGCCGGTAGGAAAAATACAAAACCGCCACCCCGCCTTCACCGACAAGAACGCTCATCGAACCAAAAATCGAATCGACAAAGTTATTGAACTGGTAAATACTTGAACTTAATAACCGCGGCACCATCAGTTTTCCAATAAGTGTTGCACCCGGATGTTTAAACCGGCCGCGCAAATTCAGGCGGAATCCTTTCTTATACACAAGCGGAATTTGCGCCGCCAACTGAAGAAAGCCTCCGATAAGAACACCTAACGCCAACCCCTTGATCCCCTCTCCAAACATCATCGCACAGATAATAATCGAGATATTAAGCAGGCATGGAGCAAAAGCGGGGACGGAAAAATGTTTCAGCGTATTTAAGATCGCCATAGAATACGCGGCAAGACTAATTAAAAGAAGATAGGGAAAAACAAGGCGGGTGAGTGTAACGGTTGCGGCCATTTTCTGCGGATCATCGACAAACCCCGGGGCAATCAAGCGCACGATAACCGGAGCAAAGATAACACCGAGCAAAACGATCGTGCTGACAATAATCAGTAAAAGGTTTAAAACAACATTGACCAGCTCCCAGAATTCTTCCTTACTGCGTTTTGCCGCATATTCGCTTAAAACCGGGACAAAAGCAGCATTTGCTGCGCCCTCTCCCACCAAATCCCGGAAGAGGTTGGGGATACGAAAGGCGACAACAAATGCCTGGGCATAGACGTATACTCCGAATAACCGGGCAATCACCACATCCCGGATAAAACCAAGTATCCGTGAGCAAAGAGTCGCAATCCCTATAATTCCCGCTGATTTAGCTACCGATTTGTTTATTGACATACATAAAGTATTATGCTATAAGTATACAACGTTCGTACGTGTAAGGATTTTCGTTTCTAAAGGAGAAATATTATGCCAAGACGCAAAACATCGCGCGCAACAGATCGTTCTGCAGATAAAAAGCATCTGCGCAACCTCAGGATAAAGAACGACATTAAAAAATCGCTTAAGAAATTCGAAAAGCTCTTGTCGACAAAAAACCTTGCGGAAGCTAAAACACTGCTTTCCCAGGTTTTTGGAAAATTAGATAAAGCAGCGAAGAAAAATGTCCTTCACCAGAATAAAGCTAACCGCACAAAGTCACAGCTTGCGATTCGGCTCAGAAAATCTGCATAAACGCACCACAAGCTTTTCAAGAGCAAATTCTGGTTTCACCCTGCCGGTTTTCACATCGGTATCGCATTCAACTAACAACTTAAGTTTTTGAGGTAATTCCCGGCGGTTTGCGGTATGCTTAACACAAGCGTACCGCAAGCCCCCGAGGATTCGTTCCGGCTTTTCACCGAAAGCCAGGAGTTCATGGAGTATTTTCAAGGCTTCCCCTGCCTGGCCAAACTCAACCCGCCTGCTTAAATCAAATGTATCAACGGCACGTGTTTCCTTAAAATGGATTGTCGAAGCCAGACGCGATAATGCATCAAAAAAAGAATCCTTGGCTTGGCGATATTCCATGTCAACGACAAACGTCACCCGTGGGGAGGGATTCTGCGCATACGAAAGAATATACTCGCGTGCGTCTTCTTTCAACTGCTGCGCCTGTTTGATAACCACCAGCCGTTTCGAGGACTGAACCGGGAGACAAAGCAAGCGCTCCTGTAAATCACGAAGCGTAATGTCTTTGGCGTATACAATGTCCTGGTTAAAATCGGAAATATTCTGTGCGAGGGTAGAATCTTTAATTTCTTTGAGTTTAATTTGTTTGGCGGGATTATCCTGTCCTACGAACAGGTATACTGATGCAACAGCTACCATTGCTCAACGGTACGCTCCACAACCCTGCGCGCCAAATCAACAATCGCTTCATTAACAGCCTGTTGATCTGACATTGAACCCTGCCCGGAAACAAAATAGGCTTTTTCTCCGGCAAAGTTCTCCTCCTCCCAGAGAAGTTTTTTGGTATTTTGATTGGTAAGCTTTAAATTCACGCGAATACTGATGCGGTATTCGGAAACATTGTCGTTATCGTCATACCGCAAGGGGTCGCGGCGAAATTCTATCAGCTCACCCGCCAGAAAAAGATCCGCTGTTTCCAGCGTAACAGGTTTCAAACTGCCGTCAAAAAGGTACTTATTGTTCACCTCTCGGGTGATATCTGTTTCCAATTGAGGCTTGTAAAGACGGTAATTATTGCCCGTATATACTTCATTGGTCAACTGTATTTTATTGACAAACGGCTGCACATAAATAGTGCGATATTCGTTTGAAATCATGGAACGCGTGGTATAGCCGCAACCCACCAGGTTCATCGCGCATACCATAACCATCATAAACCCGAAACGAAAAATTCGCGTCATCATTTTTTCTTCCGCTCCATCTTCTTTTCCATAAGCTGCACCCGCTCAATTGCCTTGGCAGCCCACTGGCTCCGAGGATAGGTATCGATCACTCCCTCGTAATAAATTTTGGCGGCCTTATATTCCTGCTGTTTTTCATAGAGCGCCGCGATTTCAAAATCGCTTTGCGCTTCTTTATCTCTCAGCTGATCGATATTCTTCTCTGCTTCGGTAGAAAGGACCGCATCCGGATGTTCTTTGATAAACTCTTCAAATTTACCCTTTGCTTCCTGTGCCGCTCCCTGGTCATAATCAGGGCCCCGGGAAACAGCTGCCCGGCAGGAAGCAATCTGGAATTTCGATGCTTCCACCCATTCACTATCGGGATAATTCGAAATAACTTTATTGAAGGCTTCTTCCGCTTCATAGTAACGCATCAACCCTTTTAAAACGAGCCCTAATTTATATTGGGTCTTGGCTGCCAAAGGACCATACGTCGAATTTTCAATAACTTTAGCAAATATCTCAATAGACGGATTCTCAACCGGAAGCGTGACCCCCAGGGCTTTGCGTTTTTCTCCGGACATAAAAGCCTCGCCTATTTTATACTGCCGCTCGATAATTTCCTGAATGCGTTCGGAAAACGGATATTTTTCAACCACCTTCTGATAGGAAAGAAATGCTTCGTAGGGTTTTCCAAGAGCCTCGTCAATACGGCCAAGATAATACTGACTCTCTGCCGCTTCAAAAGCTTTGGGATATGCGCTTAAGAGTTTTTGAAACTCTTTGCGCGCTTCCTCGAAATTCCTGATATCAAAAAAACCTTTTGCGAATTCAAATTGCTCTTGCGGAGTCGGTTTTGGCTGAAGTTTGGGGTTAATGAATTTCTTGGTCTTGGGAGTCCATATCCAATACGGATACGCCGGGGTAGCCGAAAGCCCAAAGAAGATAAACAGAATAATAATAAGCCGTTTCATAATAGTTAACTTTACCATAGTTGCCTTTTCTTGTCAATTCAAATGGAGACACGAAAAAGGCAGGTGGTCAAAAAAAATGTTACAATATACCATCGCAGCAACCAGAATTTCGCATGTACCGGCAAATACATGACTTAAAGGCTTCCATAACAAGCCGGCAAACATAGTAACAAAACCGCTCACTGTCGCCAAAGTCCCCAGGGGAACAATAATAAGATTTGCCGGAACCGTAACAAGAGAAATAATACCAAAATGATACGCTATAATACCTGCGGTACCAAACCAGGCGCACAGGGAAACGCCGCAACTTTGACAGCAAAATAAAACGATCTTGTTTTTCACAGCCTGAAACCGGCATACACGTGCACAAAGAGGATACAGGTAAACTATAGAAAATACGCTGGCAAAAGAAAGCTGCGTACCGATACCAAAAAGCTCTTGCGGTGAAATTGCCAAAATCACCAGTAGAGCCACGCATGTCGCATTCTTAATATTCGCCTGCCGCTGGAGAGAAAACGCCAGAAGGCACATAAAAGCGCCAACGGCCGCGCGTACAACCGGCGTTGAAGCTCCGGTCATAAAGCTATAAAGCGCAAGGAATGGGCCGGCAACCAACACGAAATACGCGCGTTTAACCTGGCAAATTTTTAAACAAAGAATAAGGATCGCGATCACAATGCCCGTATTAAGGCCGCTCACCACTAAAATATGCACTGTTCCAGTTTCTACCATTGACTGGTAAATAGTAACAGGAACCCCCGCTTTATCGCCTAAAACCATGGCAGCAACAATACCGGCAGGAACATGCGCCATAGAAGAATACAATATCCGCAGCAATTTTTGTTTGCAACCCAATGCCATGCGCCTTACAAAAAAACCCCGCGGCGTATCCGGATGTTGTTCAATATCAAATGACGCCGGCCGCAAAACGACAGCACGGGCTTTTGATTTGCGGGCTAAAGATTGAGCGGGTTTTGCCGTTATTGAAAGGCTATCTCCGTATTGAAACGTCGCTTCTGTTTGAACGCGCACGCCAACACTCCCGCAACAAAAAACACGCTGATTATCCGCATCAAAGGAATCGACATCTACGGTAAAAACCATTTCTTGATCTCGCCGAAACGGTTGGCTGTTGACGATACCGTGAAATGTATATGCGGTTTTTACTCCATACGGAATAAGCCCTGCGACATCACAACCGCTCTGACGCATATCAATCGCCATACAGCTTGCACCCAAAAGAAAAACTGTTATTGTTGCCCCAGCCCCGAATACCCGTTTCCATCGGAAAAATACGATGAGAACAAATAATCCTGCCAAAACGCAGGATATCAGGAGATACACACTAAGCCCGAAAAAATACTGGAAGATAATCCCTGCGGCCATACAAAACGCACCCACCATGACCGCGGGAATCCGATCAATCCACATAGAGTACGTTCTTGAGTTTTTCAAAGCGCTGCGGCCCTATCCCGGGAACACGTTTAATATCTTCAATATCACGGAAAGGCCCTTGTTCATTGCGAAAAGAAATATAGGATTCGGCAACCTTACGGGGAAACACCCGGAATCTCAAAAGCTCATGCAACGTAATTTGATTGGCATCAAATTGAGTAATTTTCTCTTCAAGGGCGATATGACGGGACACGCTGTAATTGGTTTTTGCTGCGAAACGAACACACAGACCGATACAGGCAAATACAAGAATGACGAGTGCCGCCTTTTTCTCTTCTCGATTCAACGCAAACATAAAACCCTCTCCTTTCTCATCTATAAGACGCGGAGAGTTGAATTTTCTAACAAATATCTTCGCAACTGTACTACCGCTGAGCTCATAGGCCATAGCTCATGGCTCATAGACTGCGTTACGCCGGGGGGGGGACGTATTAAAAAATTGAGTTTTTTGAAAAATTTAGTCGTTTCTAACAAAATACACCCTATGATCTACAAGCCAAGAGCTATGAACTCACTTGCAATCTACTTATTTTTAAGGCATACTTAAGATATGGAAAAATCGCGTATTCTCGTCATTGACGATGACCGCAATGCCGCAGCAAGCTTGAAAGAATTTCTTGATTCAGAAGGATTTGATGTTGTTCTTGCCGAAAGCGGCGAAGAAGGGATTATAAAAATTCCCCAGGAAAAACCCCGTATTATTCTTCTCGACCTGGTCCTTCCCGGACAAAGCGGTTTTAAAACGGCGCAGGAAATTAAACAAAATCCGGAATATGCCGCAATACCTATCATCGCAATTTCATTGCGGAAAGAAGATATCGATAAACACGCGGCCGCAATAAGCGGGATAGAGGATTACCTCGAAAAGCCCGTAGACTTTCACAAGCTCCTCTTCTGCATCAAAAACATCCTCAAGTAAGCCCCCCCCTACACCCCAGGGGTGTAAAACACCTACGGGGTGTCAAGATGGTCACCTATTAATTTTCTTACCAAACCTAGCTTTCTTTGGTAGTCCGCATGATTTTCAACAAACCTCTTATACATACTCCCCGCCAAACCAATCATACTACGGCAGCAAATATCTTGCTTTTCATTTCTGTTTAAAACGTACTCGCTATACGATGAATATTGCCATTGACTGGGAGTTTTGACCAAAAAAGCTGATACGGGATTAAGATGCACGTATCGTGTCAAATGAATAAGCTGCTCATCGCCTGCGACATGCACACTTTTAAAACGAGATTCCCATAGGGGACCTTTCCTCCTATATTTAATATTAAAATATCGCGTATAGCTATTAAGTATCCTCCCCAAGAACAAAGAAATTCCCTGATCAACCTGCTGTTTGAGCACAAAATGAAAGTGCGTCGGCATAAAACAATACGCTATAATCTCAATATACACATCAGTCAAAACAGGAGATATTTCCTTCCTAATTCCGCTATAGTGTATAAATTTTTGTTTTATTCCACAGAACCGATAATACTCAATAAGACGTCTCATTCGTACATAATCGTCTTGAGCATTAAAAATCCGATACCCTGCAATGCTTTTACTGAAAATATGGTATACTTCCCCAGTAACAAGATGTCTTGCTTGCATTTTCTCCCCTTTCTACATTATGCACATTACATCTTCTCTACATGTATTTGACGCAGGCAAGATAAAAATCTAACAAATATTTTACACCTACGGGGTGTTAAACACCTACGGGGTGGAAAAAGGGGTCTAGACGACTATATTGACGAGTTTTTTGGGGACAATAATCACGGTGCGGGGGACAGCGGTTACCCAAAACTTAATCCGCTCATCAGCCAATACCATTTCTTTCAAAGCAGCCTCGGATATATCTGCGGGAACATCAATCTTAGAACGAACCTTACCATTAACCTGTACGACAATAGTTACCACTGACTCGACCAGCATGGCAGGATCCCATGCCGGCCAACTGGCTCGGCAAATACTTTCCGTATACCCTCGTTCTCTCCACAGTTCTTCGCAAAAATGCGGGACAATGGGCGCGATTAATAGAAGAAGTTTTTCAAAAACATCCTTATCCGCGCCGCGTTTATAAATCTCATTCACTAATTCCATAAGACTGGCGATAGCCGTATTAAATTTAAATGCTTCTATGTCTTCAGTAACTTTTTTAATGGTTTTATGGAGACTACGCACTAAGGCCGGATCCGCCTGGTCCTTCAAATTCTCCTGAATACGCCAGATACGGTTCAAAAACTTATATGCACCCTCAAGCCCGCGGTCATCCCACTCAAGTTCAGTTTCAGGGGGAGCTGCAAACAGGATAAAAAGACGCAACGTATCGGCACCATATTTATCAATGATCAAATCGGGGTCAACGATGTTCCCTTTTGACTTTGACATGACCTCGCCCTCTTTTAAAACCATCCCTTGCGTTAAAAGGCTGCGGAACGGTTCGGTAAAAGAAATCAAGCCCAGGTCATGAAAAAATTTTGTAAAGAAGCGGGAATATAAGAGATGTAAAATCGCATGCTCAATACCCCCGATATATTGATCAACCGGCATCCAGTACTTTGCTTCTTCAGGATCAAAAGGCTGCTGTAATTCCTTCGGGCTGCAATAACGCAAAAAATACCACGATGAGTCAAAAAATGTCGCCATAGTATCTGTTTCCCTGCGGGCAGGACGGTTACAACGGGGGCATGGCACCTCAACAAAATCTTGTACTTTCCCCAGAGGGCTCCCTCCTTCGCCGGTAAACGGCGCATCAGCGGGAAGTTTAACCGGAAGCTGGTCATACGGAACAGGGACAATACCGCATCGGTCGCAATAGATAACAGGTATCGGAGTCCCCCAATATCTCTGGCGAGAGATAAGCCAATCGCGCAGACGCCAATGAGTCCGGATCTTTCCGATCCCTTTTTCTTCCATCCATGAGGCAATACGTAATTTCCCTTCTTTATTTGGAATACCGTCAAATCCGCCGGAATTAATTTGCATGCCGTCGTCTTCATACGCCTGACTCATTGTTTCCGGCGACAATGTCATCCCTTCCGGCTGGATCACCACGCGCATGGCAAGCGCGTGTTCTTTGGCAAAAAGAAAATCACGCTGGTCATGCGTCGGTACCGCCATAATCGCACCAGTCCCGTATTCCATCAAAACATAATCGGCAACCCAAATCGGAATCGTTTCTTTATTCGCGGGATTAACGGCAAACGAGCCGGTAAAAACCCCTTCTTTTTTAGTCTCTCCAAGAGAACGGCTGGAAGCTTTTTCCTGTTTTACTTTTTCAACAAACGATCTCACGCTGGACGCCTGCGTAGTACCCTGAATAAGTTTTTCAACAAGCGGATGTTCGGGGGCAAGGACAATGTAGGTTGCGCCGAAAATCGTATCAACGCGCGTGGTAAAAACCGGAATAATAGTATCGGATTCGACATGCTTAAAATAAACCTCGACACCCTGGCTCTTACCGATCCAGTTCGTCTGCATAGCAACCACGCGCTCAGGCCAATTTTTCAAATGTTTTAAATCATCCAACAGCCGCTCTTTGTATTCGGTAATCTTCAGGTACCACTGATCAAGCTCTTTTTGTTCAACCTGCGTTTTACAACGCCAGCAGCCGCCTTCAATAACTTCCTCATTGGCAAGCGTCGTGGCACATGACGGGCACCAATTCACCCGCGAGGCCTTTTTATACGCCAGGCCGCGCTCCATCATTTTCAGGAATATCCATTGATTCCACATATAATAGGTTGCATCGCATGTGGAAATTTCCCTGTCCCAATCATAGGAAAAACCCATTTTGGACAACTCAACTTCCATGTCGGCAATACATTTATGGGTCCAGACATCGGGTTTACTTTTATTCTTTATTGCCGCGTTTTCCGCGGGCTGACCAAAAGCATCAAACCCCATGGGATGTAGAACATCGAACCCGCGCATCCATTTATACCGGCTGTACACATCACCAATAGTATAATTACGCACATGCCCCATATGGATACGTCCCGACGGATACGGAAACATCTCCAGGCAGTAAAATTTCGCTTTGCCGGAAATAGTCGCTTTAAATGTTTTCTCCTGACGCCACTTCTGTTGCCATGCCGCCTCAATTGTCTTAAATACGTATTCTTTCATCTTTCCGTTATACTTCTTTCCGTAATGTCCGTACCACCGCTAGATTACGCGCATCATCCTGCGGGACCATCTTGGGAGTCTCTAAAATAAACGCACAATCCCTCAGCGTTTCATGGTTGATAATCCGCTTCATCCCGGCAAGACCGATATTGCCTTCGCCAATATGCGTATGGTGATCACGCCGCGACTTCAATTTTTCCGGCGTATCGTTCAAGTGAATAAGCTTTATGCGCTGAACGCCGACATTCTTGTCAACATCATCAAGAAGCTTTGCAAGACCTTCAGGCGTTGCTAAATCATACCCTGCCGCATACGCATGGGCTGTATCCAGGCAAAGCCCGATACGCGCTGGATCTTTTACATGCTCAAGCACTTTACGCTGATGACTGAATTTATACCCGAGCCATGAGCCGGAACCCGCGGTATTTTCCAGTAAAATCCCGACATTGGAATCAGCGGTTTTTCCGATAATCTTGTTTAATGCGCGCGCAAAACGGCGTATCCCGCCAATCTCTGTCGTATCTTTATGACTTCCCATATGCGTAACAATAAAATCGGCTTCAAGACAAGCCGCTTCCTGAATATCCTCGATATATGCCTGTACAGAAGCTTTATAAAGCCGCGGATTGGGAGAAGCAAGATTTATCAAATAGGGGATATGAATAAAAACCGGATCGATATGATACTCTTTGCGAAAAAAGCGAAATTCTGCAACGCGTCCGGCGTCCAAGGCAACGCTACGCCATTGCTGCGGGTTACGGGAGAAGATTTGAAGCGTATTGCACCCAAGTTCATGCGCCCGCAGTATTGCATTCTGAATCCCGCCCTGCGTAGAAGTATGCACCCCTAAAATCATAGTTTATTGATTATACTCTAGTTACAATCCAGGGTCAAGACCGGTGTTCCCTATGCAAAGGAGAAATTCGATTAACGGCAGTCTATAACAGGCTGAAAAACAACGTTGACAATCCACGGCTTGAATGTTATATTTATTGAGCTTAATTGTGAAATAATACGGCCGTTCCCCAGGGAAGGTCTGCATAATTTAGATAATCGGGGCTGTAGCTCAGCTGGGAGAGCACTTGCATGGCATGCAAGGGGTCAGGAGTTCGATCCTCCTCAGCTCCACTTTTCAATTTTCTGACAAAGAAAATTGAAAAGTGCACAAAGCGAGCGTAGCCGAGCGGCAAGCGAGGCAGCGAGCGGCGTGCCAAAATGTCACAACTTACGGAATGAGCGTATCACCTGGCCTAATTGGATAGTCCAGTGTGCAGTTTTTCGGCGAGCGAGTGAACGTAAGTTGTATGCGCAAATTTACTCCGCACCTATGAGCAAATTCCTATGGAATTTGCGAATGCGTAGGTGTCGGAGTCAGTATTGAAAAGTGCACAAAGCGAGCGTAGCCGAGCGGCAAGCGAGGCAGCGAGCGGCGTGCCAAAATGTCACAACGTACGGAACGAGCGTATCACCTGGCCTAATTGGATAGGCCAGTGTGCAGTTTTTCGGCGAGCGAGTGCGAAACCACAATACATTTTCGCCGAAGTAATACAATGGCATGCAGATCGGTCTCAAAAACCGATGCGGGCAACCTCGTAAAGGTTGCCGCCACACATATTGGCAGACCACGCCAATACAAATAGCTTTTTTTGCTGGAGTGATGGAATGGCATACATGTCGGTCTCAAAAACCGATGGGTTCACGCCCGTGAGGGTTCAACTCCCTCCTCCAGCACTAGATTTCCACGCGGATCAGCCCATGTTTTGATGGTTGGCAACTTCCTTCTTCGACACTGAATTTTCCCTCAGCTCATTTTCAGAAAACCGATCCCGCGCTTACGGAATCCCGAAGGGATACCGTACGTTATATGCGCGAATTTACTCCGGAAGTTCCGGATAATTTTCCCGCTTCTCTTGTTATTTCTTCACTAGCAAATCTCTTCTTAAGAATACACCCGTGTCCGGAACAAACCATATGTTAAAACTGTCGGAGGGGACACCCTGACATTTTTTTAGAAACCGCGGCCATACGTGCAGGCATTACTGTATTATTATTCTTTCAAGCGGCATTTCGCCACAACAGGGATATTTGCCACGATAAAGAACGGAGGGAAAATGCGAGATCAACACTATGTATCGTATTCAGAGTGGGCGGTTATTTCCAAAGAATTAGGTGATACTCCTCAAAGAAAGGAATTCCGGGAAAAAATCGACTGGCTGTCCAGGCTGTTAAAAGAAAGGAACACCCTTTCAAAATCAACGCGCCAATAATCAAAATATCCGCGCGCGCCGGCAGACAGGCAAAACAGTGTGCAGGTGTTTTGAGAACAAAAGAGGAACCGCTCAATACAAAGGATACATTTACTCGCGGGTTTTTATGACGGACCTACTGCGGCAGGGACTCCTCACTTAAACTCCAACGCTTTATGGATAGCCTGAATAATATCCGTAGTCTGCGCCGGTTTAACCAGGTATCCGACAACACCAAGTTTATATGCCCTTAATTTATCCGTATCTTTTTCCAGGGCCGATAAAATAACAACCGGGATTCTGCTGCTGACTTCGTCACTATTAAGCATTTCTAAAACTTCCATCCCTCCAATATGCGGCATAATCAGATCAAGAAGGATCATATGCGGCACAAAGGAACGCACCGCAGCAATTGTCTGGCGGGAATCGCTCACCGTCTGAACAATGAATTCGCCCGTTGCTTCAAGATTGATTTTTGCGAGCTCGCAAAAAGTTTTTTCATCATCAACAATGAGAACCTTCTTTTTTTCCATTTTCGATTTTCCTCGTTGTCAGTTTGATACCGTTATTCTTTAGCGCTATCCCGAATACGTAACACTTTCTCGATTTCACGTTCCAGCTCTTCTGCGGTAACCGGCTTTTCTATATACCCCTCATCATAAAGGCTGGTTGACTTGGCTTTTGCCTCATCAGTCATAACTGCCGTAAGCATGACAACCGGGATAGAAATCGTATTATAATCCTTCTTTAAGAGTTCCAAAACTTTAAACCCGTCCATTTCGGGCATCAAGATATCCAATAAAATAACGTCGGGAACATACCGTTTGGCTGCCGCCAAAGCATGAGGGCTCTTGTTCTCAATATAAACCTCGAATCTGCCGCCTTTTTCAAGATTCAGCTTTACCATCTGCGTAAAATCTTTTTCATCATCAATAATCAGAATTTTTTTCTTTGACATGTGGATCCCTCCTTTACGAGCATCTTATACTAATTGTCTTTTTTCAAGAAATACCGGCAGCATAATAACAATTTTTGCTCCCTTGCCAGGCGCACTCTCCATCGTCATCAACCCTCCGTGACTATCGATAATCGAGCGGCAGATACTTAACCCAAGGCCTACTCCCTGTCCCGGCGGCTTAGTCGTAAAAAACGGATCGAAAATTTTATTGATCAGTTCCGGTTGTACTCCGGAACCGGTATCTTCTATCTCAACAACAAGAGCACTGTCCCCCGGGTGCAAAAAGTCGGTTGCTCTGCGGCCCATGCCTTCCTGGAGCTGAATAAAGGTCTTATTAAACGTCCGCACCGTTAGTATACCACCTTTTGGCATTGCCTGAAAGGCATTTAAAATAACGTTGACAAAAACCTGTTCCAACTGATGTTTATCAGCGCGTACAACGCGCTGGCTTTCCTGATAATCCCGGATAATCTTGATATTCTTCAGAACCAGTTGTTTTTGCACTAACATCAACGAGGTTTCCAGGACCTCCTGGATTTCCTGGGGCTTAAATTCAATCGGGGAGCTGCGAGTAAAATCAAGGAGCCCATGGATAATACGATTTGCCCGTTCCACAGCTTCTTTAATCATCATCAGAACTTCCCCCGATGTCCCCCGATTAGTGCCAGGCTCTTTTTCCAGAAACCCAACTCCCTGAATAATAATCCCCAAAGGATTCTTTACTTCATGCGCAATACCGCTGGCAAGGGTTCCCACAACCTGCATCTTCTCGGCATGAATAAGCTGCGACTGCGTTTCTCGCAACCGCTGATAGGCATTCTTAAGCTCAAATTCCGCCCGTTTACGCTGAATAACACCGGAAAGAGTGGTTGCAATGGCATTCATAAAAGCATCGGTCGCTGTTGTCCGCTGGGCTCCTTCAGAAACATACACGTTCAAAACGCCGATCAGCCGTTGACCCGCAATAATAGGCGCGCAGTAATGGCCATGTCCGGGCATCCCGTCATAAACAGCCTCGTGCTTCGTATCAACACAACTGGTAAATTCCAGTTTTTCTTCCAATGCCGCGCACCCGCAATAGCAGAACCCTTTGCGTATCCGGGAACATAGGTGCTGACGCTGCTCAGATAATCCCACCTGGGCTTTCATAACCAGCGTATCAGGATCATCTTCAATAAGAAAAATCACTCCTTTTTTCTCCTGCGCGATCCAATCAGCCTCGAGTATCAAATGTAATGCCTGGGAAAGGATTTCTTCAAGAGAAGCGTCTTCTAGGGAAAGCCGTAACAACGCGTTCACCGTATTTTGAACAGCATAACTCCGTGTCACATCCTGTTCGGCTTTCTTACGATCGGTAATATCACGGATAACTCCAACCAACAGCTTCTTGCCGGAGGTTGGATCTCTATGAAGCGCTTTCTTGGTAAGAATAATGTGCGTCTGGCCTTCCTTATCAGTAATATTCTCTTCATTCTCATTGGTAACTCCTGTCACCATAACAAAGTTGTCGTTCTCCCAAAACACGGCAACCTGCTCCAGGGGAAAGAAATCGGCATCGGTCCTGCCAATGATCTCTTCCCGGGGTTTTCCAATAAGCGTACATTCGGCGTCATTGACAATCATAAACCGATGCGCCTCATCTTTAACAAAAATCGGATCTCCAATCGTATTAATAATGCTCCCGAGGAATTCTTTTGATTTACGCAACTCTTCCTGCGCCGCCTTGATATCGCTCACATCAATAATAACGCCGACAAGACCGGCAACCATGCCATACCGGTTGTTAAACGTCGCCTTGTTAAAATAAACATGTCTGCGCGCGCCATCGGAATCAAGGACATCCTCTTCATTAACCTGCAACCCGGGATTATCAAAAAGTTGCGTATCAAGATCGGTATGCGTCCGTGCTAAATTTTCCGGCATAATATCAAACACGGTCTTGCCGATGATCTCAGCGCAGGATTTCCCTAAGAAACGCCCGTATGCCTCATTGCAACCAAGATACACGCCATGCAGATCTTTGTAAAAAATCGGATTAGGGATAGTATCCATGAGACGCTGTAAAAAAAGATACTGTTCTTGTATATGTTCCCGTGCGTTCTTAAGCTCGGTGATATCATTCCCGACACAGAGAATCTCTGAAACATGCCCTTCTTTATCAAACAAAACCCTGTTGGTCCAGGCAACAGTTACCCGTGTACCATCTTTACGGATATTCTCATTTTCATTCGCAGCATAGCGTTCCGGATTCTTACCGATATCCTCGATCATCCCTCTTAAATTTCTTCCTCCCGTATCCGTTTCCGGGACAATCGTACCGACAACATTCTGCCCGATTATCTCTTCGGCACGAAATCCGAAAAATCTCTGCGCAAACTCATTTAAAAAGATAACAACGCCGTTGGTATCCATACGCAAGATAATACTATTGGCTCCTTCAACAAGCTCGCGGTAATTTAATTCACTCTTGCGTAAAGAAATAATCATTCCCCGGCGTTCTTCTTCGATCCCAATAGCCGCGGAAAGAATACCCATTGTTTTTATATCGAACTCGCCGGGAGACACATCCCTGGTAAAAAGAGCGCACAGAGAACCAACCGCCTTGCCCCGGTCTTTAACAACATGCCCCATGTACGTTTTTAAGTGATACCGGGCTATTGCCGGATCCGTCGCGGCGTATTCGGTTTCAGGTAAATTCCGCAACAAACGGATCTCTTCACCGGAATGAGCGATAACATCGGAACAGATGTGGCCCTTGGCATCAGAAACCGCACTAAAATCGTCCGGAACATTCCATTGCCCCATTGCATATAACTTCCCGTTCTCCAAACGATTATAGAGCACCATATCGGCTTCCAGGACATCACCGCAGAGAATGGTCAGCCGTTCGATGTTCTCAAGAGGATCGGGAACAAAACGCAGGAAACATTCGTTAATCTTTTTTAAACGTTCCTCAAACCGCTTACGCTCGGTTAAATCCAAAACAACCCATAACAAACCATACGGCTGCCCCTGGGCATCAACTAAGGTATAAACGGAACATGACGCGGGGAATCTTCCTTTTCCGTTGCGTTCTAGAAGAACCTCCCGGGAAATAACGCTTTGTTTCTCGCGGAATTCCTGTTCATCCAAGAATTCGTTAGGAAATTGCAAAACAGACACCGGACTGCCGATAACCTCCTGCCGGGTATATCCGAAAATTACCTGTGCGCCGGCGCTGAACTCAAGTATCCGTGAATGCGCGCCGACATAATCAGTGACAATAAAAGCGACGTCCTTTGCCGATTCAAAAACCGTCCAGAGCCTGCCTTCACTCTTGCGCAAAGCATCTTCCGTTTCCCGGCGCTCTAATGTTTCCATGGACAAAGCAATATAATCAGCAAGGGAGGCGGCAAAATTCTGCTCCTCTTCAAGCCAGAATCGTTTTTCTCCCACATGTCCAATACTCACCACACCGACAACTTTTCCATGAAGGCGTATAGGAACATCCAGCAACGAAGTAATCCCCCGCGGCTGCAAATACGCATCGTGTAACTGGCTGGTACGGCTGTCTAAAAAGCTGTCATGGGCCGCGATAACCCGGTTCTCTTCAAAAGCCTTAAAATACAGCGGGAATTCTGCGACTGAAAGCCGCTCACCCGAAACATGGCGATTATTCGATACCTCAAAAACATCATCGTACATAAGCGTTTGGTGAGCATTGTCAAAGAACCCTACGCTGGCGCGTTGAGCATGCAACGTCTTTGCGGCAACTTCAATAACCCGTTCAATAACCTTGGCTAGATCTGTCCCGCTCTCCTTAGCCAACGCCAACAATGCGCCCTGATGACGGATAATCTGTTCAGAGCGGGATGTTTTTTCCTGTTCAAGACGCCTGCGTTCGGTAACATCTTCTCCCGAAGAAAGCACGCCGACAATTAAACCGGCGTCATTGTACAAAGAAATGTTATGCAAGGAAAGAATCTTATACTCTCCGTGCGCATTGATAATTTCAACATCAAAATATTCATTGTCTTTAAAATTACCGGAGATAAATTGCCGGAATTGCCCTTGTATCTGCTCCCGATACTCCGCCGGTACATATAAATCAAACCAATTCTTGCCAACGATCTCCTCTTCCTTGTGGCCGAAAATTTCACACCCTTTTTTATTGACGAGCGTAACCGCCCCTTGGCAATCAAGCACGATAATAACATTTCCCGAAATATCAAGATAACGCTGGGTTCTGTCCCGTTGTTTACGCAGTGCGCTCTCTACTAATTTACGTTCGGTAATATCGGTATTTGCCCCCAGATATCCCGTAATAACCCCCTGGGTATCCCGAAGCGCAACAGCTTTGCTATACACCCACACAAGCTTACCGCCGGGTACACTTAAACGATATTCCCTGTTCCAAACGCCTTGACCGGAAATAAAATCATTCCAGGCAGTGATACTACTGGCGCGATCATCGGAGAATAAGGCCCGCGTCCAGCCATCACCCAAAACATCCTGGAATGCCATCCCCGCCATATCGAGCCAGGCCTGATTCACATATATATATTTTCCTTTTTGATCCGTAAAAAAAACGCCTGATGGAGACATCGCGGTAAGCGTACGAAAACGCTCTTCGCTTTCACGCATGAGGCGCTCAGAGTTTTTGCGTTCAAAGGCATATTGCAGGGAACGGATTAAAAGTGGCGCGGTAAGCTGCTGTTTTAAAAGATGATCCTGGGCGCCCAACTGAACAGCCTGAACGCCCACCATCTCGTCAACAAGCGTGGTAACAATAATAACGGGGATTTCCTGATTTTTCTCATGAACTTTTTTAAGTGTTGTAAGCCCCTGGCTGTCCTCCAAACCAAGATCGAGCAGTGCAATATCAAAATGCTCCTGGCTCAAGCGTTCTAAACCGACTTGCAAGGAAGCAGCCCAGACAACATCAAATGCTAATGCTGGTGAATTTGCAAGCATTTCCTGGATGAGCCGGGCCTCTCCGGAATTATCTTCGATAAGAAGAACGCGCATTGTTCCCTTTTCCATCATCACGTTGTCGCTGTCTCCTTTGGTTGCACAGGGATACTAAAGAAGAATGTTGACCCTTTATCCGGCAGGGATTCAACCCAGATACGGCCGGCATGGCGTTCAATAATACGCTTGGTAATAGCAAGCCCGATACCGACTCCGGCATAACTATTCCCGTGTAATCTCTGGAAAAACCCAAAAATGCGCTCTTGAAATTCTACCGCCAAGCCGATACCATTATCCTGCACGCTAAAAACGTACTCAGTATCTTTTTCGGCGCACGCAACATGTATTACCAGCGGTTGCGCACCCTTGAATTTAATAGCATTACTGATAAGATTCTGAAAAACACGCGTCAGCTGAGTTGCATCTCCCCACACCAGAGGCAAGGGATCATGGGTAATAACCGCATGCGCATCCTGGATCATAAAACGCAAATTTTCTAACGCGCTCAGTAAAGCGGCCTCGGTATCAATATGCATAAATTTCTCGCCCCTGGTATGTATCCGGGAATATTCCAGAAGCCCGTTGATCATCTCCTGCATACGCGTCCCCCCGGCAACCGCAAAATCGATGAACTC
This sequence comes from Candidatus Omnitrophota bacterium, assembly GCA_035403145.1. Classification (GTDB taxonomy): domain Bacteria; phylum Omnitrophota; class Gorgyraeia; order Gygaellales; family Profunditerraquicolaceae; genus DAONEO01. The sequence goes on along the minus strand of DAONEO010000004.1, from coordinate 97,818 downwards.
ATCGGCATCCGTGTCGAACTTTCCCTTATACCGCTGGCTTAATAAACGCATGTAACTAACAACCATATGCAACGGCTCCTGTAAATCATGGGAAAGAGAATAGGCGAATTGCTGTAATTCGGTATTCGAACGCACAATCTCTTCTTGCATTTCTTTATGTTCCCTGGTCATATGCGCTTCACGCAAAGCCCGCTGCACGGCAGGTATCAAACGAATAAGGTTCCCCTTAAGAAGATAATCATTAGCCCCGGCTTTAATCGTCTCAACCGCAACATCTTCGCCTACCGTTCCCGAAGTAATAATAACCGGCATCGCAGGATCTTTCTCTTTTGCCAGAAGGATCGCTTCAAGCCCGCTAAAACGGGGCATTTTATAGTCGGCGATAATCAAATCCCAGCATTTCCGGGAAAGGGCATTCTCCATTGCCTCGGCAGTTTCAACGCGATCACAGGAGAGAACAAAACCCCCTTTGGAGAGTTCGCGAATGATTAACGCGGCGTCATTTTCAGAATCTTCAACCATTAAAACATTCAACGGTATAGCCATAGTTACTCCTTCTTGCATTGCGGGGGTGACTCATTTAACAACAACCAATACAAGCCAAGCGTTTGCACTGCCTTGGCAAAATCCTCAAATGCTACCGGCTTACGGACAAAACTATTAGCGCCATTGGTATAGCCGTTAACAACATCCTGCTCTTCTTTGGACGAAGTAAGGATCACCACAGGCAGTAATTTTGTATGCTCGCAGGCGCGTATAACTCTTAAAACTTCAACCCCATTGCGTTTAGGCAGTTTTAAATCAAGTAGAACTAACATCGGTATTTCATACTGGTCACGCCCGGCATACTGCCCCTGGCATGTTATGTAATCAACTGCCTGAGCGCCATCAGTCAAATGGACTATTTCATTCTGGATATTATTTTTCAGAAACGACCGCTCAATAAGTGTCGCATCATCCAAGCTATCTTCAATAAGGAGAATATAATTTTTCTTAACCACAGGTAGCTCCTTTCTTACGGCAACCTGAAATACACTGTCGCCCCTCTCCCGGGTACACCTTCAGCCCAAACCGTGCCTTGATGCCGGTTCATGATTCTCCGCACTAATGCCAAACCAATACCACTGCCGGGGAACTCCTTTTCGGAGTGAAGACGCGAAAACGCGGTAAAGAGTTTATCGGCATAATTCATATCAAAACCAGCACCGTTATCACGCACAAAAAAAACTCGATTACCGTCAATAGTTGTCTGATCAAGCCAGATATGCGCATGATCGATTTTACTGGTGAATTTCCAGGCATTCCTCAAAAGATTGTCCAATAGTACCCGCATCAGATGCTCGTCAGCATGAACGATTAAATTCTGTCCGATATTTATATCAATATTTCTATCAGGTTCAACAACATGCAGCTCTTCAATAATCTGCTTTGCCAGAATCGCCAGATCAATTTCCTGGAGATGCATAACAGCCCGGCCGACCCGCGATAAATCAAGAAGATCATCGATAAGCCCTGCCATCCGCTGCGTTGCATTCCGGATACGCAAAAGATAGTCTTTACCCTGGGCATCCAGCTTATCCTTATAATCCTCCAGCACAGCCTGGCTAAAACCATCCATACTGCGCAACGGAGCGCGCAAATCATGCGAAACCGAATAACTAAATGCTTCCAACTCCTTATTTGCTTCTGCCAGCTGTGTGGTACGCTGCTCAACACGCGCCTCAAGCTCCTGATTCAACTTCATGATCTCTTCTTCCGCTTTGATACGTTCGCTGATATCAAGGATAATCGCCATAAAAACTGTTCCCGAAAGCGTCGAACCTAAATGCAGATGCACTTCAACGGGATAAATACTCCCATCTTTGCGCCGTTGTACAGACCTAAACTCCACCCCTTCTTGCTGGTGTTTTATAAGCGGATCTACCATAGCATGATACGATTCCATAGTAAATTCCGGTTTGACGTCAATAACAGTCATTTCTTTCATTTCCTCGAGTGTATAGCCGAGATTTTTCAAAGCGCCGAGATTGACGAATTGAAATTTCAGCGTCCGGGGATCAAAAAAATAGATCTCGTTCAAACTGGACTCAACAACTTTTGAAAGATTGGTACGTGATTCTTCAAGCCTCTTGCGTTCCGTAATATCGGTAAAAAAAGCAAATGCCCCGTTAAACTCGCTATTCAAACCATAAAGTGGAGTCGATGATACAATCGTCCATACCTCGTGCCCATCTTTATGCCGCAAACGCCGTTCATAATGCTCCGAGAAACCGTCCCTTCGATTCTGTAAGCGTTTTTCATGGTCATCACGATCTTCCGGAAAAATGAATTCATATGTCGGATGCCCCACCATCTCGTGCGCAGTATAGCCGGTCAATTTTTCCATGTGCAGATTAACGAATGTCGTAACAAAGTCCTTATCCATCTGCCAAATGGCTTCGTTGGCCGTTTCAATAAGACGGCGGTATTTCTCTTCTGACTGCCGCAACTCTTTTGTCCGCTCGTTCACCAGATTCTCAAGTCCGATTCTGTATTCTTGAAGCTCCTTCTCCATACGCTTGCGCTCGCTAATATCCCGAACAAAACCCCACATCCCCACCCCTTTGCCATATTCATCCCTGATCAACCAGCTCTTGGCACTAATAGGTACGATGATCCCATCTTTACGGATATATTCCTTCTCGTACTCATCACTATATCCCCGGCCAATGGTTTGTTCCTGAATAATCTTACGGGTAGACTCCTTCCAGGCATCCGCAGTCAGATCCATAAACGTCATCTGAAGCAACTCAGCCTTCGTATAGCCAACGATCTCTGCAAATGAGGCATTGACCTCCTGGATCTTCCAATCCATTGAAACGCGGATAACGCCATCGCGCATTGAATCAAAGAGCCCCTGATACCTGCGCTCTGATTCCTTTGTCACATCATCAATTGCCTTGCGCAGAACAATATTGCTGACGGTGGAATACACAACCCAGGATGCCAAAACAAAAAATGCCAGATAGATAAGCAACAATAACATAAGCTGTCTATCGCGTTCCTTAAACGCTGATCGTTCGGGTTCTTCCATAACCACGCTAAAATCATATTGCGGAACCGGATAAAATGCGCACAGAATCCTCTGAGACTCTCCCGGCTCCTGAAAAACCATAACCCCATGCTTGCGTTCTAAAAGCTGCCCCAGAATGCCGGTATTCGGATATTTTCTGATCAACCCCTGAGCATCATACTTTTGATGAAAAACAAGATTACCGTTTTTATCAAGAATAATAATAGTGGCGTTATTACTGAGCCGGCTTATATCCTGCGCCCAGGTTCCCAGGACCTCCACACGGATATGAAGATTCAGAATACCCGCAATTTCCGAAGGAACAACGGCACGGTCTGACGTGCTTTGCTCTTCCAAAACCCGGTGCCGAATAGGAACGACAACACCGATAATATTAAGCTCCGGTTTCGTTATACTATGATAAACTTCGGAAACATAGGGAGACCACGAATGAGATACCCCCTTATACCAATCACGAAAAGAAAAATCCCGGCCAACGGGAGATGTCCCTGAAGGAATACCTGTTTTTAAAATACTCTTTGTATCATACAGGGTCAAGGCCTGCACAAACGGGAATTCCGCGGGGATAGTCCGCAAAGCATTGCTTGCGTCATCCCATCTGCCTTGAGAAACAGCGTCAACCACGCTCGGACGGCTTGCCAACGAAGAAGCAAGACCAACTACCTTATCTAAACGCTCTTTAATGATATCCGCCGAAAGTTGCGTAATATCGTGACGTTCTGCAATAATAGCGTCGGTAAGCACCCGGTTCGTATACAAGTAGGAAATTACTGCAAATATGAAAAGGGGAATAACGAGAAGGACAGAAAGGATAGCCCGTAAGCGGACCGGTTTACTGGTAAGATTGGAAAGTTTCTTTTCAAGCGCGGGAAAAATAGTTTTAAACAACCAGGAATCCTCCTGTAAAAAAAGATACCTCTTAGTGTAGTATAGCGCCTTACCTAAATCAACTATTTAGTTCACGGCTCATAGCTGATAGCTCATAGGTGTTACGTCAGAAAGGGATGCTTCGTAACAAAAAACTACGGGTTTTAAAATCACCTGTCTGCTGTAGGCACGACTAAAAAGGGATACGATCAATGAACAATGCCCCACGAACTATTTTAGTATATAAGGTAAGTAATTGTGTTATTGTACTAAGAAATTAAACAATGGTAAAGCTCTTACTTCCACTTTTTATTGATTTCTTTCTACTTTAGAGAGGATTTTTAGCTATTTCCGGACTATCTTCTTAAGCAGATCTTTTTTTACCAAATACGGAAGAAGCGCTTTATGAATACGTTCCGCGATAAGGTCGTAACCAGCGGCATTCGGATGAACAAAATCGCTTTTTAAACGGGGATTCGTAATAATACCGGCAAAAACATCCGGGATAAAAACAGCTCCGGTTTGAGAAGCAAGGCGGGCATACGCCGGCTGATATTCTTTCATCAAAAGACCGGCGCTGACATCAACCAAGAAAGCCATTGCGCCGCCTTCCTGCGATTTTCGAATAAGTTGGCGCACATTTGCGATCGTCGTATCAATGGGCACATGCGTCATAAAATCATTGGCGCCGAATTCAATAACAACAATGTAAGGGTCATACGACAGAACATCCGATTGCATGCGGACTTTGGCAAGTTCCGAGGTATTGCTATTGATGCCGGCGTTAATAACCGGCATATTTATTTTTTGCGAAAGGATCCGCGGATAATCACTGCCGCGCTCAACGCCATAGCCATACGTCAGGCTATCCCCGAAGCAAACAACCGATGTGCCTTTTGAATCACGATTGATAACCTCTTTTTGAGCACAGCCGCTTGCTACATAAAGTGTTGCCAAAGCAAAAAAAAGCATGCCTGTAATCGGCATGCCCCAGTTCTGTATAAATGACTTACGATTTTCCTGTTTCATGACGCAACCTCAATTGCCCGCAGGCGGCTTCAATATCCTCGCCGCGCGAAGCCCTTACCGTAACATGAATACCTGCCTGAAGAAGGACTTCTTTAAACGCATGAATTTCTTCATGCGCAGGCGGTTTCAAGCCCAACTCGGGGATATAGTTTGCGGGGATAAGATTCACCTTGGCAAGCCGTACACCCTGTAATAGTATACCCAATTTTTGAGCAGTTTGCAAATCAGCATTAAGACCTTGCAAGAGTATATATTCAAAGGTGATTTGGCGATTAGTCCGTTCAACATACTCTTTGCATGTTTCAATTAAATCTTTCAGCGGGTATTTATGATTAACCGGCATAAGTTTCTCCCGCGTCAACTCATCCGCAGCATGCAAAGAAATGGAAAGCTCAACCTGTATCCCCTCTTCCGACAACCGCTTAATACCAGGGATAATTCCACACGTGGAAATCGTGATGCGCCGGGCACCGATATGAAAACCGGACTCATCGTTTAAAATTCTCACAGCTTGCAAAACAGTATCGTAATTATCAAGCGGCTCTCCTGTCCCCATAAAAACCACATGGGTCAAATTCCGCTTTTGCACATTAAGACGATTTTTAAGAAGCAGCACTTCATCGATAATTTCTGCGACAGTTAAATCACGCTGAAATCCCTTCAGACCGCTGGCGCAAAAGCGGCAGGCGAATTTACACCCAACCTGCGAAGAAATACAGATTGTCACCCGCGCAGCGGTAGGAATAATGACCGCCTCTACAACATTCCCATCGGAAAGCTCCAGGAGCAATTTCTCCGTTCCGTCTTTTGAAGTAACAACTTCTTGTATGGAAAGGCTGGTAATCCGGAATTCAGCGAGTAATTTTTCACGAAGGTGGCGCGGCAGATTGCTCATTTTCGAAAAGTCAACAATACCTTTTTGAAAGATCCATTGAAAAATCTCCCCGGCGTAAAAACGCTTTAATCCCCAACCCAAAACAATCGCTTCCAGCTGTGACTGTGAAAGTTCTTTTATATCCCGCATACTGCCGCCCTCTACCTATTCTACGAACGCAGTGAAACAGGCTCGTTGTTATTCTTTAAGGCTCTGTCCTTCGGTTAACGGCTTGATGCCGATAACGCTGTAAAATAAATCCCGTTTCCTCATCGGTTCCGCTGCACGCCGAACCTCGTGTATCCGGGGCGCCATAATCGCAATAACGGCAAAACGCATAATACTGGCAAGCAAAAAAAGCGAAAGCAGGCGGTATCCAAAGAGGATCGGCATACGCGTAGCAAGCAGTCCGCCGCACAAAGCGCCCAGGAATATTCCTAACCCGACCAATACGTTGAAATAAGCGATGCACCGCACCCGCTTTTGCGGGGTTACCGCATCATAAATGAAATTAGTTGCGCAGATATTAAACCCCGCCCACGAAAATCCGGCGGCAATCTGGGCAAAAATAAGATATGCCGGATGCCGATTGATGATCCAAAAGAGCGGGTTAAAAGCAATAAGCAGGGAACAAACCTTGAGAACTTTGATGTTACCGGTTCTGTCGGCAAGCATCCCCCAGCGGTCAATGGCAATTATCTGGGCCGCTGTCACGGTGATCGTTAAAAGGGTATAGGTCAAATAATTAAACTGCAAATCCTTGAGCATGAAAACGGGAAAGAACGGAGCGGCAATCTGCACACAAAAATTAAAACTGGCGGCAAAAAAAACAAACTTGCCGAAATTTGTTTGACGCATACGCTTAATAAAATCCCAAATACTGAAATAATCTTCCCGCGCCGGCGCAAAACGAGGCTCGTACATCCGCGTAAGGAACCCCCATGAAATAAGACGACAGATGAAAGCCAAGATGAGAATTGTCAGAAAAGCAACGAAGATATTATGCGTCAAACGGAACAAAATAAATCCGGAAACAAACGACGCCGCGACGGTAACAATACCGGTAATTTTATTGCGCCAGCCAAAATATGCTCCCCGTTTCCGCGCCGGGATATACTCCGCCATTAACCCCGCCCAGGGGGGATTCGCCAAACCGCCGAACGCGGTAAAGAGTGTCGCAAAAATAATGAGGGCAATAACGGGATTTGCTTTGAACAAATACGGAATAGCCATGATCGGTATCAGCATCAGCGCCTGCATGAACACAAAGAGATTTATCGTGGTCGTGCGACTTTTGAAACGCTCGGTCAAATCAGGGGCTTTGGATTGAGTCAGCGTTGCGACTAAACTGGGAGCCGCAGCAAGAATGCCGATATCGCCGGGAGTCGCCTTCAAGGCAAGCGCATACGGAGTCAAATAATCAGAAACAAGCCCGGTCATGCAGGCGTAAAAAACTCCGTCCCAGAAAGAAACCCGCAAGCTCTGTTTAACTCTGCCTTCTTTCACGTGACTTCGCAATTCTTATTATACCCTCACGATGGTGCACGAGGTAAAGTCACACCGTCATACGCCACAAAGAAGCACAAATAGCAGATGTTCATAGTTGCTTGTGTTGGTATGACTTTATGACGTTACGACCAATTCTCTTCTTGTATCAGAACTCTAGAGCCCTTTCCGCCGCAACAGTTCTTTATCGATCTTACCGGTGCGGTTTTTAGGGAGTTCTGTGACAAATTCAAAATAGTGAGGAACTTTAAAATGCGCCAAGTGTTGCCGGCAGAACTGCCGCAGGTCTTCACCGTCCGTATTTTCCTGAGGTTTCACAACAATAAACGCTTTCGGGATCTCTCCCCGCAGGGTATCCGGCACACCGATGACTGCGACTTCCGCGATTGCCGGATGTTTATGGATTGCAGCCTCAACTTCCGGCTCGAAAACAATTTCACCCGAAACCTTAATCATCTCTTTTTTCCGGCCGACAATATATAAGAGCCCTTCGGCATCCAATCTTCCCAAATCACCGGTGTGGAACCAGCCGTTTTTAATCGTCTCGGCGGTAAGTTCCGGATCCTTAAAATATCCTTGGGTAACGACCCAGCTTTTTACCACCACCTCTCCGACACTGCCTGCCGGAAGCGGTTTATCGGCATCGTCAAAAATCTTAACATCAATCCAGGGCGCGGGCCTGCCAACACTCTCGATCTTGTTTGAACCGCGGGGGATAACCGTCGTCGGCGCGTTTGTCTCAGTTAAACCCCAGCCGTTCAATAAATGCGCCTTCGGGCAATACTGCTGGAAGCGGCGCAACGCATCAGGAGAATTGGAAGCACCAAAAGTAACCATCCACCGCAAACTCGACAAACCAATACTTTCAAATTCCTTCAGCTGTAAAAACGCATAGTACATTGAGGGAACAATCCAGAAACAGGTTACTTTATATTGCTGAATATTTTTCAAAAACTCCGCCGGGACAAAACGCTCCATCAAAACAAACGTCATCCCGAAAGCAATACAATTAAGGATATAGATAAGCCCGCCGAGATGCGAAAACGGCAACGCGCACAACGCCACATCCTGGCTTGAAAGATCACCCACAAAAAAACCCATTGATTCAGGAGGCGCTCCCAACTGCCGATAATTAATGATAACCCCCTTGGGTTTCCCTGTTGTGCCGGACGTATAGAAAATGATCGCGCGGTCCCGTTCCGATACAGATGACACACGTAGTGCCGGCGTGCCATGTTCCAGAAGCGATTCAAACAACGGCAGCGATGATTCGTGCGCCTGGCAAACAACGATATCTTTAAGCGCGGGGCTTTGACTTTTAATCGTATCAAATGATACGATCGGCTTTGGCCGGGCGATCAAGAGTACTGCTTCGGAATGGCCCAAACAGGAAATAAGCTCATCGCCGGTTAACATATAATCAAGGGGGACGGCAACCGCGCCCAGGCACCAGACCGCCAAATAGCTATACATATATTCCGGGCAACCGGGAAGATAAATTGCGACCGCATCGCCTTTTTTAACTCCGAGTTTTTCCAAGCTATCGGCAAGTTTGAAAACAGTATCCCTCAATTGGGAAAATGTAACAGGATTCCCCCGGGCAATCACAGCCGGTTTTGAAGGAAACTCTTCCGCGCGTTTCTGCAAAAGTTTAATAACGTCCATTAAACACCTCCGTGCGATAAACCATACCAATAATTGACCAGCGGCTTAGCGCCCTGCGTGCGGTCAAGAAAGATATTCTTTAACCTCGTGTATTCTAAAAATCCTTCCCTCCCCAGCTCTTTTCCAAAACCGCTCTGCTTGCATCCGCCATAGGGCAATTCCGGATAAAACATGCCATAGGTATTAATCCATACGGTGCCGACATTAAGCCGGCTGGCAATTGCAGGTGCGTTCTTCGTATCGAGCGACCAAAGAGCCGCCGCAAGCCCAAAATCGCTATCATTTACCTGCATAACCGCATCATCAACAGAAGAAAATGTACCGATACAAACAACAGGCCCAAAAACTTCTTCATGAAAGATCCCCATTTTATTCGTGACCCCAGCTAAAACCGTCGGCTCAAAATAAAAACCATTATGACGGGGAATTCCTCCGCCGCACAAAACCCGCGCACCTTCCTGCTTTGCTTTATCAACAAAATCTTTGCAGCGCTCCTGTTGCGCTCGAGAAACAAGCGGACCGATCTGCGTTTCATAATCAGCCCCCGGCCCCACCTTTATTCTCTTGGCCTTTGCAACAAATTCGCCGACGAAATCATCATAAATACTTTCATCAACAAAAATGCGCGACATCTGCGTACACATCTGCCCGCCATTCAAAAATGCCGAACAAAGCGCGCCATTGACCGCTAGTTCCAGATCCGCATCTTTACAAACAATTGAAGCTGATTTTCCGCCAAGCTCCAAAATAAGCTTTTTTGCAGAAGCTGCCGAATTTTCAATGATCTTTTTCCCGACTTCATTGCTGCCGGTAAAAGAAATCATATCAACGCGACTATCTTTACAAAGCGTCTCGCTCATCAACGATCCGTCGGCATTTACAATATTAACGACGCCTTTGGGCAAACCTGCCGCATGAAGTATCTTTGCCAATTCCAATACGGTGAGGGGTGTTAGGCTGGAAGGTTTGAGAATAACCGTATTACCTGCTGCCAAAGCAGAAGCAAGTTTCCATGAGGCGATAAGAAGCGGATAATTCCAGGGGACGATAAGCACGACAACACCACGAGGCTCACGCAGGAGTGTCGACTGCGCATTTTCCACATTGAGAATCTCCGGCTTTACATATTCTTCCAGATGATCGGCAAAGTGCCGAAAGGTCCTTGCGGCAGAGGGAATATCCATGAAGGTCGATTCCTTGATCGGCTTACCTGTATTCCGGGTTTCAAGCGCCGCTAGCTCTCCCGCCTTTGCAAGGATACCATCACAAATTTTCTGGATATATATTTTTCTCTCGGAAAGCGGCAGGCGCGGCCATTCGCCGTAATCAAAAGCAAGACGCGCCGCAATAAGCGCCTCTTCAACATCTTCGCGTGAAGCAAGCCCCGCCTGCGCAAAAACTTCGCCCGTCGATGGATCAATCACATCGCGCTTCTGGCTGGTTTCTTTAAATTGGCCGTTAATGTAAGGCGAATAAATACTCATAATGAGATCCTGAACATTGGCAGGGTTGCAACGTCACAAGTACAAAAAGTTCTTACTTGTGACGTGTGACCGTGGAACCCGCATCTATTACTTAATCTTTACCTGCTTAAAAAGTTCAAAGAGCCTGGTAAAGGGCACATACCAGCGGGAAAGCTTGCCGAGCTCGCCCTTCAAATTCATTTTCCCTTGCGTTACCGCGACAAATGAATCGAGCTTGCCATGAAACACCTGCTCCCACGTTGCAGCAGGCGCTGAAATCACAAACGGCGCGTTATCATCGAAATCAAGCCGGATAATTCTGCCTTTTTCAAAATTGAATTTAAATGCGTCTTGCGCGCCATCCATTTTTATAGCAAGCTGCACCGTCAGATCAAGCTCCTGGCCTTTTTGTGCGATGAACGTATCTTTATTAACCAGGTCAACAATCGCCTGAATATGCTCGCGTGAGAACATGTCGTATGCACTCTCGGTTGAAGATACCCCCTCGATACGCTGCGATTGTGCGGCAGCAGAAGCGCCTTGCGAAAAAATATGCGCAAGCGCCGCGGTCTTAACCGCTTCTTCCAGCGCTTCCACTAACTCCAAAGCATCGTCGAATTTATCCGCCATGGCAACAATACCATGGTTCTTCAACACCACCAGCTTATTCGCTTTCAAAGCATCGATCACCTGGTCTGGCTTGGTAACCGTCGGGGTCTCTTGCGTAACGCACGGCACATTACCTATATAAAATTTCGTTTCAAAAGTCAGCGCCTCCAGCGTATCCCGTACTGCAAAATAGCCGTTGGTCAACGGCGGATGCGCATGAATCACCGCTTTGGCAGGAAAATTCTTATAAATCAGACCATGTAACGGCAATTCAGAACTCGGTTTCTTCCCGTCAGCCGATTCTCCGGAAGAAACATTCACTTTTACAATATCGTCATAATCCAATTCACCTAAACGGGTACCTGTCGCGGTGATTAAAATATGTTCGGCATCTAAACGACAGCTTAAATTCCCCGATTTAGCCACTGCTAAGCCTTGCGCATAGAGGCGCCGGCCGATCTTTATGATCTCTTCTTTCATCTTCCTCTGATGGTCATACATCTAACGCACCTCCAGATAAATATGCTTGGTAATTAAATCATTCGGCGTCACATCAAACGCAGGATAATACCCTTTGCACCCTTTAGGAGCAAGACAAATCCCCTGATATTCGAGTAACTCTGTATCCGGGCGGATCTCGATATGGATATCCTTGCCGGTTTTTAATGACGATGGCGGCGGACAAATAACATAAAAAGGTATGTGGAAATGCTTTGCTAAGAGCGCAATTTGATAGGTGCCGATTTTATTTGCAATATCGCCATTCTGCGTTAAGTGGTCAGCACCAACGATAACTTTCGAAATCTTTCCCTCAGCCATCACCGCTGCCACCATATTATCGGCAATAATTGTCACCGGGTACCCCGCCTCATGTAATTCCCAGGCAGTCAAACGCGAGCCTTGCAGATACGGACGTGTTTCCGTGACAAAGAAACTTATCGCCTTGCCATGCTCTTCGGCAAACTCCGCGATCAAAGGCATAAGACCGCTCATATTGCAATGTGTTAAAACAACATCTTTGTCACTTAAGAGATTACTGGCATCCTCGGCTTGTTGAATACGTTTTGCCTTGAGCATCTCAAGGAATCCTTCAATGCTCTGCTCAAGCGGCGCTCCTTTTTTGTGCCATCCAAGAATCATATCCGTCAGGTATTTGAAAGAAAGCGTCGGCCGAGTCGCGTTCATTGCTTCGGCAACGTGCGCAATGATCCCGGACAAATCCTTTTTACTCGCATTCTGTTCCAACACCATCAGAAAGGTATAAAAAACCAGGATCACCTGCCCCACGGCGCGCGTTTTCATCTCCTTGATGGCGTTACAACAATCCTGATACGTCCGCGCTTCAATATACTGCACGGTATGCGGCAGCAGTGTCTCGTCAAGAATGCGGATAACGCCGTCTTTATATTCAATGGGCCAAAATAATGGGGAATACTTCATAGCTTCGCAGTCTATAGTCTATGGTCAATAGTCAATTGTTAAAACCCTTGATTGTATTTAGGCTTTACCATCGTCCATTGGCTATCGTCCATCGACCATTTATTTGCCTTCCAGTTTCTTAACCGTCTCAAGCGCTATTTTTATCAAATTCGTCTCGGCCATGTAATACAGGGGATTCATAAATCCCATTTCACCGGTAACAACATTATCACTCACCGCCAGGATTGAGCCGGCTTTAACATGATATGTCTGTGCAATCGTTAAAAGCGTTGAAGAAACCATATCAACAACCTGGGCTCCTTCTGTACGTTTTGCCTCGACAATCTCCCGGGTTTCACGCAATAAAGCGTCTGTTGTCCAGGCAACACCGCGGTGCACCTTTAATCCCATGTCGTGCGCTATGCCAAACATGGTATCCGATATTTTCTTATCGGCCACAGTTTTGAAATCCGGTTTCACGTAATACGGGGTCACTCCATCACCGCGGATAACCGAATCTACAATAAACAAATCGCCGATTTGGATATTCTCATCAAGAGATCCGCACGAACCGATGCGGATGATATTCTTGATCCCGGCATTACACATAACTTCCGAGGTAATTGAAGTATCCGTCGAAAACCGGCCGCCGTTAATACCCGTCACTTTGATTCCCTCGAAGGTGCCGGTATACATCGTATATTCCATGAAAGAGAAATTACGCACCGGATTCTCGATCTTTTTCATGAGAACATCCAGTCTGTCGCGCGGCCCGGGGACGATCGCGTACGAACCCACATCCTGCGGCCTCAGCTGCACCATCGCTGTCAAATCTTTTCCGGTCATATGAACATCTTTTTGCATTTGCATATGTCTCTTCTCCTTAATAGTAACTCCTGTTAGCAGCGTTCGGCGCAAATTCCGACGCTAACCGTTAACCGAAAACCGTAAACCTAATTTATTGCTAATATCCCGTCTTTCTCTTCCATCTCCATACATAAATGATTAAGGCTGGTTATAGAAAACAATGCTAATCTTACTATTTTTTACAGACGTTTTCACCCGCACGCCATTCTTTGTATAGGTAGCTTCAGAGAATACAAAATCACTAGATGCCTTTTTTTCCCAGCCATATAATTCGGGAAGATCATAATCGAATCGAACGCCAGAGGGATCATTATAATCAGCAGACGCCTCCATAACAACTCCCTCTTCTGTATTGATTCGATTAAACAAAGAGCTATCTGCTGTATTATATGCCAAAGGAAAGCCTTCATACAATATCGGTAAACCATGCTCCCTGAATTTATATTTAATCGAATTCTCAACAGGCTTTACAAAATCAAGGACAGTCTTTTTTTGGAATGGATCGTCTATTTCAAATCCGCCATCTTCAAACATTACTTCTACGTAATGGGCCTTCGTATCGACTTTGCCAAAAACCAACCCGTGGCATGGGCACTCATAAGCTTGTTTGCGGATAAATCGCCAGCCCAATGCTACGGCATTATCCATTATATATTTCTCGGCAGCTTTGTTCTTCGACTCTTTATTCGCGGCTGTACATACCTCTTTCGTGGTGAATTCATCATTGCCCTCTCGTGCAACCGTATCTATAGAGCTGTCCGGATACACGGGGAATCCTTTATAGGTAGGAACTTCCGCCAAAACACAACTCATAAACCCCAGCCAAAACAAACAACTGCCTAACATGATGCGCTTCCCCATACGCATTCTACCCTCCATCCGTAAACAACCGCATCAGATTCCCGCCTAATATCCCGTCTTTCTCTTCCGGCGTTAAATCCAAATCACTGATCGCTTGGATGGAACCTCCAATATTTTTTTTCGCAGGCCAGTCGCTTCCCCACACAAGATGTTTTGTCCCAAATAATACGCGTGCCGCCTCTAAATTCGCCTGTGTTGTATCACCGCTGGTATCAACATACACGCGTTTTAACAATACCGTCGGGTCAACTCTGAGATCTTTCACGAAATTAATCGAGCGCAACATTTGATACGTCGCGTCAAAGCGATGCGCTAAAAACGGTATCGCCCCGCCGAAATAAGCAAAAACAAATTTGACTTCCTGATACTCATCAAGGACTCCCGACATCATCAATTTACCGATACAAATAGTCGTATCAAAAACATACTCGATCACCGGGGTCAATAAAGGATCCTGCACCCGCTCAAAACCGATCGGATTAACAATCTGGGGATGCACGAAGATGGGTATTGAATGCGCCTGCGCTTCTTGATAAAGCGGGATGAATTCTTTATCGTCAAGATATCTCCCCTCATAGCTGGTGGCAAGAGAGATTGCCTGGAAGCCTACATCACGCGCCCGGTACCACTCCCGAAGCATCATATCGGCATTCCCGACCGGAAGAATCGCCGCGCCGATAAATCGTTTCGGATATCGTTTTATAATTGCAGCAACGTTATCATTAAAAATTGTGCTGACCTGCGCAAGACCGCCAAGCTTCAGATGCGCATCTGATGTCGGATACGACAAAACCGCCTGCGCAATCCCCGCCTCATCCATCATCTTGACCTGAGCCTCAATATCACCCCAGCCCGTATGATAAAAATGGGCATTGGTGATAATCTCATTCGGCAGCCAATGGCTGTGCGCGTCAACGATCATCAACGCTTTTCTTCCCGTTCAGCTAAAATCCGCCTGATCATTTCTTCTTCATAAGCACATTTTATTTCCTGCAACGCAACTTCACCAAACTCCTTAACAATCAAAACCTCAATAGCAGCCAACTTGTATACAAGGAACTGGAACTCCGGTTTTACTTCAAGACCGTCGAATTTAAGCTCCAACCCTTTCTTTTTCTTGTTATCAATATACGTTTTAAACTCATCACTATACGTTTCAAGCTTCTTTTCTTTATCAAACTTCTTGATCTGCTCGATAATCATCTCATCAATCTCAAGCTGGGAAAATTTCCGCTCTACCGTATCCACCTGTTCCTGGGTGGTTTTATAAAGCCATATCAGATACCGCTTATGAAGATTCTTATAGTCGCATTTTTTTGCCATAGTCGTCTCCCCTTCCGGCTATTTTTGAATTATCTCAACATCGTCGAAATATAAAACACCTTTGCCCGGTGTCAGCGGTTCGAATTGGTAACTTCTGACCGGAAAATCAAGCGTGCCGTTTTTATCCGCGCTATCCGGCTGCCAATCATCGCGCGCCTTGAACTCATTAAATAAAATCGCAATTTGTTTCCATCCTTTAAAATCATCGACAAAGGTCGAGCGCCAAATTTCTCCGCCATTATCTTTCACATCGATTGCCACCGTTTCTTTGGAATCAGCGCCAAAAACCCAAACAGAGATCGCGTTAAATTCTTTCCAATTCACATCCTCAGGCTTAACCTTCCAATCAGCTTTCTTGGCGTCCAGTTTTGTACCTTTGGCAATATACATGTATCCGCCGGAAACCGCATCATAGACAACCTTCAAAGATTGCTTCCCGCCATGCGCCTGTTCAGGTGTTGCCGTTACTTCTACCGCCGAACCATTACCAGCGCCAAAATCAACCGTACCCTCAGCACCGCCGGAAATTACCCCTTCAAAATCATCAAGTTGAACACTCTTTTCAGCAGCAAACGCCCATGCCGCACATACAACAACAAGACTGAACGCAAATAGTAAT
The DNA here is from genome assembly GCA_035403145.1 of Candidatus Omnitrophota bacterium. Classification (GTDB taxonomy): domain Bacteria; phylum Omnitrophota; class Gorgyraeia; order Gygaellales; family Profunditerraquicolaceae; genus DAONEO01. The sequence continues at coordinate 81,643 of DAONEO010000004.1, read as the reverse complement.
TTTTTCATTGGACTCCTCCATGCTAGAGAATAGCTTGTACCCTGATCAGGCCGATTGTTTTTACTCAAAACGCACTCCAGACGACTCGCAGCAAACCATGGAACCTTACTTCTCCGGATGCTCCTGCTTAAACGGAATGACCGGCGCTGTCCACGGCGTCTGCTGATTAATAATGGCTATTTCGAGCGGGCAGACATTGTGCGGCACCGTCAATGCAAAACGCACCGCATTTTCAATAGCTTCGGTGGACATCAGCCTCGACGTATCACCGGTAACTTCTTTTAATTTACCGGTTAAATCGGTGTCGGTAACCCCGGGCAAAAGCGAGGTAATTTTAATACCATGATCGCGTAATTCCCAGAAAAGTCCTTTACAGAAGGCGCGCAAACCAACCTTCAGCGAGCTATACACAACAAACGTCCTGGGAAGCGGATCGCACAGAGTTGAGCCTGAAACCATATTAATGATAGCACCCGATTTCTGGGCGATAAAATCATTGATCACCAGACGGATCAACCGGACATATCCAAGATAATTGGTATATGCGAGTTTTTCAATGTCTTCGATCGGCTGTTTCTCAAAAGGATACTGGCTGGAAACACCTGCGTTATTAATCAGAATATCAAGTTTGCCGAATTTCTTTTTTGTCTGATTCACCAGGTTCTCCAGGTCTTCCAGCTTCGTAACATCGCACACAACCGGGAGGACCTCAACCTTGTATTTATTTTTAAGCTCTTGTGCGGTTTCTTGTAAAGGGCCTTCCTGACGAGCGGCAATCACAACATTGGCGCCCATACTTGCTACCGTTGATGCCAAAGCTTTTCCTATCCCGCGGCTGGCGCCTGTAACAATCGCTATCTTACCTTTTAATTCTATACTCATGCGTATCTTCCTTTCTTCTAGGCCTTCTTCAGTAACGGCTTCGTACAAACCAATAATCCGGCTACACACACACCAAACACAATAAAACCCAAATGAATATCGAACTGCATCAAATATCCGCCCCACGCAGCCCCTATACCGCCGGCAATAAAGCGCAGGCTACTGTTTAAACTCGCTGATTCATGCAGATGATCATGCGGTAAATCAGTTAAAATCGTGGAAATTCCCGCGTGATTCAATGTCCAGCCGAATCCCCAGGCAAGCATCACTATACCAATCACCGCAAGCGGCAGCTTCATAAGGACCGCGGCAACGGTAAGAATCATAATCAAAGAGCCGATATTGGCGGTCTTGATACGGCCCAGCGTATCGGCGCAAAAACCACCGATGACTTCGCCGAAAATACCGCTCAAACTCGTTGCCATAACCAGCATACTGATAACAAACTGGCTGAATCCGAATTTCTTTGAAAAATACACCGCCAGCCATTGCTGTACGCCGTGATAAAAAATGCTGATAAGAAATATATACAGAAATACACGCGCAACGTTCGCGTTAGCAAATACCTTACGATAGTTACAACTAAATCGCGTAACATCCTGCTGAAAACTCGGCAGGTAAATCCATAAAAAAATCACAAGAATAAACCCGGCAATTGCCGGAGCAATATAAATCAAACGCCAGGGTATAATACCGCTTAAAACAAGCCCCGCAAGAGAGGCACTAAACGTGCCGCCGAAGAAAATACCGACTGCCCTGCCGCGGCGAAGAGGCGTTATATGCCGACCGATAAGAATTATTCCCAACGGAATAACGGATGCGCCAAATACTCCCATCAGCAGTCTACCCGCAAAAAGCATTCCGATACTATTCGAAACTCCCACCAGCAGATTTGCCAATGAAAATAGGATCAGACAAACAAGTTCCACTTTCTTGGCGTCAATCGCCCTGATAAGCGGGCCATAGAAAAGCGCGGCCAGACCATAGGGAAGCATATAGAGCCAGATGATCCTGCCGGCGATAAACTGCGAAACCCCGAATTCTGCGGCAATTGACGGAACCAGTGCCGCTGAAGCAGCAACATTGAATGATAACAACGCGCCTTCAAGGCAGAGTAGAAAAAATGTTCGCTTATTCATTACTCAAAGAACGACAATGCGATGTCACAAAGGCACAGATCACACCGCCACAAGTAAAAGCTTTTTTGATACCAGTGTGACGTGATGCCATTGAAATTACTCCCGGGCAGCCTTCTCTATTGCATCCCTGAATATCTTCAAATTATCTTTGGAATGTTTATTAATAAACCCTTCAACCTGTTCATCGTTGAATTTCGCTTTTTCATCCATCTCGAAATGCTGGATCCAGGTCAATTCAACACCCTGCGGCTTCTGCGTGTAGAGCCAGACAATTTTCATATACCGGAAGGGAAATTTCGGCTCCTGGCGCTCGGCATACGCTAAATTCTTATCTTTCAAAAGAAGTCTCCATGATACCCAGGACTGATTTTCATCATCAGTAAGACGAAACGTAATCGTATTGCCTTCTTTACGTATAATTTCCGCTTTTTTATACTCGCCGCCAAAAAGTTCGGTCCAGCGGGGGATATCGTTGGAAATATCAAAAACTTTTTCATACGGAGCGTTTATGATAATTGAGTTACATGTATGACCCATAAGGCACCTCGTCTTCCTTGGTTATCGGTGAACGGTTATCGGTTTTCGGGAATACGCCGCTAACCGAACACCGCAAACCGAAAACCTAACAAATTATCCAAATATACTCAACACAATAGCCAAATTTTCATCCGCACTTAAACTATGCGGCGCATTCTTCGGCATAAAGATAAAAACGCCCGGTTTCATAACGATCTTTTTCCTGCCAAGCATGAATACGCCTGTACCTTTTAATACGATTACTGCCGCTTCACGCGTTGAGGTATGTTCCGATATATCGCTTCCCTGAGCAAGGCACATAAGCGTATAATTCGAACCGGGAGTCTTTGCTAAAACCTTACTGAAAACTCCCTGCCGGGGAAATTCCATCAACGCATCGAGATCTTCGATAACCGGATAAATTTTTCTCATCACACAAACGCAACGACGCGCGACCAGGCAGCTCCGCAATCAAGGATCTTGATCGGGAAACACTGGATTTTAAAGCCATGCGCCGGTAATTTTCCTAAATTCGTCAATCGTTCGATATGCGCATACTCCTGTTTGCGGCCGTAAAAATGCGCCGGCCAGAGAACCGAGCCATCTTTGGTTTTATGGAAATCAGCCATCATGTATTTATACGGCCGGTCAAAACCAAGCGAGTCAACTCCGATGATATGAACGTTATGATCAAGAATATAGGCGATAGCCTCCGGCGAAACTCCGGGATAATTCGTCAGATATTCCCGCGTCCCGAAATATTGATCGGCGCCGGTATGTAATAAAACAATGTCGTTGGGTTTTATAGCATACTTGACTTTAACTAATGCCTGCACAACGTCATCTTTGGAGATGACTTCTCCCGGTTTCTTGTGCGTAAAATTCAAAACAACCGCATCCGCGTAACACCATTCAAGCGGAAGTTCAATGATCGGTTTTGAAGGGCGGCCTTGCGACTGCGTCCCGTAATGGAATGAGAAATCAATATGCGTGCCGATATGCACCGGGCAATGCACGGTTTCAAGTGAGAGGAATTCCCCATCCGGCAAATGTGACGGCTCAATAATGCGCTTCCCCAAAAAGAATTCGATTTTCCCTTTCAGGGTATGTTTCATCATCACCCAGTTAATATGACGAACGCCTTCTTTATGCCCCAGGCGATCAATCCACATCGGATGCACTTCGGGTGCCCGCTCATCAATAGGAAGACTTAAATCAACGATCTTCATCAAGATCCCCCTTCTAAAAGTTCAGCTTTGCCTTTACAATTTGCTCGATCTCATTGATCGTGGAGTATTTGGTAATCTCTTTGGGGCTTATTTTTGTATTAAACGCTTTTTCAAGCGCAATACAATATTCCACCATCTCTGTCGAGTCTACGCCAATGCCGTTCGTCAGCTGCACATCATCTTTCAATTCTTCCGGTTTGATTTTCAAAAGCTGAACCAGCGTATTTCTGGCAACTGCTTTAACATCCATTATTTCCTCCTTCTTCAGCAAGCGATGTTCCGGTACCGGTGGGCGTCGAACCGGCGCACACCGATAACCGTTAACCGAAAACCGCTGCCCAATTTCAAATATGAACTTCGCCTTTTGTGGCGCCTGCCTCCCACTTGCCGACACCAGCCATAACATCCTGGAAACAAAGTTTTGCCAATATATCGAAATCTGTCTCCATAATACGGTTGATACGGCCTGGTTTTGAGAAGAATTCACGCATACACCAAGAACCCAGGCGGCCCAGGTCTTCGATGGTTAAGTGGTCTGTCGGCATAACCGGATGCAGGAAATCCCAGCGCGCGAAATCGATCTTTGTCGGATCGATCCATTTTTTCTTCAACCCCATCTTCCACATCGGTGAGTTGGGTGCCGGCGTAACATACCCGATCCAGAGAATATCCGGATCAACCATATCGGTGAATTCATAACGCTGTTTGATAACCGCTTCATCGTCATAATCAAACCCCATCATGATATCGGCGACAACGGCGATATTGTTTTTACGCAAAATTTCGACCGTCTTCATGATCTGCTCAACGGTAATACCCTTAGCGATCTTCTTCAGCTCTTCGGGGGTCGTAACTTCAATCCCGAAAACACCGGTAAATAATCCCGTTTCTTTCATAAGCGGCAGGATCGATTCGCAATTGATCCAGTCCACCGCACGTCCGAGCGAAACCCACTTGATCGGATTATTGCTGGCTTTTTTCAATTCGCAAAACTTCTTGACGCGCGCGGGATTAACGTTAAAATTATCATCCTGCAAAACCACCACTTTAACACCGTATTTTTTATGCAAAAGGTTCAACTCTTCAATAACGCGTTCCGGGCTCTTCGACCGCCATTTCAAGAAATCACCGGGATTGCGGGGATCATACTGATCCCATTCATAACAGAACGTACATGCCGAAGGACAACCTCTGCTGGTAACCAACTCTACAAACGGCTTCCAGAACGTATGCCCTACGTATTTATCCATCGGAAAAAGGTCGTATGCCGGAAGCGGAAGAGAATCCAGATCCATTAAAAGAGGCTTGTACGGTCCCATAACAATCTCGCTGCCGATGCGGCTGGTAACCCCAGCGACATCTTTCATGTTCTTCTTTGTATCAATGGCATTGATCAGATCGTAAAAAGATTCTTCTTCGCCCATAACCACGTAGTCAACCGCAGGGTTTGCCGCAAGGGTCTCGGTCGGCATAGCAGAATACCAGAGACCGCCGAAAACAATCGTTCCCGCCGGATATGCCGCTTTAATGCGTTTAGCCGTATCGTTAAAATGCGCGACAACTGCGTAGCCGCCGTATGAATGTAACTGCTCACCCATAACAATGACATCGGGCTTTTTTGATTTAACCGTTTCAACCATCTGGTCCATCTCTATATCAAGGGCCTTACAATCAAGGACTTCAACATCCGCATATCCTTTTTCGCGGACATATGCTGCCCAATGCGCGTAAAGCTGGTTCGGTCCGAGATGTTTTCCGTGTGTTGCCCAGGCACCGACTTTAGGCATTACAAATAAGATCTTCATGCTTTTTCCTCCTCCTTATAGATACGTGTATTACTCGGGGTCTATAGACTATAGCCTATGGTCCATCGACAACTTATTTTTCTATCACCAATACAGAATTAATCCCGCCTCTGCCGCGGGCAATAACTAATGCCTTGTTTACAGTAAATTCCTGGGCCTCTCCTATGACATAATTCAAGCCGTTCGGATCAGGAACCTCTAAATTAATAGTCGGGGGAATTAAATTATTTTCCATTGCCAACAACGTGATGATCACGTCAACCGCGCTTGAAGCACCAAGTAAATTCCCAAACATTGATTTTGGGCAGCTCACCGGGATCTTTTCAAGATGTTTCCCCAAAGCTTTCTTCAGCCCCGCAACTTCACTTGTATCCCAGATATCAACCGCTAAACCGTCCAAAGAAACATAATCAATATCACGCGCAGAAAGTCCCGCGTCTTCTAAGGCAATGGTAATAGCCCTGCACAATTGATCGCCAGACGGATCAGGATCCAGCCGGGAGACTCCGTCGCAGGTTGTGCCATAACCGGAAATAAACCCGATCGGCGTCTTACCACGAGCCTGAGCGCGCGCCACAGGCTCCATAACCATGATCCCTGCGCCCTCGCCAACTACAAAACCAGAGCGTTTTTTGTCAAACGGCCGATATGCACCGCGGGGATCCGCGTTGTTCGTCGAAAGGCAACCATAGGTATTGCAGCATAAAAAACCATAGGGAGAAACAGGTGCTTCGGTACCCCCTGCTAAAATCATGTTCAGTTTATCTTTAAGCAGCGTCTTACGCGCATACCCGATAGCATCAAGAGAACTGGCGCGATCGGAAACAACGGTTTTTGAAAAACCCTTAATACCATAATAGATAGAAACTTGTCCTTGCGGAGCAGCGGGGAACCATGCCGATGCCATATACGGAGAAACCCCTTCCCGCCCTTCAAGATATAGATCGCGCAATTCGGTTTCTGCGTAAAGCCATCCGCCGATAGCATTACCCATAAAAATACCCACACGATTAAGATCTTCTTCTTTGATAGCGATACCGGCATCCTGCATCGCCATTTCTGATCCGATCAGGGCCATGTGGGAGAACGTATCGATCTTTTTTAACAGCCGCTCAGAGAACGTGGAATATTTCTCCAGGTCATCGATCTGCCCTGCAATCTGCGTCTGATATTTGGAAGAATCAAAGCGAGTGACTTTCTTGACAAACGACCTGCCTGCTTTAATGTTAGCCCAGAACTGCCTGCGCCCGATGCCGCTTGGCGCCACAATCCCAAATCCGGTAATTGCTATCTTATCCACCCTGCACCTCCAAAGTATTCATAGGTGAAGACGGTAATTGGTCAAAACTTGTATGAATTCTTTTCTTTAAAAGACTATATGCCTTACCACTTGATTGAAGGGATTCCTCATATTTTGGGGCATCTTCAAAAGAAATACCCTTGCGCTGGCCCTGCAACAAGTAACCATGGTACCTTGTGGAACATATTGAAGATGCGGGGTTCATGAGTACCGCCTCATAATTAATGACGAATGAATCCCCGAAAAACCGCTGCTCGTTTTAATAATCGTATTGACTTTCTTGCTGCGGGCGACATTCGGAATATAATCGAGATCGCACAAAGGATCTTTTTCTTCCTGATTTATCGTCGGAGGCAAGAGATTATTCTGAAAAATCATCATGCAAACCGTTAACTCCACAGCATTGGACGCCGCCAAAGGATGCCCGATCATTGATTTCAACGAACTGATAGGAATCGTATAGGCATGCTCTCCAAAGACCATTTTATAGGCGGCTGTTTCAAAAATATCATTCATACGTGTTGATGAACCATGCGCGCTGATATACTCGATCTCCGCGGGTTTCATGGAGGCGTCGTCAAGCGCAAGTTTAATACAACGGGCCATAGCGCCGCCATCTGCCGGTAGATCCGTCATGTGAAACGCGTTACAGCTTGTACCAAAACCAAGTACTTCCGCGTAAATATGCGCGTTGCGTTTCAAAGCATGTCCCAGTTCCTCAAGGATCAAAACGCCCGCCCCCTCGGAAAGGACAAATCCATCGCGTTTATTATCAAACGGACGCGAAGCTTTTTGCGGTTCATCATTATGAGCAGACAAAACATTCACCACGTCAAATGCACCAAACGTGATCGGGGTCAGCGGCGCTTCCGCGGCTCCGGCAATAATCACATCATGCTCGCCATCTTGGATTGACTCCAATGCATATCCGATCGCGTCTGTTCCGGCAGTGCATCCCGTTGAGATGGTCGTACAAACACCGTTTAATTTGTATTTTGCGGACAACTCGATCGAAGGGGTATTGAACATTGCGGCATCATAGAGATCGGGTCTGCCCTGAGCCGGGTCAATCGGGTTTTTCCCGCCGTCGGTAACCAAGGCGAATTCTTCTTCCATATATTTAGTCCCGCAGATCGCATTTGCTAAACAAACACCGACCCGGTTACGGTCAAGCGTTGAAAAATCTATTTTGCTGTCCTGGACAGCCATCGTACCGGCTACGACGCCGAATTGCACATACCGGTCCATGCGCATAACTTCGTCATGCGTCAGGCCGAATTTGAACGGATCAAAATCAAGCACTTGCGCCGCGATCTTCGTATTAAAAACGGAGACGTCAAATTGATCGACCCGGCGAATGCCGGAAACACCGTTTGACATCGACTTCCACACGTTTTCTTTCCCAATACCATTCGGCGAAATAACGCCAATACCGGTAACGACAACTCTTCTCTTTTTAAACATAATGCACTTCCTTAGGTAATATACTGATTGCGCGTTGAGATCATTGCTCGTAGCTGATAGCTCACCGTAAAATTTAAAATCGCGGGTCAGCCTCCGTCGAAAAACATCCTATGACCTCTACGCAATGAGCCAGGCGCTCAACTATTCTTTTTTCTCTTCTACTCTACGAACCTTGAATACTATATTGCCGCCGTCAGGGCAGGTAACCGTATCAATAGAATTCGGATCCTGCATAAAAAAGAACCGCGCGCCGAAATTAAGCGCAAACAACGCTGGGAACGCGCAATGAAACGCCGCACCGCAAAAACCGGGGATACACTTTAATCCCGTGGTCTCCCATGTATCACCGATCTTATACCCAAACGTACATTTACCTTTTGCTTTAACAACTTCAATAACCATTTTTTTTGGATTGGGTCCCTTGAAATTGGGATCTTTAGGAACAACTTCGACATTGCCCTGTTTATCGAGAATCTCGACTTTGAATTCAAGCTTCCCGCCGTCAGGGCAGGTAACCGACAATGATCGCTGATTATCGCGAAAAGGAAATTGTGCGCCAAAACTGAGAGCGTAGAGATTAGGGAACGCCGCATGTGCCAAACCAAGGCAAAAATGTTGCGGCGGATGAGTAAAATCATCAAGGATAATTTCATCCCCGATCGTATACCCGTGATAACACACCCCTCCAACTCCGGTAACGGTTAATTTCAACTTTGGAAACGGCGTATCTACCATACTTACAGCACTCCTTCAGGAACAAACTGGTTTACTGATCTCAATAACTCGTCTTTGCTAAAAAATTTATTCGTACGTTCAACTTCATGCACCATCACAACCACTTTCTCATGCAATGGAGCGACCGTCTTGAACGTCCGCGCCAAAAGGACAAATTCCCCGTTTATAAAATCTATCTCTGACTGCTTGCCGCGTTTAATACTCTGCAAGATGGAGCCATACAACGGCGCTTTACTCAAATTCACCATAATACCAGAAAAGATCTTGGCGGCTTCACGAAGCGGCATCGCAGTCAATTTCATCAAACGCTCCAAAGGGAAATCGGGGAGCGACGCAAGCTTAATCCCTGCGGTATTAACAACCGCCAATCCTTCTTTCCAGAGAGCAATGCTGATCGCGCATACTTTCTCGTCGGCAAATGCCTCCTGCATACTGACACCGAGTATCCCGGGAATACAATTATTGGCGTTCACGAATAATTTAAGGTACTTCATCCCGGAAATAGTATCGCTGACAACAGTTGGGAATGCCTGATCAAGCACTCCGGCAATCGTTGCGACCGTTGCATCATTCGGACTAAAGGGTTTACCGATGATCCAGTCCCCTTCAAAATTATGCATAATCCTGCCTGGCTTGAGCCGTGTTGCGCCAAACATTACGATACTTGAGACAATATTCAGGCGAGGGATATACTGAGCAACAATTTCATCGGCTCGAACGCCGTTCTGCGTAGTCAAAACAAGCCCTGTTTTCATACAAGGCGCATGGTAACGCATACAATCATCCAAATCCTGAGATTTGGTGGCAAGAATTGTCAAATCAGGCGAACATGCAAGGTGGTCAGTAACATCAATCCGCACAGAAACTTCATGACGAACACCTGCAATATGTAACCCGTCGCGCCGGATAGCAGCAACCGAATCCGCATGAGCAACTAACGCAACGTCATTGCCTTTTTGCTTCAGATAACCGGCGACAAGCCCGCCGATAGCACCCGCACCGATAACAGCAATCTTCATACTCTAATGCGTTTTCGGATATCCGTATTTCTTATAATCAAAACCGTTCTGCTCCAAAAGGCGGACCATCATGCTATAAAAAGGACTGGGGACATCGGAGAAAAATGCGTTTATAATATCCACTTCTTCCACCTGCGAAGCTTGCCGCGCTACTGCCAACTCTTCTGCTTTTTTAGTAACAACCTCCAGAGTAATCGCTCGATGAAAAATCGGGATTTTAGAGATCATAACTTTAAATTTTTCTAGTGTCTGGGGATTCCAATTCATATGTTCACCATAAATAGTAAAATTTGACTATGTCTGAATATTATAATTCCTATTTCTGGTCTGTCAAGAAATTTTAACTGAAAGTTAAGTCTATGATTCATGCGGAGTTATAGCAGATAATCTTCATCAAAAAACCTTTTTTACACCCCAGAGGTGTAAAAATTGTTATACGGGGTAGTCTTCATCAGGGAAGAACTCGCGCATACGCCCCAACAAGTTGCGATCCATACCTTTGTCTTCACCGATAATATCTTCTATTCCAACAGCATCAAGCCCTTCTTCCTGACCGGCACCTTCAATAGTCAAAAAACGTTCCATGAGGTTACCCTCAAGAAGAAACCGCGAGATTTCGGTAAAAACAGACCCGCCGCTGTTCATAAAACCACGGGGAGAATGATCCATATGCGGCTTAAGAAGATACAGATTCTCTTTTGCGCGGGTACACGCAACATAAAAAAGCCTGCGTTCTTCTTCAATCGCTTCTTCATCCTCCATAGATAAATAGGACGGCAGGTGCCCTTCGGCAACATAGAGAACAAAAACCGTATGCCACTCCAAGCCTTTGGCTGAGTGTATCGTAGAGAGTGTCAACGTTGAATCATCGCCATCACGCCTGCCTGCTTCAACCAGCGTGCGTTCGGGAGGCTCAAGCGCCATATCCGTCAAAAATCCCTCCAAAGTATCATACCGCTCAGCAATCCGTTCCAATGAAGCAAGGTCATTCAACCGCTTGTGATAATCATCATACTTATCCTGTAGAAGCGGCTGGTAATACCCGAGAAAGACCTGGATCAATTCAACCGGCGTCATTGGTGCAGTGTCAACTTTACGCAGAATATCAAATAAGGCAGCCATATCTTCCTGCTTTTTAATTAACCGATCTTCAAGAGCAAACCCTTTTTTGTTACCAATGATTTCCGCGATTATTTTCTCCGCGGTTTTAGGACCAACCCCGCGCAAAAGAAGCAATGCCCGATACCAACTCACCGCATCAGCCTTATTATAAACAATGCGCAAAAATGAAATAATATCTTTAATATGCGCTGCTTCGACGAATTTCTGGCCGCCGTATTTTACAAAGGGGATATTGCGGCTGGTAAGTTCGACCTCCAGATCGTTCGAGTGCCAGCCTGACCGGAAGAGAACGGCGATATCACCAAGCTCAACCCCCTCTTCGCGAAGCTCCAGGATCCTATCAGCGACATATCGCGACTGCGCATGGTCATCGTGCGCATCGACGAAAACCGGCGTTGTGCCCCCCTTCTTCTTCGTATACAGTGTCTTTTCGAATTTTTCACGCGCATGGACCAAAACCTCATTTGTAAGATTCAAAATTGGCTGCATAGACCGATAATTTTCTTCAAGCGTGATAATTTTGGCGCCTTCAAATATCCGGGGAAAATCCATGATATTTTTAAAATTAGCGCCGCGGAATGAATAAATACTCTGTGAATCATCTCCGACAACCATCACATTCTTATGTTCGCTTGCCAAAAGGCAGACAATATAGGCCTGCAACTTATTTGTATCCTGATACTCGTCAACCATGATATACCGGTACATGCGAGAAAGGGTTTTACGGATATCATCCCTGGTTACCAGGAGATTTTTCAGATAAACCAAGAGATCATCATAATCAAGAAGTGACTTTTCTTTCTTATACGCCGCATACCCATCGCGGATCTTACTAACCTCTTTCTCCCATTCAAGAAAATGGGGAAATTCATCATACATAACCTTGCCAAGCTCCTGTGATGTATTAACGCTTTTTGAAATAATTTCAAGCAAGGCGTGTTTGCGGGGGAAACGTTTATCGAGTTTATGAAAACCGAGCTGCGTGCGCACTAAATTAAGCGTATCCTCGGCATCAGACTGATCAAGGATGGTAAATGAATTTGAAATACCGATATATGCGGCATATTTGCGCAACGTCATGTTTGCAAAAGAGTGGAAGGTCCCTCCGGCAACATGCTGACATCGGTCATCCAGAAGAAGCGAAGCGCGCCGCAACATTTCAAAAGAAGCTTTGCGCGTAAAGGTCAACAGAAGAATCTGCTCCGGCAATATCCCTTTTTCTACCAGATGCGCCACGCGATAAACCAGAACACGCGTCTTACCGCTTCCGGCACCGGCAATAACCAGATGCGGGCCTTCAGTAGACTGAACAGCCTGTAATTGTGCGGAATTCAACTCTTGTGTGTAGTCTATTTTTTTCATCGGTTCATTTTTTGGTTGCGGGTCCTGGCAAATCATGATTTTCCGCAGGATCACTCGATTTCCCCCGGCGTGGAAAATCTTCGCTCGTGGTCGTCACGCTCGCTCTCGCCGGAAGTATTCTACAGACGATCCGTGCCCGATCGTAGCCTCCCACGTCCTGCGTACGACAAGCCTTGCCATCACCACAAGCATACGTTCTTGCCTATTCTTAAAAAAAAGTAAACCCATTGCTAAAATGAATCAGGAATATTATTGAGCGAATGTCGATTTTAGGCAATGTAGCTTGAGCAAGAAAATATCCCGGACTCATTAAACCGAACAGGATTTTTCTCACGGATACTCATTACAGTACCATCGCTACAAAAGCCACTTTCCAAAACTATCGGTAATTACAGAAACTCAACGGCAGGGAAAAGTCCAGCGACCTTAGGTGAGCAATAACGGCCTGCAAATCATCTTTCTTAGGTGATAGAACCCTGACTTTCTCTCCCTCAATCTGCGTCTGAATCTTTGGATTAACTCCTTTAATAATCTGTACCAATTCTTTGGCTTTTTCTTTCGGAAGTCCGGTGGCAATTTCCGCAACCTGACGGATCGTCCCCTCAAACGCATGCTCTTCTCCGCCAAACTGCAACGATTTAAGCGATACGCCGCGTTTGGCAAGCCGCGTAGCAAGCATATCTTTAAGCGCGCGCAGCTTAAAATCGTCGTCGGCAATCACGGTAATCTTTTTTTCAGCGCGATCAAAGGCAAACGACGATTGTGAGCCCTTAAAATCATACCGCTGCGCAAGCTCTTTGGCAGCCTGATTCACTGCATTATCAACTTCCTGCAAATTAACCTCGGAAACGATATCAAATGAAAAAGTATCTGCCATGCTTATTTCTTGACATACGCCTTTATAATCTTAACATCTTGTACCGGACGGTCACCGGGGCCTGTCGCAACCCCCTCAATCTTGGCAACCACATCGTAGCCGGAAACTACCTCGCCAAAAATAGTGTGTTTCATATTAAGCCATGGCGTCGGAGCGGTTGTAATAAAAAATTGGCTGCCATTGGTGCTCGGCCCGGCATTAGCCATTGCCAATATCCCTTTTTTGCTAAACGTAATACCCGGCTTGCACTCATCTTCAAACGGCGTTCCCCACAACGACTGACCGCCCCTACCGGTACCAGTCGGATCTCCGCCCTGGATCATAAAATCCTTGATAACGCGATGGAATATGATTCCGTTATAATAGCCTTTTTCAACAAGACCGGTGAAATTCTCGCAGGCCTTGGGTGCGATATCCGAAAACAATTTTACCTCGATACTTCCCTGCGTCGTTTCAAGAACAACCGTTGCATTGCCCATGCCAAACCCTTTCCCGGCACAGAGTGCCGCACACATAATAAATACTCCGATGATAGAGAAACGTTTCATACCACCCTCCTTATTGCACACATATGGTTTTAGATAGGTCTACACGAAATACTGCTGCAGTATAGACGCCCGTGTCTGCTGCTGGGGAGGAACATCTTTTTTGGACTGCGTCAGGTTCCATAAAAAGTTGAAAAAAACAAAAACTGCCCCTAATACGCACATATACATAAACACAATCGCAATACTTTTAAGCGCAGGATAACGGGGGATCTTTTTATATTTCTTAAATATCTGCCCGTCACGCTCAACAGTCCCCACGAGTTCGTATGTATACATCAGACGCTGCCAGAACGATTTCTTTTCGTGCATAACCCCTCTACAAAATAAAAAGCAAGGGGAGAAAATTTAATTTTGGTTTTACCGGAGCATTGCCTGCCCGCTGGTAATTTTTCCCCTTGCCGATTCTGTGGTCTCCTATATAAAGCATACCATATTCCACGGTGTTTTGCAAATAACCCCGTTCAGAAACTCCGCTATGCTTTTTCTTCGTTTTCCTGCACAAATTTCTTGATCTCTTCGAAATTCTCGACGATCAAACGTGCCTTGCCGACGCCAAATGAAAACGGATAACGATCTTCCTCATCCCTTTTTAAAATAAGTACCGGCTTCCCTTTAAATTCGCTTCTTTCAATCATGATATCCTCCGCTCTATTTTAATCCGACTTTTACCGTAATATGTTTACCGTCGCTCCACGGCCAAAGCATAGCAAAAACCGCCTGGGGACTATCCCCGCCGAAATACAACATCTGGTTTTCCCAAACACCCCCCAAATCCTGAATCGCTTCTTCGATATGCTCAGGCAAATCGCCGTTTGACGGCCATACCGGTTTGCCTAAGAAATTCTCCAAACAGGCGCACATATTCTGGCGCTGAGCCGCATCAATCACTCCTTCAAAATACTCCGCATCATCGGCTCGTTTCTCCGAATATGAAAACGTTGCCAGCTTTTGCTTTAATTCATCAAACACCATGCGCTTGCCTCACCACAAAAACAAAAAGCAGCCTTTAAAAAGCTGCTTTCCCATGTTATCGCTTTATCATTGTCCCGTGCATGAAGGTATTGTACTATAAAAAATTTACCCCGGCAAGAAAAGAATTCGCATCGGGAAGCGGTATTCGGTTTACGATTCTCGGACAGAAACTAGTTACACGATACTGACCGGAAGAAAGCGCTCAAGCGCTCTTGATCAACGGGACTGACATCCTTAAAACTGACACCGACTCGATATTCATTCATTTCAAGAGCAAGATTTGTCCGGACTTCCGCGGCAATACGAACTGGCTTCATAAAACGCAAAATCCCGCGGCTCATACCGCTTTTAAAAAGGTAAAACTTAACGGCGAGCTTTGTCCAGGCAGGCAAGTTATGGCGCGTTATAAAGGCCATACCTCCTTCACTGATATTAACGGTCGTTGCTTCAATTTCCTGAGAACCAATGGTTTGGCGCAGATCACCCGGCTCTTCGATCTGGAAGAAAACCGTAATATTGACGCTCAATCGCTGAAAACGCCGCCTGTCTTCAAATGGAAGCCTGTTGGAAAGATCCCGCATTACGTATCTCCCAAAAAAAACCACGGCCTTAAGGATAAACCCTTTGTCGCCGTGGCATTGCCTGCCCCTTAAGGGACAGGCCTAGTATGTGCTTAAAGTATACCGTGAGATTTATCGGTTTTCAAGGGGAGGAGAAAGAATTTATAAGTGCGGGATACGAAATGTTTTATTCGCTAAAAGCCAAATACCCGATAATAATAAAATTGACCACCGGAAGAATAGTAAGAATCCCCAGCCATGCGGGTTTTCCCCGGGTTTTCGAGATATGCCACCAAACAAACGCAGAAAATGCCATACCTGCCAAAATTGCCAGATACGGTAAAATAGCAGACAGTAACACTAAAAGCCACCAGTATCGGATACCGGCAAGATTACATACCAGAAAAAGATTACCAATGGGAATCCAGGCAAGCCAGGCGGGTTCTTTGGCCAATTTTTTGGCAATTAAAAAAAGGCACAGTGAAATATAAATATAGATCAACACGATAATGCCGATCATAATAACACCGATAAGCATGATTGCCTTTGTTTGAGCATTTGTTCTTTCGATATCATCTTGGCGCAGGGAACTTCCTGCCACAGAGTCATGTGTCGCTGTCGTTGCGCTTCCGACAAGAGGATTTGACGCGGCGTTTGGCGCAACCGGTGACGATTGCGGAGGAACAACAACAGGTGCCGGAGGGACTACCTTCTCTCCGTTTATCTCAGAGATCTCATCGAGAAAATACGGTACCCCCACGCCTTCCACATCGACCATGATAAGATCGGTTTTCCGCTCGGTGATTTTTCCCTCAACTTTTTTGCCTGATTTTAAAACCACCATATCGGCATACACCACGCCTATCCCAAACACAAGTATTGCCAACATCATCGCAATCACGCGTCTCATATACATACCCTAAACTCCTTAATCACCTTTTTTGAATTAGAAAACTGGCTGCCACCGCAAGAACAAGGACAATAAGCGCAAGTACCGCAACAGCAATTGCCATTGCCAGCAAACAACCCAACCGTTTCTTCGTAATCAAAACCCCCTCATTAATCTTCCGGGCGGTTTTATATGCATCTCGAATACCGAAAACCCAGGGAACAACAAGCCACGACGTAAAGAAAAACAAAAGCCCCTTTGCCACCTGTCCGTTATAAATCTGACCGAATCCGCTGACAACAAAACTCATGATAGCTGCTAATGCCGGCGACCGGTATGGTTTGACCGGCACCTCTCCTTTTCGAACCGCGCTACAAGCGGCGCAATATCCTGCGGTATCGGGGTGCTCCGCGGCGCACTGTCTGCACAATGTAAAAAACGTATATTCGGGAATCAGGCGGCCGAGAAATTTAATGCTGAACGTCCGGAAGAATACTGCGATAGGCAACGCTAAACATATAAAAGCACACGCAAGCACGATAACAACCGGCACAGCAACACCAATAAAAATAATCTTATACGGCAGATGCAAAACAAGCGGTGAAATTTTATATATCCCGAACGCAATAATCGCACCGATAAAACCTTGAAATAAGAGCCCTGCGAAAGCGACAAGACCAACAAACATCAGCACAATCAATGAAGCAATATACAGGACGACTTTTAAAAACGCATAGCAAACCGTATCGAAAACATGCCCGCCAACAATAGAAAGGACTTTTTTCCAACCGGCGCACACGCCAACCTTCTCTGTATACATAACCGGCACAACAAAATCATAGACAAGAAAATGAATAAGTATGATGCCGCACAAAACTACAAGAAGAGCAAGCAGCCAGGGCCAAATAATCCCCGTTGCCTGCGCAACAAATGTCCAGGTAAATGTTTGATTTAAAACGCCTGTTTTCAAAAGCGCCGTGAACGCTCCCCACGAAAACAAAAGAGAAATCCCCAATGAAATAATTGCGGTAATCAACGCAAAACCAAACAGGGAATTACCTGCCTTTTTATAGGCGCGGAACGGGGCGCGGATAGAAGCATCATTTTTAACAACATCGTCGACAAAGATAAACGAAAAACGGCTGGAAATCCAAATCATCAGTAAAACAAGAAACGCAACAACCAGCCCGATACCCCAGGCTAGCGGAACAAACCTACTGTCCGATGTATATTTGACAAATTCTTGTTTCGACGCACGTAATACATCAATGATAGGACGATCCGCTGTTGTTTGGGAAGTCGCCGGTGCCGGTGCAATGCCCTGGGTCTGCGCGTGTGCCTGTTTTCTATCGGGAGACAAATTGTTAGAAGAATTAAACGTTCCTGGAAGCTGCCCTGCGAAGAGAGCAACGAGAGCAAGAAAAATCCATTTTTTAAGACGAAACGGCCGGAAAAGAACCGTTCCTGTCCATGTAATGGATTCTGTAATAATTTCGGAGAATTTCAGCATATACGTTATTATAGCAAGATTTACCGCATCATCAAGAAAAACAATCCCCTGCGTTATTCAAGCGTATTGATTAATCCCCGTAAAAATGTCGCCTCAGCTTCCACCATGGAAAGATTATGCTCTAAGATATAGGTAAGTTGTCGAGGCCCCTTTTTCCGGGCTGCGGTAATCATCTGGCGCATACTGCGGCACAAACCAGACAATAATTGCAACCGCGCACGCAGACGTCGACGCGAAACATGCGCGGGAATATATTGTAAAAAATACAGGCTCAAATCAAGACTGAATTGCGGCCGCTTAAAATCAAGGAAACTCTTCGAAAGGAGTTCATTAAAACGCGTCTCACCCAGCGGAGTAAGCGCATAAACATAGCGTTCCGGCCTTTTTCCCTGACGGCCGGTGCGTTTATGGACATACCCTTTTTTCTCAAGGATCCCGAGAGGATAATAAATTGACTTTAAATCGACGCCCGCAAAAAGGAACAGGATTTCGCGGATTTTCTTTTTTATTTCGTAACCATGTTTAGGACTTTCGTGCAAAAGCCCTAATAATATTAATTCCTGCTCTGTCATGCAAACTTGCCGATTGACCTGAATTTTTTGTAACGTTCATCAAGAAGTTCAGTACGATCCAGCGGCATTAATTCCTTTAACCGCCGCTTGATCACTTCTTTCAGGGCCTGCCCCATTTCCTGAGGATCACGATGCGCACCGCCTAACGGTTCAGGGACAACTTCATCAATAATACCCAGCTTTAAAAGATCCGGCGCGGTTAATTTCAGGACTTCGGCAGCTTCCGGAGCCTTTGTTCCGCTTTTCCAAAGAATTGCTGCGCACCCTTCAGGAGAAATAACGGAGTAATACGCATTTTCTAGAACACAGACGCGATCGGCCACGCCGATACCAAGTGCACCACCGGAACCCCCTTCACCAATAACCGTTGCAATAATGGGAACTCCGATAAGAGCCATTTGACGCAAGTTTAACGCAATTGCCTGAGCTTGCCCCCGCTCTTCCGCATCAACTCCCGGATATGCCCCGGGGGTATCAATAAAAACCAGAATCGGTAATTTAAATTTATCCGCCAGTTCCATAACCCGCAGTGCCTTGCGGTATCCTTCCGGATGCGCGCAGCCAAAATTACGTTTTAAATTTTCCTTGGTATCCCGCCCTTTTTGATGCCCCATAATAACGACTTTTTGTCCGTCAAAACGAGCCATTCCGGTAATCAACGCTTTATCGTCGGCAAACGCCCGATCACCATGAAGCTCGATAAAATCAGTCATCATCATCGCTACATAATCAAGCGTATATGGCCGTTGCGGATGGCGGGCAATCTGCACCCGTTGCCAGGCAGAAAGAGTACCGTATATTTCTTTACGCAAACGGTTAAGCTTCTCTTCCAGTTTTTTTACTTCGGCAACAATATCGATTTTCTTATTGTCGCGGCCGAGGTTTTTAAGTTCCTGGATCTTCTTCTCTAATTCAAGAATTGGTTTTTCAAAATCAAGTCCATGCATAGGTCGAGGGGGCTGGCTAGTCAACGATAGTCACAGTTGTGCCTGAAGGGACAATGGCAAAAACTTCTTCAACATCTGCATTGGCCATACGGACACAACCCTGTGTCACTTGTTTACCTAAATTCTGGGGATCGATTGTTCCGTGGATACCGTACCCCTGCAGATTAAAGCCAAGCCAGCGGGTACCAAGCTGATTATCCGCGCTTCCTGAGGCGACAACAGCGCCTGCCTTAAACCAGGTCGGGTTCGGTAACTTCGTGACGATTTTATACGTTCCAACAGGCGTGGAATTATTGGCCCCTGTTGAAACGATATAGGTTTTAATAATTTCCTCGTCCGCCTTCAATATCAGGATATTCTGGCCCTTATAGACGAGAATGCTCAACGGGGCCGTCCAGATCTTTAGTTTTTTACCGGGGACGATATTGTCACTGGACAGATTATTGCTGCGTTTGATAAGTTCAACCGTGGTTTTATTATCTTTTGCGATCCGCGCAAGCGTATCTCCCGGTTTGATCTCATATTGAATACTTTTAGGGGTAATAACAGGGGAAAAAAGCAATTTCATGGTAAGCTCTTCAAGCTTACGCTGCCAGGTCATAACATCGGAAAGATTCGGATACTCGGTAACCAATTTCTGATAGGCGGTTTTTGCATCAAGAAGGTTCCCCTTGACCTCGAAATCTTTTGCCTGTGCAAGGATTGCCGACGCCGATACCGGAATAACCGCTTTTTTAGAATCCACCGACACCGGTTGTTTTGAACGACCCGCAAAAAACGCGGCAAAAACCAACCCGATCGCCGCCACGCCGATAATAATCCCTAACGCAATTTTTCTATCCACGAAAGCCTCCTCGAACACTCTATGCTCGTATCAAGCGGGATCCCGCAACGCGCAATGGCGCAGCTACCCGGCTAAAAAAGCAACGGTAATACCCACGAGACCTCCAACAATAACCTCCACCGGAGTATGCCCGATAAGTTCCCGTAATCTGTTTTCTTTGATTTTTCCCTGCCAATAAATATCTTCGGTGATCATATTCAAAAGCTGCGCTTGTTTTCCGGCTGACCGGCGAACACCTTGCGCATCAAACATAACCACCAACGCAAAAGAAGCGGCGAGCGCAAAAAAAACGCTGTCAAAACCATACTCCAAGCCGCTGGCCGCCGCTAAACACGAAGCTCCTGCAGCATGACTTGACGGCATGCCGCCGGTCCCCACAAACCAACGGAAATCAAATTTCTTCTGGCGGACGACGCCGATTAACACTTTGATTGTCTGGGCAACGACCCAGGCAAGAATCGTTGTTACAAAAATTTTGTTCTTGCAAATATCAATGAATATTTCGGACATGATTATTTCTCCGAAACAGGCTTGACTTCAATTTTTATTTTCGGTGGGGAGGTAGGCTTACCGTTTCGAATAATATAACCGCCGTTGCCGCCAATAATCCGGGGCGCCTCAACCTTATGGAAAATGGAAACAGCCACCCCGCGCATTTGTTTTTTGACTTCGCGAATTGCTTTTTTAAGTTCCGCTATCGAACTTAATTTAACCTTTAAAGACTCATTCTCCTGGACAGTTTGAGAAAACTTTGAGTTAATTTCATCCCGGTCTTTTCTGAGTATTTCATTTTCCGTCTTAACCAGGGTAAATTGAGCTTTCAAATCATTGCCAAAAGCATCGGCATTCTGCACCTGTTTATGAAGTTTACCGATTTTTTGCTTCCCGGCCTTTAAACCGCCTTTGAGCAATGTATTTTCCCGTACAAGCTTTGCTTCCTGCTCCTTTTCCTGAGCTAAAGAAACACGCAAATCACCATTCTCTTGTTCCAGAGATTGCGCCCGTCCTTGAGCCTGAGAAAGGGTATCTAAAAGCTGATACCGCTCTTTCTGGGAAGAGATATACATAAATAAGCTATACGCCGTGATGGCGGAAAGCAGGATAATAAAAAGATATGTTTTTCTGATTTTCATAGGAATATACCTGAACACCTATTATAAAGCAGGACCGGTAAAAAGCAAGTTTTTTTGTTAGAATTTGGCAGCTCAGACGTCTATTATTCTGGAGCAATTATTCAGAACGATACCTTTTTATCAGGGAGGAAACTACAATGCTGGCAAAGATTAAAGGTTATGGAATAGCGGGAATCCAGGCATATCCTGTTGAGACCGAGGTAGATGTTTCAAGCGGACTGCCGGCTGTCTTGCTGGTGGGATTAGCTGATACTGCCATCCGCGAGAGCAAAGAACGCGTAAAATCAGCCATAAAAAATGCCGGATTTGAATGGCCATACGAGCGGGTTACCATCAGCCTTCTTCCTGCAGATATCAAAAAAGAAGGCGTCCTCTTTGACCTCGGGATAGCCCTTGGGATTCTTGCGGCTACGGGACAAATAAACCCCGCACATTTGCAACACCATATCTTTGCCGCAGGCTTGGGATTAGACGGATCTTTACAACCCATTGCCGGAACACTCCCCATCGCCCTGGCAATGGCTCAATCATCGATACAAAGCATCATTGTATCCCAGCACAATGCCGCAGAAGCAGCGATTGTAGAAGGGATCAGGTGTTATCCGGCAAGCACGTTACGGGAAGTTGTTGAATTTTTACACAATCAAGCCAACATCCTGCCATTTATCCATCAGACATCCCCCACTCCGGGGCAGCAGCAGGTATACACGTCTGATTTTTCCGAAATAAAAGGCCAGCATCTGGCAAAACGGGCGGTGGAAGTCGCCGTTGCCGGCTGGCATAACATCCTTTTTGTAGGGCCTCCCGGCAGCGGAAAAACAATGCTGGCAAAGCGCATCCCTACTATCATGCCGCCGCTGACTCGTCAAGAAGCTCTAGAAATTACCAATATCCATTCCGCGGCAGGCACGCAATCAGCAAAAGACGGCATTATATTCACCCGGCCCTTCCGGAATCCGCACCACACCGCATCGCACATTTCGCTGGTCGGTGGCGGGTCAGTCCCGAAACCCGGAGAAATAAGTCTGGCCCACCGGGGAGTGCTCTTTCTCGATGAGCTACCGGAATTCAACCGGAATTGCCTGGAGGCGCTCCGGCAACCGCTTGAAGAAAACAGCATAACGGTTTGCCGGCAACATCAAACAGCGGTTTTCCCGGCATCGTTCCTTCTTACCGCAGCAATGAACCCCTGCCCGTGCGGATTCTACAGTGATCGGCACAAACCATGCCGGTGTAACCCCAATAAAATTCAGCGCTACCACAACAAAATATCCGGTCCTCTTCTTGACAGAATTGATATCCATGTTGAACTTTCTTCTCTGGCGTATCAAGAACTAACAAGTTCGAAAGAAACCGAATCATCGATAACAATACGGGCCCGGGTAGAGAAAGCGGGAATTAAACAAAAGGAACGCTTCCAATCAGAAGGGATTCTGTATAATTCTCAAATGAATATCCCCCTGATAAAAAAATACTGTAATCTCCAAGCCAATGCCGAAAAATTGTTAGAAATGGCAATGCTTGAGCTGCGTTTATCGGCACGCGCTTTTGACAAAATCCTGAAGGTTTCGCGGACAATTGCTGATCTGGAAGAATCATCATGCATCAAAGAAGAGCATATTGCGGAAGCTATACAATACAGAAGTTTGGACCGGGGATTATAAAAATATTACGGCAGCCTCTCATCACCATCGCCGATTTTTATTGCCTTAGCGTACAAGCTATCGGCGCCATAAACCAGCGGTACAAAGACGGTACTTATCCTGCGCAGCGTTTCAGACAAAGCAATGACCGCCTTATAATAGCCCGGCATTAATGCCCAGTCGCTTTCTTGAATACCCAGCCCAAAATAACCGTCAACCGCAAGCGTTGTTTTCCCGATAAGCGCATTACATGTGCGTTGTATGCACCGCGGCGACCAATACCGTACATCAAACCCCTTTGGTTCTTGAAATCCTCTTTTGAGTTGATGATAGAAACTCCGGATACCAAACACATTGGCCAGCTGGATAAAACAATATCCTTTGATTTTCAACAAACGGGAGACTTCCCGGAGGCAGATCGCAACATCATTTTTTGAAAAATGCTGCAAAACGCTGTAAGAAAAAACAACGTCGAAGCACCCGCCACCGAACGGAAGATATCTGCCATCGGCTACAACATATTTTATATCAATCCCCAAACCTGTACTCACTCGGCGGGCGGCAAGAATAGCCCCCAGGCTTGGATCAATCCCCACCGCCTGATAACCCAACCGCGTTGCGGCAATAGACCATCTGCCCCAATTACATCCAATATCTAAAAATCGTTTCCCGGAACCGGGTTCTAATCGTAATGCCGGAATTGGATACCGGTCCAGCGAACCAATCAACCGTCGGTACATATTTCCTGATGTCGCGCCGATAAGGACGCTGACAACAGGGTCTATCGCGGAGGTCCCGGATAAAGAAGCAGCCAAGGTTTTTTCTTCATCGTTCACCCCAAGCGTCTCGAGATACAAATCCGGAGCCCGCATATCAGTGCGCTGACCGTGCGCGCATCGTATCGACGCTTGAGCTACCCCTATTGTCTGCTCCACATCATCACGCAACATAACAGGAATTCCTGCAACAACAGGATATGTCCCTCGGCAAACCAAACAGCACAAACCATCCTGTTCGGCGACCAAGCGTCCGTGATCCCGGGGGCAAACCAAATTTTCCAAATACCACGCATCAACAGCCATCAAACGGCTCTTTCTCTGGTTTATCACAAATCTCTTTTTAAATCCACGCGCAGGAATGATAACACTTCCCGCACAAAGGATGCAACCGCCTTTTATTATCAAGATGCAACGCACGCAGCTGCCGGAATTGTATTCCCGCATAGACCTGCCGGAGCGATTCTTTATTTAAATCGCCGACAATAAGTTCTCTGGTATCGGCATCATCGCAACACGGAGCGACTCTGCCGTCAAAATAAACATTCGCGGCACCCCACAATTGTTTGCACGGAGCAAGCCAATTATTTCTGCGATGCATGTTCCCCAAGGAGCCAATTTCGTCGATTCCCTGGTCTCCGACACGATCCCATAAATCCGCAGTTATAATACTGTTCACGCCGGGCTGTTTTTGCCAAAAACGGATAAATTCTTTTCTTTCATGCTGGTTGGCATGCAATTTTACCGTTGATATCACAACGTCTATATCCGTGCGGTGATACCGCTCTTTCAAAAGCAGGAAATTACGGATATTTTCATATACCACATCCCGCTGAAGCCCCTGCATAACAGACTCGTAGACTTCCGGTGAATAGCCGCACACGGAAAAATTTATCCGGCGAAGCCCGCCGATCCGGAAAAGTTTTTCCGCACAAGACATATCCAGAAGGGATCCGTTCGTTGAAAGGCCGTACTCTATCTGAAAATCCCTCAAATATAGAATCCGCTCAAAGAGATGCGGATCCATGAACGGTTCGCCATACACGCTTAAGCCGATTCTTAAAATATGGTTATCCAGACAATCGGCAACAATCTTTTTGAAAAGCTCCATGCCCATAACCCCGCGCATATCATGATACCGGTGGTTACACATAACACATTTCGAATTGCAAAGAACCGTTGTTTCCAGAGAAACACCCATAATCCCATCTGGATGCGCGCGTGCAAATTGACGGGCTTTTTGTAAAATCACCTTTTGATACAACGTATTATTGACAAGAAACGGATGCGAAAATACCCTTTTGAGAATATCCACCAAAAATGGCCGGAACTGTAAAGAGCGGACAAGCTTCCCTCGTATCATGTTCCGTGTTTTCTGCAAAAATTCCCTGTGGTTCATTGCAATCATAGCGCTAAAAACCGCATACCCCTCAAACTATATATTCCCGTCCCTATAGAACGCCGCTTGCAAAAAATATTTTTCTGACTGATGCTGGATACGGAACTTTTTTGGCGCGCACGCTTTTAATTATGAACTTTTCACCGGCGATGAACAAACGCTGCCCGGTCAACAGCATATTATTGATGGGACAGCCGGATAAATGAAGCTATTGCGTGTTGATCTGACTGAGAAACATCTCGAAAACAAATGCCCAAACGATGCTCTTTTTTACCAAGCGCAACATTATACCGGACATCTCCTTCAAGTTCCATCGTCGCAACGCGATCCGCAGTCACGCCATACGGGTTGATAAGCGTAAAACACAACAAAAGACGCGCATCAGGAGGAATGTCATATTCTGTCATCAATGCCATCCCCCCTTGGCTCAAATCAATCATCATCGCACTGACTTCCCGGGTACCAACAATCATAATCACTTCGAACGGCTGATGGACCCGATAAATAACGATAAAATTGACGGCAAGACGTTTGAATTTTCTTCTTTCGGATTCGCGGTAGGGAGGAACCATACTTTAAAACAAGGGCTAGTTATTGATGACGTCGATTGCCTGTGTCGCGGTAGCAACATTCCCCGCGTCATCCCGCACCGTTAATATAACGGTAAAGGTCTTAATCCCGAAAAGTGTGCTCCAATAGGTATTCGACGGATTCCTCAGGACAGAGGTATCTCCATCGCCAAAATCCCATTCATAAGAAATAATACGACCCAGATCAGAACGGGATGCATCGCCGCGAAAACGTACTTTTAAAGGCGATGCGCCGGTAATCGGGTGAGCGGATATGATCGCCGTGATATTCCCCGGCTGACGGGAGACTTTACGCGATTCTTGTTGTATGGCTTTCTTAGTTTTAACCGGTTTTGCCAGAGGTGCCGGCGTTTGGACCGGGGCAGAAGGAGTAGCAACAGACCCCTGTTGCACAACAGGCGCTTTATTTTCTGCAGCAGCTGGCTCTGGTGCAGAAACAGCAGGAGTTTCTTGCACCAAGTCTGGGGCCCGTGTCTCATCAAGCGCTGCTGGTAATGCCGGCGTAACGGTATTCTCCTGTACTGCCTCCGGAGTTTTTGTTCCGGCAACCGGTGCAAGAGCAGGAGTTGAAACGGATCTTTCTTCCGCTGCCGCAGGAGATACTATATCCCGCACAGATTCTTTTTGTTTTGTTTTCTTAACCGCTTTCTTTGCTACTTTTTTTATACCAGGCCGCGCCTTTTTCACAGACTTCTCGATAGGCACGGGGAGCCCGTCTTCGTGTGCCATATCTTGAAGGATATATTGTTTCAAGGTCTCTTTGATCTTAGAAACACGTACTTCTTCTTTTAAATCACCCTCATCCTGTTTTTCCTGCACGCGTCTCCGATAGTCGCTATTATGTTCGTAACGATAATTATCAACCGCGACAAACGGCAGCCGTAACGGAGCAGCCATAAACTTAAGCATCAGCGCACCGCGATCCCAAACCTGTTCCCGGAAACGATTTTCAATATACCCCATCTTCTTATAGTAATATTCAACCATGGTACGGCGTCGCTTAAAACGCTCCTTGGCAAGCGCTAAATTATCAGGCACACCGTTATCTTTTCCAACAGTATATTCCGGAATAGCATAGCCATCACGCGAAGCAACATATCCTTTATCGTATGGATCTTTCCCGGGAGCAAATTTATAGGTTGCGCATCCTGCCAGGAAGGAACATGCTAAAATTATCGCAGCAATTTTTTTCACTGATCTGCTCTCCTTTAATAAAGCAATTACATTTTCATAAGGGCCAATGTCTCGGCGCGAGTTTTCTCACTTTTCTGAAAAATTCCGCGCACTGCGCTGGTAACCGTTAATGTCCCCGGTTTCTTAACGCCCCGCATCGACATACACATATGTTCGGCTTCAATAACCACCATGCATCCACGGGGTTTAAGTTTTTTCATGATAAGTTCGGCGATCTGCGAAGTCAAACGTTCCTGGACTTGCGGCCTATGCGCCAACGCATCAACAACGCGCGCCAATTTACTTAACCCGGTTACCCGCCCCTGATTGGGAATATAGGCGACAAAGGCCTTCCCGAAGAAAGGGACTAAATGATGCTCGCAGATTGAATACAGGGGGATATTTTTTAACAGGATTATTTCGTCGTGCTTCTGGTCGAGGATAACTTCGAGTTCCTTCTCCGGATCAACGATAAGCCCGGCGAAGATTTCTTCGTACATTTCGGCAACGCGTCGCGGGGTTTCCAACAAATCCTGACGACGGGGATTTTCTCCGATCGCTTCCAGGATATCACGCACTGCTTTTTCGATCTTTTTTTTATTCATGGGGCACCTTACGTTTTTATTGAGCGTCATTCCGCGCGTGCGAAAAAATTCCTCCGGGAATTTTCAAGCGGAAGAAACATCTTACTTCCCGATGCAAAAATCGCCGAAGATCCTTTCCAACAGATCTTCGGAAAACTCCTTCCCCAGGAGCTGATCAAGAGAACGCACGGATTCTTTCAAATCCTGCGTTACAAATTCTAACGATAGGTTATTATCTAATGAAACGAGTGACTCTGCAATACATTTTTGGGTCTTCCTAAGAATTGCCCCATGGCGGGCATTCGTCACCACGACGGATTCTCCCGCAACCACTGTTCCCTGTAAAACCCGCTCGGCTATCGCGTCTTCAAGCAGGTTGATATGTTTTCCTTTCCGTGCAGATAACGCTATACATGAGCCGAAATGCTTGACTAAATACTGCGTATCAATACGTTGACGTAAATCAATTTTGTTCACGACCGCACATACGGATTTCTTTCTACACGTTTTTATCAACAACCGGTCGGACAGCCTCAGAGGACGGCTCCCGTCAAAGATAAGAAGCACTAAATCAGCCATTGCAATCTGATGCTTGGCTCGGTGCACAGCTTTTTTCTCAACCAAATTGCGCGGCGCAAGAATACCGGCTGTATCAACAATACGAACGGGGATCCCGCGGATATCAATAATTTCTTCAATAGTATCCCGCGTTGTTCCGGCAACCGACGTAACAATTGAACGCTCCCTGCGTACAAGCGCATTTAACAAGGATGATTTACCGACATTCGGACAGCCGCAAATAACAACGTGAAGCCCCTGACGCAGGACTGCGCCATAGGAAGTTGTTTTCAACAACCGGGACAAGCGCTCGGATGCCTGCCGCACAAGAAGCCGCGCCTGACGCGTTTCAACAGCTCCGATCTCTTCATCAGGAAAATCAATCATTGCTTCAAGCGGCGCCAGAGCTTCAAGGATAGTATTGCGAATAGCGGAAATCTCTGAAGAAAGCGCGCCTTCTAACTGCCCCATACTCACACGCAAAGCAGCATCCGATTGTGCCCTCATAATATCAAGTACTGCCTCGGCCTGCGCTAAATCAATCCTGCCGTTTAAAAAAGCCCTTTTGGTAAATTCTCCCGGTTCTGCAAGACGGCAACCTCGTGCCAACGCCAACTCAAGTACGCGGCGCATAGCGATAATGCCGCCATGCGTATTGATTTCAACAACATCTTCCCTGGTATACGAACGCGGAGCCCGCATCACAGTCACCAGCACTTCATCGATTATTTCATTGGAATCTTTCACCCAGCCAAAATGAACGGTGTAGGTTTTAAACGACGATGCTTTTTTACCGTTGGCTGCAACAAATAACGCATCGGCAATAGCCAGCGCTTTATCGCCGCTCATGCGGATAATGCCAATACCGGCATCACCGGCTCCTGTTGCCATGGCAACGATTGTGTCTGTATTATGCGGTAATTTCACGGCGGAATTCTCCCACAACAAATAACGAACCGGTAACAATAATCATGTCGCGCTTTCGCGCCAACCTAAACGCAGTTTTTTTAGCCTGACGTACGGAATCAGTACTGACTACGGCACATCCGGGATGTATCATTTTTCGAATGACCTCTTCTATGCGCGCGCACGAAGCGGCACGCGGGTTCTGCGATCTGGTCACAATAACCGTATCCATAGACGGCACCAGATGCCGACAGATACCTGCAATATCTTTGTCGTCAGAAACACCAATAACAAGGATTCTCCGCCGGTTCATTGCATATTTTTCAAGCACCGTGCGTAAACATGCGGATGAAGCGCTATTGTGAGCGCCATCAAGAACAACAAACGGTTGGCGCGCAATAATTTCACATCTGCCCGGCCAGACTGTTGCAGACAACCCTGCGCGCACCGCAGCATTGCGTATCAAAACCCCGCGCCGGCGCAACGCTTCAACCGCCGCAACAGCAACGGCAGCATTTTCAATCTGGTGCTCACCTTCCAGGCGAGTCCGCAAACCCGTGTACCTGTGTTTCTCGGTTACAACGGAAAATTTCCTCCCTTGTTCGCGTACAACCGTAATCTCTTCACCGAAGCGCCATAAACGGCTCCCTAATCGACGACAGGTTGCCTCAATGACCCGCAAAGCTTCCTGTTTTTGAGGCGCCGTGACAACGAGTGCGCCTGGCTTGATAATACCCGCCTTCTCATACGCAATTGCTGCCAGGGTCGTGCCGAGTTTATCCGTATGTTCGTAACTCAACGAAGTAATAACTTGCACCGGGCTTGCAACAACATTGGTCGCATCAAGCCGTCCCCCCATACCCGTCTCCAAAACCACACAATCAACATGCCGCTGCCGGAAATATTCGAATGCCACCGCCGTATAGACTTCAAAAAACGAAAGAGGGCCAAAGCGGGATTGACGGCAAAACCGGTTTATAGACGGGGCCAGGCGTTCAATCGTTGCAATCAGCTGCGACGGTGGAATCATCCCTTCAAAATCGTCCCCCGCCAATTTACCCGGCTTCAAAATCCTGATTCGCTCGCGAAAACTTACCAGGTGCGGCGACGTATAAAGCCCGGTTACAAAGCCGGCCGCACGGAGTATATACGCAATCGAGGCGCACGTCGAACCTTTGCCTTTAGAACCGGCAACATGCACCACAAACAATGACTCATGCGGATTACCGATGCATGATAAAAAATCCCTCAAGCGCTCAAGCTTCAGGGATTTTTTATATGACCAGCAAGAAACCTTCTCGTAATTAACGAATGATTCTATATACGCTATCGCCTGTTTATATGTCATGCCGCACACACTATAAAAACCTCTGAAGAACAAAAATGATTAGTGACGAAAATGCCGCATGCCGGTAAAAACCATGGGGATCTCATATCGATTAGCAACTGCAATAATCTTTTCATCAGCAATCGAGCCGCCCGGCTGAATGATAGCCCGTACTTTGAAACGTGCAGCAAGTTTGATACCATCTTCTTTCGGAAAGAATGCGTCGGACGCCAGTACAGAAGCCCGCGCTGATTTTCCCGCCTTTCTCGTCGCGATAAAAACCGAATCAACACGCGACGTTTGCCCCGCGCCAATACCAACGGTTCGCCTATCCTGTACTAAAACAATCGCGTTCGACTTCACATATTTTGCTACTTTCCAGGCAAACAAAAGACTATCCATTTCTTTTTTAGTCGGTTTTTTCCGTGTAACAACCGTAAACGACTTTTCGTCATACAGTGCCGTATCTTCATCCTGCACCAGAAACCCTCCGGCAACGCGTTTATAATCAGACTGGATGACCCTCTCTGTTAATGCCGGTAATTCGAGAAGACGGACATTCTTCTTCGCTTTCAAAAGCGCAAGAGCGTCAGGAGCAAAACGCGGGCAGATAATACACTCTAAAAAACCGCTTTGTGCGATGAGTTTTGCCAAACGCAGATCAATCTCACGATTCAGGCTTACAATACCGCCAAACGCAGAAAGCGCGTCACACTGCCAGGCATCGGTATACGCCTTATAGATACTCTTATTTTCCGCCGCCCCGCAGGGATTATTGTGTTTGACAAAAACGACCGCGGGTAATACGAATTCTTGGACAATGTTCACTGCCGCGTTTAAATCGAGAATATTATTAAATGAAAGCTCTTTCCCCCAAAGCTGTTTTATCGTCGACAAACCCGTAAGTTTACCGGCATCGCGATAAAAAGCGGCTTTCTGGTGGGGATTCTCACCATACCGTAAATCCTGGACTTTCGTAAATGATATATCCATCTCCTGCGGCATTCCGCTGTGGAACTCGGGATAAAAATGGTTTTTTAAATACCGGTGAATAACGCTATCATAGTGGCTGGTCAGTTTATACGCTTCAATGCCCAATTGACGCAGTAAGCTCTCGGGAAGGCTTCCGTTATGTTTCCCCAATTCATCGATGATCTGGGTGTAACGCTCGGGGTCACAAACAACCGCAACGCTTCCTGCATTTTTTGCCGCTGAACGTAACATGCTGGGGCCCCCGATATCAATATTTTCTATCACCTCTTCGATGCTGACGTTCGGCTTAGCAATAGTTTTCTCAAACGGATATAAATTAACCACCACCATATCAATAAGCCCGATACCGTGACTCTCCAGGCTCTGCATATGTCCCTGGTTCGAACGCACTGCAAGAAGCCCCCCATGGATCTTCGGATGCAGTGTTTTCACGCGGCCATCAAGCATTTCAGGAAAACCGGTATATTCAGAAACGTCTTTAACCGGGATGTTATTATCGCGTAACATCTTTGCCGTACCGCCGGTTGAAATAATTTCGATGTCATATTTCTGCAAGGACTTGACCAATTCAAGGATGCCGGTCTTATCGGACACGCTTATCAACGCACGCTTCATTTTAATCATGGAACCCTCCATTAAAAATAATACCGCGGAGCTACCAAATGCTACCGGAATATGTAAAAAATCTCTTTCCCAACCACTACCGTTTCATGCCCCCTTTGTACGGCGATAAGCGATGGGAGCAACGGATGGTCCGAAGGCAATAGTATAACATCGAATGAGGCTAACGTATCCCGATTCTTCTCCCAGAATTTCCTGTCTTCAGGAAAAGCCAGATCAATAATACTGACATTCCTATGACCTGATGATTCTAACGCATACCACAAGCTGGAAACAGTAACAATCTTTGCCTGGGTAGGAATACTCGTCACCAGAGAAGCAAATCTTTGCGGATCCCGCTGGCGCCACTCCACGGGTAAACGGGAAAGATACAAGACGTGCCCCACCAAGCCGGTCACAATGAGTGCGCCGACAACAACCGCTATCAAGCGCCTATACGGAAGGCGAATATACGAAATCGCGACACCAAAACAAAAAAGCAGAATCGGCATAACAACAAGGCCCCGATAAACCGAACATCCGGTCACGGTACACACATACGCAATACTGATACCGGTAAAAACCGAGACAAAAAAAAGCCGGCGCCGGAGATATGTGCATGTATCGTCCTTATGCGAGAAGACATACCAAACGCGTGATAGTATCGCCGTGCACATAACAAAAATAACTGCGAATAAAAAAAACACCCACCCCTGCAATGAACCGAAGAAAAAAGAAAGAAACGGATTACATGAGAAATCCGTTTTTAAAAACACGTGCCGAAAAAACTGTTGCAAGGCGCCAAACGTATTGACTTGATACACCATGACCCATAACCCGAGATAGACAAGAAGGGGGATACTTACAACAAGAGCAAAAAAACTTTTTTTGCGTATACTAAGATAGGCAATGCTGCTATAGACTGCCCAAAACAACACAAATTCCACATGGGTTGCAAGTGCCGCGCCTATTAAAAAAGCCCCTCCTATCCATGGAAGCAGCGTTGTACGTATGCCGCGGCTGGAAATGACCGGTAAAAATGCGGCAACTCCCAAAACAAAACCAAGCATATCGCTTCGTCCCGAACGCGCAATAGTAAACGTTACGGGGTCGGATAAAAAAAGCAGTGTTGCCATCCAAAAAGCGAACGCATCAAAAATCCGCGCTTTCTTAAGGCGATAAAACAACAGGATAACAAAGAACATGCATGCGCTAAAACAAAGGATGCTGACACCGCGCAAGGTCAGCGGTGAAAAACCAGCCATACGGAAAACGGCTGCCTGGGTTAAAAGATAAACCGGAGGGTGCAAGGCATAGTATTTGTCCAGGTTCATTACCCCTGTCATACTCTTCATCACAAGCCCCTCTCCTCGACTCATTGCAAGAGGCGCTTGGCTGAACCAATATTCATCGGTGTTTGTCACCAGCGGTAATCGATCAAACCCATACCAAACCCCGCAAAGCTTACCGATAATGACAATCCCAAGGATGAAGCTGCAAATACGTTGGCCGGACATATCGTTATATGGTATTCCCGAAAAGATAACCGGAAGTATCCCCCATCATCATACCGATACCAAACTCTTATTTATTAAACCGGAAATTAACAATATCGCAATCCTGCATAATGTATTCTTTTTGCTCGGAATGCAGTTTACCCGCCTGTTTAGCAGGGACTTCTCCGCCTGCTTTCATATAATCATCAAAGCCGATAATTTCGGCGCGGATAAAACCTTTCTGGATATCGGAATGGATCGCGCCGGCCGCCTCATGCGCAGTCGTGCCTTTTTTAATCAACCATGCCCTGGTCTCTTTATCACCGACGGTAAAGAAACTCGTATACCCGCTCTCCTTGACCGCACGGCTCAAAAGATCATTCTCATTTTCAAGTTCCGCCTTTTCAGCCAAAACAACCGGCTTGTGCGTAACAATATTATAACTAGCCATCAGCGCTTTTTCGGCGTCGGTAAACGTCAGGGTAGAAAGAAACTCCTCCTTTTCAAGCGATGCTTTCATTTTCGAAAGCAGGTTTTTTTCATTATCCTCGGTCGCACGGGAAAGACGCGTCTCCACAAAATCGAGATCCGCTAAAATTAAATCCGTGCGGTTCTCTTTCAAGATAAGAACGGAATCCGCTTCAAGGATTTTATCTTCTCCGACAAGATCAATCTGGATATACGTCCTTTTCTTAGCTTTGACAAATGAATCCGCCTGATCAAGACGGCTGTCTTTAACATTCTTCTTTCCCGGTTGCAGTTCGGCGATAGCAAAAACGCATACTTTCATTGGGTATTCCTTTCATAGGGTTAGATAATACATCCTTTGTTTATGATTTCTAGATTGGTCGTATGCGCAAAAACCCGCGGAAGTTACAACGTCATACGGTCACACGCTAGTTCAACGCACACTGTTCAATGGCAGTTCGTAGTTATGCGAATGGTGATACCCGCTTCTAACGGAATTCAAGCTTTAAACCTTGGGCCATGAAGCATGAACTAGTACGCGCGGTCTTAACGGCTAGATTTCGATGTCGTGTTTCTTGGCCGCCTGATACGCGCCCATGATACTCTGAGCCTGTTTTTGCGGCATTACTTCATAATGACTAAAACGCATGATATACACCCCCCGGCCGCCCGTCAGAGATCGTAAATCATTCGCATAAGCAAACATCTCCGTAAGCGGAACGTTTGCCTTTATAATGTGTGTATGCGCCCTCACATCCATCCCTATCATACGGCCGCGCCGCGAATTAATATCGCCTGTTATCGCGCCGAGAGAATCATCGGGGATCGTAATGGTTGCTTCCATAACCGGCTCTAAAAGTTGCGGGCCTGCTTCCTGTACTGCTTTTCGTAATGCCATCGCGCCCGCGATCTGAAATGCCATATCAGAAGAATCGACATCATGGTAGGAGCCATCAACCAACGTTACGCGCACATCAACAATCGGGTATCCGGCAACCGCACCCTCGCAACATGCCTGCCGGACTCCTTTTTCAACCGACGGAATAAAATTCCGCGGGATTGCGCCTCCAAAAATTTTATCAACGAACTCAAACCCCTTGCCGCGCTCTATCGGTTCAATTTCAATCCAGCAATCCCCATACTGCCCGCGGCCGCCCGACTGACGTTTAAATTTACCCTGCACCCGTGTCTTACGGGTAATCGTTTCCTTATATGAAATCTTTGGTTTACCAAGCTCAACATCAACATTAAAACGTTTTTTTAAACGTTTAACCATAACTTCCAAATGCTGGTCTCCCATTCCGGCAATAATCATTTCTTTGGTCTGCGGATCATGAGAAACGCGGAATGTCGGATCTTCCAAGGAAAGCTTATGGAGCGCTATGGAAATCTTTTCTTCATCCTCCCTGCTCTTTGGCTTGACCGATGCCGATATCGCCGGTTCCGGGAAAATCAAGGGATCCAAAAGAACCGACTCCCTCTCCGCACAAATAGAATCTGATGCCAATGTTTCTCTTAATTTAGGGATCGCGATAATATCTCCGCATGTTGCTACATCAACCGGCCGCTGTTCTTTCCCCTGTAAGATTAAGATCTGACCGATACGCTCCTTGATATGTTTATTAACATTAACAAAGGCGGTATTCGAGGTAAGTTTTCCCGAAAAAACGCGCATCAGCGTTAATTGACCGACATACGGATCGGAAATATTCTTAAAAACAAATGCGGAAAGTGAACCGTCCTGGGAAAAACGGACTTCTTTGGCTACTTCCGGATGCAACGGATCATGCGCCAAGACCTGCGGTCGCTCTAAGGGACTGGGCAAATACTTTATGACTGCATCCAAAACATCGGCAACGCCTTTATCAGACAAGGCTGAACCGGCGAATACCGGAAAAACTTTCCTGGTATCAACGGCTTTATGCAACCCTTCAACAATCTCCTGCGGTGAAAGAGAGGCATCTAAATATTTCTCAAGGAGCGCATCATCACTTTCAGCAACAGCTTCAATTAAATCGGGCGAATCCATGCGATCAACCAAAAGCGCATTTTTAGAAAGCTGCTCTTTTATCGCAGCCAGCACCTTTTTGATGTCAACCCCGTCTTTATCTGCCTTATTGACAAAAATGATACACGGGAGATTTTGTTCTTCAAGAAGTTCCCAGGCACGGCTGGTTCCTGCTTCAACGCCTGCGGACGCATCAACGATAAGAATTGCCCCGTCAACCGCGCGTAACCCTGCAATAACATCGCCCAGGAAATCCGCATATCCGGGAGCATCGATGATCTGGATACGGTAGCCCTTGTAATCGCAAAACATGAGACTGGCGTTCACCGAACTTTTACGCTCAATCTCATCAAAACTATAATCGCTGACCGTAGTGCCGTCTGTTACACTGCCTTTGCGGCTCGTCGTCTTACAGGCAAACAGCATACTTTCTGCAAGGGTTGTCTTTCCTGACTGGGCATGACCAAGAAGAATGAGATTTCTTTTCGCACGGACATCCATGGCTTCCACCCTCCTTATAGTAACAAGGTAATCGGCGCGAGTGGAGCCTTCGGATTACAATCAAAAAGCTTCCCGCTCCGAAGCAAGAAATACCTTCCGCGATCTCGAACCCCAAGGCATGCAGAGCGCGATTACGCACAAGGAATTATTCGATGGAAAACAACTTGGATTTGTCAAAGTCAGCCAATGGTAGCGAGTGTTTGTATTATACCCCTGGCTGGAAAAGGGGTCAAGGAAGAAAAAGGCGCTTTCACGGTTTGAAAGCGCCTCTACAACAAGAAACAAAACTTCTATCTATTACTCGAGATACGTATAAATTTTACCTTTATAGTTACGTAATACATATTTACCCTTTGCCTGCGAGAGGATGTAATTCGGGCCGACCGGAATCTTTCCACCGCCGCCAGGGCCATCAATAACATACGTGGGAACCGCATACCCTGAAGTATAGCCACGCAGTTTCTCCATAATATTGATACCGGCTGCGACCGGCGTCCTAAAATGCTGCGTGCCGCGCACCGGATCACACTGATAAATATAATAGGGGCGGACGCGGACCTGCAGTAATTCATGCACCAGCTTTTTCATGATATACGGCCGGTCATTAATCCCTTTTAAAAGCACCGACTGGCTTCCCAGGGGGATTCCCGCCTCTGAGAGCATATCACACGCCAACTTACAACGTTTCGTGATCTCCCTCGGATGATTAAAATGAATACTCATCCAAAGCGGAGAATATTTTTTAAGCATCGTCGCCAATTTCTCTGTTATACGCTGCGGAAGCGTAACAGGTACCCGTGTACCAAGGCGCACAAACTCGACGTGAGAGATCGAACGGATTTTCTGCAAGAGATTTTCAATAACATCATCTTCAAGTGTCAACGGGTCCCCGCCCGAAATCAAAACATCGCGGATTTTTTTATTAGACTTAATATATTCAAGCGCCGCGTCAAAACGATCCGCCGATTCGACAACCGGCTCTTTATTATGATCGCCGACTAATCTTCGACGGGTGCAATGCCGGCAATACATCGCGCAATGCTCAGTTGCCAACAAAAGAACCCGATCGGGATAGCGATGCACTAAATGCGGAGCCGGAGAATCACGATCCTCGGCGCACGGATCCACCATTTCATGCGGGGCAACGCTAAATTCCTCACCGACGGGAACTGCCTGTCTGCGAATAGGACATGCCGGATCTTCAGGATCCATTAAAGACGCCCAATACGGGGTAATTGCCAACGAAAGCCTTCCGCCGGCTTTTTTCAAACCCTCTTCTTCTTCAGGACTCAACTTAATAACCTGGACCAACTCATCTTTTGTGCGGATTCTGTGCTTCATCTGCCAATGCCAATCTTCCCAATCAAGCGGATTGACATCTCTATACAAAGCTATCTGCTGGTAATCGCGGGAGCGGCGAGTTATGCGCGGTTGAGCTTGGACCGCTTGTTCCTGTGCCAATTTCTGATTTTCGGCTGAAACAGCGTTATTCTCCAATTTTTTTCCCTCTCCTTTTTAGGGCGTTTTTCAATATCGTGCCAATGATATCCTCATATTTCATCCCGGCGGCATATGCCATAAGCGGGAAGTTTGAATCGCGCGGGCTTAAACCCGGTAGCGGATTAATTTCAAGGACATAGGGAATATTGTCTTTGCTCAAGCGGATATCGGTACGGGAAATATCAAAACAACCAACCGCCCGATGCGTCTTCAATGCGGTTTCTTTAACGAGACTTTCGGTTTTCGGGTCAAGACGGGCCGGGCAATAAAATGTCGGGACGGTGCCAAGTTCTTCATTGCCCTGAAATTCCTTCACGCGCCAACTGTAAAAAAATTCCCCGCTTTTTGAACAGGTAGAAAAATCAATCTCCAGGATCGGCAAGACATTAATCGAGCCATTCTCTAAAATACCAACCGTCAATTCTTTCCCGTCGATAAATTCTTCGACCAGGACTTCCTGGCGATACTGCGAAATGAGTTCCCGAACCTTACGGTATAAGGCGTCGCGGTCTGCAACAACGCAATTCCTCGAAATGCCTTTGGCGGAACCTTCAAGATTCGGTTTTACGAAAAGCGGAAATCGCAGGTGCTCATCAAGTTCTTCGTTCCCTTTTATGAAAACCTGGAATGCCGGGGTAGGGATCCCTTCGGCTTTCAGGATCTTCTTCGTAAACGCTTTATTCAATGCCAAGGCCATTGAAAATGTGTTTGACCCGGTATAGGGGATATCCAAATAATCCAAAACCGCGGGGACTTCTGACTCGCGGAATTTACCGTGCATCCCTTCGGCAATATTGAACACCACATCAACACGATTTTTCCGGAAATAGCTGAAGAGATCGGATTGACCGACTTCTATCATATCAACGGTATGCCCGTTTTTACGGATCGCTTCCATGATAGAGTTGACAGTTTCCTGCGAGTCAAACTCGGAATAAAAATCAGCCGGTTTCGAACTGTCTTTCACCTTTTGTTTCAAATTACAGGCTAGTCCTACTTTCATATTAGTTCACACTGTTACGCTGCAACGCTATATTCAAGATTTTACCGATAATTTCGTTATAGGTAATGCCGATGGATTTAGCTAAAAGCGGGAAAACATCTTCGGTAGACAAACTCGGCAACGGATTGATCTCAAGCACATAGGGGTTCCCGTCTTTATCGACGCGAAAATCAACGCGCCCAAAATCGCGGCATTCCACTGCTTCATATACTTTCAACGCGATATCCTGCATCTTTTTGGCAAGCTCCTGTGAAATCTTGGCAGGACAGACATATTCAAGCCGGTTGGAAGTAATCCGGGAGAACGTATAAAACCTATTATTCAACTGGAGCTTCCCGTCAATCTTGACCTGAACAACAGACATGACAATGGGCTCATCATTACCAATAATACCAACGGTAAATTCTGACCCGCAGATGAATTCCTCGACGAGCGCCGGCTGTTTGTATGTATTAACAATAAACTCAACCTGCTGCCGCAACCCGTCCATGTCTTCAACGCGGGAACTCTCGCTCAGCCCCTTCGACGAGCCTTCAAAACGCGGCTTGACAATAAGAGGGAATTTGATATGACCGATATCGTTTAACCCCTGGACATTCTTAACTTCGAAAAATTTCGGGGTGGGGATATTTTCCGCTTTAAAAATCTTCTTGGCCATGACTTTATCGAGCGTCAGCCCCAGCGTAAGCGCGTCAGCTCCGACAAACGGAACACGTTTCATCTCCAGGATTATCGGCACCTGGGACTCGCGATTCCTGCCAAAAAGGCCTTCGGAAATATTAAAAACGATGTCAACACCGACGTCGTTTCCCATTTCCAGCAGCTGGTTCACGTTACCGATACGTTTTACCTTAAAACCCTGCGACTCTATCGCAGCAGCAATCACGTCAATCGTACTGGGATGGTCAAACTCCGCGTACGCGTCAGCCGGATCTCCGTCTTGAAGCTGATAATCTGTTTTTAAATCGTATGTTAAACCAACAATTTTCATCGATAACAAAATAAGGGCTCCTGTGAACCTAGAGCCCTGCGCGGATACGCACCCTTTTCCAACGAGTATATTTCTCCTCTATGTATGATGCTCAAAATATTGTATGTACGTTAATTTTTTATCACAACCTATGGGTATTGTCAAGAAATTTTATTGCACCGACCCCTGATTTTCCCGTCGGAGAAGACGTTCTTTAAAGAATTTTTTATTTTTAAATAGTAATTATTTCTCGGGAGGCGCTTTTTAGCGCGAAGCAAGGAAATGCGTAAGGTTAATAAGATCGGTTGCCAAATCGACATTGCGCAATTTTACCTCTGCAGGGACAATCAGTTTGACCGGAGCAAAGTTCAAAATAGCCCGGATACCGACTTTTGTCAGCTGATTGGCAATTCCTTGTGCCGCATCAGTAGGAACCGCAATAATCGCGATATCAATAGACCGCTGCTTGACAACCGTTCTCATACGGGCGGTACTGGACACCGTGATGCCCTGCACAACGGTACCGATCTTATGCGGATCGCTGTCAAAAATAGCAACGATGTTAAGATTCATCTGCCGGAACCCGCGATACGCAGCAAGTGCCGAACCTAAATTCCCCAACCCGCACAGACATAAACGCCATGGTCGGCGTAAGCCAAGGATAGTATTAATTTTTTCCGTTAATTCGGCGATGTTATACCCGATCCCGCGTGCGCCAAACTTACCAAAATATGAAAGATCTTTACGGATCTGATGCGGGTTCATATCCAACCCGCGGGCAAGTTCTTCGGAGTTAATCGTCGTCCGCGCCCGTTCCCTGGCGAAATCCTCCAGGAACCGTACATACAGCGCAAGCCGTGAAATTGAGATTGCGGGTGCCCTTTTCATCTTAACAAATCCTTGGCAACGGTTCTCCCGAAAGCATGTCAACAATACGCTCTGT
Source organism: Candidatus Omnitrophota bacterium (assembly GCA_035403145.1). Classification (GTDB taxonomy): domain Bacteria; phylum Omnitrophota; class Gorgyraeia; order Gygaellales; family Profunditerraquicolaceae; genus DAONEO01. Next base: position 40,780 of record DAONEO010000004.1, on the reverse strand, counting down.
ACCAACAACCGTCTTCATGATAACAGTACCCCTGTGCGCAGAACACACTGTTCCGATGATCGCCGCCGACCGCCCTAACGGATGTTTACGCAATTTTTGCACGATTCGCGTGCCGCTTGCAGCATCGGCAAAAATCAATGCGCGGCCTTCGCTGGCGATATATAACGGATCCATCCCTAATAATTCCGCTGCTGCCTTAACATGCGGGTGCATCGGTATGCTTTTCTCGTCGATCACTATGCCGACCCCTGCCGCTGCGGCAAGTTCATTAAGGGTCGTCGCAATACCTCCGCGTGTTGGGTCCCGCATACAGGTAATACCTTTTTCAAAACGAATAATCGGCACCAAAAGTTTTGTCAACGCCGCGCAATCGCTGGCCAGGGAAAACCTGAGACGTAACCCGGAGCGCGCGGATAAAACCGAGAATCCATGTTCGGCTATGCCTCCGGTTATAATAATAGAATCGCCCGGGCGGATATGCCGGGCATCATACGGACGCCAAGAAATAATCCTTCCCACGCCGGAAGTATTGATAAAAAGCCCGTCGCAGGCTCCTTTTTCCACAACCTTGAAATCTCCGGTTGCGATAACAACCCCTGCGTTACGCGCAGCATGCGCAAGAGAATCAACAATCTTTTCCAATAATGGAACGGAGAACCCTTCTTCAAGAATAAGCGACAAAGAAAGGTATTCCGGCAATGCGCCCTGCATGAGAAGATCGTTAACAGTTCCGCACACCGAAAGCGAACCGATTGTCCCGCCGTTAAATACAAGCGGCTTGACGACGAACGAATCGGTCGTAAATGCGATCCTGGTAGGAAAAGGAAGGCAGGCGGCGTCAGAAAGTTGCGCAAGGATCGGGTTGGATAAGCGGGGCACCAGAAGTTTACCGATAAGCTCATGCATGAGCTTGCCGCCATTGCCATGCGCTAAGCGGATCTTTGCGGTTTGATTATTCGCCATCGGGAAATCCTTGTATGCCAACACGTGCAAAGTCTTTCAACAACTGGCGGGGGCCCTTAAAAACAAACCCCTGGAACCCCAAAGAGCAGGCCCGCTCGATCAAATCGGCCCGATCATCCGTATAAAAAACTTTTTCCGCAGGCAGATGAAGGGCAGAAAGCACCGCGCTATAAATCACCGGAGATGGTTTGCGGGCTCCCACTTCAAACGAAGCAAAAAGGTGATGGAATGCATCGTAAATCGGGAATGTTTTCTTAATATACTCCCAATGCAGCCTGTTGACGTTTGATAACAATACAACCGTATACCGGGAGCGTAATTTTTTTGCTATCTCATAGACACGTTTATTCGTATCGGTAAAAAGAAATATTTCATTCCATACGGAAAGAAATTCCTCGTAGGAGAGGCGGGCGTCGAGCATCCGTTTAACCGCGGCAAAAAAATCCGGGGGGCTAATCTTGCCTTCTTCAAATTGCCCGGTTATCGGAGAATCGAAGAAAAGCTGATAGATTTCATCGGCGGTCTTATCCGTGAAACAGGAAATCCTGCGTGCGGCAATGGTATGATCAAAATCAATCAACACATTGCCTAAATCAAAAACAACAGCCTCAACTCCGCCGGAACGGCTCATTTAATTGTTCCCATCGTTCTTCTTCTTAAACAAATCAAGAAAACGATCCTCATAGTCTTTATAGACATTCCATTTATCAAGCTGCGATTTTAATTCGTTGGCCCTGCTGATATCCGCCTGAGCATCCAAAAACAATTGCTCAATACGCTCTTTTACGGAAACCGGAAGTTTCGTAAGTTGCCCCAGCGACTTTTTTATTTTTTCGATCTCTTCTTCCTGAATAGGCCCTGCAGCCGGCGTATTCAGTTTTAAATAATCCAATAATTTATTAATTTCTCCCTCGACGCTCTGTGATTGTTTATAGAGATCATCCAGGCTTACCGTGATGCCGTAGACAGTCGAAAAGGCCTTCAGCACAGATGCCGATGCTTTGGGATTCTCAATTTGAATCGTGTAAAGCGGGATCTCGCCTAAAAGGCAGAATCCATCAATACCTTCCCGCTTGGCAATCCCCAGGTACAACCCGTTCATGCCGCTCACCTGGCCATCAGTCATCGGATTAAAACCAAAAGCGGCCAGTGAATCTATTATTTTTTTTGAAGTCCCGGCAAACCATACCCCCGGGTCTTGCACATGATCGATAGGCTGCGGTATTGCAGCAAAACCTACAACCCTGCTGACCTTACACATCTTTGCAAGAGTTGTGATCTGCCGGCAGTACGCTTCTGCTTTCGCAAGATCAGGCTGCGCGTTACTTATGAAAATAATTAAATCCTGTTTGCCTGCCTTATTCTTCCAAAAATAAAACGTTCCGTAGGGAAGTTCCGGAATAGATACCTGTCCGTCCTTAACGACGCTTCCCGTCTGATAAAAGAACTCTTCCGGCTTAATACGGGCAAATTTTTCTGCGCCGAGTTTTTCCACCAAATATGACGCTGCTTTAAAAGCGACGTCTCCCATCCCGGGCCAGACACAAATCAAATACGGACTTCTCAACCGCGGTTTTTTAGTGATATCCAGTGAATCCATGATTGTTCCCTCTCCGTGTAACACCGCCTTCAAAAAACACACTTTGAACGTTGAACATGCAACTATGAACTACACTAACGCTTTTACTTCGAAAATCTATATGCTTTCAAGAAATCTTCAAGGAGACGGGCGCCGGTGATCAAATTTGAAACCCGCACGTATTCGTCGGCAGTATGCGCGCATCCTTCAGTACCGAACCCGCTGGCAACTGCCGGGATATTCTTATGCTGAAAAAATGTTATAACCGTCGCGCCCTCCGAACCGGAAATCACCGGTTTAACGCCATGGTTGCGCATGGCAGATGCTAAACCCGCAACCAAAGGATGCGACGGACTTATTGCATATGGTTTTTGAATGCCATCGATTGTAACGGCGTATTTCGGGCAATGCCTGCGAATGGTACGTTTCAGCATAGCAATGATTTTCGTTTCCGACTCCCCCGGTAAAAAACGGAAATCCAATTCAAATTCACACCAATCCGCAACCACGTTAACCTTATCTCCCCCCCGGATCGTGCCGATATTCATAGTTGATTGCCGTAAATATTTATTCCTCAGAATCCCTATCTTCTTCCGGTTAAGCTCGGCAAGGATATCGACCGCCATGGCAATCGCGTTCTTCCCAAGCCACGGGTACGCACCATGGGCCCTCGTTCCCTTCACGGATACCTTCAGGTGCATCAAACCTTTTTGAGTAACCACAATTTTAAAATCATCGGCGTCAAGGACAACCGCCGCATCAGGCTTCAGGATCTTCGTATTAAGCAAGGGAATAAGCCCCCAATCGGAACCGGTTTCCTCATCGGCAGTCGCAGCAAAAATAAGGTCGTACGGAAGCGCCACTTTTTCTTCAACGATGCTACGGATCACTTCCATACTACAGGCAAGATTCACTTTGCAATCGGTTGCACCCAAACCGTACAATTTGCCATTTTTTATAACGCCGGCAAATGGATCCAAGCTCCAGCTGATCCCTGCGGGAACCGTATCAAGATGCGGAGTAATTAAAAGCGATTGCCTGCCCGGCAAACCTTTCAATGTCGCCACAACATTCGGCCGATTTTTTTTAAATTCGATGATTTTCACGCGTAAACCAAGATTCTCGAGATACCCCTTGCACAATGCGGCAATTTTCACCTCATTTCCCGGCGGATTCTGGGAATCAATGGCAATAAGCTTACGCAAGAGTTCAATTAACCGTTGTTCTTTGACCATATTTAAAACCCCACATTCACGCTGGCGGCAACTGCCTCGGCATCAAAAAGTGAGCCTTCAACATTCAACCAGGAATTCTTAATAAGCGGCACCGTAATACCAAGGATGAGGCCGACGCTGTTTGAGCCGTCCGATTTAACTCGATTACGCACGCCGTCAACCCAATGGATATAATCCATACGCGAAAGCCGCGTGCCGATATAGGGCGTCGCGTATCGAAACTCATACGATCCGAGCCAAGAAACCTGCCAATCATCAAGCACGGCTTTATGTTTTATCGGCCCGATATTAATACTATAGGGATGGATACTGATGTGTTGAAAACCAAGTACGGATTTTATCGCATTCTTTTCAAAGACGCGCAGGCGCACACCATATCCTCCGCCCATATACGTCGGATAATCCAATTCGTCGATACCGTGCGGATGCTGTTTTATGTATCCGGCACCGCCTTTTAAATCAATGGAAAGCCAGTCAAAGATCCCGTATGAAACCAAAAGAAATTCCTGCGCACTGCGCATTTTCCCCTGTTGATGTTCCTGATACCTTTTAAAAACAACGTAACTCTCCCCCCCTGCGAAAAATTGATTCTTCTGCGGCATTTTAGTCCCGTAACAGGACGCAGCCTCTGCAACGGAGACACAGAAAAAAATGCCAAGAACGCTCAAAAGGATTTTACGCACCGAAAACCCCCTTAGATGGAAGAAGTGATTGTAACGGACAACACCCACAGGATGGATTGCGTTTCGTACAAAATTCTTTTGCCAGGCGCACGATAAGTGCGTGGTATTCATTAAATAATTGTACATCGATTTTAAGGTTTTTCATAAATAAATTTTGCACCTGCGCATAGCCGATGCCGGCTGGTATCAGGCCGTGGCGCTCAAGCACACGCCTGGTATACGCATCGACGACAAATGAAGGTTTTTGCAACGCATAAACTAAAATTGAATCCGCTGTTTCAGGACCGATCCCGTTAACGCGGCAAAGTTCCTGGCGCAAGGAATCCGTTTGCTGGGCGCGCATGGCCGGCAAACTTCCGCCGTAAGCACGCTGCATATAGGCAATTACGTTTTTAAGACGGCGCGCTTTTATACGGTAATACCCTGACGGGCGAATCGCCTGCGCGATAACTTTTTCGGAGGATTGTGAGAGCCTGGCGAAACTCAGAAGTTTTTCTTTTTTTAAAACACGGATCGCTTTCTCAACATTCGACCAATTGGTATTCTGCGTTAAGATCGCGCCAACAATGACTTCAAACGGACTCGTGGCGGGCCACCATGACTGAGGCCCGAAATACGAATACAAACGCCGATATATTGTTTGGAGTAAAACGCGGTGTGACATGGGACTAGTCAGAAAGCGCTAACGGATTATAGGCATAATAGGCAAACAGCATATACGCGGTACCGGCGACAGAACCAGTCGATGCGCCCCGGGGAGTCTGCCAACCATGCCCGGTATCCGCCGCTTCCTGCGAAGCATACGGCAAACACCCTTCTCCTTGTCCCGACGGAGACGGACTGCAGATAATCATGTTGGCCAGCTGCGAAAGGTATTCGTCTGATTTTTCCTCATAGCTCTGGGCTTTTTTCGAATCTCCTTTTTTATAAAAATAATCCGCCATGAGCTTATAGGAAACAATCATCTGGCTTGTCCACTCGGGAGAAACGATGCCACCGCGGGCGATATTACGCTGCGCGGCAAAATCAAATCCCTTCACTTTAACCGTCTCTCCGTCAGGCCGGACAAAAGTCGTCTCAACTGCGCAATGATCTTCGGCAAATTGAATGATATGCTCGGGATCCATGCCAAGCGCTGCAAGTTTCTCCGGTCCGATTGCCGCGATGCTCCAGGCATAGGTATCGGTTGCAATAGTAGCGTCGCCCTTGCCGCGTTTTACCGGCACTTCAACACTGTCATAGGTATGTGCAACAAGCCATGCCAAAACCTTATCGCGTGCAACCGCATATTCCATTTTAGAAGTTACCTGATAGAGCATGTTAAAAAATGCATACGCATCAAGATTATGCTCGGTTGAATACCATGTTACCCCGGGGCCGCCGCGAAGCCCGCCTTCCGGATCCTGATTCTGCAAGAATATAATCGATTGCGCGATATCTTCCGCAAGGGGGAGATACTCAAGATCCTTGCTTTTATGCGTATATTGCACAAGCGCAAGCCCTAACCAAACGTTGGGACCGACATGCACGGTATACTCGGCAGGTGAGCCGTCATTGGCATAATAGGCGTTGACGAACCGCCCATCCAAACGTTTTGCTTTTTTATCAAAAAAATCGAGAATAGTCCGGGCCCGGTCAAAATCAGAATTAATAATATACGCCTGCGCTGCCAAAGACTGATCATAAATAAATGCCCATCCGTCGAGATTTTTATCCCCTTCAAAACTCATCACCAGCCCTGTCCGCGGATTCTGATGAACTTTAAGCCACTGGTACATTTTATCAAGGCTCGATTTTTCAAGTGCTGCCTGTTTCTTATCAACCCGCTGGAATTCGGCGGAAACCGACGCTTCTTTCGTCTGTAACGCAGCAAGTTGCTGCTCCAAATCTGTTTTCTCCTGGATCAGCCGCGTAACCGACGAATTAAGCTCTTTGTTTTTATGTGCCTGCTCCTGGCTGACAACCATTTCATCATCCAACCCCGTCAGGCGCACCTGAAGCGCTTCAATCTGCGCCTTTAACCCTTCTCGTTCCCTGAAAATTTCCCGCATTCTTCTTTTTGCGGCGTCCGATTCCTGTATGGTTTTTTTAAGTTGCATGGATAATGTCATGGTACCTGTTCTAAGCTGAATATTCCTGTACGTACCGATCATCAAGCTGACGGCCAATAGCATCACCAGCGAAATCATCGCCGGGACAAATAATTGTTTAGAACGGGCAAAACGCATGATTAAAGCGCCTTGACCGGCGTCAATCTCAACAAAGCGCAAACCGACTTGCAAAGCATTATTCTGGCCCGGAAGTTCTTTAAGCCAGGCAACAGAGGCTAACGCGCACACGGGGCCACGCGTTACCGGCATGGTAATTTCTACGGAGACTAAAACCTTCTCATGTAAAAAACATTCGACACTATCCCTGTTCAAATGGTATATGGACAGGCAAATCCCGCCTTTGCCGACATCAGAAGTAAAACCGAGCATCCACGGTGATAAAAACTTCTTGGTATCAGCGCTTAAAAGACGGAACTGCACGGGGAAGACCGTATCAAGACGAATATAATGACGTTTATCGGAATAATCCGTTTTTATGCGTTTCATCGTTTCTTTTTTAGGATGACTCTCTGCTTTAACCCGCACGCCAGGCGTTCCATAAACGCTTTGTAATGGGGGTATTCTCCGACTAGAACAAGGGGCTTTTTGTTTTCCGTTTCTTGTCTACAGATTATTGTATTACCTTTTTGGCTATATGCAACTTGAAAACGCAGCCAGGGGCTGTCCTCATCAACGGATGCAGGCATATACTCAACCGCATACGATTCCGGGAACCGTATTGCAAGCGTTGTTACGCGTGATTCCAGGGCTCCCAGGTCAATAGCAAAAACCCGCTGTGATTTTGCCGTAGCCGTTAAATCGACAGAAAAAAGCTGCGGCAAAATACGCAACGGTCCTGCTTGCAGCAGATACTCGGGACCGCTGAATTGATATTGTAAAACAACGGGGAGAGAAAGATTTTGCAGGTTGCGCACCGAGTATGACGTGAGCTTTCCGCCAATAGAAACATCCTGGATCTTGGTCGCCAGTATCTCTTCAACCATCTGCGGGGGCGTATATAAAAGCCAGTAGCGCTGCGCCTGATCAAAGCTGCCGGAGGTCGTAATGGTCTTCTCCGCACGCATGGTCTCATCCGAAGACAAACGTATCACAATATCTTGCTTCACATTATTATGGTCTGATGAAAAAAGCGGCGTTTGCGAAATAAAATATTCGTGTTCCTTATATACGAGCACGCGGCGGTCTTGATCGGAAACCGGCATATCACCGAAAGAACACGTCTCGGCCGTAGGATCCATAAAAATTGTTTTACCGCCGATATCAACCGCGGCAATACAATGATCGAAAAGAACCGCGGGAAAAGCGGGATCCAGATTATAGCAATCTTTTGTGGGAATAAGCACCGGCCAGGCAGACAAACCCGCCTGCCGCAGCATAGTGACCAAGAGTACCGCCTGATCCTTGCAATCGCCGTATTTATTACGAAAGATATCCGCTGCTGCGTGTGGTTCATACCCGGCCTGTCCATATTCAACCGCAACGTAACGGATATTCCGGCAGCAAAACGCATGAATCGCACGCGCCTTTGCTTCAGGCGTTTTACAGGCGGAAGTCAGCTGGCGGACAGTCTGGCGGATCGCGGTATCAGCCTGCATTTGAGGAGTTGCTAATTTCTCCCACCACTCATAAATCTCCTGCCAAGAATGAAATGTTGTCATAAGGATCGTCGGATTAACGTCAACATCAGGCGGCATCAGAGGTTCCGGAATAATTTGCGGGATGCTTGTAAAATCCCACGAGTATAGCATACGGTCTGATTCTTGACGGACAGCGGGCTGTAATGAAGCCCCGAACGTATTAAACGCTTCATTGAGCGTCTTCATAAAGATCTTTTTTTCGCGCGGGACCTGGACCGTAAACCGCGCCTTCACAATCGGTTCTTTTGATTGAACCGGATAACTCGTCACAAAATCTTTTTTATTGATAAGTTGATTTTCGGTAAGTGTAACCGCATATTCAATGACCGCGCCCTCGGTAATTTCCGGGAATGAAATAATAGTAACCCTCGCATTACTATAAAGCGGGAAATTAAGGTATTTCGAGACATCCCGGATATGGCGGGTGCCGACATCAACAATAGAGCCGTCCGGTTTAATCGTTCGCGCAAAGACAAGCTCGATCTTTTCAAACGTCGAATCATACTCGATCTTACTCTCCGAAAAATCCTGTTTCCCGCGTTCGTTAAGGATCTTTATCAGATAATGCATGCGGGAAATTTTCCGGTTATCGGCCGTTATCTCAACACTCTCATCGCAATCCAAGATAAGTGCGCCGGCCTGCGGATAAAGCATAGCGGAAGGAGCATGGGCAATACGCGCGGCAACCGCAGGAGACGCCTGCGTTATCAGGGTACCATTCTTGTGCTTCTCAATTATCGCGACGCGTTCCTCAGCCTGTTTTTTCCAGGAAGGAGCTTTGATACGCCGGTAATTCTCCAGCGCTTGATCAAAAAGATTCAATTTCTCGGCAGTCAACCCCGCGTAATAATCCGCCGCTCCGTCGATAAATCCCCCTTTTGAGAAGACATCATGCGCAGAGGTATAATCTCCCAGATAATAATACGAAATCCCGAGTTGCTGCCGGGCAGCCGGCGTCGAAAGCCGTGCAAATTGTTCGCTTGCTTTCTGGAACTTGCCATGCGAAAAATAAAGCTGCCCCAGCTCAAAACGCAGATCAAGCCGGAACGGTTGTTTTTCTAAGGCTGCGACAAACTCCTGTACCGCAGTATCATATGAAACATCGGCCTGGGCAGCACGTATCCGCGCACGTTGCAAGGAATCCTGCGGCTGGCAGCCGCACACAAGCACAACACATAAACTCACAAAAATAGTTTTTATCTGCATTGTTGTTCAAACCGGTATGACGCATGGCATGCGCCTTCAGCTGAAATCATACATGGCCCGACAGGCTTATCGGGCGTGCACCGCCGGGCAAATAACGAACACTCCGGGGGCCTGAGAAGCCCTGCCAAAACATCCCCGCATCGGCACTGCCGCTGAAGCGCGGGAAGAAACTTTTTCTGTGGCGGAGGTTTTATTTTTTTACAGGCATCAAATCCTGCGAATGCCGGACGAATCCGCAAACCGCTCCGCCGGATCGTTCCCAACCCGCGCCAGGATTCATCCGAAGGAAAAAACACTTCTTCGATAATTCTCTGCGCACGATTATTGCCGCCAGCAACAACAACCCTGCCGTACTGATTGGTTACCGTTGGTTTCTTCGCAAGAGCCTGCTGAAGCAGCATATAAATGCCTTCCAGTATATCGGTCGGTTCAAAACCAGCCACACAACAGCTGATATGGTGTTTTTCCGCCAGATTCTTGTAGACATCAACACCGATAATCGCGGAAACATGCCCGGGGCAAAGAAAACCGTCGAGCCGCACCTGTTTTTTACGCATAATAAACATCATGCCGGGAATAATTTTTTTTAACGCGGTAAAAAAGAATATGTTGGCACATTTTTCCTGACGCGCCTTCAGAATACTTAACGCAATCGCCGGCGCGGTTGTTTCAAAACCAACTGCCAAAAAAATTATTTTCTTACCGGGATTCTCGGCCGCCACTGTCACGGCATCTTCCGGTGAATATACAATACGCACATCCGCGCCGGCAGAACGCTCTTCTTCAAGCGACGAACGGGTGCCCGGAACACGGATCATATCCCCGAACGTAGTAATTACCGTATCGGGTTGCTGTGCATACCAAATTGCCGTATCGATATATTCCTGGTCGGAAACGCAAACGGGGCACCCGGGACCGGAAATAAGCCGCACGGCCGGCGGAATAAGTTTCTTTAAACCAAACCGCGCGAAACTATGGGTGTGACTGCCGCAAACTTCCATAAAAGTGAATGCTCTATCGCGCGCCAGCCTTTGAATCGCCTGAGCGAGTTTCTTTACCCGCGGCAGTGTCCGGAATTCGTCAACGTATTTCATCCATTATACGCAATGTTTCGTGCGCCTGTTTCGGGTCAATTTTTTCAATAGCAAACCCGGCATGGACAAGCACATAATCACCAGGCATAACATTGGCAACCATTTTTATATTCACTGAATGTAAAATTCCTCCCAATGCAACCTGGGCACGGCCATCAGGCAAGATCTCTTTTACTTTCATGGGAATTGCTAAACACATACGCTACCTCGAAAACCCGGCTATAACAGCCTGGCCAAGTGAAATCCCCGCGTCAGAACACGGCACCGTTTGATGCGTAAAAACGCGGAATGCATCTTTGTGCAGCAATGCTACTGCGCGTATACGCAACAGTTCATTCTGGAAAACCCCTCCCGATAGAACAACTGAACGGACACCTGTTGCACGGCTTAAACGGCAACACACTTTTTCTATAATACCGGCAACTGTCTCATGAAAACAGAGCGCAATATCCTCTTTCTTTTTACCGTTGTTTATGTCGCGGACAATCGCAGCAAACATGTTTGTCGGATCGATAACCAACAACCCGTGGGCATCGGTCGAATAACCACAGGGGTAAGCGCGCGGTTGAACGCGCGAACGTTGGGCGCATACTTCAAGCGCCCGAGCTAATTCCGCCTCAAACGACGCGCATGGTTTATCCAAAATCAAACTCGCGGCCGCGTCAAAAAGCCTCCCAACACTGGTCGCAGACGGCGTATTTATCCCGGCGGCCCGCAGCGAGCAAAGCACCTCCCAATCCCGTCGGGAAGTACGCTTCACTATGTTCGAAGAAAGCCGGAACATCTTCTCCCCCAAGGCCCTCTCCAACCAAACAAACGCCAAACGCCACGGCTGACGGATTGCCTGCGCACCTCCTAAAAGCGGTATAGCGGCAATATGGGCAAGGCGTTTATACGAGCGATAATCGCATACCATAAATTCACCGCCCCATAAAGAACCGTCCGCACCAAATCCGGTGCCATCAAAAGCAACCCCAATGACATCGGTATTACCAATACCGTTATCGACCATGCACGAAACAATATGCGCATGATGGTGCTGGACTGCGACAAATCTGCGTTTCTTTGCAGCCGCCCTATCAAAAGCAAATCCCGTCGAAATATAATCGGGATGCATATCACAGGCAATAACCCGGGGCTGGTTTTTTAGAAAGAACGCGGCGTCTTTTTCAAACGTCCTCCTATCCCGAAGATCCGTTAAATCCGCGTGGACATCACTGATATATGCATGCTGGGCAGAAACATAACACAGTGTATTCTTTGTTTGCCCGCCAAAAGCAAGAGCGCTTTTTTTCACCGGCTGCGGCAGAACGACACGAACGGTTTTCATGAGACCATTTCCATGGAAAGGACCCCGTCGACTCGGAAGAGCCGCATGTCGGGTTCTTCGGGAATAATCGCCATGAAACAGGCAACCCCATTTTCCATACGCACTTCTTTCGGTACAACCACGCGCTCAACCACCTGCGGAATTCTTGAAGAAAGATATCTCATACGGATTTGTGTACCCGCGTCAATCGCTTCCTGAATTTCAGCAATCTTCTGATTTGCCAGATCCTCCAGGAGTTTTGCCGATATACTGAAAAGGCCGACAAAGTTCTTATAGCTGGTAATGGAACGCTCTTCAAGCAGCCGCATGCAATGATTAAATACCGCCAGGGTCAAATAAACATCGGACATGGCCCGATGCTCCTGCTTTGTTTCGATGTGCAATGTCTTGGCGACAAACCAGAGCGCATGACGGGAAAGTCCCGGCATCAGGCGACGCGACATCTTTAAAATATCAACAACAACTGTATGATGGGGAAATTTCTTATCCAAAAGCGTTAATTCATGTTCAAGAAATCCCATGTCGAAACTCGCGTTATACGCGCATATACAACTGCCTTCAATAAAACGCATAAATTCAGGAATAACAATTTCCGCGGGCGGCGCATTATCAACCATATCCTGGCTAATATGATTAACCGCAAATGCCGCCGGATTGATCGCACGCTGCGGGTTCATAAACGATTGGAATTCCCCGGTAATCATACCATTTTTAAATCGAACCGCAGCGATTTCAAGGATACGGTCACCCTCAAGCGGTGCAAGGCCGGTTGTTTCGGTATCGAAAATTGTAAATTCTATTTCATCAAGTGTACGGTTCATACGACTTTCACGGCTGTAAGTTCAGCCCGCAGCTCATTGCTCTTAGTAAAAACGATTCGGGTTTCAGGCTCATCCGCACACACATGTACGGTAACGTGGTATCCCGGGAAACCCTACGAATTAATGTGCGCGTACCGCAACATAATTCGGGACAATCCGGACAGGATGATACGCGCGTTTCGTTCGCTTTAAATTCTCAAGCCCTGAATCATCCATAATATTCACAAACGTATAGCGCTCAAGTTCCCGGCACAATGAACTGAATATAAACTGGCTGATCCCCTTTACGGAAAGATCGGTAATCTCAAACATCACGCAAAAAGTATCCTCATTAAGTTGGTAGCCAAGGGTAAAAGCCCGTATCGTTCCATCAATACGCACTATCCTGCCGATAAAACCAAGCTCCCCGGCATCCCGAAGAGCTATCGCAACCGTCGTACGCGTATCGTCGATCATCCCGCGATAAACCGCATCAACAATTTTAGCGGAACGCTCTTTTTTCCAGGCATCAAAAAGCGCCAAACATTCCGGGGCATCCGAAGAAAGATACGGAAGATATTCAAACCGGTTATGTTTTACAAAGTAGTTGCGCGCCGCCCGCTGGGATTTAAAAGCATCGCCTGCAAAGCGCTCGATCGATACCCGTTTGCAGAGATAATCGCCGGGCTTTTCATAAACTCTCAATCCACGCCCGGTAAAAAATGGAATGCCCTGCTCCGGAATATTTTCAATGCGCGAAACCGCAGGATTCTTATTCCAGGCATCAAGGATGGAAAAAATCCCCCGCAACGCGGCATCGGAGATAGAGGTTTTCCCCAGGGGCGGCAGATACAAAAACCCCCCTCGTTTCTCTTTAAAAAAAACACACAGTGTTCCCTCGCATTCCTGCCAGAGGATATCACAGAGATCGCGCCACACATACATATTTGCGAACGAATACGGCGAGAGCGGCCTCGATGTTTGCTGGAGGTACTTTTGAAAAAGCGGCTTATCGCCAAGCGCAAGTTTATTGAGTTTCATCATGACTCTTCAACTCAACAATGTCGAGCACATCCTGATAGGCCTGGATAATATGCGGGTTATTACGCAAAAGTTCAACTTGTGCAGGAGCGTTTAAGAAACCCTCGAGATACCGAACATATTCCTTAAAATTTCCCGTATTAACATTTTTTTCTATGTACGGGCAATTGAGATCAACCGTCAGAATAACTTTTTTCCCCCGCAACGTAATAAGGAACGGATACAGCTGACACTCAAACGGACGCATCGCATATATTTTACATGCATTATCCGATTCGCCCAAAAAAGCGCAGACAAATCCGTCCCCGCCATGGTTTGGTTTCGGGACAATCTTTCGGTCCAGGGTAATGGTGACTGCAGGAATGTCCTTATCAAGAAGGTCCTGGATCTCTTCATCAAGAAGACACGGCAGCCACACCGAATTATCTTCCGCAAAACGGCAGCATCCCTGGCACTTTAAACAGAATTCACTTGGCACAAATTGTTTTATGGAGATCATTTGACAATACTCCCTAATTTTACCGGACGCAGGGTCGAAAGGATACAAACGCCTTCCTCATCAGAAGCCGCTAAAAGCATCCCCTGGCTTTCCACACCGCGAAGCATGGCAGGATCAAGATTATCGACCACGACAACCTGCTTTCCAACAAGATCCTCTTTTGCATATGAACGTTTGATCCCGGCGACAATCTGTTTGGTTTTGTCACCGACATCGATCGTCAAAACATATAATCGATCGGCATTCGGGTGGTCCTGCACATCCTTAATCTGGGCGATCTTTAATTCAATTTTTTTGAAATCATCGATTGAAGCCATGGTTTTCTCCTTATTAAAACATTAGTTCCATTGATAATTCAACTTGATACGCCGGTGACGCCCCTCCATCCCCGCGGACAAACGGCGACAAAAGACTCCCCGACGTATCATCACGCTCTTCTTTGTAATACTTCCCCGGTAAAAAATATCCTCCGAGAAAACTCACCGTATAATGCTTGTTTACTTTATAATCAATCGTCAAATCAACTTCGTTGCCGAGTTCTTTCGAAAGATACCGCGCCTGTCCATCGAGAGTTCCGACAGGCCGTGAAAAAGAATGCAGGGAGAACCAGGTCACTGACACGCTTACTTTTTCATGCGGATCTATCTGCAAACCAAGCCACGGCATGACAATATCTTCAAAATCAGACGAGACCAACGATCCCGGGCGCAATACCCCCGAGTGCAAGCCATTGCCATTCCCCATAAAAAGAAGCGGCTTTAAATCGCAATCTGACCCGCTTAACGCATACCCAAGGTTTCTGTTTAACGGAGAATAGGTGCTGAACGCCCGGTTCTTGCCGCTTCCAAGCGTTGTATCCTGGCTTAACGCCGACTCAAGCGATGCTGAGTTCCCGCTGGCCAGCATAAATGCTGCCTTCGGAGTAAACCATTTGATCGTATAATCGGCTTCGGCAAACAACATGTACCCGGTATGCTCGATCCGCTTAAAATCAACTTCCGCCGCCTGTGCCTCACCAAAATTATGCGCTGCTTCGGTTTTAAATACAAAGCCGTCTTTTTCAAACGTATAGGCAAGTCCATACGTCCCCAGGATATCGCGTTTAACCGGCTGGCTGAACAAATTATCGCGTTTATCCGGCGATGTATAATCGGCCAAAACACCAAGATACGGCTGCACTTTATGTGCGTTCAAATCAAACGTAACATCCGTCGAAAAGAAATTCGACGCGTTCGGGTAATAATGGTACCCCTGATCCCATTCTTGGGGTATGCGCGGACCAAGACGGTTTTTATATTTTAAAAGCGGCTTGCAATAATAAAATCGCGCCAAAGCCTTCTCAAAAGAACGATACAACAGAATCCCGGGATTTTCAAAACAACCGTTTAAGCTGTAACTATTGCCGACTTCATAAAAAAACAACCCGGTCTTGACACCAATACCTTTCCAGATAAGGGTATCATACCAAAACTCGGATATTTCCGGCAAAAGCTGTTCATTGCGATATGCTGCAACTGAACCACCCGTATTTATCAGCTTGCGATGAATCCAAACCGGCGTATCATAATCACCCGGGCCATAGCGTTCCAAGTTCAAATACGCTTTTTCATAGCGCTCTTTATTCTCATACGAAAACCCGAAGGAGTACATGATGCCTATATATGACGTAGAATCATCGCTGTTCTTCGAATCAAGGTCAACGATATTCTTTGCGCCAACCCCTTCTACAAGATAATCGCTATCTATAGAAAAGACAGATGATTTCGTTTCTCGTATAACCGCGGCAAAAACACACGATACCTGCATCAGAAAACATAAAACAGGCAAAAGGCTTTTTATAAGGCGCACACACACTCCTTGTATGCGCACTATTATAGCAGATAAGAAGCTACGGGGAAAAGGGAATTTGGGGAGGAAAATGAAACATCCCATCACCTTTGCACTCACAGATTTCTTCGAAATCTGTTCGTAGGTGTGGGGTTGATTCGGCCATACACCGTATGTTCGCTTGCTTACGCTGGATCCATACGTTGTGGTTTCATTAACGGGGTCGACGAGATTTGAACTCGCGGTCTTCGCCGTGACAGGGCGACGTGTTAGACCAGGCTACACCACGACCCCACAATGGTCTATAGTCAATAGTCTATGGCGAATAGACTACGGATGAACAGAGTACCTATTCTAATGGAATTCTGACGTTTTGCAACAATTTATTTACTTCTCTATAGGCCATTGTCTATAGACTATCGACTATTAAATGGGCGGTAGAGGACTTGGACCCCTGACCTTCTCTGTGTAAGAGAGACGTTCTAACCAACTGAACTAACCGCCCGAAAGAAAACAAAGTATAGCGTAAGATAGCGTATCGTGCAAGTCCTGCGAATACCTTTAGAACTACGCGTATTGCGACTTCACACGCTTGACTCATAGCTCGTAAGGTTTCAAGAACACCGCATCACCGTACATGCGCTATTACACACGTGTGCGGATGACTTTGAAACCCGAATCGCATTTGTTATGAGCGATACGCTACGAACTAAACAGCCGTTTCTAAGGCCTGAACCATACCCCGTGCTACTGCAACAGGATCTGCCGCTTCAATAATCGGCCTGCCAACAACCAAAAAGCTGCTCCCTGCTTTAACCGCATCAAAAACAGTGGCAACACGTTTTTGATCATCGGCCTGAGCCCCCGCAGGACGGATACCGGGAGTAACAATCACGAAATCTTTTTTAATTGCCTTGCGCAAAGCCGAAGTTTCACGCACTGAAGCAACAACTCCGTCCAACCCTGCATCAATCCCTTGTTGTGCAAGCGTAAGGACTGTTTCAAAAGACGCTTCCTGGCTGGTCAAAACAGTCACCCCGACAATCAAGGGTTTTGCAACACCGCACTTTTGTGCCTCATCGCGCGCCGCTTCTGCCGCGGCGTTAATCATCTGATTACCGCCTGAAGCATGCAGCGTCATCATCATCACCCCTAAACGCACTGCCTGCCGCACGGAGAGCGCCACCGTATTAGGGATATCATGGAATTTAAGGTCGAGGAATACCGAGCGTTTCTGAGCATGCACCAAATCAACGACCTGCGGGCCATACGCGGTAAAAAGGACCGGTCCGACTTTAAAGATTTCAACAACAGGAGCAAGCCGTTCCACTAAATCCCGTGCTTTCTCAAATGTTTCAACATCCAGAGCAACTATCAGTTTTGCTTTTTTCATGTTTGCAAGGACCCGGTAAGCGCCGTAATATCGGCAATATCATTTTCAATCAGGTATTCCCGAAGCCCCTTGATAATCTCAATTGTCACGCGCGGATTAATGAAGTTTTGCGTCCCGACGCTCACTGCCGTGGCACCCGCAATAAGAAATTCAAGCGCCGAAGCCGTATCCGTAATCCCTCCCGTACCAATAAGCGGGATTTTTACCGCCCGAAATAATTCCCAAACCATTCTGACCGCAACCGGCCGGATCGCCGGCCCCGACAAACCTCCGCTTATCATGGCGATCTTCGATCTTCGCGTTTTCACATCAATACTCATACCGGACAACGTATTCACTAAACATATCGCATCGGCTCCCGCGCTCTCCGCCGCCTGCGCAATCTCCACAATATCAGCGACATTCGGAGAAAGCTTAGCAATAATGGTTTTCTCCGTCAATCCGCGCACTGTTGTAATGACTTCTGCGGTTGCCTGAGCATCCTGGGCAGTAAGCCTGCGTTCATGCGCCGCAGCACCATGTTTTACATTGGGACAGGAAATATTCACTTCGAAAGCAGCAACGCTCGAATACACATCAAGTTGTTTGGTTAAAACTGCGAATTCATCCAGGCCGCCCTCTGAAGCGATACTCACAATAACCGGAGGACCGACCCTGGCAGCTTTTTCAAGCTTTTCTTCGATAAACGCGGTAACGCCGGGATTTTCCAGACCTATGGAATTAAGCATTCCCGCCGGAGTTTCGCAGGTGCGCGGAGCAGGATTCCCGGTGCGCGGTTTTACGGTAATTGTTTTCGTCACAATGGCACCGAGTTTGGAACAATCCAGAAAATCCTTAAATTCCTCCATATACCCGAATGTCCCGCTTGCCACCATGACAGGATTAGCAAGATGCAGTTTTCCAATAGTTACCGATACGTCCGGATTTTTTTTCATTTGCCCGCAATCATATTAATTGAAACAATTAATAAAAATATCCCGAACATCTTTTTGAGCACGGCATCGGGAATATTCTGGACCAACCCTCCTCCGATAAATCCACCCAGAAAGAAACCGATACAGATGAATATGGCAACCGGGATATTGACATTCCCTGCTTTCCAATACTGGTATGCCGCAAGAAGACCGATCGGCGGAATCATAACTGCCAATGTCGTTCCCTGGGCTTGATGCTGGGTAAAAGCAAACAGATATACCAATGCGGGAATTATAATCGAACCGCCGCCAATCCCAAAGAGCCCGCCAAAGATTCCCGCCACTAAACCGAGCGCACAATACAAGAATGGATGCATAAAAACCCCTTTCTCGCTATTTCCAAATGATTTGGCGCGCCTCAAATACCGGCCCTTCTTTACAGACTCGCTTATATCCGTCTATCGTATCAACCACACAACCACGACAAGCGCCCATACCGCAACTCATGTGTTCTTCAAGCGACACCTGCGCCGGAATATTTTTCTCAAGACAAATCGCGCTTACCGCTTTCAACATCGGTTTGGGGCCGCATGAATAAATAATGCTCTGCCGGCAGCCGCGAATCGCAAGCAACGATGCCAGCAACTCGGTGACGCGGCCGTTGAAACCGGCGGACCCATCATCCGTAGAAATTTTTACATCACAACCGATTGCTTTAAATGCAGTCTTACAGACAATATGCGACATGGTCCTGCCGCCGATAAGCACAACCGGCTTTTCGTTACGGCCAACCAATTGCTGCGCCAAGAATAATAACGGCACAACCCCCATACCTCCGGCAACAATAATCGAAGAATATTTCGGCGAATTTTTTTTATAGTGGAATCCGTTGCCGAGCGGACCGATAATATCTATTTCGTGTCCCGGCAACGCTTTTGTTAAAGCCTGTGTCCCCCGGCCGACAACTTCATACATAAAAATGACCCGGTTGCCTTTGACACCATGAACACCCAGAGGCCTGCGTAAAAGAGGATCAGTCCCCGAGCAGACTTTCAACATGGCAAATTGCCCCGGCACAGCAGCTCGCGCAATAGCAGGAGCTTCCACTGCAAGCTGCCAATAGGCAGGCCCAACCTTTGTATTACGAACGATTTTTGCTTTGAACTGAATTGGTTTCATATCGTTTGGCTAAACATGACGCAAATAGTATAAAACATCCCAAAACGGCAAGCATTACCGCCGCTTGCCGCAGGCTGACCGGCTCTTCCAAAAGACGGTAACTTTGCCAATATCCGAGCGCTACAATTGCAATCGGTACAAGAATAAGATTCGGCCATTCGCGTTGTAACCAGCGAAAGCGTAACGGCAAATAATCAAGAGGGTTCATACGGAATAAGGCCTGCGGGCGGGGAAAAAGACGGGGAACCGATTGTACATACGTTTCGTAATGTCTGCCGAAGACCTCGGTCAACTTTTTTTCTTCCGCCAGAATAAGCGTGTAGTAGCGTGTTAGAAACACGCCGTAAAACAACACGAGGATCCACCACTGAAAGAGCACACACACAACGCCCGTACCAATACAGAGTATCCCCAAATACATGGGATTGCGCACTAAGGCATACGGACCGCCTTCAACAAGTGCATGCCCGTTCTTCGAAAAATCAGATTTATAACCGCGGCTTGAAACGCGCAATAAAAGCCCCGTCAAAAGCAGCACAACCCCTGCAACAGCGACGATTTTATGCGGCCTCGTTGCTGAAAAACGCATAAACCAGGCAGGGAAAAGTATCACCAGCACAAAACTTAAAAATATTATTGTTCCATTAACGCCTATTCTTTTTTTCAAGGATGCTCCAATTCTAATGCGGTACTAAAATCCTTCCATTCTTCTCAAAGCCGGCTATTTTTGGCAGTGTGGACAAAAATAGGTCCCCCTCCCGCCAAGCGCAACCCGAACAATCGGCGTCTTACAGATAAAACACGGTTTCTTTTCACGGCCATAAACCATATGGTGTTCGTTATACGTACCCGCCGAACCGTCTAATTGCACATACTGATCAACGCTGGAACCTTTATAATGAATCGCTTCACGGAGTGTTTCTTGTATTTCATTGAAAAGCTTTTGCATCTCTTGTTCGGAAAGATCTCCCGCGGCCCTCCCCGGGTGAATCCGGCTGCGGAAAAGTGCTTCTGCAGCGTATAAATTACCAATACCTGAAATGACTGTTTGGTCCATAAGCAACGGCTTGATCTTTGTTTTACGGCCTGCAAGCATCGTCTTAAATTGATCGAACGTACAATCAAAGGGCTCCGGCCCCAACTCCCGCACAAAGGGAAGATTGCGCCAATCACCTACCAACCGCAATTCGGCAAAAAGCCTGCGGTCGTTTAACGCAAGAATTTTTCCGTCGGAGAATTGGAAACTCACCCTGCTCTGTGAAGATTCCCCCGGATAAATCAATTGCCCTGTCATTTTTAAATGGATGGTCAGGGCCATGCCATTTGAAAGTTCAAGGATCAAAAGTTTCGCTTTACGCAAAACACGTTGTATGGAAACACCGGCTAATGCATGCGCAAATTTTTCCGGACTCGGTTGACGGATTACCGTAGGGTTATGCACAACAACAGAAACAATCGTCTTGCCAATAATTGCAGATTCAAGCTCCCGTTTGATTGTCTCAACCTCGGGTAATTCAGGCATACATTAAACCCCAATAATCTTAACCCAAACTTCACGCTGGCGAGGCCCATCGCTTTCGCAGAAATAAATTCCCTGCCAGGTTCCCAGCATCAAGCGGCTTTTCTCAACGATGACCGTTACCGACGACCCAAAGAGCGACGACTTAATATGTGCGTCGGAATTCCCCTCTGCATGCCGATACCCCGCATTTTCAGGGATAAGCTCGCTCAGTCGTGCGGCAATATCACCGGCAACTGCCGGATCCGCGTTTTCGTTAATCGTTAGCCCCGCGGTTGTATGCGGACAAAAAATAACACACATGCCATCGCCCCGCTTCGTTTTCTTCAGCGCATTCGAAACGAGCGCCGTGATATCAATGAACTCTACCCGTTTGGCAGTATGAATCGCTATCTGTTCCATTATTTCTTGCGCGTTTTCTTCCGTGTATTCTTTGCAATTGAACGTTTTGCGGGTGCCGAATATTTTCCCGCATGATACTCCTGCAATGAATTAACGGTAACCCCCTTGTGCACCAAAGATTCGATAGCGCTCATCGTTGCCTGAGCGCCTGACATCGTCGTCGTATACGCAATGCCATATACTACAACCAGAGAACGGATCTTAACTTCATCCTGGCGGGGGATCCTTCCCGACGGAGTATTGATAACCAGCTGGATTTTGCCGTCTTTCATAAGATCAAGAATATTCGGCCTTCCTTCTGATATCCTCGGCAAGACGGTAACAGCAATCTTTGATTTCTGCAGTATTTCAGCGGTTCCGGACGTCGCATAGAGATGAAAGCCGAGACGGATAAGTCTTTGCGCAACAGGCACCACGTCAGCCTTGTCCTTGTCCCGCACAGAAAGAAAAACATTCCCCTTGGTGGGCAGTTTCTGACCGGCAGCAAGCTGACTTTTCACGAACGCGCCGCCAAAATCAGTATCAATCCCCATAACTTCGCCTGTTGATTTCATTTCAGGGCCAAGAATGATATCCACCCCGGGGAACCGGGTAAAAGGAAAAACCGATTCTTTTATTGAAACATATCCCGGCACAACTTCTTTCGTAAGTCCAAGATCCCGTAAAGATTTCCCCAGCATAACCTTTGTCGCTAAATTTGCGAGCGGCACGCCGATAGCCTTTGAGACAAAAGGGATTGTTCTGGATGCACGCGGATTAACCTCAAGGACATACACGGTATCATCCTTAACGGCGTACTGAACGTTCATTAAACCTTTTATAGCAAGTTCATTCGCCATTTTATAGGTCGCCTCGCGGATCTTTGCCAAGATCGACGAAGAAAGGGATACTGTCGGTAATGACATCGCTGAGTCCCCGGAATGAATCCCTGCCTCTTCGATATGCTCCATGATCCCGCCAATAACATAGTTCGTGCCGTCACCGATAAGGTCGACGTCAACTTCAAGCGCATCTTCAAGGAACTTATCAATTAAAATAGGATGTTCCCCGGAAACCTTGGCTGCTTCATAAATAAACCTTTCAAGCGTATTTCTCTCATACACGATTTCCATAGCTCTGCCGCCTAAGACATACGAAGGCCGCACCAAAACCGGATACCCGATACGGTCAGCGACCACCTGCGCTTCTTGATAGGTAAACGCCGTGCCGGACTCCGGCTGAAAAAGCCCAAGATTATTAAGCATCGCCTTAAAACGTTTTCGATCTTCAGCAATATCAATACTATCGGCGCTCGTCCCTAAAATCGGAACCCCTGCCTTACGCAAAGGAATCGCAAGATTAAGCGGGGTCTGTCCGCCAAACTGAACAATCACCCCGATAGGTTTTTCCCGGTCAATAATATTTAAAACATCTTCGATAGTAATAGGTTCGAAATAAAGCCTGCTTGAAGTATCATAATCCGTCGAAACAGTCTCGGGGTTACAATTAACCATAATACTTTCAACCCCTTCGTCCCTCAGGGCAAACGAAGCATGACAACAGCAATAATCAAATTCGATCCCTTGGCCGATCCTGTTCGGGCCGCCGCCTAAAATAACAACTCGCTTACTCACGAGAACCTCTTTCTTTTACATTCTTTTTTAAGTACTGCGTAACCTGCTGCGCAGCTTCTTCGATGGAATCTGCTTTTATAACACCCGGGATATCCCACGAGTGAAGGCTGATTACCGGGATACTGAATTGCAAACAATAGGCAATTTCGGAGAGAGTACCCGACGCACCGGGTAAAGCAACCACGACATCCGCGCTTTTAACGACCAGAACGTTACGCGCCAACCCTAATCCCGTCGGAATGACAATATCAACAAAGGGATTGGCAACCGATTTATCGTAGCCCGGGAGAATTCCCATAGTAATCCCGCCCGCTTCTTTCACACCCTGACAAACGGCTTTCATCGACCCTTCTAAACCGCCGCAACAGACAATATCGGCACAAGGAGCCAATCTCATACCAAGCTCACATGCAAATTTTTCAGCTTCAGGAGTACACCGCCTCCCGCCGATTACACTTACGATTGATTTACGATTCATAGTTGATCTCCCTAAACATACGAATTACACGAGCATCCGCCACAAAGCATAGCGGACAAACAAGAACACACGAGCGCACGGAACAAAAAGCTTTACTTGTGACCTTGCAACTTGTGACTTGGAACCCTGCTATCTTACTTCAGTAAAATGCGCCTGGCAGGAATCTCAATGAGCACACAACTTATGGAATGAGCGAAACGAATGAACATAAGTTGTTGTGCGAATTGATCCCGCGAATACGAGCACATTCTAAGATGTGCGAGTGCAACGAGCGGGAGAACCTGCAATCTGTCGATGTTTTTCTAAACTAGTGCCTCTACAATAAACAATCTTATTTCTAGTCTTTACTTGTGACCTTGAAACCCTGCATCTTATTTCAATAAAATGCGCCTGGCAGGAATCTCAATGAGCACACAACTTATGGAATGAGCGAAACGAATGAACATAAGTTGTTGTGCGAATTGATCCCGCGAATACGAGCACATTCTAAGATGTGCGAGTGCAACGAGCGGGAGAACCTGCAATCTGTCGATGTTTTTCTAAACTAGTGCCTCTACAATAAACAATCTTATTTCTAGTCTTTACTTGTGACCTTGAAACCCTACTATCTTACTTCAGTAAAATGCGCCTGGCAGGAATCGAACCTGCACACATAGCTTCGGAGGCTAATGCCCTATCCATTGGGCCACAGGCGCAAAATTTATTCCGGATTTTACAAATACAAAATCCTGGTTAAAACAAACTCAGCTGTTTTTCGCTCCGGTTTTCCTGCTGCGGGTCATCTCCGAAAATCGAGATGATCCCATATTCCCCGTCATAGCCGGCCTTGATATTCACCTTGCCCTGACGTACGCGAAGAACCCCATCGGCGATTTTCTGAGGTAAATTTTTGCGCAGATCAGCTTCGGAAGCCCTTAGAAGTATATCAAATTCATTGCCAAAACGGCTGACAAGAGCCCGATACTCCCGTTCAACAACCACCGACGTTTTAGAAACACCTTTTGCATCCGCAATAATCTCATCGAAAGAGATCAAGCTTTTATACGGTATCGCGTTCTTCGGCTTAAAACCATCCGGCCGGTCAGCAAGCTGATCAACCCGGTTCATAACGCCGACCGTTACCGGCTTGCCGCATTTCGGGCATTTATTATTGTTTTTTTTGGTCTCCTGCGGAGAAAGACGCATCCCGCAGAGACGATGCCCGTCATAATGATACTTCCCTTCTTCGGGAAAAAATTCAATTGTGTGGAGAAACCGGTCGCCATCCTTATGTTGCAACGTATCCCGGATTGCCGCATATGAAAGATCGCAGTCAAAAACATTAGCTTCCCTGCCTATTCTCGACGGGCTGTGACTATCGGAATTGCTAATAAGGCTAAAACGGTCAAGCGCTGAAAGCCGCCAATTCATTGCCGGGTCGCTCGACAACCCTGTTTCAAGAGCAAATATTTTCTCGGTCTGGTCCTCAAAACAATCTTCAATACGATCAAACCCTGACATGGAACCAAAAACTGAAAACCAGGGTGTCCAGATATGCCCGGGGACAAGCATGCAATTCTCATCGATATCAAAAACAATGCGCGCCAGTTCCTGGGGATCAATCCCCAAGATCGGTCTGCCGTCAGAAACCAGATTCCCCCGGCGCGAAAGCACCGCGTTAATTTTATCAACAGTCTTAAATGACGGGCTGAAAATCAGGTTGTGCACTCGATAACATCTGCCGTTTTTCGAATAGATACTGCTGATCTCCGAAGTAAGCATAAAATGCAAGCCATCATGCACATACAGACCATTCCCGGCATCTTCAAGATTCCGCTTAAGCTCTTCAAGCCAGAGATGATGCGTAAAATCTCCGGTGCCCATGAGCGAAATACCTTTCAGTTTTGCCCATTCAGTCAAATGCTTTACATCCATATCGCGGCTTGTGGCGCGCGAATATTTAGAGTGGATATGAAAGTCGGCTATAAATTCCATTAAAACGCCTTTCTAGAATACCTCTTCGAAAATAATATTATATCCTTAACCGTCTTATGTTTCAATGCTTTTCGCCCTTGTTTTACCAACCTAAAACTATACGGACTACAAAGTCACACGTTTAGCCGCAAACTGCCTGCTGCAGGCAGATGCCATACGTATTGTGTTTGATTGCCGCCAGAGGCAGGGTCGAAATAACAAAAAGAACAGCGATCACGCTGCTGAATATACGATTTCCCCTTTACAAATCGTATACAGGACTTTACCGTGAAGGGTTTTGCCAAGAAACGAAGAGTTTTTCGATTTTGAAACCAGCGTTTCTTTTGAAACGGTCCATTGAGCAGCCGGATCAACAATAACCATATCGGCGTCTGTACCTTTTTTCAGCGTACCTTTATCAATTCCCAGGATTTCCGCGGGTTTCCAGCACATCAACCGTACAATTTGTTGCCAATCAAGTATCCCCGGTTCAAGAAGTTCTGTTATAACAACAGAAAGTGCTGTTTCAAGCCCAACAACGCCGAATTCCGCACGGTCAAATTCGATATCTTTCTCATTTTCGGTATGCGGCGCATGATCCGATGCAATCGCATCAATCACGCCTGTCTTTAAACCCTGCCGTATGGCCTCCCGATCTGTCCGACTACGCAGCGGCGGGTTCATTTTAAAATTAGTATCATATCCAAGTACATCCTCTTCGGTTAAGGCAATATAGTGCGGCGCGGTTTCGCAGGTAACTGCAACCCCTTCTTTCTTTGCCTGCGCAATAATCTCCAAGCTTTCACGACACGACACATGCGCGATATGCACCCGGCTACCGGCAAGCCGTGCCAGCTCAACATCCCTTTTTACCCGCGCATATTCCGATTCGCTGGAAATCCCGCGCAAACCAAGTCTCGTGGAAATAAGCCCCCGATTTACCACCCCGTGGCCGGAAAGGGTTTTATCTTCGCTATGGCAGATCACGCAGAGCCCTTGTGTGTTTCCCAGTGCCTTCCCCAAAAGCATCCCGTCATCAACCGAAGCCCCATCATCGGAAATTGCTACGATGCCCGCTTTTTTCAATCGCGCAATATCGGTTAGCTCTTTCCCAAGTCTGCCCATGGTAATCGCGCCTGCAACATAAACATTGCAATGCGCGGTTTTATCCGCAATCTGCCGCACCAACGCTACATGCTCAGGCGCATCTATCGCGGGTACGGTATTGGGCATTGCCAAGACACTGGTTACTCCGCCTTTTACCGCAGCCATTGTGCCGGTCGCAATAGTCTCCTTATCTTCTCTGCCCGGTTCACGCAAATGAACATGCATATCAACCAACCCCGGCAAAACAATCATACCGGTAGCATCGATAGTTGTATCTGTCTTGACCTTCCCGCTCCTTCCCGTGGCAACCTGCACAATACAACCGTTGTCTACAAGAATATCGCCGACCGCATCCAGATTACGCGCCGGATCAACAATCCTACCGTTTTTTATGAGCATCTTCATCGAGTCGTTCCCTCGCCTGCGCAACTAAAAATAAAACCGCCATTCGTACTGCGATACCGTTGGTAACCTGTTCTAAAATAACCGAATTCGCTCCGTCAGCAACCTCGCTTGACATCTCAATACCCCGGTTGATCGGGCCGGGATGCATAACCACAATGTTCTTTTTTAGTTTGGCAAGCCGTTCCTGCGTAATGCCGTAATTACGGAAATATTCCATTTGTTTGGGAAAAGCACTCTGTTCATCACGCTCAAACTGCATGCGAAGGACATTGACCGCATCGGCGTCTTGCAGGGCCTCGTCAATATTGGTAGCAACCGTAACGCCCATCTCTTCAATTGCCGGCGGAATAAGCATCGGCGGTGCGCATACCGTAACATGGGCGCCGAGCTTCGTCAAACCCCAGATATTTGAACGGGCAACCCGGGAATGCGCGATATCTCCGATAATACACACCTTGAGCCCTTCGATCCTGCCAAGTTTTTCCCGCAAGGTAAACATATCCAGCAACGCCTGCGTAGGATGTTCATGCCACCCGTCTCCCGCGTTAACAACGCTGATATCAAGTGTCCGGCCCAGGATAACGGCAGCTCCCGAATAATTATGGCGCATAACCACGATATCGGCTTTTAAAGCCTGTATATTCTTTCCCGTATCAATAAGCGTCTCGCCTTTTTTTACGCTTGATGTTTCCGTCGCGATATTGATAACGTCGGCGCTTAAACGTTTGGCCGCGACTTCAAAAGAAATACGCGTGCGCGTTGACGGCTCAAAAAATAAATTAACCACGGTTTTCCCCCGTAAAGCAGGCACCTTTTTAATATCGCGGCTTGAAACCCCCTTAAACCCTTCTGCCGTCGCAAGAATAAGTTCGATCTCGTGCCGGGTCAAACCGTCTAAACCCAACAGGTCTTTTTTATTCCAAACCAGTCCGCTCATAATTGCGTCTCCGTCAGCACAACCTCGTCTTTTCCATCGCTTTCTTTTAATCTCACTTCCACCTGCTCATTCGGAGCTGTCGGTATATTTTTCCCGACATAATCGGCACGAATCGGCAGCTCGCGATGCCCGCGGTCAACAAGCACTGCCAATTGAATCAACTTCGGTCTTCCTAAATCAACGATGGCATCCAGCGCTGCTCGTACCGTTCTGCCGGTATAAAGGACATCATCGACTAAAACAACGTTCTTCCCGGTAATATCAAAATCAATCTCGGTGCTATGGACAACCGGCTGGGCAGAAACAAGAGTGAGATCATCCCGATAAAGAGTTATATCTAAAATCCCCACAAAAGGAGCTTGCTTTTCAATGCTCATAACACATGCCGCAAGGCGCTTGGCTAAATATGCCCCGCGATTCCTGATACCGATAAAACAAAGATCGGCCAGCCCGTGGTTCTTTTCAAGGATTTCGTGTGCCATACGCATAAGTGCGCGGCTCAGCGAATCTTCATCGAGGATTTTTGATTTTTCCACCATACCGCTGCTCCTTTTACTGTCCTGCTGGCTTACTCCTCCCGATAAGATATGCGCCCGTAGAGGAGTTCCTTCGCGACGCTTTCCGCACACATATAACTACGAGAGGCTAAACCGTATAAAAAAACCCAACCACTGCTTTTTGCAATGATTGGGTATGTAATTTTTAGTATGCATTTTCCTCACCTTTCTGGCTTCGCAGAGCCAGTTTAAAGGTTGCTCGTATTTCTTTAAATATACCACCCCGGCAGGCTTTTGTCAAGGGTAGTTCAACTTAAAAACGACCCGGGTTGCAAGGTCACAAGTAAAAACGTGATTGCCTGACTGCCGTCAGGCAGGCCGCGTCGCGATAGCTACTTAATTAATCGCTCCTCACAATGACGAAAAAGAAGCGTCATTGCGAGCCCGATTTACCCACAACAAATCGAACAATGGGCGTGGCAATCTAAAACTACGTGTCCGCCACCGGCGGAACACAACCTATGAACTAGCAGCTACGGGCCAACCTACTATTTTTTAACTTCTACGGGAGCTAATTCAACAGCTTTCGGCGCGCTTTTAAGTTGCTGAATGTCGGCGACAATGCCATCTATTTTTGCCATTAATTCTTTTTTCTCATTGGCAGAAAGGCCGAGGTTCCCTTCAAGAGAATTGACTTTATCGGTAAAATCCCTGATGCGGACATCAAGTTTTTTGACATTCGCCTCAAACAGATTTACCCGGTCATTAAACAAAAGAAGGTTATTCTTAATAAACCGTTCCTGCTCATTGGCGCGAATATAACTATAGCCGAACAAAAAAACCGTGATAAGAGCAATGACCACAATAAATCCCCAATTTTTCATCGTCTCCTCCTTTTTTTTACCTTTTCTTATCGACAACAAAACCCGTTCTTCAAGTCTTCAATCGCATGGCTAATTCGTGCAATGTCTGGACCAGGAATGACTGCAAAAATAGAATAAGCAAAAACGCGATAACGGGAGAAATATCAATGGACATCTTAAGGCTAAACGGCAGAAGTTTACGGATAGGATACAGGATCGGTTCGGTGACAGCGTTCAAAAACTGCACCAAAGGATTAAACGGGTCGGGGTTGACCCAGCTTAAAAGCGCCCGGATCAAAACAAGCCAATAGAGTGCGGTTAAAACAACGTTTACGATACCGGCAAACGCGGTAATAAAATTGGCGAGGATAAACATAGTTATATTCTATCGAGAAAAGAGCGATTGTCAAGCTTCGTACAAATCAAAATAATCCGGGCTTCAAAGTCAAAAAGTCACAACGTCACAAGTAAAAACGTGATTTCCTGACTGCCGTCAGGCAGGCCGTGTCGCGCTTGCGATTAAACTAAATGCTCCTCGCAACGACGACATGCCATATGTCATTGCGAGCCCGATTTACCCGCAATAAAACTAAAGATGGGCGTGGCAATCTAGCTTCCACCCCGCCACTGGCGGAACTTAGCCTATGAGCTACGACCTACGAGCTACGGGCTAAAACGACTCTCTTGCTACAAAAAACGAGGCGCAGAGTTCTGATTTGGCAGGGGCTTACGGCTGATAAACCCGAGACAGAACTGCATGCGCCTCTAAGCTTTTTTCAATATACTCGCAGATTCTCCTGTTTCAAGAAAAACCAATACGCGGCTTATCCCCTCATCAGTAGCAACAACCTGGTCTTCTTCCATTTTTAAGATCTCAGCTACACAGGCGCCGATCTTTCTCATACGCGCCGCTGCGTCCTGAGACATACGGCATGACTGCGCATACTCCTGCACGCGGACGCCCGAAGGAATAATGCCGGCATTAACCATATTCTCGATCTGCGCCCACTCTTTATCGAGTTCCTGTAAAGAAAGCTGCTTCCCGACACCCACCAATGCCTGCGGAACAGGCTGCACCTGCACCGGCAACGCGCGCATATCAATACCACCCGTAGCATCTGCTGAAGGCGTAACCCTGGGGACACTATTCCCTGCACCTGTGCCCTCTTGATTACCTACGCCGGCTTTTTCTTCCCATACCGCTCTATCAAACGACGCCACGCGTAAATTAAGAGGTCTACGCCCGCCGATCCGCTCACCCGGCGCTGCATCAACATACACCGTGCGCGTATCTGCGCGAACGCTTAATGCAACCATAGTACGAGCAAAATCGCGCTGACGGACCTCCGGAGAATCCTGCCCAACCATGGACATCGTGAACCAACTAAAAATATTAGTTGTATACAAAGAGTCGATACGCAAATTTCTATCGGCAAGCAACCCGGAAAGCTCCCCAAACCCCTGAAAGTCTCTAATGTCCCTGCGGAAAATTGCAATTCTTCCCTCAAGGAACATCCTCTGCACGTATCGAAACCCTTCTTCCGTGGCAAACCACCGGGTTTGCGGCTGGGTGCCTTCCAAAAGCATCTCGATATCACGCAAGTGATCTGCATGGTATCCCGCGTATGGCACCGCAGAACCAACGGGAGAATAAATAGTTTCTTCAATATATTTCAAAAAAAGCTTCTTAAAATTCTCCCTGGCGCCGGGACCTTCTCCAACCTCGACAAGCGCTCGTTTAAGAGCATGCCAAGCGGCAATCTCTAAATCATTGACATCGGCAATAAAGCCATATTGTGATTGACGGGCAACCATGATATCGAGATTCAAAAGGCTGCCGAAACCAACATGAACCCCCGTACCTCGCCCGGGAGCCTGCGCAAGCTCCTGCAAGGCATCCTCCTGATTCTCTTCATTTGAAAATATAAACGGCTTCTGCCTCACCCGATAATCTTGATCTAAAACTCTTTCTACCCCATCGGCAAGAGACGCATGCATCGGCTCTCGGGCATCCGCACGTGACCCGCTACCGCTTGTTTCTTCCGTGCTTGAAGCTACAGGCGCAACAGGCTTCCCGGAATCGGCATTTTTCGTCAACACAGAAATCGCCGTCGGCGCATTTACTACCGGACGAGCCAACGGCAACTCAACGCGGAATATCGAACCTTCCCCCACTTTTGATTCTTGTACATACACCTTGCCGCCATGACTTTCGGCGATTCTTTTGCATATACGCAAGCCTATGCCATGCCTTAAACTAGTATCGTTACCGCTCTCCACCTTCGATGTCGCACCTAAAGCAAATATTTCTTCCCAACGGGATATATCAATTCCTGCGCCTTTATCCTCCACTTCTAAAACCACAGAACCGCCATCAACAAAAAGCCGCACTTTTATCGGCGCATTGTTATGTGTCGCCTCGCGCGCATTGCGGATCAAATTATCGAATAATAACCAAAGCCCCAACCATGAACCTGTTACTGTGACACCTCCTTCGACAGGCGTGTTGCTCACAATACGTTCCTCCCGCTCCACTTTACTTGAACCCTGTGACCGGTTTAAATATGCTATAAGCGCTTCCAACAACCAATTAACGTCAATTGCATTCTTAGTTTTTGTGCCAAAAGTATCGCCCTTGTGATAATTATCCAGAAGCTCGCGGGCAATCCCGATTGAAAGCTGCATCTGGCCGAGGAAGTCCTCACATTTCTCCGGAGACCCGAAAAATTCGATCAAGAATTCCCTTACTTCTTTATCCGCAAAGAATTCGGCTGCAAGCGGAAACAAAACTTCAATATCCTCCATATCAAATTCCGAATTCTTATCGCCCCGGCTCTTTTTCGCGGCCACTCTGTCTTGCAATTCTCCCAAAAAGGCTTTCCCTTTCACTGCAAGATCCGGCGGCAAATCATCACAGACAACTTCAGCCCACGATATCGGTTGACCAGCAAGATTCCGAAGCTCATGTTCCAGCATAGCCTTTGCCGCTTTCTCTTCATCCGCATCGGACGAAAGAGACGTATTGTTTTCTAACGGCATTGAGAGACGGGCAAGAATAGCGCATGTATCCTTAATCGGATATCCGTTTAGATTTTCCGGCTTGTCTAACGATATAAAACCGTCCTCGGCCTTTTTTACAACAGCATCTTTAATCTTCGGTCTATTAGAAAGCGCGCCCTCTTCTCCCGTAGGAGCCAACAAATACCGGACCGGCGAATCAGGATGCAGCCTATTATAGGCATCCGCGAGTTTCTGGGCATACTGAAGAATTCCGGCAAAGAAATCATCGGCGTCATGCGTAGCAAGAAAATCTGCCGACGGATTAATTGCCCGCAGGATCCATACCTTCTCACCACGATAATAATTTTCCAGGATAAGCACGGAGCCTGCGAATTGCCGCTCAAATCCTTGGCCGGATGTAAACAGCACTGCCGTTACCAGAGATGGATAAAACATGAGCCCGGATACCGCGGTATAACAAGCGTCGCCTATATCGCCGGCCATTTCACCGAGAATTCCGCGCGTGGCAAAAGCATGTACAGGCGTCGTCTCTCCCGCTTTAATCTGTTTACGCACCTCATCTTCGAATATCTTGGGGAAGAAGATCTTGGTTAATTCCTTTGCGTCACTCGTACCGACCCTATCCTTCAATACATGCTCGGGCAAAATATCGTACGCACACTCAAGAATCATGTTTATACTCCGCGCGGTGAGCGTTTTCATGTCATTTTCAGCTACTTGCTGACGGAGTATAGGCCGGACGCTCAGAATTTCAACCCAAAGCGCGGCTATAACCAGTTCCCGCAACTGACGCTGTTTATCAAGATTAATACCGCTGCTGCGAATTGCCATTGCCAAATCAAGACTTGACCGCGCATTAACAACCGCACTCAAACCATTATTGAGGAGACGAATTTTATCCTCAAGGCTTGTGCGTGCCTTCTGATGAGGAGCCTGTTCAAGACCCGCCATAGCCTGGTCACGAAGATCTGCCAGGATCCCACGAACACGAAGGCGCAAACCTTCAAAAGGATTCTGCTGATCCAGCGACAATACGTAATCAATAACTCCGCGATACCACGCAAAAGCCTTCCCGGCATCGGGAGAGAACGTTTTGGGACCAAGGAACGCAACAGGAAAATCGCTTTCTGTCGCTAAAACATCTGCATCAATCTTCACGCCGCCGGAACCGTCTTGACGCGACACTGTTTCGTGAAATTCCCGCACGAAATCCAACAGATTCTTCCCCCGCGCTGAGCCATGCCCCCATATTGCCGTAAGAAAACCCGTGATCGCTCCCGTCAAAGGGCCTATCACCGGATGATCAACAGATGCTTCAGGGATATCCTTCTTTTCAAAAATATCCATCCGTAACGTCTCAAGTATCTTCTTAAGCTGCGCGATCCCTTCCGGTCCCGTTTCTGTTACCCCGATACCAGGTAAATTGAATTCCGCTAAAAGCTCTGAAGAAACCGGCACGCCTTTAGACAAAGAGCGATGCAGAAAAATTATCGTCCCGTTAGCAAAAAAGCCGAATTCCGGTATATAGGAATCGAACAAAATCCTCCAATCAGAAGCCTCATCGGATTCTTTCATCGCCTGCGCGGATAAAATATTGTTCAACCCGCGCAAAGAAGCAAGCTCTTTTTCCCGAGGTAGTTTCCCGCACCATTGCATGATACCATCGAGGATATCTCCTTTTTCGGAAATAATATTAAGCATGTCGAGATACTCAATGAGTTTTATTTTTTCCAGGGAAATTGTTTGATTCTCGTCTGCCATCAAGAAGGTAATAAACTCCGGCATTTTTTCGGCATAGGGATCATTGCGGAGAAACGTTCTTACCCGCGCAATCCATTTTTGTTCGCGCATGTCACTCGTAACCCCTACCCGCGCAAGAAGCCGTATCAGGTTTGCATAAAGATCAACCGGCCCTGCCTGCCCTTTCTGAGGAAGAAACCGCCGCATCCCATCCAAAGGATCCGGGGTACTAATAAAATACGCCGTAATCTCTTCTATCCATGCAACCCGATCAATTCCCCGATCAATGAGTGCCGAGCTAAAATCA
This sequence comes from Candidatus Omnitrophota bacterium, assembly GCA_035403145.1. Taxonomy (GTDB): domain Bacteria; phylum Omnitrophota; class Gorgyraeia; order Gygaellales; family Profunditerraquicolaceae; genus DAONEO01. Next base: position 6,447 of record DAONEO010000004.1, on the reverse strand, counting down.
AGGACCTTCCCCGTAATACCTGTTTGGATAAGCCTGTCACACACATGCACAGGATCTTCTGTCCTTACAACCGCGCCGATAAGCTGTTCTGGGTTACGGAAGAAATCGAAATTTCCGCTTGCATCACGGAATTTCTCCAGTTCCGCAGCCAATCTGCTAAAAGCATGCAGGAGTGCCAATGGATTTTGCTGCGACAGAGCGGCTCTTATGGCTATTCGCACGCTAAAAGGACGGACCCCCAATTCACGCAATTGGCCAATGAGCGTCTTGGTGCTCGCCTCTATTTCTGCCTGATCAGCCCTATTCACGAGCAGCCGCATAAATTCCTCGATATCAGAATGATAAAATCCGCTATCTTTGACAGACAAAAAGCGGATAAATTCTCCGTAGCCGGAAGCAGCATTTTCCCGTAAACTTTTTCGTACGTTCCCGGCGCGCGCGATATTTTTTGCAAGCTCATTCCGCAGCAAGGCATATTCTTTACCGGGAATTGCGCGTTTTAATTCCGCGCGCAGCTTTCCAACTAAAACAATATTCGCCATCTTATTAAACGCTTTCGTGAAAATTCCCGGAAGCCGCCCTGCGCGCGCCGCAGGCGTTTCTTGTGCAACATCCCAAAAACCTTCTCCCTGTTCCAAGTCTTGCGTAGCCCGCCCCGGCTCTTCTCTATGCTGAACGCCGCCTGCCGTCTTTCGGTCAGCTGCGAACAACCCCTCGGCTTCTTTTAAAACATCCGCTTCGCAATCTTTAATTGTCTTACCGGCACGCAAGGAACGCATATAAATACGCGCAAGCTTCTCGATACTTGATTCGCGCGCAGACAAATCAGCTATTTCCCTCAGATGACGGGCAATCGCAGGCATAAATTTGACATGCGTCTGTGCCAGCTCTTCAAAGGCACGATACCGACGATGCGCCTGCGCCAGCATTTTTTCTTCATTAATACGGGCTTGTATTTCAGGGGATGTATTCTGCTGAGCCCTTTTGACCCGGTGCGAACCAGACTGTTCGGCGCCCGCTGCCCGGCTTTCCGCTAATTCTTCGGCTCGATCAAGAATTGAGGTAGGAAACACCAGGCCGTCGTGACTATTGATTTCCGTGGCCTCAAAAGCAACCTCAAAGTGAAATCCGTTGTCCTGCACAATACTGTTAATGGGGTTCGCGGCTTGCGCCAGCATCTGAAGGATTTTCTGCGAATCAAGAAGGTCTTCTTCGGACATCCCCCGCAACGCTTCCCAGAGAAAAATCGCGTCCATGTTCACAAGCTGGTCTCCGGCGGAACGGCCAAAAGAATCGTTAATGACTTTAAAACCAAACCGGTTTTTCTCTTCCCCAAGCGTCTGCCTTCCCGACGCTTTCATCACCTTTTCAAACTTCCGGAATAAACTTATTTCGGGGGGAACGCTGGCATCATTGTAATCGGTGGCAATAATAGCCTGATGGATGATAAACATCTGCCACCCATATCCGGTTGCAGTGACGCAATAAAAAGTATCCGGCGGCCCGCGCACGAAAAAGGTGACTTTCCCCATATCCCGCACTGTCATAAGATAACTAAGCACCGCAAACAAATGGTCGCGCTCAAGATATAACCGCTGCTGTCTCATGAGCGGCTCAACCGCCTTTTCCGCGTAAAGTTTTGCCCCTTGTTCACCGCGGGTTTTTATTTCGCGTTCCTCGATAAAACGCTGAAGCCCCTGAAGCGCCTGCCGTTGCGCGCCCGTATTGATAACCCCCAGGATAGCATTCTGCCGCTGATGCAAAAGCTGCCCCTGACGCACCCCATGCAACGGAGTCCCTTCATCATGCGGCCTTCCCGTCACCTGCTCAGGCTGCACTACCCCGGACAATTCCAATGATTCTTTGACAATACGCTGCATCATTTCTGCCGCGCCGAATTGTTTCTTAAATTCACCGCTTCCAAACTGCCCCGGATCGGCGATAGAAACAGCTGCGGCAGGAAGATACGGGATAAATATATATTGCGATACGACGTGTGCCAGTTTCTGTTGTAAGGTTGTATCATTCTGCTCCATGCCCCAGGCATTGCCGCAAATCCGTTTGATCGTATCGGCAGCCGTCTCTCCCTGCCGGACACGAAGCAGCATAGTGGCGAATTGATGCGGAGCGGTATGCATCAACGGAACTCCCTCATCATCAAACAAATATCCTGACAGCCGGTCAAAAGAAAGAATTTCAGTTTGGGGGATGCCGTCAGAATCCTTTTGCCGCGCAGCCTTATTCAATGCGCGGATGTCATCAAACGTAATGGCCGGCAACGCTGCATTTTCTGCCTCTGCCTCTTCCGTTTGCAAAGGGATTTCAACGTAGACATACTGAGAAAATTCTTTCTCCAGCTCTTCCTGTAAACCACGCAGAAGCTTCACTATCTCTTCGGTTGTTTTTCCCTGTGCCGCTGCGGCGATCTCGTCAGACATGCTCCCCATACGCTTTAACGGCGCTCCTGTAACCCTATGGAAATATGACCGGGCAACCCGTTCCGCTTCAAAAATCAGATAATCCGCAGTAAATTTCCCGTAATAGCGGTCACGCAGCGACAACTTTAACATATCCGCATATACCAACCAGGGATTTTCCGTGTTTTGGATAAACCTGACTATATCGTCATAAATAATGGCGTCTGCCGGAAGCCGCATCCCCAATGTTTCCTCCCTGGCCTGCCAAGCCGCTCTTTTTATCTTTGCGTTCACTCCCAACTGCTGCGCACATAATCCCTCCACTACCATCGCGGCCTGATGTGAATCCGCGGTTGATAACCCGTGGTGCCGGGATACTACTTCCGCCAGCTCATGCGCCAATACCAGTTTCAGGACAATCGCGATATCTTCTTTTGACAACCCCGCAGCTTCCAGCCGTACGCGTAACGCATCTGTATTGATACTAATAACTCCTTTGCCATTTTCATACCATGCCGATGCTTCATCGCCTTGGGATAACGTTGTTTCTTGCACGGTTATCGCAACCCCGCCTACCGTTATCGTGCCGCCGCCTGTCTGCAACGCGCTTACAGCCGTATCAAGCGACTGCGAAATCTCCGGCATTATCCCATCGGCCACCGTAAACACCGCATCACTTCCTTGCGAGGCATCAAACGTGGCTAAATCTTCATTATAGGCACCGCTTTTTTGATCGATATCTTCTCCCGCGCGAGCAGATCCTTGAATAGTATGCCCAGAATTATTTGGGATAAATACCCCCACATCAAACACCTCAATCCCCTTTTTTATCTTTTCCCCATCCACAAGATCATCGGAACGAACTAAAAGCATTTCATTCGCAAGAGCTTTCATAAAACGAACCACTTCGCGACTATCTACCCCCAGCGTCATACAACGAACCTCCATCGCTTGCCGAGCAGCAATTACGTCGTGACCACGAGCATATGCAATAACCAGCTCGAAAAAAGCAGCCAAAACCTTCTCCGGATTTTTTACCCCTTGAGACGCAAGAGCCAAATACTGCATTAAGAAAAAACCTCTTGTAACAATGATATCCACCCGCCTATTCTTTCCTGGTTTAAAGATAATAGGTGACTGCTTTCCGCCAAAAACAAAAGCCTTTGCATTGTTTGATGCGGGCATACTCATAGAAAGACCTTCACGAGCACTCAAAGATAGAAAATCCCCTAAGAAATTTGGTGCGGGCACCAGGTGTGTGAATGCTGCGAAAATTCGATCCCTAATATTTTTAAACCACAGGACGATACGCACTAGAATAGGCACAGCTAAATACTGCGTCGTAATTGCAATGTTTGTCGCGGGGTTAATTGTCATCGCAGTCGGCAGAAGAACATTCGTAAAGGCGACAAAAGCGTTTTGTTTTTTTATCATTGCCTCGGACTGGTAACTTCCTAAATTCTCCATGGATTCAAGAATCTGCGAGGAGATTGTTTCTTTTGAACCCCAATTAAAACTTTTAAACACTGCTTCGCTTTTCGGATAATAGCTATGAATGAGATCGGAAAAGTCTGACTTCATTAATGAAATAAACATCGCGCGGCCCAACAACGGATTACCGGTAATTCTTTCAATTTCCGTCGCTTGTTCAAGCATGGCAAGAAGAGCCTGGAGTGCAACCATCTTGGTAAAAAATACTTTGAGCTTACTCACAAGACCTTGTTCTTGAATACTCCAGGAATTATCATCAAATTCAATCGGGTGATCGTTAATCCCTTCGAGTTCCAACCCCAACGAACCGCCTCCTTGCGGCGCTACTCTGCTCAAAAAAGCCCTTTCTTCATCTGAAAACATCTCCAAATCAAAACCAAACAGCTGCTTAGCAAAATCGCTGATACTTGAGGGAGCAACGATAGCAAGACTAATAAGCTCTTCGCCGGATTCATCAAACAGATCTTCTTCATTCTTGCCCTGCTCTAAAACACATTTGATAAAAAAGGGAATTGTCCCAATAAAACCGGTATCTATTATAACGAGCTTTTTCATATCGGTATATCCCAACTCTATCAACTCTTCCCTTGTTTTATCAACGATGTATCGAAAATTGGCATCTTGTGAATACTGCTCTTGAAATTCTTGCCGCAATCTTCTTATAAATGATTTTATATCTTGCCCTGAGTCCTGTTGCGCTTGCGCAATAATCGTTTTCATGGTTTCATACACCTGCCATCCGGCCTTGCCAGACATGCGCGCTCGACTTAACATATAAACAGAGGAGCCTGCATCATATTCGGGATTCATTCCCTCGGCTTCCGCAATAGCTTTATCTATCAAATGAAAATATCCTCCGTCGCGCGCTAAATAAAGCCGGTGGTAATCGCCTTTTTCGCTCCGCAGAAGCTTGATCCAAGCAGACAAAAGAACCAGTGTCTTTTTTAACCGTTGAACAGATGACGGAGGCGCTCGGATTTGAGCAACCAATAATTCTTTTTCCTGCCGCAATGCGTCCGCCTCTTCGATGGTCGCTCCCTGGACAAGATCCTGAAATTCTCTTTCTATTTCTGAAATTATCATCTCATGTCGCTGCCCTTCAGATCCCGCATTTTTAATCTGAGACACCACGCCGGCTCCAATCTCGTACATATTCTGAAGTCGTCTATTTAATTCCACTTGTTTATTGAACACTACAGTACATAGTGTTGTCGCGGTTAAAGCAATTTTCTTAAACATTTTATTACCAAGGGGCATTTGTTTAATGAAATCGGTGCTTATGGTTATCATTTTTGACGTATTCGCTGCAAAGACGGAATTGGCTTGGATGCTCAAAAAAAACGTCTTAAAATCATTTCTCAAATTTGCCTTGCGAGTTAAAAAAGCCTCGATAAAAGCTTGTTCATTTGCAAAACGATCGGGATGCGCTGCTACGTACGCTGCGGCAAACGGATGCATAAATTCGCGCAATTGGCCGTCAGAAATAGAGTCGATTTTTTTACAAACCTTATCAATCAAGGTATCATTCAAAAGGCCTTGAGAGGCGAGAGCTACAAGGAGATAGTAGTAGAGGGACGTATATGCTTCACCTGCGCCATTCGGTAAATATTTCAAGCTTAACACATCATTCGGAAAATATTTAAACACCTGCTCTTTATCAATACCGACAACATTCCCTTGATCATCGACAAGAAAATTGGCCATATGCGTATCGTGATTTGAGAAAAGCCAATCCACAACCATTTCTTCCAAGACTTGTTCTCCCAAAGATTGCAACTGCTCTTTTGAAAGAGAAGCAACATTACCAAATTGTTTTCTAAAATTACTCAGCGCATTCGCTCGGAAAACCGTATTGACTTGTCCAGGGGACACCATTCTCCAATCAAGCTCTTGCGCCCCACCCTTCAAAAGCGCTCTCTCAAGTGTACCTACTCGGCCATCCGGCAACGTTACTTCATATGCCTCAACAGGACGCTGCAATACAACCTGGAGAAACCGATTATAGAGCTGCGTTCCTAACGGCCGATACCCTTCTTTGCTATACGGATTGTTTTTAAAAATCCAGAGATTGCCTTGACCATCAGCCCAAAACTCCTTATCTTTTTCTCCGCCGATTTGCGCTATTGATAAAAACTGCAATCCCTGAGGAATAATAAATGGGTCTTCTAAGGTAGCAGCTTTAAGAACCGCAAAACCATATAGCGCAGCAAGCGTATTATACGTTCCGTGCGAAATGATATTTGCCCCTACGCCGCTAGCAAGCGCTGCTGTAAAAACTATCGGATACGCCCACGACGTTGTCACCGCTAATATCGGGACGGTTAAAACAATGGTTCCGAGTGTAGCAATCTTCATTGCGCGATATCCACGATTACGTGCCAGTAAATCTGCGGCGCTCTGATTATAGCCATGCTGCGGCACAAAACTCCATAAACCAATCAAACTCTGAAATGTTTCTTTCACCGCTGCAACCCAGCCGCGCTTTATCGGCGAAAGATGTTTATATTTTTCCTCGTTTTGCGGCAAAATAAGCGTTGGG
>DAONEO010000003.1:127766-137624 GCA_035403145.1 Candidatus Omnitrophota bacterium | reverse complement strand
GCCAAGATTGAAAGTTTGTTTTCGCGGCTGGATAGCGCCAAGGATTCGCTGGAGCGTGTGCGCCAGGAAATTAAGCGTTATCGTCAGTCAGTGCTTAAATCGGCGTTTGATAACCTTAAGCAAGAGAAAAGTATCGAAAATGTTTTTCAAATCATTGATTACCGCGGCCGAACACCACCTTTTGCTAACTCCGGTATAGTGCACTTGAGGACTGCAAATATCCGCAATGGACAAATCAGACTGGAGAATATTCGATATGTTACTGAGGAGACTTACAAGAAATATATGACTAGAGGAATTCCACGTAAAGGTGATGTCTTAATGACTACTGAAGCTCCTATGGGAGAAGTTTCTTTAATCCCGGACTATAAATTCTCAATTGCGCAGAGAATGGTTTTATTAAGATCGGACAATTTTGATAAATTCGTAATGTATCAGATAATGTCAACTTTTTTTCAAAAGAGATTAGAAAGAGCTAAAACCGGGACAACGGTTGCAGGGATTTCATCTAGAAACTTTAAGAAGGTTTCGTTTAAATTTTGTTCCCTTGAAGAACAGGCGAAGATTGTTGAGAAGATTGAATCTCGCTTTGAGCGGGCAAAAGTGCTTGAGAATGCGGTTGAGCAAGGATTGGAGAAAATTGAGCGGTTGAAAAAGAGTATTCTAAAGAAAGCTTTTGAAGGCAAGCTGGTTGAGGCTGATTCTAATGATGAGCCGGTGGAAATTCTACTGGAGCGGATAAAGAAAGAAAAGGCGAAACTTAAGCCGAGTAGATAAAAGGCCGGCTCTATTTATTCCTTGACACGTTAAGATTATATTGTATACTTTAATACAGAGAATTGTACAATATTATACAATTTATTGTATGGAATATCGAATAGATAAACAGGGATTATTGGATACTTTAAGCGCATGGGATGGATTTTTAAATAGAAAGGTGCATTTAATTGCTTGCGGCGGAACCGCGATGACGCTTTTAGGCGTTAAAGCTTCAACTAAAGATATAGATTTAATTGTCCCTAATATAGATGAGCATGAGTATATTGTAAAAATCTTACAGCAGATTGGTTATAAGCAGGCAGGCGGATGGGGTTGGTCGAGAGACGACGGATTTGTTTTTGACTTATTTAGGGGCAAATATATTATAACTGAATTGCTGGAATCGCCATTGGAAGAAGATAACCATTTTCTTTTTAAAGAGTTTAGCCATATTTATTTAGGCATACTTAATTATTACGACATAATAATAAGTAAGATTTTTAGGTCTACGAGCGTAGATATAGAAGATTGTTTGGCTTTATTGAAAAGCAAGAGGAGCGAGATAGATTTTAAAAAACTTGATGGAAGATTTCGTAAGACAGCTTCTTATGATACTTCGGAAGCGGCTGTTATCAAGAATTGGGAGTATTTTTTAAGCGTAGTAGAAAAGGAAGCGATATATGGATAAAGGCAATCTTTTAAAAAAATTAGCGGGATTAGGTTTCCCTCTTTTGGAGGCGGATAAAGAGGGTGAAGCAAACGCCACTCTTGCCGAATTGGTTGAATCGCGCGATTATCGGTTATGGGAAGGGTTTCCGGTGGTTTTGGCCAATGCTGCGGAGAAAGGCTTATTTGATTATGATAAAGTTGAAGCGTGCCTGAAATCACACCATGATAAGAATGACTTGGCGTTATTAGTCATGTTCTCACTTGCTTTATACAAAACATTGGGCCTTGCATTTTCCTGGCGGGATAAATTGTATAATCTTTTTGGCAATGAGGATGTGCAGAAGAAATACGAAGAATACGTGGTTGCGTTAAAAAATAACCAGGATTTAGCTTTATTAGATGGTGTCATGTCCAGCCAAAGGGTAAAATCAACCTTTAACAATTATTTCAGGCAGGTACAGGTAAATCTTGATGATCTTCTTTCGGCTAAGGAGGCGATGGCGGTGGAGTATTCTCTTGCGCAGGTTTTTTCTCCGAAGCAGAAAGAGCTGTTTTTAAAGAAGCTTCGTAATGAAAAATTGACTAAGACAGAGAAGGAATATTTCTCGCGTGTAGTAAAAAGAAAGGTTTTAGCTTTGGCTAACCCGGAGTTGCATCGTCTGGCACAAGGAGTGCTTCAGTAAAAACCATGAGCGAAAATGAAATAATCCAAAAAGTATGGAATTATTGTGATGTGTTGCGGGATGATGGCGTCAGCTACGGCGATTACGTGGAGCAGTTGACGTATTTGCTGTTCTTGAAGATGTCCGATGAACGGGATGAGTTGTATCATGATAGTGAAATCCCGGCAAAGTACAACTGGAAGTCCTTGAAGAAGCTGGAAGGCGAGCCGCTGGAAGGGCATTATATAACGATTATGCGGGAGTTGGGCAAGCAGAAGGGGATTATCGGCAGGATTTTCCTTAAGTCAATGAATAAGATCCAGGATCCGGCCAAACTCAAGCGGTTGATCAATATGATCGATGATGAGAAGTGGCTGGGGCTGGATATCGATATTAAGGGCACGATTTATGAGGGATTGCTGGAAAAGAATGCGCAGGATACTAAAGGCGGAGCCGGGCAGTATTTTACTCCCCGGGCTTTAATTAAGGCTATGGTTGAGGTGATGAAACCACAGCCGGGAATGAAAATTTGTGATCCGGCCTGCGGCACCGGCGGATTCTTGTTGAATGCTTTTGATTATGTTTTTAAGAAGTTTCCCACACTCTCCCAAGGTGATAAAAAGTTTATGGTTAATGAGGCTTTGTATGGCGTGGATATTGTAGAATCTGTGGCTCGCTTGTGCGCAATGAATATGTATTTGCACGGAATAGGTTTAAAACGTTCTCCTGTTGAAGTTGCTGATGCCTTGGCTTCAAAGGGAAGTGAACATTTTGATATGGTTTTGACTAATCCGCCGTTTGGCAAGAAGAGTTCGACTACTATTATTGGAGAAAACGGTAAGGCAGGGAAAGAAAAAGATACTTACGAGCGCGACGATTTTTGGACTACCACTTCGAATAAACAGTTGAATTTTGTTCAGCATATTGCCTCGATTCTTAAAGTGCAGGGTAAGGCGGCTGTCGTGGTGCCGGATAATGTGTTGTTTGAAGGCGGCGCCGGTGAGACGGTGAGGAAGAAATTGCTGCATGATTTCGATTTGCACACGATCCTGCGATTGCCTACGGGAATCTTTTACGCCCAGGGAGTTAAGGCAAACGTGATTTTCTTTGACAAAAAACCGGCACAGGAAAAACCCTGGACTTCTAAGGTGTGGATTTATGACTTGCGAACGAATAAACATTTTACCTTGAAAGAGAATACGTTAGCTCCTGATGATTTGACGGATTTTGTTAAGTGCTACAACGCAGATAATCGGGCTAAGCGTAAGGAGAGCGAACGTTTTAAGGTTTTCGCTTATGAGGAAATACTAAAACGAGATAAGGTAAGTCTTGATATATTCTGGTTAAAAGATGAATCGCTTGAGGATCTAGAAAATTTGCCTGATCCTGATGTAATTGCCGGCGATATTGTTAAAGATCTGGAATCCGCGCTGGAGGAGTTTAAAGGAGTGGTTGAGGAGCTAGGCAAGGGGAGTTAAGATGGTTAAGTCAGAGTATTTAGTTTGTGGATATTTAGGAAATTTTTCCAATGAATTGGGATTTTTTCGCCAGGTCGCGATATACAGCGCCGAGAATGCAGCTAAAACTGTGACTGGTTAAGGCAATTTATATTTAAGCAGGGCATTTTTTTCAGGCACTTGAGCGAGGACCGGCGTATGTATTGTTTTTCCGGTGGATTGCTTGTATTCTAAGAAAGTTCCATTTATCGACGGGAGTAATGCATGTGGCTTTCCTTTATCAATGAAAGAGTGATCAAACCGGTTGAAAATGGCGAGGTCGCTTTTGGAAATTATATCGGGACATTTGTTGCGGTAATCATAGCGCGAATCTTTCTTGAAGTTTTTTCCGACAGCAGCGTTATTTCGTTTGACCGGTTTGCGCATTATTCTTTATTCTATGTCTGTTTAGCGCTTTCGTTTATCCTGGTTTTTCATTATGCGACGAAAGAACCGGTTGTTAAGATAGCGCGTACTACCCTTACGTTTTCCTTCCTTATTATCCTTGCTCCGTTATTTGACCTTCTCTTAAGCAAAGGGCAAGGGTTTGATATGACGTACTTCCTGCCAGGCGTTCATGGTGATCTGGGGGCGCGATTCCTGACATATGCAGGCTCGTTTAATGGCTCAGGAGTAACGCCGGGGATGCGTATTGAGATAGGAATAATACTGATTTGTTCGTTCCTGTATCTCCTGGTTAAAACGCGCACCGCGGTGCGCAGCTTGATAGGTATATTCTTTATTTATTCGCTTCTTTTTCTCTATGGGTTGGCTCCTTTTGGCGTAAAAGCATTGCTGGGGTTTTTTAACTTTCCGTTCGTATATTCCGATTCCCTGATGCGGGATTTTTATCTTTTTCTCCTGCTTATCTTTGTACCCTGGTTTTTGTACGTATGTAAGCGGGCATACTTCGTAGCCTTGATCAAAGATATGCGGTTTGCCAGGATATTACATTATCTGGCTATGTGGCTTTTTGGTTTTGCCTACGCAGGCAGTATTGGCATGGCGGGGTATCATCCGGGGTTATTCTACTGGTTTTTTATTCCGGCGGCGATCATATACGCGGGTTGTTTTTCTTTGATCACGAATAATTTAAGCGATGTGCCTATTGACGCCATTACCAATACCGGCAGGCCGCTGGTAACCGGCGCTATCCCCCCGGGTCATTATACAAAGGTGGGTTGGTTTTGTCTCGGAGGAGGAATACTGTATGCCGGGGCAGTCGGTTTTACGGCATTGCTGCTTGTGCTTGTGCTCGCGGGGAGTTATTACCTGTATTCCATGCCTCCCGTGCGTTTTAAACGCGTTACCTTTTTCTCAAAGATTTGTATTGCGATATGTTCGTTAGCAACGTTCTTGCTGGGATATAACGGCACTAATAAATCCGTGGAAATATCTTTTAATGTCGCGGTTTATTTCCTCATTTGGGTGACTGCAGCCGGTAATTTTATCGATCTTAAGGATTATGAGGGAGATAAACAGGCGGGTATCCGCACGTTACCCGTTGTTTTTGGTTTGAGAAGGGCGCAGTTATTTATCGCGTGTTTCTTTTTCTGTGCCTGTATTTGTATTCCGTGGCTGGTGCCTGATCTTTTGATTGTTTGGCTCTCCCGAGGGTTGGCGGTGCTGGTTTTTTTCCTGATATGGCGTAAATCATATAACGAACGGCCGATTTTTGCAGCATACCTTTTTGGCATGGCAGTGCTTATCGTGTATTTATTGCATCGGCACGGCATACGTGCATTTTTCAATACATAGATATTTTCAAACAAACTCACCGGAGTCATGATAAACAAGCTGTGCAACAAGACGGGTAGTGCATGCCGTATACGGCTCATTATCGGCATGCGTAGGCAATACGTTTAAGGGGTGGAGAGGGCGATACGATTTTTTATCACATGATAAGAAATAGTACCGCCCGTTTTTTTAAAATGGTAAAAAAGGAAACTATTGGTTTGTGGGTGTTGTTTTTGGGCGCTTGTGCGATACGGTTTTTTCAATTTACTTTCTTTGAATTTAAGCATGATGAAAAGCTCGGTATTATCGCCGGGCTGGCAGCTCAAAAGGCGCATTTTTTTATAAGTCATGCTCTTCCCTCAAGCGTGGGGATTCAAAATCCACCTTTATTCGTATGGTTTTTGGGAGTGGTGGGATATCTCACTGCAGATCCTTGGGGCGTTACTTGCATTGTCTTTATTTTAAACATTGCTGCTTTACTGCTTGCATTCCGTTATTTCTTGCGCACTCTTCCGCGTACTTTCGCGGTAATTGCCGCTACATTATTAGCTTTTTCTCCCTCGTTTGTCTTTTATTCAAGTAAAATTTGGGCTCAATGCCTTTTACCTTTGCCTATGGTTATGTTCCATATTCTTTTATTGTACCTAATTACGAAAAAGAATGGGTGGTATTTTGTCGGCCTCACGATAGTTGCCTGTTGCGCCAGTCAGTTGCATATGTCCGGTTTTTATCTTTTTCCTGTACTCCTGATAATTGCTTTGATTTTCAGAACGATTATTCGTTTGCGGGTATTTTTATCCGCTTGTGCTATTACGATACTATTGTTTTCCCCGTATCTGTACTATCTTATTGTTCAGGGAGGGGGCACGGATGTTGTTACTTTTATGCAAACCGGGAAGAATACCATGTTTTTGTCGGTATTAAGCAAACATTTGCAAGTCGTGTCATTCGATTTCTTGCGGATTTATCTTGCTGATGATTTTAATACGGTGCTTTCCCGTAGCGTCGGGAATTTCAAATATGTACTCTATCCGTTAAGTTGTGGATTGATGCTTCTGTATGTTTCAGGAGTTGTTGCATATGTACTATGGTTAATACAGAAGAGACGGTTTTTTGATGTAAGTCCCATGGTGACTGCGCGTTTTCCCGTTGCTTTTCAAATTGCGGGGTTTCTTTCGGTTTGTGTTACCTCCGCCTATATAGTCACCGGGATCCGGGTGCCGGTGCATTATTTGATTGTTTTGTTCCCGTCACAATTTATATTGATGGGATTTATCGCGAATCGATTATGGAGATTTTTTATTGCGCGAGTTCTCATTATGCTTTCCATCTTTTCTACCGCCGTACTCTTAATAACCACGCTGATATTTATAAGGCAGGCGGGCGGGCATCCGTATGAATATGGCCCGAGTTACCGGTTTTTGCTTCAGATAAAAAATGCTGTTTACGCGAATGTTCCACGGGGCAGCTGCCCTGAGTTCCAGGTGGTTTTTACGAGCAAAGGCAAGACTGATTCAGATGCTGTTAGAGAAGCCCTCGAATACGGGCATAGCTGTCCATCGGGTTATACAAAAGTTCCGGAGCATATTGTCATCTCGTGGAATAAAGAACGTATGGCTTATGAATACAATTTTACGCAATAAAACATTACGTTCTGCCGGTTTATTTTCCCCGAGGGTTTTATTGAACATCGTGTTGATGCGAAAAGTGCGTTTCAGATACGCGGTGGCTGGATTTGCTTCAATGCTTGCTTCTTAGCACCGCCCGTGTTATGATATCTATGGTTTATAGAAGCTGGTGAAAAGGGAAAATTGTATGCCCGCCGAAAGAATATTACGGAATTCCCAGATTATTATCCTTGGTTTGTGTATTGCTGCGGCAACAATTGCCTCGAGTATTATTCTCTCCAAGAGTTTTATTAAAATTACCAAGTTCAGTAAGGAAATCATTACGGTTACCGGGTCTGCCCAAAAACAGATCCAAAGCGATTGTATTATCTGGAGCGGGTTGTTTTCGCGGCAGGGGACCGATCTGGCGGAAGCATACAAAACCCTTGGCGAAGATTTAGCCGCGATAAAGAAGTATTGTATTGCAAAGGGAATTTCTGACGGCGAAATAATAATTTCGCCGATACGTATCAGCAAAATATACAGGAAGAATGAGAACGGCAATGATACCAATGAAATTCAATGGTATCGTTTGAGCCAGAGTGTGCAGATTAAGTCGGTTGACGTGGAACGAGTCGACCGGCTTTCCCGTCAGTCGACGGAACTTATTAATCAGGGTATCGAGTTTGAGTCGCAGCCGCCGGAATATTATTATACAAAACTTGATGAACTGAAAGTTGCAATGCTTGCGCAGGCGACAGAAAATGCGAAATTGCGCGCTGCAAGTATGGCGCAGGCAACCGGTAACAAGATCGGGTTTATGCGTTCGGCAAAAATGGGTGTTTTTCAGATTACACCTGTTGCTTCAACTGAAGTTTCTGATTGGGGAGTTAATGATACGAGTTCATTCCTGAAAAAAGTGACGGCGGTGGTTACGGTCAGTTTTGCGATTGAGTAGGCGGTTTAAAGGGGGTGGATGGTGATAGAACGCAGGAAATTTCCCCGGGCAGAGTTGAAGTACAAAATAACTGTTGTTTGCGATGGTACGGTTATTCTGGGTGCCCCGAGCGACTATACGTTCCATACCCATAGCGAAAATATTAGCGTTGGGGGATTAAAGGTTATTTTAGATCGGCAACTTCCTGTGGGTACGTTAGTGCAGTTGGAAGTTTTTGTTACTCCGAACGCTCCGATTGTTTGTAAAGGGATTATTGTTTGGACGCAAAGAATTAATCCGCAGGAGACAAAACCGGATCTTTTTGAGACCGGCATACAGTTTATAGAGCTTGATGACATGGGGCAATCGATTATTGCGAATGTTATTGCGAAAATAACACCAAAGCCTTCAGATGCTCAGAGTGCCTGATCGTGTAAAAAAATTCATTTTTGTGCGGGGCCGGCAAATCCCTGTGTTTATGGGGGTTTGGGGCATATATTTTTTACTTGCGTTTTTCGGGGGTCAGCCGGTTTTCGCTGAAATGATCCTGTTTAAGGACGGAAGTTTTATTTCCGGCGACATCGTTTTGGAGACTGACGATATCATCCGTGTGACTGAGAAAGCAGGAGACGCCATCGTTGAAAATGATTATAACCTCACCGATGTCAAGAGGATCGGTGAGCGGGATATTGAAGAGGAGCGCAGCGATCCTTCCCGTGCAAAAAAGCAAACTCCTATTGAGGTGCAGCCTTCTTTGCAGGTCATGGAGGATGATCCGGAATACGACCGGATGATTGTGCAGATTGCGGAAACGATTCCCGCGTTGCATGCGAAGTGGCATGTCGATCACTTTGATTACGAGGGGTTTCGAAATTGGTTTGTTTTATTCAACGAATTACGGGATACCTTTAAACAAAAATTCTCAACGTCAAAACGTATCTCATGCACGTATGCGAATCTCCTGTTTGTGCATGTTGATAATTTCAAGACCGCGTTCAATAATATGGAACAAATTGACCGGCTTAAACAGGAAAAAATCAAAAAAAATGTTACCCAACGGGTGATATCGTGTTTAACCGAGACTCTGCAGCAATATGAATCGTCTGCAGATGAAGCTCTTGATGGAGCTGTGAAATATTCTCAAATGGCTCAGGAACGTTTGGCCAGATAATAAAGGATACCTATGGATATTTTTGTTGGTAATTTATCGTTTGAAGCTACTGAATCGGATGTAATAAAACTATTTGGAGATTTTGGCGTTGTTACGTCTGCTGTTATTGTTAAGGAAAAAAAAGGTGACAAATCCCGTGGTTTTGGATTTGTAACGATGGCAGATGAGCAGTCAGGCCAATTGGCAATTGCAGCGCTTAATGGCAGAGAATTTATGGGGCGCGCTTTGAATGTGAGTCCGGCTCGTCCTAAGACTGAAGAAGAGCGGATTGAAAAAAGAGAGCACGCGGAGAGTTTGAAAAGAGAATCCCATGTGGATGCGTATGGAGAGAGAGCACGGAGAGACGCCGGTTTTAGTCCGTCGCCTCATGAAAGAAGCGGATATAAAGGCGGAAGACGTTCGCGCAGCTTTATGAGGCGTGCAGCTGAGAAGGGCGTTGTGGAGGGATTTAAGCCGCGCAAAACATTTCATGATAATCCGGGCCGCTGGCGTAAGAAATCAGATTTAAGGCCGTGGAAGAAGAATGACGGGGACGTTGCGCCGGTAAGAGCAGAGGAAGGCAGTGCGCGCCCGTGGAGGAAGTCTGAAGGAGAAGCCAGGCCCTGGAAGAAATTTTCCGGAGGGTCCCGGCCATGGAAAGCAGGAGCCGGAGAATCGCAGCCTTGGAAAAAGCGGGCTGGAGAAGAAGGCAAACCATGGAAGAGGGACGAGGGGAGCAGCGCCCGTCCGTGGAAAAAGGTTGAAGGAGAAGCTCGCCCCTGGAGTAAGTCTGAAGGAGAAGCCAGGCCCTGGAAGAAATTTTCCGGAGGGTCCCGGCCAT
>DAONEO010000003.1:82881-127666 GCA_035403145.1 Candidatus Omnitrophota bacterium | reverse complement strand
CCAGGCCCTGGAAGAAATTTTCCGGAGGGTCCCGGCCATGGAAAGCAGGAGCCGGCGATTCAAAACCGTGGAAAAAACCAGAAGGACAGATAAAACCTTGGAAGAAATCCGAAGGTAGCGCAAAACCATGGCATGCAAAAAGCGATCATCCTCGAAAATCAGGATTTAAAGGCAGGCCAAAACCGGGTGGTTTTAAGCGATGAAGCTAAAATTAAATGTGTATCCCGTTATCCCTGATATGGAAGAAAGAATCGGCGAAATTCTGCAAAAAGCTGTTGATAATAAGGCTAAGATAGTTGAGATTGCCTACGGCGAGGCTGCCGAGAGTGTGAAAAAACGCATCCTGAATTATCTCAATAAAAAAGAAGTGCGTTGCCTGTATACCCGCCTTGAGAAAACAGAGAAAGGCTGGGGCCGGGTATATCTGCATTTCCGCTGGGAATAAAATGATTTCGTTGGAAAAAGAAAAAGCGCTGCAAGAAAAGATGGCCTGTCTTGGGGTGCGTACGGAAGATATTGTTGAAAAGTTCCTTCGTTCGCAGGGGCCGGGAGGCCAGAATGTCAACAAGGTTTCCACCTGTGTTTTCCTGAGGCATTTACCGACGGGAATTGAAGTTAAATGCCAGGAAGAGCGTTCGCAGGCCGTGAATCGCTATCGCGCACGGCTTTTACTGTTACAGAAAATCGAAACTGCAATTCTTGGAAAAGAGTCTGAAGAACAGAAGCGTATCGAGAAGATCAGGCGGCAGAAACGCCGCAGAAGCCGCAGGTCAAAGCTCAAGATGCTTGAGGCAAAGAGGCATCGGGGAGAGATTAAGGCCGGCCGTCAGCCTGTGCAGGTTGAATAGAGATGGGACGTATTCATCTCGTTCTTGTCATGATCGTTGTATGGGGAGGTTGTATGGGCACGCCTTCTTATGCTGCCGAGAAAATAAAGATTTTTAACGTTGCGACAAACAGTATTGAAGAAGTCGAGAAAGTGGTGCAATCAGACGCCCAGTGGCAGAAACTTCTTACGCCGGAACAATATCGCATCACGCGGCTGAAAGGGACAGAACAGGCATTTACCGGCACGTGCGAATTCCCTCCTCATGCCAAAGGCGTATACGCGTGTGTCTGTTGCGGAACGGACCTGTTCCGTATTGAACATAAATTTGAATCAGGGACCGGTTGGCCGAGTTTTTGGAACCCGGTTTCGCCGCTCAATATCCGGACACAGGAAGACACTTCTTTTGGGGCTCACCGGACGGAAGTTTTGTGCGCGCGGTGCGATGCCCATCTGGGACATGTTTTTGATGACGGCCCCGCTCCGACGGGGAAGCGGTATTGCATCAATGCAGCTGCCCTGAAATTTAAAGCAATGCCGTAGATTGCATTGTATCCGGGAATAGGTGCTGGTTTCTAAAAACGGGAGATTGCGATGCCTTTTTTTCAATGGGTGCTTTTTACAATTCCTTCTGTGTGGTTGGGACTTTTTATTGTTGGCGGTGCTGTTATCCTTTCTGTTACCGGCCTTTTGTTGGTCAGGCGCATGGTGCCGCATTATCGTTTAAAACTGCATAATGATGTCGCTGGCCCAATCTTTAGTACGTTGGGGGTTGTCTATGCGGTTTTACTGGCATTTGTGGTGATCATAGTCTGGGAGAATTTCGATAAATCAACCTTGAATGTTGAATACGAAGCCAGTTATTTGGCAGCAGTTTATCGTGACGCAGAAGCAATGTCCCCTGAATTTATTACGATGGTGCATAAGGATATCCGCGAATACCGCGATTTAATTGTCCATGATGAGTGGAAATTATTAGCTCAAGGGAAAGCCAGTCCGTTGGTTGAAGCAAAGATTAGGCAGCTATGGTCATTATATACCGCGTATTCGCCTCGTAATGCAACGGAACAGGCTTTTTTTGAGGAGTCTATCCGTAAGCTTAACTCTGTGCGTGAACTGCGTCGTATTCGCCTGATGGATTCCAGTTCAGGCATACATCCGCTTCTCTGGTTTGTCTTAATTGTAGGCGGATTTGTAACGGTTTCGTTCACGTATTTTTTTGGGGTAGAAAATAAGACCGCACAGATGGCAATGGCTATCCTTTTAGCGATGACGATATCGCTTATCCTGTATACAATTTTTTCCATGGATTATCCGTTTACCGGCGATATTATTGTTTCTCCGGATCCCTTTAAACAATTGATTCTTGATTAATATGAAAAAGTGCCCCTTGTGTGCAGAAGAAATCCAGGATGAAGCTATTAAATGCCGGTATTGCGGAAGCATGCTTTCTTTAAAAACGCAGGAAAAGTGGTATTTCAGGACTTCGGCGGTGGTTGTTGCTTTTTTGTGTGTAGGCCCGTTTGCCTTGCCTTTGGTTTGGTTCCATCCGCGTATGTCCCGGCGAAACAAAATTGTAGTGAGCATCGTTGTTATCGTGCTCAGTTATTTCCTGGCAATTTCGTTTGTCCGGTCCCTGCAATCGATATATCGCTATTACCAACCGATTTTTCAGGGGACTATCAATCTATAAACTTTTATGAGACAATTTTTATTAATCGCTCAACGAGCTGCGCGTATCGCAGGCGCAATCCATGCGCGCTATTTTCGGAAAGAGTGTCGCGTCCGGCAGAAGTCGGCATCCTATGATTTAGTAACGTGCGCGGATACGCAAGCCGAAAGGGCGATCGTTCGTTTTATCAGAAAACACTATCCGCTCCATAATTTCCTGGCAGAAGAAGGGACGTATAGTGTAAAGAAAAGCGAATTTACCTGGATCATTGATCCGTTGGACGGTACGAATAATTTTGCGTGCGGAATCCCCCTGTTTTGCGTTTCAATTGCTTTAAAAAAGGGGGATGAAATTATTGTTTCTGCGGTGTATGATGTGACCAGGGATGAATTGTTTTGGGCTCAAAAAGGCAGAGGAGCGTTTTTAAACGGTAAACGTATTCATGTCAACGGCGCGCGTTGTTTGTCCGAGGCGTTGCTTATTACGGGATTTTACTATGACCGCGGAAAAAATATGATTGATACGCTTGCAGCAATTAAACGGTTTCATTTTAAGCGGATTATCGGAATCAGGCGGTTTGGCGCTGCGGCTTTGGATTTATGTTATGTGGCAAGCGGCCGCGCGGCTGGTTTTTGGGAGTTTTGCCTTAAACCCTGGGATTTTGCCGCGGGGAAATTACTCGTTGAAGAGGCGGGAGGAATTATCACCGGTAAACATGCAGAAGAAATCCCCCTTACGGAACAATCGTTTATTATTGCTTCGAACGCTGCGATTCATCCGGCAATGGTAAAGGTTATTAATGAACGCCGATAGGTTTGCAAACGCGTGTTTAAAGGATTGACTTATGTTGCATTGCGCGTGCTGGGGAGTTGATAGATATGGTGTTTGATCATGATTTTTTTATGCGGGAAGCAATACGGCAGGCCCAGAAAGGATTGCGTCAGGGGGGAATTCCTATTGGCGCGGTTTTAGTTAAAGGCAGCACTATCATTGGCAGAGGTTATAACAGAAGAGTGCAGAAAAAGTCCGTGATTCTGCATGCTGAAATGGATTGTTTGGAGAACGCAGGCAGGCTTTCGGCACAAGATTATCGCGCATGCCGGCTTTATACAACACTTTTCCCCTGCGATATGTGTTCTGGCGCGGTGTTGCTCTATAAGATTCCGCTTGTGGTTATTGGCGAAAACAAGACATTCAAAGGGCCGGAGGCGTATTTGAAAAAAAAGGGGGTGCGGCTTATCAATCTTGAACGTGATGACTGCAAAGCCATGATGCAGGCGTTTATATGCAAAAAAAGCGCTCTTTGGGCAGAAGATATCGGGGAATAAAGTTTTGTAAAAAAAGATTGACAAAGAATTAAAGGATGGTATACTCTTTTCTGTAGTAAATAAAGGATTAGAAGTCAATGCCGTGAGGTTGCGAGTACTAGCCTTACGGTTTTTTTATTTTCGGCCATTATTTACTATAATAATAACGAAGGAAGGAGGTAGTACATAATGGCACGTGGTAAAGTGAAATGGTTTAACAACCAAAAGGGATACGGTTTCATTACTCCTGAATCTGGAAGCGATGTATTTGTTCATCATACAGCGATCAAAGGTGAGGGGTATAGAACGTTAGATGAGGGCCAGGATGTCGAATTTGACATCGAGAAAGGTCCTAAAGGCGAGCAAGCCGTCAACGTTGTAAAGCTCTAATCTCGACAATTAAAGCCCGGCTCCTTAAGGGGGCCGGGCTTTTTTTTGTTACAGAAAGCGATACGCCGGTTTTCATGATACGGTCGGGCGTTATTGAAAAAAGCATACGCCGGCTGATCCGATAAGGCCGGGCGTCTCATAAAGGAGAGTTTCATGCATACGGGTAAGATTAAAAAAGTCGTTCGTGATCGCGGATTTGGTTTTATTAGTGATACTGACGGCCGCGAAGTATTTTTTCACCGTTCATCCGTTGTTGATTCGCAATTTGAAGCATTGACTGAAGAACAGAATGTCGAATTTGAAATTGAGAAATCAGATAAAGGTCCGCGCGCGATAAACGTTAAAGTTGTCGCCTAATAAGTACAAAAAAGGAATTCATGAAAATTGTCCTGATTGAACCGACATCTTCCAAAGCCAATGTTTATAGCAGATTGCACATGCCTTTGATGGGCCCCATATATTTAGGTACAATCCTTAAGAATCTTGGCCATGAAGTTGAGGTTTACCATGAGGACATTCAAAAACCCGATTATGACCGGTTGCAGGCCGATCTGATCGGGATTTCTATTTTAACCCTCACGTCAAAACGCGGATATGCAATTGCCAGGAAATTTCCCCGGGAAAAAGTGATTATTGGCGGAGTTCATGCCAGCTTGCTTCCGCAAGAAGCGTTGCAGTACGCCCGGCAGGTGGTGGTGGGTGAGGCTGAAGAGGTTATTGGCGGGATCGTGGATGGTTCAATCAAGGATCCGATTGTCCAGGGGAGGCCGGTGCAGAATCTTGACCGACTTCCGTTCCCTGATTTTTCTCTTATGCAGGGGTATGAGAAAAAAGGGTTCATTATGCCGGTTTCGACGTCGCGCGGTTGCCCGTTTGATTGCACGTTCTGTTCGGTTACCAAGATGTTTGGTCGAAAATACCGGTTTCGAAGCGCCGAGAGCGTTGTTGATGAGTTGAAATTGCGTCAGAGCAGTAAACGTCTTTTTTTTATTGATGATAATTTTGCGGCTAATCCTCAGCGTACGCATCGTTTGCTCGAATTGATGCGTGCCCAGAGCAATGTCGGTAAATGGTCATGCCAGGTGCGTTGTGACGTTACCAAAGACGATACGTTGTTGAAACTGATGTCTCAGACGGGATGCGCCATGGTTTGCGTTGGTTTTGAGTCGGTGAACCAGAAGACTTTGCAGGCGTATGATAAGAAACAGACACTTGAGGATATTGTCCAGGCGATCCGTTCATTCCACCGTAAAAAAATTAAAGTTCACGGCATGTTTGTTTTAGGAGGCGATAACGATACCCAGAGAACAGTCTGGGATACGTTTCGTTTTGCCGTGAAGCAAAAGATTGATACGATCCAGATGTCCATCTTGACGCCGTTTCCCGGGACAAAAGTGTATGACGACCTTCAGAGGGAGAAGAGAATCTTCAATAAAGATTGGGAACTCTATGACGGCCAGCATGTGGTTTTTGACCCCAAACTGCTTTCCCCGAAAGAATTGCAGATGAGCGTTTTGCGGGCGTACTTGAAATTTTATTCTTTTTCAAAATTATTCGTACTTTTCATAAAACTTCGTTTTACCAACTTTCTTTTCCGTCTCATGGGGTATCGCATCGTGCGCGAATGGATCAAATATAACCGTTCGATGCCGTGGCTTGTGAAACGCTAAATTCAATTCCCTAGACAATTTTCCCGCCGTACGTATAATCATAGTGTACCCATTTTTTGTTTGACCATATCTTTGAGGTGAGCCGGTATGCGCATACTCGTTATTGAGGATGAAAAGAAGGTCGCTGATTTTATCAAGCGAGGCCTGAAAGAGGAAGGATATGCCGTTGATATAGCTTGCGACGGGGACGGAGGGCATTTCCTGGCAACCACAAACGATTACGACGTGGTCATCCTTGATATTATGCTTCCCAAACTGGATGGGATGAGTTTGTGCCGCCGATTGCGCGCGGAAAAGATAAAGACGCCGATTATCATGCTGACGGCGAAAGATTCGGTTAAAGATAAAGTGGCAGGGCTTGATTCAGGGGCAAACGATTATCTGACCAAGCCGTTTGCTTTTGAAGAACTTCTTGCCAGGGTCAGGGCATTATTACGGAAGGATTCGGATACCCAAACTCGCTTGCGCGTTGAGGACCTTGAAATTGACCTGGTGGCCCATACGGTAAAGCGGGCCGGAAAAGAGATTATTCTTACGAACCGGGAATATGCGCTTCTGGAATATCTGATGCGCAATGCCGGATCGATCGTAACGCGTACGATGATCTCGGATCATGTCTGGGATATTGATTTTGACACGTTTACGAATGTTATTGATGTCTACATCAATTATTTGCGCAGTAAAATCGATCAGGGCTATACGAAAAAACTTATCAATACCATCCGCGGACGGGGGTATATCCTCAAGGGTTAAACCATGTTTTTGCGCTCCATCCGTTCCAAAATAGTTTTATGGTTTGTTATTATTGTTGCCGGTATCTTGTCATTGTTCAGCGCTTTTGTCTATGTGAACCTCCGGAATAACCTCTATGTGGATACCGACGATCTTCTTGAAGTAAAGGCTGAAGGGATACTTGCTTCTATAGACGTCTATTGGCGTAATCAAAAGAAAATAAGCATTGCAAAGGGGACCGATATCGATGCTTTTTTAAAGGCTAATAGCGCGGCTATCGTTGCCACGACTGAACATTGGATTGAAGAAATCCCCGCCGATGAAAAGCTGGCCGATATTTCCGTTGCGATTTTTAACGTTAACGGCGAACTTTTGGCATCGTCAAAGAATTATTACCGCAACGGCATTCTTTCCCGCGACCTCCTGAATACCATCCTGAAAGGCCGCAGTTCCTTCGGGCATATAACCGATATTGCAAACTCCGACAAGCCGGTTTTTAACCGCTCACTTACCGTTCCGATTATTGAGGATAATCATGTTATCTGCGTTCTTCAGGTTGTCAAACCGCTCACGTTTGTCTTTGCGGCGCTGAATAAATTAAAGAATACGCTTTTTATTTTCTTCCCGGTTTCTCTTATTCTGGCCAGTTTCACGGGGTTTTTGCTTGCAAATCTTATCCTTGGCCCATTGAAGAAAATTATTGCTTCGGTAAGACAGATAACGGCGGAAAACCTCAAATTGCGCATTCCCGTACCTCAGACAAAAGATGAGATCAGGCGGCTCGTGGATACGTTCAATCAGATGCTTGAAGAACTGGATAAGTCGTTTTCTTCCCAGCAACAGATTGTTCAGGATATTTCGCATGAGTTGCGAACGCCATTGACCATTCTCAAGGGTGAAATGGAACTGGCGCTTAAGAAAATGCGTTCGTCTCATGAATACGAAATAACGTTGCGCAGCAGTCTGGAAGAGATCAATAAAATTAACAGAATTGTGGAAAACCTATTGATGCTGGCGCGATTCGACAGCCATCAGGTAAAGTTGTCGTTCCAACCGATTGCCCTTGGCGAGTTGATTGCGGGAATTATGCAGGACGTGCGTGTGCTTTCAGACCAGAAGGGGCTCCATGTTACGGTGTCGGCAGGACCCGGGATTTCAGTGGAAGGCGATGAGATGCATGTGCGTCGGGCGATTCTTAATATTGTCGATAATGCTATTAAATATACGCCGCAGGAAGGGACTATTAGCGTTGTGGTTAAGGAAGATACGTCCCATGCAATTGTTACCATTTCCGATACGGGCGTGGGGATAGCATCGGAAAATCTCCCGTTTATTTTTGATCGTTTCTATCGCGTTGATGCTTCACGAAGCAGCAAAGGATTTGGTTTGGGTTTGAGTATCGCGCAGGCTATTGTCGAAGCTCATCGAGGGACCGTTACGGTTGCCAGTCAGCCGGGTCAGGGCACGACATTTACTATTCTTTTTCCCCGTTAGGCGTTTTCCGCAAGATTAAAATCTTTTAATTTCCTTCTAACCTTCTTTTAATGCGTTTTCCGTATACTAAAAGTAGTCTTATGAAGATTGAAAGGGGGTGAATAGTATGAAGAGAATGCTTATAGGAATGGTCACCGTTGCCGCGCTTATCAGTTTGTATGCAGTTAGTTTCGCAGAGACCGCTAAGCAGCCGGTAGCGCAGAAACAAACGTTGGAAGTTACCTGCGGTACGGTCGTTTCTGTTGATACCGCAAAAAATGAAGTTGTAGTCAAGGATTCTAAAGCGGGTGCTGAAAAAACATTTGCAGTAACTTCGAAAGTCGCGACATCGTTGAAAGCCGGTGAAGAGGTAAAGGTCAAGTCAAAAGCCGGATCGATGAAGGCGGAAAGCGTCAAAGTAATCAAGAAAACCGAATGTAAGAAAAAATAACGGTAGATAAGGAGAAGTTTGGTATGAAACGCTTAGGTTTGTCTGTTCTTGCGGTGGCATTCTTGGTGTCATGCGGATATGCTCAGCAAGCAATTGCTACGAAAGAAACAAGTGCGGTGAAACAGGAATCAAAAATCGTTGTGGGTAAGGTTGCATCAGTCATGTTGGGTGATGCGGCAAAAGCAGTAAAATCAGAAATTGTCATCGCCGAAGAAAAAGGCGGGATGCTTTCGTTATCTGTTGCCGCCACAGCGGTTATTCATGACGCAAGTCTTAAAGTTACCTCGCTGGATAAGATAGTCAAAGACGAAAAAGTCCAGGTTAAGTATCATGACGCTAATGGAGTTAAAGAGGCTGTTTCCATTACTGTCGTTAAGTAATAGAGAGATACCTATAAACGATTGCTTTGGTGTGCAGGTTTTTGTATTTTCAACCTGAACATCAAGCACGTAGCAAGTCATAAGGGATGTTTCCGGCGTAATGCCGGAGACATCCCTTTTTATTGTCATGTATCAAGTTGAGCAATGAGCAGGTTTCGGCGCAAAAGAACAGGATTTTTCGGTTATTATTGCCGTACAGAGATGCAGGAGGAGATATCCGTACCTAAGAAATCGATTTATTTTATGATAGAATTGTGGGAGAATAAGCTGTATCGTATAGTAGTATCCTGTCGTATCTGACATCCATTGCATAGTATGGGGGCGGAATAGGAGCTATGATAAATTATGCAAATTAAACAAAAGTTGTTTGTTTTAATCGGGTTGATATGCGGGTTCTTTGGTTTGTTCTTGATCCTGCAAGTCGGCATAGAGAAAAACCGTCTTATTGCGCTTGCTGATGCCGAGATTAAGGAGAGCCAGGCTATTTTCGTCCGGCAGCTTGAACTCAAAACGCTTTTACAAAAGAAATTAGCTACGGATTACGCCAATTGGGGCGAAATGGTAAGTTTTGTTGAAACCGTTGATAAGCAATGGGGTGCTATTAATATCGACTCCGGGCTTGTAACGTTTCAAGCTGATTATGCCTGGGTGTATAGGCCTGATTTCTCGCTTATCTATTCATCAGTAGCCGACAAATCTTTTCCCCAGCCACTTGTTGTCCCTCAGGATGCGATTCAGTCGCAATTCCGTACGAGTTCCGTATGCCATTTTTTCTTTGTCTCGTCGTCTGGAATTATGGAAGTTTTTGGTGCGACGATTGTTCCTTCCGAAGACTATAAACGAAAAACTCCTGCGAGGGGATATTTTCTTGTCGGTACATTGATTGACCAGCAATATCTCAAGGAGTTATCACAATTGAGCGGCCAGCGTATTTTCTTGCGTACTGATCTTGCCAAGAAAAATACGCATAGGGATGTATCTCAGAAATCATCGCTTTTTTTTCTTCATCTCCTGAGTGACTGGAAGGGGAAGCAAATCGCGGCGTTTGAGATTGAGCTTTCGACACAAATCATTGAAAGTTTTTCAGGAAAACAAATGGAATTTTATATGTATTATTTTCTTTTTGTGGCGGCTTTCTTGGCAATTTTTACGTATGTTTTGAATCTTTGGATTTTCAGCCCCCTCCGATCCATATCTCAGGCTCTTATCTCGCCAAAGAAGTTGTTTCGCCCTGCATTTTTGACGCGTGCGGATGAGTTTGGTTCTATTGCACGCCTTATATCAAATTTTTTCAAGCAGGAGCAGGAACTTGTGTTGGAGAGAGAAGCGCTTAAAAAAGCCTACCACGATCTCCACCAGACTCAGAGCCAGCTTGTGCAAATAGAAAAGATGCAAGTCGTTGGCGTCTTATCAAGCGGGGTTGCTCATGAAGTTAAGAATCCACTGGGCATTATTCAGCAGGCCGTTGATTATCTTGATCGGGAGATTAAACCGGAAGAAACAAAGCAGCGGGAAGTTTTGGAGATGATCCGGAGCGCGGTTATGCGCGCTACCAAGATTATTCATGATATGCTGAATTTCTCCCGGCAGTCAAAGCTGGAATTGACGACGCAGCCGTTTGTTCCGATTCTTTCAATAGCGTTGGGTTTAGTTGAGCGGCAACTTGTTCTTAAAAATATAGTTGTTCATAAACAATTTAATGATAACCAGGCATTGGTGGCAGTTGATTCAACGCAGATTCAACAAGTCTTAGTGAATATTTTCTTAAATGCGGTTCAGGCGATGCCTGAACGCGGAGAGTTAACTATTCGCACTTCTTTGGCCCCAGCATCTTTGCTGAAAGACGGTGTGGGCAGGCACGCGAAGGAGTTTTTTGATGAGCATGATAGCGCACTTGTCTGCGAAATTGAAGATACCGGCCCGGGGATCCCGCTGGATCTTCTTTCAAAGATCTTTGATCCGTTCTTTACTACGAAGAGCCCCGGTTTGGGGGTAGGCCTTGGATTAAGTGTTAGTCGTTCTATTATCGATAATCACCAAGGGCTTATTTATATTGAAAATCTTTCCAAGAATGGCGTTAAAGTTGTTCTTGTTTTAAAAGTATATACGGCAGGCCAAATAGTTTCTTTAAAGGAGGTTGTATAATGCAGGAAATGGTCAATTCGCTCTACAAGTCAGTTGCCGGGTTTGGTTTAAATCTTGTCGCTGCGCTTCTTATCTTTATCATTGGAAAGTGGTTGGCAGGCGTTGCGGCCCGGTTTTTTGCCGCGTCATTGGAAAAGACGAAAGTTGATAAAACGCTGACCGTTTTTTTGCGTAATGCCGTATATTTTGGCGCACTTACGTTTGTTATTATTGCAGCATTGGGGAAGATAGGAGTAGAAACAACATCATTTGTTACGGTTATCGGTGCTGCAGGATTAGCGGTTGGTTTAGCTTTACAAGGATCGTTATCGAATTTTGCCGCCGGGGTAATGATTATTCTTTTTAAACCGTTTAAGGTGGGAGATATGATTGAAGCGGGAGGAGCTGCCGGAAACGTTGAAGAGATCCAAATTTTTTCTACGATTCTTTATTCCCCCGATAAAAAGAAAATCATCGTTCCTAATGCAAAAATAACCGGGGACAAGATCACTATTTTGAGCTAACGCCTTTGTTTGAGAATGATTGTGTAATGGTATAAAAAAGGAGAAAAACCATGATGTTGGATCCGCTTGATTTATTAGTCAGTATTATTGTGTATTCTTTGTACGGCGTTATCCTTGTTTTAAGTATTATCTTTACTTTCTGGCTTGATTCTTTTCGTGGTATTGAAAAACGGGTTATGGAGCAAATAATCCCGGCAAGCGTTCTAACGCCTCTTGAAATTGAGATCCCAACGTTTTCCAATTGGTTGTATGCCAACCACGTTTTTGTTGGCCCGTCTTTGATTCTTCTTTCGTTGCTTGATATTAAATTTTCTTTTGATCTCATCAAGATGCTTTCGTTGATGCGCGTCTAATGCTGATAATTAATGCCGATGATTTTGGATTAGGGGAAGCAGAAAATAGCGGTATTGCGCTTAGTTTTGAGCGGGGGTATTGCTCGAGCGCTACGCTTATGCCCGTTGCGCCCGCTTTTTTGCAGGCTTGTCAAGTAGCCCGGGAGAATAAATTTTCTGATTATATCGGGTTGCATATCTCTTTGTGCGACGGAGTTGCCTTGTCGAAGCTGTTGCAACGGCAGAAACGTTTTTGCGACGCGGAAGGCAGGCTTATTTTTTCTGGCCAATCCGTTATGATATCTCTTACCCCGCAGGAAAAATACGCTTTGGCTGATGAATTCCGCTGTCAAATTGCACGGTGCCGGACTGCAGGAATTCCCCTGACGCATATTGACTCGCATTGTCATGTGCATCAAATATGGAGTATTGCTTCGATCGTTATTGCGGTTGCCCGCCAGGAAAAAATACCGTTTATCCGCATTAAACAGAATGTCTCGGATGTTTGGCGCTTAAAGCAGCGTATGTATACCTATTTTTTTAATGTACGGCTACAAGCTTTAGGCATGGCTCGGACGCGGTATGCGGTTCCGATAGAGATGTTCTTGAGCCTGATAGATTCCCGCGTTGCTGTACGAATGAGAGCTTCTTGTGAAATAAATATTCACCCGTTTGTCAATGAGCACGGGGTTCTGATGAATCGATATTTTGATGCCGAGCATGATCTTACGCACCAGATACAGGCTCTCGGTAATCGTTCGGGGATTGTATCATATGCGGGGAAAAGACATGGGGTGCACGTATGAAGCCGGCGACATTTGAGAGTATCCACTGTCCGTTGTGCGGGTTTTCTTTGCATGCCGTAACTATCCTTGAGGAGAACGCAGAGTCAATTGTATACGGGATCTTTGAATGCCGGTGCAGAAAATATCCGGTTGTTGAAGGGATCCTCGTGTTGGATAGCGACAATCCTGTCGGCCTGCAACAGGCTTTGCGGGCGCTTGCATCCCGGAACCGGTTTGGAGCATTGATGTCGTTGCTTGATTCGAATTCATTGAGCGCAAAAATTCTACACGCCGCTTCTTCCCGTATGATCCCTTTTTCTCAGGTCTGCCAATCTTTGCGCAACATGGTTATCTCTGCGAAAGCAAGGCGTATTATAGGCGCATCGACATGCGTGCATGCGCTTGAAGCCTGCGGCTGGGGAGGGTACGGCGATTATTTTAAGACCCGTTTTGTCAGCACCAGCTTTATTGCCGGGCTTGCATTGTTGCGGCTGGCGCGTGATTTTCCGGGCCCCGCGCTGGAACTGTCCTGTGGCATTGGTCATCATGCGTTTGTGATTTCGCAGTTATTCCCCGATAAGCCGCTTACCCTTACGGATCATTCCTTTACAAATTTATATTTGGCAAAACGGTTTTTTGCTCCGCAAGCGGAATGTTTTTGTCTTGACGGTAATAATTTGCTTCCTTTTGCCGATAGCACTTTTAATTCAGTTTTTTCTTCCGACGCGCTTCATTATATTGATGCAAAGGTTACGCTTATGCATGAAGTTAAACGTATTATAAAGAGAAATCACGTAGTACTATTTTCTCACCTGCATAACTGTTTGAGTAATAATTGCGCGCCTGGCAGCCCTTTGTCCGGCGAGGAATGGAAGCAACGGGCTGCTTTTTCACATATGCGGCTTCTTTCGGAGAAATCAATCTTTGAGGATTTCTATCTATCTCAGAAACTTAATTTGGCCGATGACCGAAATACAGATGGCGGTGTGAATGCGTTCAGTTTGGTCGCATCTGATAGTGATACTATATTTAGGGTATACGAGAATATCGCAGAGGCGTACTTGACGCTTAAAGGCGCGGTCACTGTTAATTTTTGTTATCGAAAATTTCGTGAAGATGCCGTTGGATGTCACTATATGAAACAGTGGCCTACGGCATATTTAAAAACAGAGAATGCGCTTATCGATAGTTTTTTGCCGGAATCATTTGTTCTTTCCAGGGCAGCTTCTGAGGCTGTTAAACGTGAAGACGGAAGTTGTTTTGCTTTTGATGAAATACAGCAGTTAATTCGTAAATTCCTTATAATTCATATTCCTCCGAGGTACTGTTAGTTTTTGTGCTTGGGCGGAGGTTATGCGGTGTTTTGTATTTTTAGATGAATAGCGCTTGAATAAGCGATAATTTTAGCTATAATATATCCCTTAAATTGAATTTGCGCCCATAGCTCAACTGGATAGAGCACTAGCCTACGGAGCTGGTTGTTGTTGGTTCGACTCCAACTGGGCGCATTAATTTTCTGACCAGCTTGGTTCTTGTGAAAAAACTCGACGAGTTCTATATGCGTGAGGCCTTGAAAGAAGCGCACAAGGCTTTTGAGGAAGACGAGGTCCCTGTTGGAGCGGTTATTGTCCATGCCGGGATTATCATTGCCCGCGGGCATAACCAGGTTGAGTGTCTGAAAGATCCGACAGCTCACGCTGAAATGATCGCCCTTACTTCAGCAACTAATTATCGTGGTGAAAAGTGGCTTACCGACGCCTCAATGTATGTTACCATTGAGCCTTGTTCAATGTGCGCGGGAGCGTTAGTTTTAGCTCGATTGAAACAGGTTTTTTTTGGTGCCTGTGATTTAAAAACCGGTGCTTGCGGCTCAGTTTTTAACATTGCCGATCATCGTACGCTTAATCATCGAGTAAAAATTAATGGCGGTGTTCTTGCTGATGAATGCGGCGCATTATTAAGCGAGTTTTTTAAGAAAAAGCGTCAAACCGGGAAAAAGTAGATTGTTCTTGCTCCGTTCGTTTTTGACTCACGGAGCCTCACTAAATGTGCCTGACGGCACAAGAGTGTTCGGAGAGGTGGCAGAGCGGCGACTGAGTGAAGCTCTGCGAAGCGAAGGAAGTCCCTTGGCCACTGGCCAACGGGATTGAAATAGAAGCTTCTTATAGCTTATTTTTTTATTTAGCTCCGTTCGTTTTTGACTCACGGAGCCTCACTAAATGTGCCTGACGGCACAAGAGTGTTCGGAGAGGTGGCAGAGCGGTTGAATGCAGTTGCCTGCTAAGCAACTGGGCTGGGTAACTGGCCCCCAGGGTCCGAATCCCTGCCTCTCCGTTATAATTCTCTCATTCTGGATAAGCATGAATTTTAGCGCATGTCCAGGGATGAGGACACTAAAAAGATGGGTTTGGGAAGAAAAGATCGTTTTCTTCCCAAGAAGGTGTTTTCAAATTGTCAGCAAGGAAGGGGTGACAGTCCGCAACGTTCTATGGCGGACACCAGAGGGAAACCATTTGGGTTTCCCGATGGGGAGGAGCGTAAGCGACGACGGGTCCGTAATCCCTGCCTCTCCGTAAATGAGCGCATAACGTACGGAGCTCCAAAGGAGCGACGTACGTTATAAACGCGAATTTATTCTGTGAGTGAGGATGAAATTATGAATTCCGTAATGCGGGATCTCACTAAGTATCATTATAGTGCTTAAGAAATTTTTAAAACGGTAACGAACGGGATAAAAAACCTCACCGTTAGCACAATACCTGCATCTTCTGCTGCATACTTTCTTCAAATAGATACATACATATCCGTATTATAAAATACCTAGTGTTTGGTTTGCGTCTATCCCAGTAAAAAAGGTCGGGAAAGGGGTGCGAATCTGGAGAGCTCTCTTTGGATTCAATATTTCAAAGATAATTTTTCTATGGTAGAAAAAAGTCGATAATAAGGGGAGTCAGCCTATTTACAGGTTTTTAAGTAGTAGTACACTTATAGATGAGAATGTCTTGGTATCCCTCGGAAAGATGAGAATTTGTTTACAAGGGAGATTCTTTGGAGGTTGAGAATATAAAGATAAACGAAAGAGACAGGTTCTCCCCAAATATATAACAATGGCATTGATCCAAGTTCTTAATAGTCAGAGCTTGGATTTTTATTTTTCAGAGAGGGGTAGAGGGATGGTAGATAAAGATGAAAATGATGAGTTGCAGTTTGAAATGCTCTTACGGTATACCAATAGCATTATTGCTACGTTACGGGAGCCGTTTTTAGTTTTGGATGAAAACTTGCGGATCATTTTTACCAACCAATCTTTTTGTACGATCTTTAAAGTTGCAGAAAAAGATACAATAGGCCAATTGCTCCCTGATTTTTGCAATCACCAATGGGATATTCCAATCCTCCTCCTTTTGCTTAAGGAGATTCTGCAAAACAACAAAGTTGTGAGGGATTTTGAGGTTAAACATGCATTTGAGCACATTGGTGAGCGATCTATGCTTTTGAATGCATGCCAGGTGCGCGTTCCTAAGAAAGTAGCAAGGATGATAGGGGCCGAAGTGAAGAAAGAAGAAGAAAATCTAATCTTGCTGGCTATTGAAGATGTTACCGGACGTAAAAAGGTGGAGGAGAATATAAAAGAAATTACTATGGGACTTGAAAAGACGGTTAGCCGGCGTACAATGGAACTCTCGGCAGCTCTCAAGGAAATGGAGGAGTATAGCTATTCAATTGCGCATGATTTAAAAGCTCCTTTGAGAGCGATGGCGGGGTTTGCGAATATTCTTTCCGAAGATTATGCCCCTCAGCTTGATGATAATGCCAAGAGGGTAATAGGCGTCATCAAGGATAATGCGAGAAATATGGGACAGCTTATTGATGATCTTCTCAAACTATCATTTTTGCTTAGAAAGGAGATGGTTGTAGTAGATATAGATATGACGATGCTCGCAAAGTCCGTATATGATGAGTTGCGAGAATCTTTTCCCCGGGATAAAATTATTGAAGTGTCTGTAAAACCGATGTCATCTGCACATGCAGATCCAACACTTGCCAGGCAGATAGTTACTAATCTTATTTCTAATGCTATAAAATTTACCTCTCGCAAAGACAAAGCTATTATAGAGATTGGCGGATATGATCAGGGTGAGAAGCGTATCTATTATGTTAAAGATAATGGCGTGGGATTTGATATGAAATATGTAAATAATCTTTTTGGGGTATTTCATCGACTTCATGCGCAGGATGAGTTTAGCGGAACGGGGATAGGTCTTGCGATAGTCAGTAACGCTGTGAGACGTCACGGAGGCACTGTGTGGGTAGAAGGAGAGGTTGATAAAGGTGCCACATTCTACTTTACGTTACCAAAAGGGGGAGCACAATGATGAATAATGAGCAAATAGAGGTGCTTTTAGTTGAGGATAACCCGAATGATGTTGAACTTACACTGAGGGCTTTTAGGCTGCACAACTTGGTTAATAAGATCCATGTTGTGCAAGATGGCGCTGAAGCGCTTGATTTCATATTTTGTGAAGGTGCATATAAGAATAGGGACATCCGAAAACCTCCCAAGGTTGTTATTCTTGATTTGAAATTGCCCAAGATAAACGGTAAGGAAGTATTAAAACGTATTAAGTCAGATGAGAGGACTAAAATTATACCGGTTGTGGTAATGACATCTTCTCAGGAAGAGAGCGATATTTTTGAGACCTATAATCTCGGTGTTAACAGCTTCATCGTTAAACCTGTTGATTTTGAAAAATTTGTCGATACTGTCAAGGAACTCGGTATGTACTGGGTTTTTATCAATAAGCCGCCTATTATTTAAAAAAGACTGTTTAAGGAAAACAGGTTAGGTGTTTTGTGCCTCAAGTGTGCCATCTAAAGCGAACACCAAAGAAGACGAAGTGAAAAAGAAGAAAATAGGTAATAGTTTGTGTGCTCGATAATAAATAGTATTTGTTGTAACGTAATGAATATGCAGCGGTGCTTCGTCACTGTACTACATGTCGCTGCGTGTGTATTTAATGAACGACTACAAATAGATATCGGTGCCCCTGGAAATTTTTGCCCTCTGTGATAGAATGTTTACCTGACGGTAGACGGTATCATAGAGGGTTTTTTGGTTGGAGCAGGATACCATACGGATAACAGTGCCTTTATTCTAGAAGCCAGGAGGGAGAAAATTGGATTTTTCTGTTGCAATTCAAATAATACCGGTTTTAATACTTGTCATAATCCTCATGTATAGTAATGGTAGGGCAGAGATCAAAAGAAAGGCTTTTTTTTCCAGTTTTATTAGCTCTTTAGTAGCTCTTTTTAAAGGGAGAGTAGTAAAAGATACTCGGTTTGAAAAATACGTTATTTTCGAGTATGAAAATAAACAAATAGAATACTATTATAAGACTAGACAACAGCTCGGTCTTGGTGTTGGGTCTCCTACGTATCCCTATGATGAGCATTATATAAAAGTTCCTACCCAGGGAACTCTTACGCTGCTATTATTACAGAAAGCAGGCGATTCAATAATCGGAAAAACAGCCGATGCTTTAACTCGAAGATCACAGGCAGATGGATGCAGAGAGATACGGGTTGAGTCAACGAACGAGTCAAGCAATGTATTGAGTGATAAGAGAATATATACGAACGATGAAATGAAGGCCAAACATTTTCTTGCCGATTATGAGGTCAGGAAGATTTTTTCAAAATACGATAATTGTATCCCTCCGTTCTTATGTGTTAAAGATGGGGTATTGATATTGCGCTTAGATTCTTTGCTGACAGATAAGGTTTTTACGGATCCCGAAGTGCTCAAAAGCCATTTGTCTAACATGCTTATACTTGCACATAAGCTCGACGTTTTATAATCATGGAAACGTTTCATTAAAGGGCGGGTTGTTTTGTAATAAAAGGCTGATTGCTGTGACCTATTTAACGGGAACGAAGAATTTTCCGGCAGTTCCCTGCTTTTCCGATTAATTTATTTTATCTTCCGCAATAGATTTCTCATCAAGTAGTTACATACAATTTTTAGCAAATTAGAGTATTATTGTGTTATATTCCGGCTGGTGCTTGATCAAAAAGGCCCCGGAAGTCTTGGTTCTATGATAAAATAGTAACCGGTAGCAGGCAGAGATTTAAATTCTCGCCAAGAAAGAAAACAATTGGGCATGAATAAGTTTCATGGGAAGAAACAACTCGTTATTATACTCGTTGTAATTTTGACAACTGGTATTCTATGGAAGAAATTTTTTACGTTCGAGGAGCTGGAGAAGGATTATTCTTTACTTTCCTATTACTATCTCACACACAGAATTACCGACCCGTATCCTTTCACGAGAGATAAGATACAAGCTTTGATTTCATATATTCATCAAAATATGTTTCAACCGGAAGTGCCAGTGAAAGATTTGCGTCCTTTGGATAATTTAATACGGGGCGTGGGATGGTGCGATCAGATGTCGGCGGTTTTTATCCGTCTTTTGTCAGATATTGATATCAGGGGGTACCTTGTTTTTTTAAAGAATAATCCCGATGGAA
The DNA here is from genome assembly GCA_035403145.1 of Candidatus Omnitrophota bacterium. Classification (GTDB taxonomy): domain Bacteria; phylum Omnitrophota; class Gorgyraeia; order Gygaellales; family Profunditerraquicolaceae; genus DAONEO01. The sequence continues at coordinate 108,469 of DAONEO010000003.1, read as the reverse complement.
GCGGATTTTCGCCCCATACTATAGCGGTAATTACGCCGTCTGTTAAAGAAGAATTGGGAGCCGACACTTTGTTTGAGAAGGGGCTGGTTGTTGATAACCTGCGGGGAGAATTAGCGCAGACAAGAGACGGCAGTTTTGCAACAATGAAAGATATTGCTGAGGGGAATATAGCGTTGCAGCAGGTGAAGATTTTTGAGGCCACTGCGCCGTTGTATCGCAATAAATTCCAGATATTCGGAGTCAATACGCCGATCAGCTTGAGAATAAAAAAAGTAAAATATGCGTACCGGTATTACATATTTTCTATTGTTCCCCGTCCCGTTGTATACGCTTTCCAGGATTTTATGTTGCAATGGTATTTTAAGAAAGGATTCAAGAAGGAATCCGATTTTTTGCTTTTTAAAGCGCGGAATTATCATATCTATGGCCGCTTCGATGATGCCTTCAAGGTTTATGAAGAGGTGATAAAAAATTCTCCGAATAACATGAACGGAGAAAAAGCATTAATTTTCCAGGTTCGGGTACTTTTAAAAGAGGGTAAAAACAATGAAGCTATTGCCCTCTTTGAATCATTTATTCGTAAGTATCCGGATCATCCCTGGCAAAATATCATGTGGAATGAATTAAACGATTTGTTGCTCACGTGCAGCAACAGCGTAAATAATGAAAGTCCCTGGAAGTATTAAGCCTTTGTGGTAAGATATTTTAAGGTTTATTTTTGTTGGCGTACTATTTTTTCACTTCATGAACGTTTTGATACGAGAGTGATTTTTACGAGGGAAAAATGAGTGTAAGGGCGTCTTTCCGCAGTTTTTTCCACCGATTTGCCGCGCGGTCATTCTATGCACCCAAGAAGTTCCTTTGTAAACACCTTCATTTTAATAATACGGGGGTGTTTATGAATAACGGCGCGTATTCCACGTGTGCGATTGGGCAGGGCCGTGTTTCTCCGCGGGAAAGAGCATGCCATTGCACGCAGCTTTTTGTAACTCATCACGGAGAGGTATTCCCCTGTTGTTTGAGATGGGCAGTGCCTGATATGAAAATAGGGCATATCAATGACCCCGATTTGTTGGATAGAATCAAGGAGTATTCCCGTAGTTGTAATTGCGAAAAGTTTAACCTCCGGAAAGCATATCCGCACGAGGATATTGCTATCCAAGAATTAACCATTGAACTTTCATTGCAATGCCAGGGGCAATGTGCTTTATGTTGTGTGCGCGCCCCTGAATGGAAAGGGTCTTTTGATCTGTATGATTCATTAATGAAACTGATCCTTCTCTTAAAACCGCGTAGAATTCTGGTTCAAGGGGGAGAAGTCCTCATCCAGGAAAAAAGCCTGCAATGGCTTGAAGCGGTTAAACGCGATTATTCTCCGGTAGAAATTTCGTGCGTAACAAACGGGAATGTCCCGGTATCAATGATACCGAGAGTCGAGCAAATATTTGATGAGCTCAAGGTTTCTTTCCTTGCATTTGAGCCTGAAACGTATGAGCGTATCACCTGCCTTGATTTAAGGAATGCCGTTGCTTTTGTTGAAAACCTCTCGCGGAGAAAACGCATGCGGCTTTTATTGAAGTATCTTGTGACACCTTTGGGTATTCATGAGGCAGGACTGTTTCTAGAGTGGGCAATTGCCGTATGTCCCGAGTATATTTTCCTCGAAGATGCGCAGACAACTGCCTATATTAATCTTGAAACACAGGATCGGTTCTGGAATAAAATTTCGTCGCGGACTGGGCAGAGAGTCAAAAGCGTTTTGCGTGCCAATAAGGAGAGGCTCTTACGTTCATCTACGACTGTCCGTTTTTCAACCGATACGTTACGGGTTTTAGGTTTGTCTCAAGATTGGGAAGCATTGATTGAGGAACTTGGCCTCCGGGATAAGCTTTTGATTTACTAAAACAACATCGAGCAGATATTTTTTTGGGATAATCCGAGACATTGTCTTTTTAGTCCGATAGACAGTGTTTTTTTTGTGCGTTGAGTTTGACTATGGAAATTACGATTACGAGAGATCGTTTTGTCCGGCGTATCCCTTTACTCATTGACACCTGAAATTTTACCGTTATAATATTTTCTATTGATGAGGCGAAAAGAAACAGGTTTTAGTGAATTTTTATATGCCGCAGGTATACCAATGACGAGTTAACACGGTATGTGAGCGCTGCGCCGTCCCGCAATAAAAAATCCACGTTTTTAACAAGCAGGTAAAGGAGTGCCGTATGATTTTGAAATTCTTTCCCACGAAATTTAATTTTTTCGATCTTTTTGAGGTGCAGGTCGGTTGCGCGGTGGAAGCAGCAAAAAGTTTCTCTCAAATCGTTACCAGCGGTGTTGTTGATGAGGCTGCGGTTACAAAAATTAAAGATATTGAGCATCATGGCGATGAAGCAGCGCATACAATTATTGACCAGTTGAACAAAACGTTCATAACTCCGTTTGATCGGGAAGATATCCATCGTTTGGCTAAAGAGATTGACGATGTTATCGATATGATTAATACCATCGTCAGCCGGTTGAGTGTGTATAAACTTTCAGGCAAGAATAAAAATCTTATTGAATTTGCGGCGGTCATTGAAAAATCTGTTTTTGGCGTAGCCTGCGCTGTGCGCGGGATGCGTGATAAAAAACTTTTATTGTCGGTTACCGAAGCTTGTGTTGAAGTCAACCGTTTGGAAAATGTCGGTGATGCCATGAGAGATCAGGTGTTGGCGGCACTTTTTGAAGAGGAAAAAAATCCAATTACCGTTATTAAATGGAAAGAAATCTATCAGGACGCCGAGACGGTGCTTGATATCTGTGAAGATGTCGTCCACGTGGTCAGTGCTATTCTGGTAAAACAGGCTTAATTAATGACGCTGGCAATTATTTTCTTAATTCTTCTTGCGCTTCTTTTTGATTTTTTGAATGGGTTTAATGATTCGGCTAATTCCATAGCTACGGTTGTTTCTACCCGGGTACTTTCTCCCCGTCTTGCTGTCCTCTGGGCGGCTTTCTTTAATTTCGCGGCATTTCTTTTTTTTGGCGTGCATGTCGCGCATACTATCGGCCAAGGGATAATCGATATTACCGTTATTGATAAGGCAATTATATTCGGCACCTTGATAGGCGCGTGTGTGTGGGATCTTGTCGCGTGGTATTTCGGGCTTCCGACGAGCTCTTCGCATGCTCTTATCGGCGGCATGATCGGGGCTGCACTGGTGAAAGTCGGCCCGAGTGCTTTGATTTGGAAAGGTATTGCCAAGACAGTCGCGTTTATATTGATTTCTCCGGTCCTCGGGCTTACCTTGGGATTAGGATTCGGGATAGTCGTGTATTGGCTCTTCCGCAATACGTCGCCTCTTAAAGTCGATCATGTTTTTAGAAAAGGGCAGCTTGTTTCCGCTGCGTTTTATAGTTTGGGCCATGGCGGAAATGATGCCCAGAAAACAATGGGTATTATTGCCGGACTTCTTTTTAGCGCAGGTTTATTGGGAGATAAATTTTATATTCCGTTTTGGGTTGTTATCGCTTGTTATACCGCAATTTCGTTAGGTACAATTTTTGGCGGGTGGCGCATTGTTAAGACAATGGGACAGAAGATCGTCAAACTTAAGCCGGTTGACGGGTTTTGTGCCGAATCGGGTGCTGCGATTACCTTGATCATTGCGTCTATGTTGGGTATTCCCGTGAGTACGACACAGACTATCACGGGCTCTATTATGGGGATTGGTTCATTACAGCGTTTAAGCGCCGTGCGTTGGGGAGTTGCCGGCCGGATTATTTGGGCATGGATATTGACGATCCCCTGTTCAGCCGCAATATCCGCGGTGGCGTATATGCTTATCCGTCAATACATGTAGCAAGAGAAGTGCAGCCTGTTTTCTGAAATCGACTTTCGATACCTTGATACAACGTTGATGCAAGGGGGAAGAGTCGGTTTTTTTATTCAATACAACACGGGATAGTTCCAATTTGATGTGAGTTATTGCAGGAACAAAGTGGTTCGATTCTGGAAAGCTGTTAGGATTTGCCGTGATATTCTTGCTTATTATTGCGGCCGGAGGCGGAATACTATTTGTCCGTTTTTATGGACGATGTCGACGATTTACGGGCCTCAAGGAAACGTTTATGCCTGTTGTATGAAGGCGCCGTGGTCAGTTGGGAATATTCATAAACAGACTCTTGGTAAAATTTGGCATACGAGTATCCGCCTGGGATTTGCCCGCTGGTTGTCCATGCATGGCGCGTTGCATTGTTTTGAACAGTGTTTTATGGCCAAACAACCGGTGCATCTTCCTACGATCGTTCCTGAATATCCCTTTGAAGTTATGATTGAGATGGGAACACAGTGTAATTTGCAGTGTCTTATGTGCTCTCAGGACCATACGTCGACCAGCATGATCGATTATGCCGTTTTAAAAAACAATGTTGATTGGAAGCGGATCAATAGGATCATTTTTACGGGCGGTGAAGTGTTGCATATGCCGGGATTCCGTGAATTTTATCTCTGGGTCACCCGGGATCACGGCCATCAGGCAAATGTTTTGTCGAATGGCGTGCTTATTGATGATGCCTGGGCGCGTGTGCTTCTGGCGTGGTCTCAATGGATCTATATTTCCATTAACGCTGCTACTGAGAAAACATATACGCGTGTATGCCGAAGCCGCGACTTTTCAAAAGTTATTGGTAATATCAAAAATCTGGTGGCGTTGAAAAGAGAGCTGAAGAGTTCCAGCTTGATTGAAATGCATTTTACTATTGTTCCCCTCAATGTCCAGGAGATTATCCCCGCTATATATCTTGCCGATAGTCTTGGATGCGATAAAATCTCTTTTAGCATGGATGCCGGCGGTTCGCAAATTTTGGAAAACTCGGGACTTAAGGAAGAAATTCGGGCAGCTATTACGGATATGATTCGATATAAGAGGGTTGCTGTTACCTTTAATTCTGAATGGCTTAACGCAATGGGAATTTGTGATACAGAAAAGGAAGGAGCGGGTTGATGAAGGTTATTGCTATTAACGGCAGTGCGCGTAAGGATGGTAATACGGCGATTCTGATAAAAAGGGTATTTGCGGAATTGGAGAGAGAGGGTATTACAACAGAGCTTATACAGCTTGCCGGTGAGCAGGTGAGCGGTTGTGTTGCCTGTTTCAAATGTTTTTCGAATAAGAATAAACGTTGTGCGATCAGCGGTGATTGCGTGAATGATTGTATCGCCAAGATGGAAGAAGCCGATGGTATTATTCTTGGCTCCCCGACGTATTTTGCCGATTGTACGGCGCAGATCAAAGCGCTTATAGACCGGTCGGGGATGACGGCACGCGCCAATGGCGATATGTTTAAACGTAAAGTCGGCGCGGCTGTTGTTTCGGTCAGGCGTGCCGGTGCGATACATGCGTTTGACTCGTTAAATCATTTTTTTACCATAGGCCAGATGATCATTGTAGGATCAACCTATTGGAATATTGGTATAGGCCGTGAGCGCGGGGAGGTTGAACAGGATGGCGAAGGCATGAAGACGATGGAATCGCTCGGACAGAATATGGCCTGGCTCTTGAAGAAAATGTCCGCGTAATACTCAGGAAAAAACGTTTTTCATCCATGTTGACCCAATGCGCATTCCTTGTGGTGCCTGGAATGTGGTATGCGCAAAGCGGGGAATAATAAAAAACTCGCTTAAATATTCCTCTTGCAGCAAAATTCTGTTATAATACAGTAGCAATATCCATAATAAGCCAATCTTTTTAATCATGTCATATACTGTTTTTGCTTTAAAATGGCGGCCGAATGATTTTGATTCCATCATTGGCCAAAATCATATTGTTTCTACGCTAACCAGTGCAATAGAGAAGCAGCGGCTTGCGCATGCGTATCTATTTGCCGGTCCGCGCGGCGTGGGAAAAACTTCAACTGCACGAATCTTGGCCAAAGCCCTGAATTGTAAAGAGGGGCCGACGTCACGGCCGTGCGGCCGATGTGTTTCGTGCGTTGAAATAACCAAAGGTTCCTCACTGGACGTTATTGAAATTGACGGCGCTTCCAACCGCGGCATTGATGAAATCCGCGCTCTGCGTGAGAATGTGAAGTTTTCACCTGTCAGCGGTAAATATAAGATCTATATTATTGATGAAGTCCATCAAATTACGACCGACGGGTTTAACGCTCTGTTAAAAACGCTCGAAGAACCGCCTGAATTCGTCAAGTTCATTTTTGCCACAACGCATCCGCATAAAATTATTCCTACAATTGTTTCGCGTTGCCAGCGCCTTGATTTCAGGCCGATTTCTGCGACGGAAATTGTCAGCCAGCTCGAGCGCATCAGTACATCAGAAAAGTTAAACGTTGAGAAGGACGTGCTGTTTGCTATCGCCAAGGCAAGCGAAGGTTCGTTGCGCGATGCCGAGTCAATCCTGGATCAATTGGTTTCATTTTCGCACGGAGATATTTCTTTAAAAGATGTTGTTTCGGTTTTGGGGCTTGTTGAGCAGGATGCTTTGTTTGCATTAGCCGATTGTATGATCACCAAAAACGCTCCGCAGGCATTGGCGCTTTTAAACAGGGTTATTGAAGAAGGCAAAGATGTCAGTGTCTTCCTTACCAGTCTTATTGAGCATTTTCGTAATCTTATGGTCGCCAAACTTACCAAGGCCGATGAAAAACTTATTGATTTACCGCATGAGATCTGTCAACGGCTTTTAAAACAGGCGGACGTATTATCGCTTGACGAAATTTTAAGCGCGTTTAACATCCTGGTGAATGCCCAAGAGATGTCTAAACGGCTTGATTCTATGCGTATCCCCCTGGAAATTGCTTTAGTGCGGCTTTCAACCGATAAGACGCAAACCAGCCATAAGCCGGCAGCGGCTGTCAATCATCGTGCGCCGCAGGCTATGCCTTTGCGATCCGTTGTGCAACCGCTCCAGCGGCCCGTCGCGCGCGTTGAAAAAAAGTCAGTGCAACCGCAGGGAAAGCCGCCGGTTACTCCTCAGATGTCAGCGGTTAAACTTGAGCCGCAGCTTCGTCAGCCGGAGGCTGATCTTATGCCTCTTGAATCGATTAAAGAAGCTTGGCCGCGGATCATTGAAGCAATGACGAAAACAAAAGTTTATTTAGCGCATTATCTGGAAGAAGGTCAGCCTTTGCAGGTTTCAGGCAATATGTTAACGGTGGCGTTTCCCCTGAATTATTCGCTTCATAAAGAGTCGCTTGAAGGGCGCACGAATAAGGAACTTGTTGAGAAAACCCTTGCCGATGTGCTCGGTGTTATGATGCGTTGTTCGTTTATTCTGGATGATACCGTAAAAGATAAACAGGAAAATCCCGAGGTAAAATCAGCGTTGGAGATGTTTAACGGCAGAGTGATCAAGGAAGAATAATGGTTGCATATACCGATTCCATAGAAAAACTAATCGAGTGTTTGATTAAATTCCCCGGAGTGGGCAAACGAAGCGCGGAACGCATGATTAGTTATGTGTTGAACGCTTCGCCGGATGAAATACGCCTTTTATCGGAGGCGCTCGTAAGAGTCAAAGAAAACGTGCATTTGTGCCGGATATGCAATAATTTAAGTGAAGAAGATCTTTGTAAAATTTGCCAGGATACACGGCGCCGGCACGATACCATCTGTGTTGTTGAAAAAGCGTCTGATGTAACGGTGCTTGAGAAAGCAGGGGCTTTTGACGGCGGATATCACGTTTTGATGGGCTCAATTTCTCCCTTGGACGGTAAAGGCCCGGGTGATTTGAAAATTGACGGCCTTCTTGATCGTATTAAAAAAGATACGATCAAAGAAATTATTATTGCGACTGATGCTGATACAGAAGGCGAGACAACCGCGTTATACTTGACAAAAGTACTGAAGCCCTTTGGCGTTCATATGACGCGCATCGGTCTTGGACTTCCTGCCGGTTCAAACTTGGAATATGCAGATCCCGTTACGCTTACCAAGTCCATTGAGGCGCGCCGCACGCTCTAGCAAACTCCCATGATTACTATTTCAAACGTTTCTAAAAATTTCGGCCAAAAAGTCCTTTTTGAGAATATTTCCTTGAGCATTAATCAGGGAGAGAAAATTGGCTTGATCGGTCCTAATGGAGCGGGAAAAACTACGCTTTTTGGTTTGATTCTCCAGGATATTGAGCCGTCAAGCGGCACGGTGCAGATTAATAAAAATGTTCATGTCGGGTATCTTCCGCAGGAAGCTAAATTCCTTTCAACGCATACCGTGCTTGGCGAATTGGTCGAGGGTGATGAACGTATCCAGAAACTCAAGAAAGAAAAAGATGAATTAGAGGAACAAGGCGAGGCTGCTTCGCAACGATACGGGGATGTTTTACACCAGCTTGAAACGCTCGGGTTTTTTGAATTGGAACATAGAGCAGAAAAAATCCTTTCAGGGTTAGGATTCAAAGAACGCGATTTTACCAGGCCTATCACCGCTTTGAGCGGTGGATGGCAGATGCGGGTCTTGTTAGCAAAACTCCTGACATATCCCTATGATATCCTTTTGCTTGACGAGCCTACCAATTATCTTGATTTGAACGCCGCACTTTGGCTGAAGGATTACCTGGCCGGGTTTAACGGGACTTTTGTTATGATTTCTCATGACAGGGCTTTTTTGACCGATGTTACAAACTATACCTTTATTCTTGAAAATGGCAGGATTTTCCGGGTGCGTGGTAATTATGAGCATTACGAGCAGATTAAAGCCGAACGCAAGCTGCATCTTGCAAAGCAATATAAAGAACAGGAAAAAAAACGCGAGCAACTTGAGCGTTACGTGGAACGATTTCACGCGCAGCCTAATAAAGCCGCATCGGTACGGGCAAAGCGCACTGCGTTGGAGCGGCTGGAAGATGAGGCAGTTGAACTTCCCCCTGATACGCGTGAAAGTATTAAATCTTTTAAATTCCCTTCGACTAAGCCCAGCGGGCACATGATCATTACGCTTGAGAATATTTCCAAGGCGTACGGGGATCTGCAGGTTTATAACGGCATTGATTTTGAGATTACCCGGGGAGAGAAAGCGGTTTTGGTCGGAGAAAATGGCGCAGGCAAATCGACCCTTTTGAAAATTCTGGCAGGTGTTGTTCCCATAGATTCGGGCGTGCGTAAACTCGGGCATAATGTTGAGGCGGGATATTTTTCTCAGACAAGGCTTGATGTTTTACATCCGGATAATACGGTTTTGCAGGAGGCATATACGGCGGCGCCGGGGTATATGGCAGAAGAATCGATCCGCACGATTTTAGGGGCGTTTTTATTTACCGGTGAAGATTCCGATAAAAAAGTTAAAGTCCTTTCCGGAGGTGAGAAAAGCCGTCTTATCCTAGCCAAGCTTTTGATTGATCCGCCGAATCTGTTGCTTTTGGATGAGCCGACAACGCATTTAGACGTTGACGCGGTCGACGCATTGGTACGCGCGCTTTCCGAGTATGAGGGGACTATTGTTTGTATCAGCCACGATATCCATTTTGTGCGTTCAGTAGCCAACACTGTTTTTGAGGTTAAAGACGGCATTATAAGGAAGTTTCCGGGGAATTTCGATTATTATCTTGAAAAACGCCTTGAACCGCAGGTGTATATTGCGACTAAAAAAAAGCCGGTTGATGAAGTAAAACAGAAGGTGTTTGATGAGCGTCAGCGCCAGAAAGAAATCGAGCGCCAGAAGAAAGAGAAGGAACGCGTTCGTAAAAATCACAACGCCTCGCTGCGTGAAAAGATACAGAAGCTGGAGAAAGAGAAAGAAACTTTGAATATTGAAAGTTATGCTAAAGTGCGCGCTCTTTCAAATCCGCATATTTATCGTGAGGATAGCACTGCTGCCGATTATGGCCGCAGGCTGAAAGAAATTGAAGAGCGTGTTATTGAGATCGATAGTGAGATTAAAGGGTTCGAAAAAGAGATTATCTAGGTGATTATTTGAAAAAAAGCGATCTTGCGGTGTTTTGTTGTCCGGCTTGTAAAAAAGCGATTTCTTTTTCCACGGTTTCTCGGGTTGCGGATAAGACGGGCCAGGAACTGAGCGATGGCGAGTTTGTTTGTAACAGTTGTAATCACCGGTATCCGGTAAGAGACGGAATCCCCCGTTTTGTGCCCGATAGCAACTATGCCGATTCTTTTAGTTTTCAATGGAAGATCTTTCACAGGCTTTTACAGGGAAGGAATCAGAAAGAGGGGGGACGGATCCGTTTTGACATTGCTTCTGAATGGCCGGTTGCGCTTGATGGTCAGAATGTTCTTGAAGTCGGCTGTGGGTCTGGGCTTTTTACCCAGATTGTTATTGAGCGAGGCTGTCAGTTGTACTCGTTTGATTTGAGTGATGCGGTTGATGTTGCGGTGCACAATCTCGCATCAAATCCGTTGAGAGCGAATCTCCACCCTTTTCAGGCAAATCTGTATCATATCCCTTTGCCTGAAGGTATGTTTGACAAGGTTTATTGCCTGGGTGTTCTTCAGCACTGTCCTGATGTCAAAAAGGCGTTTATGAGTTTGCTTCCTTTTGTGAAATCGGGAGGGGAATTAGTGGTTGATTGTTATCAGAGAAATCCTCAAAGAGATTGGTTAAATCTGAAATATATCGTGCGTTCCTGTGTGTGGTGGATGAATAAAAAGCAGCTCTATTGGTTCTGCAAGACAACGATTAGTATCGGATATGAAGTGAAGCTGTTTTTTTCACGGATTCCGGTGGTTGGGAAACATCTGGCCGATCTTATTCCGATTGGCGCATTGCACTATGAACCGGAATATGTTTTTACGAAGGCGGAGTTAAAAGAAAACAAAGTTTTAAGTATGTTTGACATGTTAAGTCCGGCGTATGATAAGCCGCAGGATTTGAAAACGGTAGAGGCCTGGGCGTATGAAGCAGGGCTTGTTATACTTAGTTTGACAGTCGGGTTTAACGGTATTAATATGCGTTGTCGCCGGCCGTAGTTTATTTTTGCTTGATTTGAGTTGGTTTTTACGCTAAAATACCGCACTTAGGAATATTTGCTCTTTATATCCTTATTCCCCCTTTCCGCCACAGTGCGTGGCGGATCCGCCATGTTTTGTGGCGGGAGCTCAGTAAGAAGAGCGAGTGGCTCTTGAAAATGTATTACGTTTATGTTCTGAAAAGTCTGTGTAATGGCAGATAGTATACCGGATTTTCTTCGAGAGATCCCTTGTTGCGGCTTCAAGAGCACAATGGGGGTAAGAATGAGTTTACGAGAAATAATAGACCTTTCAAGCTTGTATATGTTGAGCAGTATGAAGATGAGGTTTTTGCTCGAAAGCGAGAAAAGTATTTTAAGAGTGGTCATGGACGTTGTTTTTTGAAAAAAATTATTCCCCCTTAGCTCAGTTGGTAGAGCGAGTGGCTGTTAACCACCAGGTCCGAGGTTCGAGTCCTCGAGGGGGAGCCAAAATAGGCCCAGCGAAGTTTGCTGGGCCGTTTTATTTTGGCGACACCTCGATGGAAAAGAGGGATTTTAAGGGGGAGATTGTCCCCCGTAAGGTTCTGTTGACGTATGAGGAAAGGGGTGTCAGCGAAATGCTTGCTTTTTTGTGTTGAGCGTCAAGGGGAAAACCCTAGGTTTTCCCCTTGAGGAGCGACGAACGTAAGTGAGGAGCGACCCTCGAGGGGGAGCTCCTTGCCCCCTCCTAACGAGCGAGCGTATGCGAGCGACGGGTTCGAGTCCGAGAGGGGACCTGAGGTTTCCCTATGGGAAGCGAGTGAAACGAGCGACCGTTTCCGATTGATATACAAGGAGCTAAAAGAAAACTGCCATGGGAAAAATTATATTGTTGGGTGTTCAATTATGCGTATAATAAGGGTATGCCTGAAAGGAGTAGCTGAATTTGAAAAATCGAGTCGGTTTTTTTATTGTTTTGCTATCTGTCAGCGCATTTTTTCTGGGAGGGGCAGCGAGCGCTGAAAATAACACGAATTCAACAGAGTCTTCTAACAGTTCTGCCGCTGAGCCTTCCGAACAAATACTACGGCTTACCGGTGAGATCGATCTTATATCATCTTCGCAGATTGTGGTCAAAGATGATGAGGGTTTCGGAGTCCTTTTTGAAATAAACGATAGTATTCCGATTCTTGATAAGAAGGGGAATAAAACAAGCGCTACCTGGGTTAGTAGAGGCAGTAAGGCCCGCATTACCTACGTTATTGCCGCAGGAGGCATTAAAAAACAGATAAAATCTATCACGATATTGGATGAATGATCGATTGTATAACACGGGTTTCTTTGTAATAGAACTTTCGATAAAGGGAGAATATGGAGTTTAATAAACCGGGGCCGAATAAACGAGTATGCGCATTCCTTATTGATTCAATAATAGCTCAGCTTATTGGTGGCGTACTTTCATTTGTTATCAGAATAGATGTTACCTGGATAATTTGGTCGATTATTATTCTTTTCAAGGATTGTTATAACGGGCAGAGTGCCGGTAAATTTTTTGTGGATACTCAAGTTATTGATGAAAATAACCTTCCGGCAAAATCTTCCCAGGCTATTATTAGAAATATTTTTTTGATTATTCCGCTTTTTTCGCTTATTGAGTATTGTATTATGTTGAGAGATAAAGAGGACGGGAAAAGAATCGGAGATACTGTGGCAAAGACGAGAGTTACCGATCTCAAGCCTCAAGTGCAGGATGGAACATATCTTTGGATTTCAATTCTGCTTATAATGATTGTCATAGCAGCGCAGATTATTATTGCTGCTTTGTTGGTGCGACAGCATCCTGAGTTGCTGAAACATTAATAGGAATACTGGTAATCTTTTAAGTCCGCATTTTAAAAAACCAAGAAAATACGTATGCGAGTAATAGCGGCAGCTTTAAAAGCATTGAAGGTACGGGAATTTGTGTCCGTGGCTACTGTTGATTTAGAAGGAAGGCCGAATTGTGCCCCCAAATTATTGTTGAAGATTGACGGGAATACGGTTTATTTCGTTGATTATAGTATAGGCAGAACATCCGAGAATCTGCACATCCATCCGGAAGTTTCTTTGTCGTTTATTGATATGGATTCTCTTGTCGGATATCGATTAAACGGTACGGTGGAAATTATCGGAAAAGGCAAAATTTTTGAGGAATGCCTGGAAGAGTTGCATGAGAAAGAAATAAAACTTTCTGTTGAGCGGGTTATTAAGGGAGTGCATGACGGGAAGTTGTATAAAGATTTTGAACTGGAACTCTCCGAACGTTTCCTGGTATATAAAATTGTGATTGTTGAAGCTTCCGAAATTTCCCCTCGTGGTGCAATAAACCGGGAGAATATTTGAGGGGTAGTTTTGTGAAGGCGTCGAAAAGACAATCAGAACAAGGGTTTTTTATTGGTGAGTGTCTTTAAGCGTGGGACGGGAATTTTTTCAGGGGTCGTTGTTTTAATTGAAGCGAAGTAAAAGCAGCGTCTGCAGCGTCTTTGAACCGATCATAATCTTCCGTTGTTTTTGTGCTGTAGACAAGATCAAAAAGCACGCCGTCGAAATATAAAAAATAGAGTTTTTTCCTGGATACTCCAGGGATTTCATAATCTATTGCAAGGGTATTGATCCCATTCAGGCTGGTTTTTTTTAAGGTGAACGTGCCGTTTGGATACATGATACTGATTTGTTTGACCCAGTCCCGTTTTAATTCATACAGCATTTGCAGGTCAGCGTTGTCCATTTCGGCAAAAACCATTATTTTGGCGGTTTCCTCCTGGTTCTGAAACATTACGTGCGAGCGATATTCAACCGAGAGCTCTTCTTTTTTCCATCCCGGTGGAGGCGTGAAAGAAAAATACCCGTTGGCGTCCGAGTAGGTATTTTGAGTGTCTGTTTCCTGGGCTGAGCAGTGAACAGGCCAAATACCGGTTACGCACAACAGGAAGGGAATGGCCAGAAAGAAGTTTATTTGCAGGGTCGGTTTCATAGTGTTATAGTATAGCATACTTTGAGGGTTGTTATAAACGTAAATGAATGTGGTATTTTCTTTTCGGGGTTTTGCTGCCTGGCGCACATATTCTGTGCGGAAATTTTGTTGATGATATGGTTGTTAAACATGGTTATTCGTGAGGTTTTCATATGAATGATGATAATGCGCGGCTCGTGTATTCAACTTCAGTTGGTTCGATTTGCCCGGGATGTTCCCAGCCGGTGAAAGCGTGTATCTGCCGGCAGATGAAAAAGAAAGCCTTACCGGCGACAGATGAGAAACCCCGCCTGCGCTATGAAATTGCCGATCGTAAAGGTAAAGGGGTGACTTTGATTACCGGGCTGCCTCTGAGCGAAGAGGGATTACTTGATCTAGCCAAAAAACTGAAGAGTCAATTTGGTACAGGCGGCTCTGTTAAAGACGGTGTCTTGGAGTTACAGGGTGATCAGCGAGAGAAGGCGTCCGCTGCCTTACATAAACTCGGATATTCGTTGTAGTGTACGAAAGGATTATCAGGTAGTGCCGGTTGTTTTAGATACATGTACAAATTTTAAATGGAAAATCTTTCGAAGGTCACTGAAGTGAGATATTCAGAAGAAGAAATAGCCCGTTGTATTGCTTTGCTTGATGATCTGGTTGCCACGAGCGGCCAGGTGTATTTGACCGAAGAGCAACGTATTGCCTTGATGACTGCCGCGGGTAAATTTTCCCGGCCTGACCGGGACGAGATCCGTAAACGCCGTAGAGATATCAAGAAAATGGAGCGCCAGCGTGTGGTTCAGGGTGAGCGGGCTATCCGCGCCTCAACAGGTATCCGCAGCGCGCGTCAAGCCGCGGTTTTTACCGCGCCAAAACAGATTGCCGGTGACCATGAAGTGCTGCGGCAGGAATGTTTTTTGCATTCACCGCGCAACTGTTATATTTGTAAAGAGGAATATACGAAACTGCATTTCTTCTATGATTCATTATGTCCGCGTTGCGCCGAATTTAATTATCAGAAACGTTTTCAGACGGCACCTTTGAACGGGCAGATCGCTTTTATTACCGGCTCCCGGTTAAAGATAGGATATCAGGCGACGTTGATGATGTTGCGCTCCGGGGCCGAAGTGATTGCTACGACCAGATTCCCTGTTGATTCCGCGCTGCGCTATTGCCGTGAAGAAGATTTCTCCCAATGGAGTAATCGGTTGCATATCTACGGTCTTGATCTCCGTCATACGCCGAGTGTTGAATTATTCTGCGCGTACGTCGCACAGAAATACAGCCGGCTTGATATTCTTATTAATAATGCCGCGCAAACCGTGCGCCGGCCGGCGGGATTTTATGCCCACCTGATGCAGAAGGAATTGCAGGGGGTTACCGATATCCCCAAAGAAGCGCGGATGTTACTGGCTGATTTCGAGGAATGCAAAGGACATCTTATTCCGCATGCGTATGATACGTCGCTGCCTGTTGCCTGGAATGGAAAAGTTCCCGGTATTGGTTTACGCGCATCTGCAGCGCTTTCGCAGATCCCCTATGCGTATGATACGACACTTGCCGCCGAAGAAGTTTTTCCTGCAGGGAAGCTTGATGCTGATTTGCAGCAGGTTGATTTGCGTACAGTAAACAGCTGGCGACTGCATTTGGGCCAGATCCCCACTTCTGAGATGTTCGAACTGCAGCTTATTAACGCCATAGCGCCTTTTGTTTTGTGTAACAAGCTTATTCCCATGATGAAACGCGACAATACGGGTAAAAAGCATATTGTTAATGTTTCGGCAATGGAAGGAAAATTTCTTCGTTATAAAAAGGACGGCCGCCATCCGCATACCAATATGGCAAAGGCAGCGCTTAATATGCTGACGCATAGTTCTGCCGCTGATCTGGCCCTTGACGGGATTTTTATGAATGCCGTTGATACCGGCTGGGTGACAGATGAGGATCCTGCTGCGCTGGCTGCTTTGAAACAGGAAAAACATGATTTTCAGCCTCCCTTGGATATTGTTGACGGAGCGGCGCGTGTTTGCGACCCGTTTTTTGACGGGATTAATACCGGTAAACACTGGTGCGGGAAGTTTTTAAAGGATTATTTTCCGATTGATTGGTAGATGAGCTTATAGGCCGTAGCTGATAGCGTATAGATTGAATTCCGTTTGAGACGGATACGTTATAACAAAAAATCTATGGGTTTCAAGGTCATCTGCCGCAGGTACGTGTCTTTGTGAACCGTACTGTTCCTTACCGTGAGGAGAAATCGTATGCCGATCAGTAAACTGATAGTTCCTTTGGGGATTGCAGGGTATAGCTGCGTATTCTTGGCGGTACTTACGGGACTTTTGATATTTCAATTCCATCTGCGGTGGATTAAACTGAAATGGCATATCTGGCTCGGGTTTGCTGCGTTTATTCTGGCGACATTGCATGCGGCACTTGTGATCGTATATCGATAAAAGGAGGGATACATGAATATGAAAAGCGTCATTTTCTTGCTCGCTGGACTTTTGATTTTCTCCTCGCCGGTATTTGCGCACCCGCCATCCAAGATAGTTATCAGCTTTGATAAGGAAAAAGGCATTCTTGAAAGTCTTGTTTATCACGATGTTAAAAACCCGAAAAATCACTTTATTAAAGAAATCATTGTTTCAGTCAACGGTAAAGAGGTTGTAAAGAAAGAATTCGATCATCAGGATAATAAAGATACCCAGACGTTTACAACTTCTCTTGTTTCATTGAAACCGGGTGACCATATTGCAGTCCAGGCTGAGTGTAGTGTTTTTGGAAAATTGACAGAGGGCTTAGAAATTAAATAAGTACTGTTTCTATATCAATTTTCAAGGCGTATGTTATAATATGCTCAGAATAATGAAACCGTGGTTTAAAAAAGGAGGTATCAATGTGTCAGCCTATGCCCGGAAGCGGATTTTATATGAACATCATGATTATGTTTGCGGTTCTTACCTGGGGGTTGATTTTTACGTTATTGGTATTGATACGGCTTGATAGGATTATAAAGCTTTTAGAAAAAAAGTAATTTCCTGTTCATCGAAGATATAAGGCGTTTCTTTTGTGCGTGTATCGGCAACGGGAACGCCTTTTTACTGGAATAATTATTGCATTACTGAAAAGAAACGTTAGAATTAAAAACAGATATAGTCTGACAATTCAGTAAGGATCTTTGTATGTACGAGACATTCTTATATCATCCTCAAAAAGGTTATAATAACGAACGGCTTAGCCGTGATCAAATGCGCCAGGTCTTAAACGACCCGGCAAGCGTGCTGTGGGTTGATCTTAATGTCATAGACGAAGAAGAGATTGATATTATGACTGAAATTTTCAACCTTCACCCGTTGACAATCGAAGACCTGATTATGGCTAATGCCAGACCCAAGGTTGAGAATTTCAACGACTATTTGTTCCTGGTGATGTTTTCCATCGAAACTCTGGAGAAAGATAAGGGGAAGCTCAAGACCGATGAAAGGGATTTTTGCCTCGGAAAAAACTTCCTTATTACCGCGCATAACAACGGCCCTGCGGCTTTTTCAGTTTGCAAGGATCGCCTCAGGAAACAATCTCCGATTATTAAAAATGGCGCTGATTTTCTTCTTTATTCGCTTTTGGACTCATTAGTTGACAGCTATTTCCCCATTATCAGTGAATTTGATAATATGGTTGATGAGATGAGCGATGAACTTTTCCGGGACCCTTCCAATGAAACACTGCATAAAATTTATCTTCTGAAAAATGAAATCATGTATTTGCGCCGCACCATTGGGCCGCAAGCTGATGTTATCAGTATGATCGCACGGGGGAATACTCCGTTTATCTCTCCGGCAAACGCGATCTATTATCGCAACATTTACGATAACCTGGTGCGTTTGAATGACGTGGTCGGCACTTCCCGCGATATCGTGACCGGAGCTATGGAAGCGTATGTTTCAATCGTTTCCAACAGGCTTAACGAGATCATGAAGACCCTGACGATCATTTCCACCATTATGATGCCGTTGACACTCATTGCCAGTTTTTATGGAATGAATTTTAAGCATATGCCGGAGCTTGATAGTAAGTATGCCTACCCTATGGTAATTGCGGTTATGGTGCTTATTACGGTGATTATGCTTATCTTCTTCAAGAAGAAGAAGTGGATTTAAACCCTTGAGAATGTGCGGGGGGGGGATAGTGTATTTTTTCTTTGGTAAACTGATACAATGAGTGCGTCTTCAAAGAAAGATAGTTTCCTCGAAGTTGCCTGCTATAGTTCCATCATTACCCTCGGAAGTATCTTTTACTTTCATACGCTTTTTTTTGGATTTACGTATTTTGATGATTCATGGTTTGCTTTGGATGCGTGTGCGAGGCTTGCCGAAGCTCATTTTTCACTCGGGTCAATATTCTTTCAAACGCTGTATCCTGCTTTTCAAGCCGATCAGTTTTACCGGCCGCTTGTTTGGCTTTCATATCTGATCAATGCTTGGTTCGGCGGGGTGCATGCGTTCGTGTATCATCTGACGAATGTCATTTTACATCTGGCAAGCGCTTGTCTCGTGTTTGGAGTCTTTTCCGCAATGCGGTTTGCCAGGAAACCGGCTTTGTTGGCAAGCTTTATTTTTCTTATACATCCTGTACAGCAGCAGGTTGCGGTTTCTATTACGGGCAGGAATGATTCGCTGCTGGCAATTTTTGTTCTTTGTGCATTTCTGGTATTCTTAAAGTTTATTGAAAAGCCGTCAACGGCTTGGTGTATTCTGCATTCTCTTATGTTCTTTGCGGCACTGTGTGTTAAAGAGAACGCGGTTATGCTTATTCCGGTATGCTTTGTCTATTGTTCGTTTGTCTCCAAAATTGAAATTTCCCTTCGGCGCGATATTGGTATCATGATCGGGTGGATTGTTGCGCTTTGTGCCTGGTTTATACTGCGCCAGATAGCGACACAAGGATCAACGCAGGTTTCTATTTTTACAATGATTGTGTATATGATACGGAATGTCCCCGCGATTCTTCTCTATCTGGGGAACGTTCTCGTTCCGGTCGATTTATCTGTTTGGCCGACCCTGCGCGATTCGACCCTGCTCTATGGCGTCATTACGATAAGTATCATGGCCGTTTCATTGATCATGTCCCGTACGCTTAGAAAGGGATATGCCTTTTTTGGTTTGGGATGGTTTTTGTTTTTTCTGGCTCCCACGCTCATACGGCCTAATACCGGGGCGATGGCGTATTTTCTTGACCAACGGATGTATCTGCCAATGGTGGGGTTGTTGATTTTTCTTCTTGAGACAGATATTTTGCGCGGTATCAATTTTAAGAAAGCGCGGCATGCCGTGCCGGCCGTTGTCTGTATAGGTATTTTTATGTTTTTGTCGTATACGCGCGGTCTTGATTTTCAGAATAGCGCCAGTTTTTGGGAAAATGCCCGCAGAACTTCTCCGCATACCTGGCGCGCGGCGGATGATTCTGTTACTGTTGATGTTACGGTCAAATAAGACTGTTCTCCGGTTCTTATTTTCTCTATAATAAAGCTATGAGAATTTGGGATATTTCTGTAAAAAAATTATGCCGGCAGCATTTATTGGGTGAACACCGCGAGTTGCATGCTATCTGGTCGATCATTACACAAGGCAAGATCGGGTATTCGCATCATCCGGAGACGTTGCGCTGGCAGGGAAAATTAAAGGCTTTGTATGCCCGGCATGAGGCGCTTGTCGATGAAATGGTACGTCGCGGATATCATCATGCCAGTGATCTTGACCGTCGATTAGCTACAGGTTTGCGGGTGCAACGTTCATTTATTGATACGCTGCGGCAGCAAAGAGCTATCGTACGCGCAAAAAAATGTGCGTGTAGGATTTAACGATGATTGAATGTAAGGTATTTGTTCATAGTCCAGGAGCAGGCAGGCTTGATTTGGCGCGGTGTGTTTTATTGAATGCCGGTATTCCCGAACAGGATATTGCGGAGAATACATGTAAAGGGAAGAAATATCTGTCGGTTTTCCTTCCTTCCGCGCGGAGAGCGCGTGTTTTGTACGAACGTATCCGTTCGTTAAGGCTGAACGGTATTTCTTTGAGCGTTTCTGTGCTTAAAGACGCTGATTGGAAAACGCGCTGGAAAAGATATTTCAAGCCTTTTTTCATCACATCCGATGTTCGCGTTATCCCGGTTTGGGAAAAGAAGAGTGTGGCGGCATCAGACAGGGCGATCTATCTGGATACGACTTTTGCCTTCGGCACGGGATTGCATGCGACGACCCAGATGATGGCTCGTTTTATTGAATCGGCAGCCGGGCATTGCCAGAGGTTCCTTGATATCGGCACCGGGACCGGAATATTATCGATCATTGCCGCCCGTTACGGCGCGCGTTTCATCCATGCGTTTGATATTGATGCTGATTCCGTGAAAACCGCGCGTAATAATTTCCGGATGAATCATTGCGTGACGGGGTATGTTGATGCGATTGATTTCAAACACTATACAACAAAAGAGCGCTTTGATTTTGTCGCGGCTAATCTATTGACAGAGGATCTCATATTTTTTCAAAAAAAAATGGCTGGTATGGTAAAACCAGGAGGATATCTGGCAGTATCAGGGATTTTTCATGAGAATTACAGTTACCTTCGGCGAAGTTTTAAACCATCAGGTTTCAGATGCCTGAAAGTTTCCCATAAAAAAGGCTGGTACGCGGTTTTATTCAGAAAGGATACTGTTTAATATGTATCAAGACGCACATATTCATTTGCAGGATTGCCGTGATAATACTTTTCGTGAAGCGTTTTTAAAGGCGGCCGGATCAGGCGGTATGGAACGGATTTTTTGCAATGCTTCGGCACCGACTGATTGGAATACAATCGCTTCCATGGCGCGGGTCAATAAGGCGATTATCCCGTTTTTTGGCGTGCATCCCTGGTTTGCGGTTATGCTTCCGGCAGGCTGGGATGATCGGCTGCGGAAGCTTGTGCAGCTGCCCGGCGCGGGATTAGGAGAGATAGGTTTGGACAAAATGCGTGATGAGGTGCCCTGGAGAACGCAAAAAGATGTTTTTGAGAAACAACTTGCCATGGCAGTTGAATTCAGGAAACCGTTTGTTGTTCATTGTGTGCGCGCCTGGGGAGAATTGACCGCGGTTCTTAAATCGTTTGAACTGAAGGCGCCATTTATTGTGCATGCTTTTTACGGCCCGGTTGAAATGATCCCGCTTTTATTGGAGATGGGTGGATTTCTTTCGTTTTCATCGCGGCAATTGGAACATTGCGCTCCGAAAACAAAAAAAGCGTTGCTGGCTGTTCCTTTGGAACGGCTCTTGTTGGAGACTGATTATCCCGGATGGCATGATACGATCACACATATTGAAGACTATAAGATTTTACTGCAGCGGCTTTATAAAAACGCGGCTAGCGTAAAAGGCGTCAGCGCGGAGTCGTTGTCAGAAAAGGTTTGGGAAAATGGATCGATTTTTACGCACGGAACTTCTGATCGGTAAGAAGAAACTGAAACAATTGCAGCATAGTTTTGTGGTTGTTGTCGGGCTTGGCGCGGTGGGCAGCTATGCTCTTGAAGCGCTGGCTCGAGCCGGTGTGGGGAAATTCCGTCTGGTTGATTTTGATATAATCCGTCCTACGAATATTAACCGGCATTTGCACGCGTTTGATTCAACCGTGGGTATGTCAAAAGCAATGACCGCGTATGCGAGGGTGCGTGATATTAATCCCCGGGCAACCGTTGCAGTGATGGAGACGTTTGCTTCTTTAGAGACGCTGCGGGAAATTCTCGGCGGTAAGCCGGATTTGGTGATTGACGCTATTGATTCCCTGAATCCCAAGGTGCAGTTATTAACCGCTTGTTTTAAGAAAAAGATCCCCGTAATTTCCTCAATGGGCGCTGCGGTGCGTACTGACCCTTTTTCTATCAGAGTTGGAGATATCTTTGATACAGCGTGTTGTCCTTTGGCTGCGCGGTTACGTAAGCGTTTGCGAAAAGAGAATGTCGGACGCGGTATTACCTGTGTGTATTCCGAACAAAAACAAAGCATGGGCACGCTGATGACGAGTGCTTCTGCGGATAGCTCCGAGTATACACGAGGCAGGGTTCGTAAAACCCTCGGCAGTTTGCCGACTTTAACGGGCATGTTCGGGCTTTTTGTGGCGCATACGGCAATTGAAAAACTCTGCGGCGGGTTCCCCGGTTCATAATAACAATTTTTTAAGAGCTTTATTGACAAAATCCTGTTATTTATATATAGTTATACGTAATGAATAAAAACCTCGTTTTTGTTTTTGCAGCTGTTCTCGTAACGTTCCCGTTTTCTCAAGCATTATCTCTTTCCCGATATGATTTAATAGCTGATTCCCTGGATAGAATGGAGATGGTTACGTCTCCGGCTGAAGCAGCTGTTTCTTCGCAACAACTGCATGATATTCAGTATCGGCAAGCTGTTGAGGCATTTGAAGGAGCGGCTAAGTCGTATACTCCGCAGTCTGTGCCTTCGCGTCAGGTGGTGTCGCAACAATCAATCGCTGTAGATAAAGTTGAAGCTGCTCGAGATGAATCTGTTCCTGCAGATCAGGCTTTGCCTGAGGCGGATATCACGCATAGTAATGACCGGGAACTACCGTACCAACACCAGCAGCAGAGGACTGTTGCGCCTGAGAAGAAACAAAAGACCAGGGAAGAAGTTATTGATGAAACGCTCAACAGCTACGGATATATTTCCGCAGGGTTTAACGGTAATTATATGCATTATCGCGAGCTTGACGGGAAAGATACGCTTGATAAAGATTTCGGATATTTAAACGGCTATTATGTTACAGCCGGTTTTCAGAGTCAGCGTATGAATATCGAGCTCTTGGGAAAACCGTTTATTGAAGGGTATTATCGCCAATCGGAAAATAGAATTACCTATGACGGGGCGGCGAGCAACGGTATTACTTCGTATCCATTCCGTGACGATGACCAGTTGGCGCGGGTTGTGCAATATGGCGCTAAAATCGGCGGTGTTAATTCTTTCGGTGAAAAAGGACAGGCGCGGGCTTATTTTGATGTCGGGCATCGTACATGGACGCGCGGCGAAAACAGGGTGGTTAATAATGTGCTTGAATACGCAGAGAAATATTATTGGACTTATTTCGGGCTTGGCGGAGGACTTTCGTATTATTTTACTGAGAAATTGTCCGCCGGGTTTGACGCTGAACTAATGTTTTCTTCATCGTCGCTTGCGAAAATGCGCGCGGATCTCTATGAAGGAGGAACGTTTGCTTTACGACATGTCTGGGGAAGCGAATTAAAATTTCCGATCAAATATCAGATATTAAAACATGTATCTATTGATGTGACGCCGTATTTTACGTATTGGCATATTAAGAATTCCCTGCCCCTTGAACTGAGCGGGAGTTATTTTTACGAACCTGACAGCAATACGCATGTTGAAGGGCTTTTGGCGGGCCTTACGTACAGTTTCTAGTATTTCCTTCCGGTAGTTTTATCCGTACTTTTTTCATCCCTTGATGCCGTATTAAAGTGCCAGAATGCTGTCCCTTACTTTTTGGGCAGGCTCTTTCCCGATGAGTTTTTCTACGATTGCCAGGGCGAATTCGCAGGTTGTACCGGCAGCGCGGCTGGTGATGAGAGGGCCGTCTATGACTACGCGCGCGGGTTTAAACGTTGTTGATGGAGGGAAAGCATCTTCCATCCCGGGGTAACAGGTTGCGGTTTTTGTATCGAGTATACCGATCGGGGCTAGTATCGTAGCGGGCGCAGCGCAAATCGCAGCTATAATTTTTCCGGAAGTATGCATGTTTTTAATGAGTGCCGTGACGAGTTCTGATCTATGCAGATTTTCCGATCCTTGTGAGCCGCCGGGAAGGATAAGCGCGTCAAAATCGCCGTGTATGTTCTGCAGGGATGTTTCAGCGATAATTTTTATTTTGTGTGAACTGATAACGGTGGTATCGGTAAGCCCGGCGACTGTTACTGCAATGCCGGCACGGCGTAAAATATCAATAGTCGCAATTCCTTCTGTTTCTTCAAATCCGTCTGCCAGGATAATAAGCGCTTTTTTTGTCATTGGCCACCTCTCAGTTTTTGTTACGTGAAATCCCGCGATGCGGGAGAATACTCCGTGAGCAGAATAAGCAACGGAGGGCGAATATTCCGAATATAATGCATATAGTATAGCAAAAAACAGGAATTTTGTTACAATTGAGTTATGGGATATGTTATAAAAGGTAAATTGGAAGATTTTATCGTGGAAGAACAGGCAAATTTGCCGTTAACCAAGCGCGGTTCTTTTGCTGTTTATCGTCTCACCAAGAGCAACCGTAACACCGATGATGTCCTCCAGGAATGCGCTCGTAATTTAAAAGTTTTATTGCGTGATTGCGCGTATGGAGGAAGAAAAGATAAATACGGTATAACGTCGCAGTTTATTACGGTCCGGAACAAAGAGACAGCTTCATTGAAAAAAGATTCGTTTTCCTTGAGTTTCGTCGGCTTTATGGAACGGCCGATGGGACCTGATTTAATTGAAGGTAATTTGTTTACCGTTGTTGTCAGGAAATTATCGGAACAGGATGTATCCAAGGCGTTTGCTGAGGTTGCCTTGGTTAAAGAGTATGGGTTTGCGAGCTACTTTGATGATCAGCGTTTTGGCTCGTATGATGAAAAACAGGGATTCTTGGCGGAGAAAATACTTAAAAAAGAATTTAACGGAGCTCTCAAGATTTATTTGACGTCAACGCGCGCCGAAGACAGGAAACCGGAAAAAGAACGGAAGTTGTTTTTCTTGGAACATTGGCGCGATTGGTCTTTGTGTTATGGGAAGGCGGAGACTGATTTTGAGAAAAAAGCCTTTTCATTTTTGCAAAAACATCCGAATGGCTTTCTCCCGATTCTGCAGGCAATCCCCCGGCATGAACTTTCTAGTTATTTCTCCGCGTTTCAATCTTTTCTCTGGAATGAGATTGAACGGCGTTTTATCCGGCAGCTCGACGAACCATTAATACAACACGAGGGTGTCATCGGAGCATATTATTTTTATCGTACGGTTGCCCTTGATACGCTTAAAAAGCTTCAGGGATCGGTTATTCCCATGCCCGGAGTAAAAGTTGTGTTGCCGCAAACTCCGATTGACGTATTGTATTCTGAGGTGCTGGCGGAATATACAATTGCCAAAGGGCTTTTTAATAATCAGAAGGTGAGGACGGTTTATTGCAAATCGTTTCCCCGCTCAGCCATTGTTGTGCCGAAAGATATCGCTGTTTCGATGCAGGACGATGATGTGTATGACCGTAAAAAGAAATTGGTTTTTTCATTTTTCCTGCCGCGCGGAACGTTTGCCACAATGTTAATTAAAAGGATTTTTAGCGCCTGATATAGTATAATAAACATCGAAGGATATCGGCCGCTTCCTGAGCATTTATGTCGAATCATGAAGGGGGAGGTTTATGGATATATT
The DNA here is from genome assembly GCA_035403145.1 of Candidatus Omnitrophota bacterium. Lineage (GTDB taxonomy): Bacteria > Omnitrophota > Gorgyraeia > Gygaellales > Profunditerraquicolaceae > DAONEO01. The sequence goes on along the minus strand of DAONEO010000003.1, from coordinate 83,142 downwards.
TGACCGCAACAAGTTTTTACGGATTAGCCAGGAGTATTTAGAGAAATCGCAGCCTGGCCTTGTCCCGCGCGACGGGGTTTCGCTCAATTCGGGTAAGGATGATGGTGCCCAACCCCGTCTTATAAAGCGCGACGGGGTTTCGCTCAATTTGGGTAAGGATGATGGTGCCCAACCCCGTCTTATAAAGCGCGACGGGGTTTCGCTAGATTTGGGTAAGGATGATGGTGCCCAACCCCGTCTTATAAAGCGCGACGGGGTTTC
>DAONEO010000003.1:8879-82781 GCA_035403145.1 Candidatus Omnitrophota bacterium | reverse complement strand
GGATGATGGTGCCCAACCCCGTCTTATAAAGCGCGACGGGGTTTCGCTAGATTTGTTTAATAAAGGTGCTCAAGGAGGTTATATGAAGGTTAATGGTAGAGATGTGAATGTTTTTAAAATTAAAAACCGCAGCGGGTATGCGGCAGTTTGTTGTGACCATCTTACCGAGGGAAGTTCGCCGAATCAAGCGCTTGAGCGCATGGAAAAAGCGTTACGCCGCACGGATAAAAAACAAAAATAATGTTTGGCCGGTTCCGTTCTACTGTTTGGGAATATTATGCCCGCAACAAAAGGCCGATGCCGTGGCGCAATATCGGTAATTCCTACCGGGTGCTCGTTTCTGAAATCATGTTGCAGCAAACGCAGGTTTCCCGGGTACGTGTAAAATACGATGTATTTATCAGACAATTCCCGACTATTCAAGACCTTGCTCGCGCATCTTTAAAGCGTGTGCTTGTTGCTTGGCAGGGATTGGGGTATAACCGCAGGGCGCTCCTTTTGCATAAGCTTGCACGGGAGGTCGTGCGGAATTATCAGGGTAAAATCCCGGATGATTTTGAGGCATTAGTAGCATTGCCGGGAATTGGCAAGGCAACCGCGGGTTCAATACTGGCGTTTGCTTTTAATAAGCCGGTGGTATTTATCGAAACGAACATCAGAAGTGTTTTTATCCATCATTTTTTCAAGAATAAATTAGATGTGGGCGATGAGGAAATACTTCCGTATGTTGCAAAGGCTTTAGATACAAAAAATACCCGGGAGTGGTATTATGCGTTGATGGATTACGGGGTTTATCTCAAGGCGAAATTCCCTAATCCAAGCAGAAAGAGCAAACATTATTCCCGGCAAACTAAATTTGAAGGTTCTGACCGTCAGTTGAGAGGGAGGATTGTCAAGGAGCTTGTAATCCGTTCCCCGATTGCGGAGACGGCTTTATATGCCGCTCTTGGCGAAAAGAGGAGACGGGTCAAAAATATCGTCGATACATTGGTACAAGAAGGTTTTGTGAAAAAGAAAAATAATTCATTGTATTTATAGGAGTGACCGGGTATGGAAGATGAAATTATAGTCATAGGTGACAGGTGTTTAGTTAGCCCTGATGAAGGTGAGGATAAGACCGATACAGGGCTGTATCTGCCGCAAGGTGTTAAAGAGAAGGAGAAGGTGCAGATCGGGGTGATAGTGAAGGTTGGCCCCGGTTACCCGATCCCCGAACCAAGCGCGCTTGACGTTGAACCGTGGCAGACACCAATGGTTGAACAGCATTATTTTCCTTTGCAGGCCAAGGCCGGGGATACATGCATTTTTTTGCGGAATGCCGGTGTCGAAATTGAGTTTAAGCAGAAGAAGTATATTGTAGTTCCTTATTCGGCAATACTGGTTCTTGTAAGGGATGATTCGATTCATAGTTCAGGCTTATAAATATAGTTCATTGTTGATAGTTCATAGTGTGAGTTCCGTTAGAGGCGTGACAGTGTGTTATAATAACAATCCAGCTGTTTCTACCGGAGTTTTTCCAATGGATATTGAACTTCTGACCATGAGCTAATTTGATTGATTTTGGTTTGAAAAAGCTGTAAAATGTTGTTTATAAAGGTGTTGCGTATTAAGAGTTATTTTCATGAGGATGAGTATGCCGGAGAAAATATTACTTGTTGATGACGACAAGGACTTCAGATATCTTTTCCATGATTATCTGGAAGGATATGATATTATTGAGGCTTCCAGCGGCGATGATGCGCTGGCAATTCTTAAAAGGCCCAATGAAATTGATTTAGTTGTTCTTGATGTTGTTATGCCGGGGATAAGCGGTACGGATGTCCTGAAAGAAATAAAAAAAGCGAATCCTGACTTAAGCGTTATTATTCTTACTGCCTATGGATCTAAGGATATGGCAGTTGAAGCTTTGCGAAGCCATGCGGATGATTTTATTGAAAAAGGCAAAGATATGAACTCCGCAAAAGATATTATCGATGCTGTCCTGGAAAAGAAGAAGGGCGGCGTTGATGGAGAACCAAGTAATGTTAAAGGCAAGATTGAGAAGGTTAAACGGTTTATTGAAAGAAATTGTTTCAAGAAAATCACTCTAATTGACGCTGCTGCATCGGTTTGCTTGAGCCCGAAGTATTTAAGCAGGCTTTTTAAGCAGTCTGTTAAGATGGGGTTTAGCGATTATAAACTTAAAATTAAGATTGCTAAGGCAAAACAACTCTTGGTAAAGGCAAACTATAATATCAATCAGCTCTCCGATAAGCTTGGTTATCAGAATGCCGAATCTTTTATCAGGCAGTTTAAGCGTTTTACCGGGTTGACCCCGACAGCTTTCCGTAAGAAAAACAAAAAACGATAGAATAATAATAATTTTCAATAATCCGGCTCTTCCCGACGAGGGAGGGGCCATTTTTGTTGTTTAAGATAGTGGAAAAAAGTCAAAAGAAAACGGAAAGTGTCCATTTACATTTTAGTAGACTCAAGTATTATTAGTAAAGTAAATGTATATGTCGTATCAGTTGTTGAAAAGTGAGGTTATTATGTTTAACGAAAAGGTAATGATTGTGGATACAAATCAACATTTTCTGAGCGAGCTTGAAGAGACGCTTGCCTTGAGCGGATACTTTGTGAGCCCTTTTATCAGCCACGATGTGCTTTTTAACTCTCTGCTGTTTGTTAAGCCTGATGTTATACTCATGGATATTTCTCCAGAAGACCAGGGTATTGCCAATAGGATACTTTCTATTAAGGAAAATCCGGATACTACCTTTATTTCTATTATTGCCATGTTGGATCATTTACCCAGCCAGAAAGAGCTTGGGAAGATGAGTTATTGTGGTATTGATACCTATATTAAGAAGCCGTTTCGGCCGTTAGATGTTATTACTCGGATCGAACATGTTTTGTCTCAGCGCAGGGAATACATTCGGGCAAATGATTAGGGAGTGTACGCATGGTTAGAGTTCGTTGTCAGTTATGTGGATCCATAGGATATACCGCTGCTCCTCATTTTCAGTCGTGCGAATGCGGGGGAAGATTTGATGTTGTGCCTGAAGAACAGCGGAGGTTGTCCTATAATGAAAGAAATATCTTTATAAGTTTCCTTCAAAAAGAACAACCGAATCCCTAGGTTATTTCCTTCATCGTCCTGCCGAAGAACCTTGACTTTCAACTCCACGTGCTATAAGATGTAGTTCATCCGGTTTTGCCGGTATGTGCGAGGCAATTCTTCGGCCCGGAGAATTGTTTTTTTGCCTTGATGTAGCCTTATGAAAACCAAAATCATTTCTGTATTCCTGATTGAAGACAATCCTGCCGAATCGCGTTTGGTTGCGGAGATGCTTCAGCAATCACAAACGCAACACTTTGAACTGATCCGTTTTGAAAATCTTTTCCCTGCGCTTGAGCAGGTTTCTAAACTGAAACCCGATGTAATCCTTCTTGATCTGGGATTGGGTGATAGCCAGGGTATTGAGACGCTTCGGAAAGCAGTCAAGAAGATTCCGCACATTCCTATCGTAGTTCTTACCATGCTTATCGATGAGGCGATAAGCCTCCAGGCTTTACAGGAGGGGGCGCAGGATTATTTAATTAAAGCACAGCTTTCGGCGCCACTTTTAATGCGTTCTCTTATGTATGCTATTGAACGTAAACAAACAGAAATACGTTTGAAAGATAGTGAGGAGCGTTTCAAGAATCTCGTTGAGCGCCTTAGCGACGCGTTATTTCTGTATGATGAGAAGGGTAGGATTGTCCAAATTAATCACGAGGCATGCCTGAGTCTTGGATATAGCCGTGATGAACTTTTGAGTTTAACGATTGATAAGATAGAAACGTACTATGATTATACAAACCTTCCTCCTTTGTGGGATATTGTCGCTTTGAAGCCCATGACGGTGCCCGGCATTCACCGCAGGAAAGACGGCTCCTTGTTTCCGGTTGAGTTGAAGATTTGCCGTTTTATGTACCAGGACCAAAAATTAATTCTTTTACAGGCTCGGGATGTTTCTACCCGAAAAAAGGTCGAGCAAGCGCTTCTGGAAAGTGAGAGTAAATTTCGAAGCCTTTCGGAGTTGTCTGCCAACTTGATTTTTATTATCAGGGATGGACAAGTCGTTTATGTGAATAAACAGTGCGAGGAAAAAATGGGGTATACAAAAGAGGAATTCTTGAGTTCTTCGTTTGATTTTTTCTCCATTGTCGCCCCCGAATCAGTGAAGCTTTTGAAGGAAAATTACGAGAAGCATCTGCAGGGCAAAACTACCGCAAGCGTTGAGTATGTTTTCTTAAATAAGGCGGGCCAACGGGTCAATGTAATTCTTTCCACGCGTCTGATGCAGTATGACGGTGCCCAGGCTATTTGCGGGGTTATGACGGATATAACGGAACGTAAACAAATAGAAGATGCGCTTAAAAAATCAGAATTTAAACTACGGGCTTTAATTGAGAATGACCCGGAAGCAATATTTCTGCGCGATCGTAAGGGGTTCTATGTTCTTTTGAATAAGAGAGCACAGGAACTTCTGGTTGCCGCTACTGTTTCCGGAAAGATCCCCCAGGAACTTTCGCAAGGACTTTCAAAAGTGGACAGGAAAATCATGCGGTTACGCAAGTGCATGGTCATTCAGGAGATGTTTTCTCAATATGGGGAGGAATCGTTTTTTGAAGTTTCAAAATACCCCGTTTTTGATGATGAAGGCAAGATAATTTTCCTGTGTTCTATTTGCCGGGATATAACGGAAAAGATTAAACTGGAAAAAGTTAAGGATGCGCTTATTCGCGACGTGTCGCATGAATTAAAGACTCCCATTGCTATGATGCAAATGGCCTATGATATGGCTGAACGCGCAATAAAACAGGGTAGTATGGAGCGCATAAAGCAGTCGCAGTTGATCGCTTCGCGGAATTTGGAGCGTATGCATCATAATGTTAATAATATTCTCGATATGTTTGTCCTTATGGGCAAGCGTCACGTAAAACCCCATACTTCTTCGTCGATCAAGAAAGTGGCCAGGAAAGTTTTTACAACCCTCGGGTATCTTATTGAGAAGAAAAAGCTTAAAACAAAAATTGATATTCCCCGTTCTGTGGATAAGGTTCCTTTGAACGAAAAAGATTTGCATACAATCATGTATAATACGATTGATAACGCTTTAAAATTTACCGAACAAGGCGGCATTTATGTGACTGCCCGCTTGAAACGCGAGCATGTGTGTCTGAAAATCAGGGATACGGGTTTTGGGATTCCGTCACAGGATGTTAATAAGGTTTTTGACCGTTTTTATAAGCGCAATGCAGCCCTTGCGGGGACGGGGTTGGGGCTTTCGATTTGCAAAGAAATAGTCACGGCGTACCAGGGTTCAATAAAAATCACTTCGGCAGGAGAAGGGAAAGGAACGGTGGTTTCTGTATCTCTTCCTAAGATGGATAAGCGATGAAGAGAGTACTTATTGTTGATGATGACATCAATATGCATGTTATTTATCAGGATACCTTTGCCGAACGTTCGGACATACAGATTGTCAGCGCTTATTCGGTTGCAAAAGCGCTGGAGTATTTGGGTAAAGAAATAATTGATTTGATCGTTTTGGATATCATTATGGAGCCGATTTCAGGGTCATATTTGTATCTGAAGTTAACGCAGGATAAAACAATACGGGAGAAAAAAATACCGATTATTATTTCGAGCGTGCTTGGTGATAAAGGGCTAAAACATATTAAAAAGAGTCAGTTCTTGGCAATTATTGAAAAGCCTTTTGAGCGGGATGCGTTTTTGCTTAAAGTTGATCAGCTCCTAGGGAATGTTCAGCCGAGAAAGAAGTAGGGGGATTATTTATGGCGCACAAAATTTTGGTTGTTGATGATGAACCGGATTTTCTTGATGTCATTAAGATACGTCTTGAAAGTTGCAAGTATGAAGTATTGACTGCACATGACGGGAAACAGGCCCTGGAGGTTTTTAAAACAGCTAAACCCGATGCGATACTTCTTGATATTATGATGCCGGATATGGATGGATTGCAAGTTTTAAAAAAAATCCGTGAAGTCAATAAGGATGTGCCTGTTTTTATGGTTACCGCGTTTTCCAATGATGAACGGTTTGGCTTAGCACAAAAGCTTAATGCATCCGGATTTATTGTGAAAACCGGCGATTTAAAAAAGGAAGTAGAGAACATTACGAGTGTTTTGACGATAGCCAACCGGTATAAAAGTGGGAAATAACGGTACGGCCGGGCATAGCAAGAATTTGGTTGACAAGCTTTATCATCTCAGGTATATTCTTTGCGTATTGTTTTAAATATCCCTTGCTCAATAAGCGATAGAGAGGTCTTTAAACCGCGAAGCGGGAGTTGAAAAACACGCTTTTCGCGGTTTTTTTCTGTTTTTCATGCGTGTCTACGATTCCTTTTTTTATGATGATTAAAAAGATTACCGCTCAATCTTTTAAGCGCTATGGTTGGATTATCGGGCCTCTGGTAGAACCTCGGGGAGTACCGTCAGATAATCTGTTTCGTATTGTACTCAGAGAGTCTGCTCGCGTTGGTTGGCGTATCGCTTATTTAATAGTCCGTCAGCGTACGATAGAGCGGCTTGAGCAGCATCCGGCTAGTTTTGAGAGTTTTGAACCGGTTAAGGGAAAATGTCTTTTGTATCTGAGTAATAAAAAAGATCCTTCCGGGATTAGCTGTTTTTATCTTGATAAGCCCGTTATCCTTCGTAAAGGCCTTTGGCATGGGGTTGTTACTTTAACTTCTCAGGCAGAAATTAAAATAACCGAGAATAATTCAGTTCGTTGCGTCTATTGGGATCTTCCGGTTAAATTAGGGCGCAATCCTTCGGAAACGGTTGCGTAAAAGCCGTTTTTTTGTTATACTAAGCAATCTGAAATTTGTTTGCAAAGCTTTGTTTTACATAAATTTCAAGTTTAATTTCTGATTAGCCAGTGAATTAATGAGATTTGTAACGGGGCGTGGCTCAGCTTGGCTAGAGCGCAGCGTTCGGGACGCTGAGGTCACAGGTTCAAATCCTGTCGCCCCGATAAATGAGCAGACGGTTTACGGATGCCCGCGAAAGCGGGCGACGTAAACCGTAGTGCCGACGAAGTCGGCACGTCTGCGAATTTACTCCGCACCTACGAGAAAATTCTATAAGAATTTTCGAGTGTTAGGTGTCGGAGCTCATCTTTGATAGAAGTTTTTGGGGATTTGACACGTTGTTTTAAAGGTTAGTTCTCACCTCATAAACAGCATCACAGTAGTGATGCATTCGGTGAGACCTCACTGAATAAAAGCAGTTGGTATTCGGCCTGTCGCCCCGATAAATGAGCGCATAACTTACGGAGCCCCGAAGGGGTGACGTAAGTTATATGCGCGAATTTACCCCGAGATTACGAGCAAATTCTGTAAGAATTTGCGAGTGTTATGATCGGGATACATGACTCAGCTCCTTCCGGAATTTTCGAGCGAAAAGGAGCGGAATCAATGAACAGTAAATTTCCGGGTATTTGTTGATTCGATAAAAATAGCAGGTGTTGTTCTGACCATCCTAAAAAGGTATGGGTAAAAAAACATTCCTTTTTCCTTTCTTTCTGGCTCTCTGCCCGATAATCCTTCTTTTCTATATGGTTGTTTCATTCCGTATTGAAGTTCCTTTCAGGGATTCGTGGGTCCTTGTGCCTTTTATGGAAAAGTTTTTCCAGGGTACTCTTACACTCGGTGATCTTTTCCTGCAGCATTGTGAGCACCGGACATTTTTCCCCCGAATTATTATTTTGAGTTTAGCCCGTTTAACCGGCTGGAACTTGTTCTATGAATCCTTGTTGAATGTTGTTTGTGCGATCGGTATATTTTTGATGTTTCTCTGGCTTCTTCGAAAAACTTCTTTGCACATAGGCCTTAAGAAACTGAATTATTGGCTTATCCCGTTATGTTCGGTGTTTATCTTTTCTCTTTCTCAACATGAAAATTTTTGGGTTGGTTTCCAGATTACGTTCATGCTTTCGGTACTTGCTGTTGTTGCAGGGATCGTTGTTCTTTCTGCGGAGAAATTAACGTTCGTGCGTGTTGGAACAGGGTGTATATGCGGCATTATCGCTGCTTTTTCCAATGGTATTGGATTGGTTTTTTGGGTTGTTGGTTTCTTTATTATTGTGATGATGCCTTGTTTGAAAGAGAAGGGCCGGGGAGTTTTTTTAGCTTCATGGGCGGTTATTTCAGGAATTGTTTTTACGTTATACTTTTTGGGTTTTCAGAGACCGGTGTATCCCGAATACTCCGTTACTAAAGAATTGGCAATATTTTCTTCACCGTTTGAGTATGGTAAATTTTTTCTTGAGTATTTGGGCACGGGTGTCTCATATTTCAGTTCAAAAATAGCATATTGTTTTTCACTTTTAGGCTTGGGGATATTCATTGTATGCGGTAGGTTTTTGATGATACAAAGCCGGCGTGATGCGAAACTTTTTATTCCCTATGTATCGTTGTGCCTTTTTGCGGTAGGAGCAGCGTTAGTGACGGGGTTGAATCGAGCGGGATGGTATAGTATGACAGCTTTTTTCTCGCATTATACTACGGTTTCTTTGTTGTTTTGGGTTTCTATATGCGGCATGTTGTATTTTACAAGTATTATGGATCGGCGGAAATCTATACTCGTTTTCTCAAGGATCGTGATTTCCGTTTTGATTTGTACAGTGCTTTTGGGCTCAATGGTCGGATTCTTTGAATGGAAATCAAATAATGTTCTTTTGCAGCCGGTCCGGTATGATTTACAGCGATCAGCACCGTCCGATTCGTATATTGTGGCGGTTAACGGCCTTTGGGGCTCCCGGCATGATATTGAATTCTTACGGGCGTATCATTTAACGATATTCCGGAATCAGAAGTGAATAAACCGATGAGGGTACATGTATTGTATAGCGGTCACGTTCAGGGAATAGGGTTTCGTTTTACTGCCCGTGCAATCGCGCATGAACTTGAGATTACCGGCTGGATTAAAAACCGTAACGACAGCCGTGTTGAAATCATCGCGGAACAGCAGGAAGAAGCTTTAAAACAATTTCTTACGCGGCTTCAGCATTCATTTTCCCGGTATATTCAAGATGTTGATGTTTCATGGCAGCCGTCAACCGGTGAATTTAACGGTTTTACTGTGGAGTTTATATGAGATACGGGGTATTTTCCGACATACACGCAAATAGTGAAGCGCTTGAAGCCGTCTTGGATGCTTTTGGCAAAGAAGGCGTTGACCAATTGTTATGCGTCGGTGACGTCGTAGGGTATGGAGCAAATCCGCGGGAATGTTGCCAGATTGTCGCTTCAACTGCCGCGGTTATAGTCGCCGGAAATCATGATTGGGCAAGTGTCGGGCTTTTTAATGCCGATTATTTTAACGATGATGCCAGAAAAGCTGTTTTATGGACTCGCACCATGCTTGATGAATCAAGCAGGAATTTTCTGGAATCCCTCAAACTTACCTATCAGAATGATGCCGTAACGCTGGTACACGGGTCTCTTAACAATCCGAAAGAGTTTCAGTATATCCTTGATTGTTATGCGACTGAGGAGACGTTCCAGCTGATGAAGACGGATGTTTGTTTTATCGGTCATACGCATGTGACGGGCGTTTTCATGAAGTATGCCGATGAGCATATCGGATATAACCGCGCTACTTCATTTCGTATTGAATCGGGGAATAAATATATTATTAATGTGGGGAGCGTTGGACAGCCGCGTGATGGAGATCCACATGCTGCGTTTTGTATTTACGACAGCGCTACCAAGGACGTGTCGATAAAACGCGTCGCCTATGATGCTCAGAAAGCGCGCGCTAAGATTATCGAGGCAGGTCTCCCGTCATTTTTAGGCGACAGGCTTTTAAACGGCAGATAAATATGAGCCAGGCTATTGGTAAGCAGATTGAAAAGCTTCGTCAGATTATCCGCAGGCATGATTATTTGTATTATGCTCAGGCGCATCCTGAAATTTCTGATACGGAATACGACGACCTGATGCGTACGCTTATTGATCTGGAGAAGCAGTATCCGCAGTTTGTGACGGATGATTCGCCGACGGTCCGTGTCGGCGGCGGTATCGTCAGCGGGTTTAAGACGGTTGCGCACGCACACAAGATGCTTTCTCTTGATAATACGTATTCGATTGATGATTTACGGCAGTGGCATGAGCGCGTTGTAAAAGGGCTCGGAGAACCGAATGTCGAATATGTGGCTGAACTTAAGATTGACGGGTTAACCGCAAATTTAACGTATGACAGGGGGAAACTTATAACTGCTGCGACACGGGGAGACGGTCAGACCGGGGAAGATGTCTTGGCTAATGTCAAGACCATCCGGGCAATTCCGTTGGTATTATTCTCAAAAAATATTCCGCGTTTTATTGAAATCCGCGGGGAAGTATATTTGCCGATCGCTGATTTTAAGGGATTGAATCAAACGCGTAACGCTGCGGGAGCAGATGTGTTTAGCAACCCGCGGAATGCGGCTGCCGGCTCTCTTAAGTTGCTTGATACCGGAGAGGTCGCCCGCCGCCATTTAAATTTTTTTGCGCATTCACTCGGCGAGACGATCGGTTTTAGCGGCACGACGCAGTGGGATTTTTTAACTATTTTGAAAGAATGGGGTTTACGCACAAATCCCTGCTCGCAGGTATGTTCGGGGATTGACGAGGTTATTGCTTTTTGTCGCCAATGGCAGGAGAAACGCCGGGAACTTGACTATGAAATTGACGGCGTGGTTGTTAAGGTTAACTCTTTTAAGAGCCAGGGGGTCCTTGGCACTACACAAAAGAGTCCCCGCTGGGCGGTTGCTTTTAAATTCCCCGCACAGCAGGCAACAACCGAAGTGTTAGCGATAAAAATGAATGTCGGGCGTACCGGTGTTATTACGCCGACTGCCGAGCTTGCGCCCGTGGAATGCGCCGGCGTCATTATCCGCAATGCAACGCTTCATAATTTTGATGAAATCAAACGCCTTGGAGTTACAGCCGGAGATACGGTGCTTATTGAACGTGCCGGTGAAGTCATTCCGAAAGTTGTTATGGTCGTTAAACATTCGGGGCATGCGGAATTCCGTGTCCCCGGCGCCTGTCCGATTTGTGACGGTGTTATTGTAAAAGAAAAAGAAGAAGATGTCGCCTACCGGTGTATTAATCCGTCGTGTCCGGCGCAGTTAGAACGCGGCCTGCTTCATTTTGCCTCCCGTCAGGCAATGGATATTGAGGGGTTGGGAGAAGCCGTTATTGCGCAACTTGTTGCCGTGCAACGCGTGCGTAATTTTGCGGATATTTATACGCTTACAAAAAATGATTTTTTGAAACTCGAATTATTTAAAGATAAAAAAGCGGATAATTTGTTAGCGGCGATCGAGAAGAGTAAAACACGCCCATTGTCCCGGTTTTTGTTTGCCTTAGGAATTCGTCATGTGGGCGAAAAAGCGGCGTATGTTCTGGCGCAGCGGTTTCTTACCATGGATACCATACTGAAAGCCCAATACGATGATTTTGACGCGATTGAAGAAATCGGTCCGGTTATGGCTGCTTCTATTGCCGTATATTTTTCTTTGCCGCAGACAAGAGAACTGATCGCAGAACTTCACAAGGCGGGGATTGTAATGGTTGAGACGCCTGAGCCTCACAAGACAAATACTCTTTTGACCGGCAAAACCGTTGTTTTTACCGGTGAAATGCAGCTTTTGAGCAGGAGTGAAGCGGAATCATTGGTACGTTCGGCAGGCGGGACATCCGCATCTTCAGTGAGTACAAAAACTGATTTTGTCGTGGTTGGTCAGAACCCCGGATCAAAATTTGAAAAAGCCAAGCAATTAGGTGTTCGCATTGTAAGTGAAAAACAATTTAAGGAGATGCTTCCATGAGCAACAAGATTCTTAGGCTGGTTATCGGTTTATTGGTCAGTGTTTCGCTTGTCGGATGTGATGCTTTTGTCAGAAAATTCACCCGTAAAAAGAAACAGGATACCATGCGTCAAGAACAGGTTATTATTGCTCCGCAGGAATATCACGATACCATGTCGAAAGATGAGAAATATCAGCAGTTTTTCACCTATTGGAAGGCCTGGGACGATGAATTGATAGAAGCGCTTAATCGTAACGATACGAATTATAAAAAACGGGTTGATTGTGCCGAGCAGGCAATAAAGAATCTCGAGCAGATGAAAAAACTTCTTTCTGATCAGAAACAAAAAGAGCTTGAACAGTATTTGAATCAGCTTGTCAGCCTGAAGGATGATGTTGCGGCTGATTCGTATGGGAATAGCAACGCCATTTATAAAAGGAAGGCAGATCATATCAGGAGAATGATATTACAGAAATTTTCGTATGGCGATATTAAGTCGAGTTTGCAATGATCCTTGAACGGGTTGTTGTCGGAATATATCAGGTCAATTGTTATATTCTTGCCGTGGGAGAGGGCGCGGCAGCGATTGTGATTGATCCCGGCAGTGATGAAAAGAAGATCCGGAAATGCCTTGATAAACACCGGTTGATCCCGGAATTGATAATCAATACGCATGGGCATTTTGATCATATCGGGTGTGATGACGCATTCGGCGTACCGGTCCTTTGTCATGGGGACGATGTTTTGCTTTTGAGAAACCCGGATCTTAACCTGTCCTGCTTTCTTGACGGTACTACGCGCGTGCAGGCCGCGATTCGGACAGTATCCGACCAGGAAGTTATTTCGGCAGCCGGGATAGAACTTAAAGTAATTCATACTCCCGGGCATTCGGCTGGCGGTATGTGCTTATTGCTTTTGAAACCCCAGGGTGGGATACTTTTTAGCGGAGATACGTTATTTTACCGGAGTGTCGGTCGAACCGATTTTCCCGGATCAGATACTGATGCGTTGTTGAGCGCAATCCGGGAGCGGATTTTTGTGCTTCCTGATGCAACAATTGTATATCCGGGGCATGGTCCGTCAACAACCATAGGCCAGGAAAAAAAGAGCAATCCTTATGCGGGAACTGATTGAAGCATTTTTGAATTATTTGTCTGTTGAACGGGGGTTAAGCCGAAATACGGTTTCCGCCTATCAGGATGACCTGAAACATTATGCGGCGTTTATTGAATCACGGGGTATATTGGCTGTTTCAAAAACTACTCGTGTTGATATTTCCGATTTTATGTTTTCGCAGAAAGAGCACGGTATTGCCCCGACGTCTATTGCGCGAAGGCTTGCGGCAATAAAGTCGTTTTACCGGTTTCTCGTGAGGGAGCGGATACTTTCGATAGATCCGACGACACTTGTTGATACGCCGAAACTCTGGCATCGCATACCCGATACATTGTCGGTCAGCGAAGTAGAACTTCTTTTGAATCAACCCGATAGCAGGAATATTCAGGGAATTCGTGACAGGGCGATTTTAGAGACGCTGTATGCAACAGGGATGCGTGTTTCGGAAGCGGTTAACTTAAAGAGCAATAATGTTAATTTCGACATCGGTTTCTTACGGTGCATCGGTAAAGGGAATAAGGAAAGAGTTATCCCTTTGGGTAAGAAAGCGATCATGTGTATCCAAAAATATTTGGATGGCGCGCGGGGAAAGTTGGCGCACGGCAAGGAGAGCGATTTTCTTTTTATCAGCCGTTTGGGCGCCCGGATTTCCCGGCAATCACTCTGGAAGATAATTAAAAAATATGCCAGACTCGCAGGGATTAAAAAGCCGATACGGCCGCATGCCTTGCGGCATTCTTTTGCCACGCATTTATTGGAGCGCGGGGCTGATTTGCGTTCTGTTCAGGAAATGCTCGGACATTCGAATATCTCAACGACGCAGATTTATACGCACGTTAACAAGGATAGACTTAAAATGATCCATAAAACGTACCATCCACGGCCATAGGAATAGTAATGAAACAGTCTATACATAAGCTTCCTCAGGAATTACAGAATCTTATCATGACGGCACACCACGTTTCGGTGAACAAAAAAATACCGGCGTACCTGGTAGGCGGTTTTGTCAGGGATATGCTCCTGGGTGTTAAGAATTTCGACCTTGATATTGTCGTTGAAGGGAATGGTATTGCCTTTGCCGAAGAGTTTGCCCGTAAAACCTCGGGAGGGTTGACGACGCATAAGCGTTTTGGTACCGCCTCCGTTATAGTCGGACATTCCTTCAAGGTTGATATTGCAACGGCTCGTGAAGAGTCGTATCCGTTTCCGGCAACGTTACCGGTTGTTACGCCAAGTTTTTTGCGCTATGACCTGAAACGCAGGGATTTTACTATCAATGCCATGGCTATTGATATCGGCGCCCTTCACTTTGGGGCATGTATCGATCTGTATCATGGAAAAGAAGATTTAGCCGCCCAGGTTATCCGCATTCTGCATGACAATAGTTTTATTGATGATCCGACCCGGATGGTGCGCGCTATCCGTTTTGAACAGCGCTTTGGTTTTCATATTGAACCGCATACGCTGCGCCTTTTGAAAAAAGCTGCCCGGCTTCGAATGTTAGAGAAGGTGCAACCTCAGCGTACACGCGATGAACTTATTGTAATCCTCAAAGAAAAAAATCCGATGCATCAGCTGCAACGTCTTGAACAGCTTGTCGGCGTATCATTCTTGATCCGGGGATTACGGTTTACTCAAAAGAGCCGAAAGCTTTTAGCTGCGGTAGAAAAGCAAATGTCGTGGTTTGCTTCAATGCATGCTCACCGGCGACAGATTGATCAGTGGTTAATGCGTTTTATGGTTTTGATCGACGCTCTTGATTTGAAGGATACCCGGCGTGTCTTAGAGAAGTTTGCCTTTCACCGTGGGGAAGATAAACGCGTTTTGGACTCAAAAAAAGCTGCCGCCCGGTATGAAAAAATATTAACTTCTTCTGCGCTTTCGGCTTCGCAGGTATATTCTTTACTTGAACCTTTGAGTTACGAAGGTATACTGTTTATAAAAGCCCGGAGCAGGCATGCTCGAGTGCATGCGCATATCGAAGAGTTCTTGCAGCGTTTAAACGGTATGCGCACGCATATAAGCGGCAATGATCTGCGTCTTTTAGGTGTTGAGCCGGGCCCATTGTATCAGCAGGTCCTTAAGAAGGTGTTGGCAGCGCGGCTTGATGGTTTTGTTGTGACGCGGCACGAAGAGTTGGAATTGGCCCGAAAACTTATTGTGAGAAAATAACCATGATTGTTTGGGCCGTTGCAGGATTGATTACGAAATGGAGATGATATACTATGGCACGCAGAGAACGAGTTGAACATGCACTTTTAAAGGAAATAAGCACGATTATCCATGATGAGTTGAAAGATCCGCGATTGGGGTTTGTTACCATCGTGCGCGTTGAGCTTTCACCTGACTTGCGTTACGCCAAAATCTTTTATAGCGTTTTGGGTAAGGAACAGGATTCTAAGAAGACCAAAGAGGCGCTTGCCTCGGCGCTTGGTTTTATCAAAAGGCTTATCGCAGAGCGTATTAATTTGCGTTATGCCATTGACCTTGCGTTTGAAGAAGACCAGGCAAGCGAATATAGCGTTCGAATCCAGGAAATTTTGCAGGAGATCCATAAAGAAGATGAGCATCGAACACGTAATAGCAGCGATACAGAAAAACAATAACTTTCTGGTTATAACCCACGCCAATTCCGAGGGGGATGCCCTTGGTTCCGAGCTGGCGTTGTGTCTTTTGTTGCGGTCAATGGGGAAGAAAGCCGTTATTATTAACGAAGATCCTGTCCCTGAAGAGTATGCCTTTTTGCCGAATGCAGATCTCGTGCAAACTTTTCACGAGCGGTATTTGAAAAGTTCTTTTGACGCGTATATTCTTGTTGATTGCGCCGAACTTTCCCGCTGCGGTGAGTTAGCGCGTATGCCGTTTGACGCAAAGCCGGTTATTAATATCGACCACCACATCAGTAATACAAATTTCGGAACAGTTAATTGGGTTGACCCGGTTGCTTCCAGCGCTTCAGAGATGGTATACCGTCTGTATAAAAAGATGGAAGCCCCTTTTACCTATGAAACGGCGATGCAGCTGTATGTCGGTATCATGACGGATACCGGTTCATTTAAATATTCGAATACGTTGGCTGCGACACACGCTGCCGCGGCGGAATTGATTGCGTCCGGTATTGATGTCGCCAAAGTTCACCGACAGGTGTATGAGAGTGTCCCTTTGAAAGATATGGTGTTTTTGTCAAAGCTTCTGCCTGCTTTAAAAACATCGTTGCACGGAAAAATCATTTGGTTTTCCGTGAAAGCCTCGGCGTTGAAGAAACAGTCGACATCCTTTGATTTGAGCGAGCATTTACTTGCATTTGGCCGCTCAGTTCGCGGTGTTGAAGTCGTTGCGGTATTCAAAGAGAATCTCGGCGTAAAAAATGAGATTCGTATTAATCTGCGTTCGCAAGGCAGCGTTGATGTCAATGCAATAGCGCGGTCGTTCGGCGGCGGAGGACATACGACGGCTTCGGGTGCCACGGTCCGGGGTAAAATTTCCGTTGTTGAGCGTAACGTCGTACGGGCAATTCGTACGGCTGTAGAAGCGCTCGGTAATCCTTCATAAAACCTTCCATGCGTATTTATTACGGTCTTTCAGGATTTAAACCATTGGGAAAAGCAGTTGTCGCGCTTGGCGTTTTTGACGGCATGCATTTTGCGCATCGTCATGTTATTACGCAGGCAGTCCTTCATGCGCGGCGATTATCTATTCCAAGTGTTGTTGTGACATTCTGGCCGCATCCTCAAAAAGAAGCAAGCCTGTATTCATTGGAACATAGGTTGAGGCTCATTGAGGAGCTTGGCGTTGAGAGATGCGTGGTCATTCATTTTTCGAAACATTTTTCATCCCTGGGAGCGGTTGATTTTGTGCGGCGAATTATCGTCGAAAAGATCGGTGCTTCGTGCGTGTATGTGGGCAAAAATTTTCGTTTTGGGAAGAATGCCGCGGGCAACTGGAAACTCTTGAAAGAGCTCGGAACTACGTTCGGTTTTATGGTCAGGATCATCGATGTTATCAAACGGAATAAGCTGCCGGTCAGTAGTACTGTTATCCGCCGATTCATTCTTGACGGGAACTTGAGCGCTGCGCAGAAACTCCTGATGCGGCCGGTGAGTGTCCTGGGGACCGTGGTCAAGGGGACAACGCTTGGCCGGTTGCTTGGTTTTCCGACGGCAAACTTAAATCCGCACCATGAAATCCTTCCGCCGGCAGGAATTTACGCAGTAAGAATCCGGTTCGGCAATGAATTGTTGAAAGGAGTTTGTTATATCGGGACTCGTTCGACCTTTAAAGTCTCGCACAATCTTTCCATTGAAGTGCATATATTTAATTTCCATCGTACGATCTATGGATCTAACCTCGAAGTACTCTTTATACAACGCCTCAGGCAAGATAAGAAATTTTCTTCTCGGGCCGCCCTTATCCAGCAAATCAAGCGGGATATTCGCGCTGCTAAAGCCATTCTTTAAACCCTCAAAGTACCACAACATGTAGTCGTCTGCTCAAAAAATACCACTAATTGTTGTAAATACTGCTTTTACGTAAATAATTTTCTTGACAATAAGGGCCATTTTCTGTATATTTGTGGTTGCTAACTGATGGAAAGTGGAGTGAAGTGGAGAGGATCCTTCGATGTTCTACGGTGAATTCGAACATTCAATAGACCGCAAAGGAAGATTAATTCTTCCATCTAAATTCCGGGAAGTGGCAAAGACGAATTTCATTGAACGATTCTTTGTCACGCGCGGTCTTGATACGTGTTTATTTATGTTCGCGGAAGAAGAATGGCGTACGCAGGAAACAAAATTCAAGACGATGCCGTTTGTTAAACAAGATCCGCGTACTTTTAACCGCCTTTTTTTCTCGGGCGCGGTCGATCTTATTCCCGATAAACAGGGCCGTATTTTGTTGCCCGCATATTTAAAAGATCACGCTGAAATTAAGCGTGATGTAATTATCGTGGGGGTTTCCAACCGTATCGAGATTTGGTCGAAAGAGAAGTGGCAGGAGTTTTACGCGAATTCCCGGCAGTCATTCGAACAGATCGCTGAAAAGCTTTACGATGGCGGCGCCGCATAACGCGTTGATGCACGTCCCGGTTTTATTGCGGGAAGTTTTGACATACTTAGATTGTAAGCCTGGCGAGGTAATCGTTGATGCGACTCTGGGGACTGCCGGGCATAGCCAGGCGATTCTTGAACAGATTATCCCCGGCGGGAAATTGATCTGTATCGACAGGGATACAGATTCGATTGCGGTTGCGCGCGAACGCTTGCAATCGTACGGCGACTCCGTGATTTTTTGCCACGGGAATTTTGCTGATATTGACCGGCACCTATCGCAGTTGAATATCGCCGGCGTTGATGGAATGCTCTTTGATTTTGGTATCTCTTCGTTTCAGTTACGTGATCCGTCGCGGGGGTTAAGCTTCCAGGAGGAGGGCCCGCTTGATATGCGGCTTGACCGTACCCAGGAATTTACTGCCAAAGAGTTGGTGAACTCCTGGGGGCAAGAAGAGATAGCCGTAATCATTAAAGAATTCGGCCAGGAACGATGGTGTAATCGTATTGCACGCGCGATCGTGGAAGCGCGAAAGATCAGGCTTTTTGAGACAACCACTGAACTTGAAGAAGTTGTTTTTCGGGCGGTGCCGGCGAAATTCAGACATTACCGGATACATCCGGCGACACGCACGTTCCAGGCAATACGTATTGCCGTAAATTGCGAGCTTGATTCTATTAGTCAAGCTCTTGGAAAATCTATCGGTCTCTTACATTCTGGTGCTCGGATTTGTGCGATTTCTTTTCACTCTCTTGAAGATCGAATCGTGAAACATACGTTTCGAGACTTCGCCCGGCAGGGGCTTTTGGAGATTCTGACCCGCAAGCCTGTTGAGCCTGCGGAAGAAGAGGTGCATGAGAATCCGCAAAGCCGCAGCTCGAAATTACGCGCCGCTGAAAGGGTATAATATGAATTTATCTCGATTTCTCCTTCTGACTGTCGTTGCAACCATGATGTGTGTTCTCTATGTGTATCAGCAGTCGGAGATTTTTCGCATGGCATACGCCGGTCAAAAGCAACTCGGTGATTATCAGGATTTGCTTGATAAGAATGCCGTTCTTAAGTATAATATCGAGAAAAGCGCTTCTCTTATCCGCATCGGAATGAAAATTAACCAGGCAACTGATTTTCAGATGCCCGATACGTTTCAATTGGTACGTTTAGAGAAGCCTCTGGAAGGGCAGTCATTGGTGTCGCATCAGTCCAAACGTCAGTCGCTGGCAGCTCGAATATTCAGCGTTAAGAGGCAGGCAGAAGCAAAAACAATCAATTCCTCGGCTTCGCTCCGGTCCCGGGCCGAATAGACCGAAGCATTACCCATATATAAGTATTAGGCTCGCGTGTATATAAGCAATTACCGTCGTCGTTTTAACGCGGTTTTTTTCCTGTTTTATTTCATCCTCGTCCTGTGTGTCGGCCGGCTTCTCTTTATTCAATTCTTCCGCGGGAATTACCTCGTTGAAATCGCCAAAAAACAGCATAATCTTTTTATTGAATTAGAGCCCCGCCGCGGCACGATTTTTGACGCTTCGCTTAAACCCCAGGGTATTAATATTTCCGTTGATTCGGTCTATGCTTCACCGAATGAAATGCCGGAAAAGACCAAGGCGATCGCGGTTCAAAAACTTGCCCTTGCATTAAAAATTCCCGCATCGGAAATACGAGAAAAACTCTCCCGGAAAAAATCGTTTGTCTGGCTGGCCCGAAAAATTCCTTCGTCTCAAAGTGCCCTGATTAAGGCGTTCAATTTGCGTGGAATTGATTTTTTGAAAGAGAGCAAACGGTGTTATCCGAACAGCTTTTTAGCCGCGCATATTATTGGTTTTGCCGGGCTTGATAATGCGGGGCTTGAAGGGTTGGAGTTGTCGCAAAATAGATTCCTGAAAGGTGAGCCCGGATGGGCCTGGCTATTACGCGATGCCCGTCAGAAGAAACTCGACCTTACTGATAGAATGATGCCGGCCAAGGATGGGTATGATGTTGTTTTGACGATCGACGAGGTTATTCAATATATTGCCGAGCGTGAGATCGATAAGGCGTTTAAACAGTATCATGCCAAGGGGGCTTGTATTATTGTGATGGATCCGCATACGGGAGCGATCCTTGCGTTAGCCAATAGACCGACCTACGACTTAAATAATTATCAATCGTCTGATAAGGATTCCAGACGTAACCGTGCGGTCGCCGATTTTTTTGAGCCGGGATCTGTTTTTAAGATCGTTACCGCTTCTGCCGCGCTTGAAGAAAATCGCGTTACCGAATCAACCCGCATTTTTTGTGAAAATGGTTCGTATCGGGTTGCCAATCATATTTTGCATGACCATGAATCAAAAGGGACCTTGACTTTTCAGGAAGTTATCGAGCAATCCAGCAATATCGGTACGGTAAAAGTTGCGCAGATGTTAGGGCCTGCGATCGTGTATAAGTACGCGAAGTTATTTGGTTTTGGGACAAAAACCGGTGTTGATTTGCCCGGCGAGATTTCCGGCGTTATCAAGGATCCAAAGTTTTGGTCAAAGACTTCTATTGGCGCGGTTCCCATGGGACAGGAGGTCGGTGTTACGGCGCTGCAGCTTTCTTCGGCAATGTGCGCTATTGCTAACGGAGGGATGTTGATGAGGCCGTATATCATTAAAGAGATCCGGGATAAATTCGGCGAGCCGATCAAACAGTACGGGCCGCAGCAAATGCATCGGGCTATTTCTGAAAAGACTGCGCTTCGCATGCGTTTGATCCTGCAAGGTGTTGTCGAGCATGGGACAGGAAAACTTGCGCAGGTTAACGGGTATACCTCCGGCGGGAAAACAGGTACTGCTCAAAAAGTTGAAAACGGCGCGTATTCCCATAATAAGTTTGTCGGTTCATTTATCGGGTTTGCTCCTGCAGAAGACCCTGTTTTGGTTGTGGGAGTTACCCTGGATGACCCGCATCCGTTGTATTACGGTGGTGTTGTTTCATCGCCTGTATTTAAAAATGTAGTGGGAGATGTGCTGCGGTACTTAAAGATTACCCAGCAAGTCGCTCAAAGTAATGAAGCGTTAAACCAAAATAATGAAGTTAACCCGGCTGATTAGTATTTTAGGGATTGCAAAACCAGCGCATGTTGATGATTGTGAAGTCAGCATTGTTACCGCTGATTCCCGGCAGATAAAAAAGAATGCCGTATTTGTGGCTATCAAGGGGGCGTGCGCTGACGGGCATCGTTTTATTGAACAGGCAGTGCGCGCAGGGGCGTCCCTTATGATCGTTCAGGAACCTGTTGATGAACGTTTCGCGGATAAAACAATAGTCGTTGCTGATACGCGCCGGGCATTAGCGCTTCTTGCTGTGCAGTTCCACGGCGATCCTTCTGCACAGGTGAAGGTGATCGGTGTTACCGGCACCAACGGTAAAACAACCATAACCTATCTTCTGGAGTCGCTTCTTGCCTATGCCGGCAGAAAACCTGCTGTTATCGGCACGATTAATTGCCGTTTTGCCGGGACCGTGATTGACTCAAAGAATACGACGCCGGGTGCCAGCCAGTTGCAGGAACTTTTGGCTTCAATGCGGGATGCCGGAGCAACCGATGTGGTGATGGAAGTTTCTTCTCACGCTTTGGATCAGGCCCGGACTGAGGGCGTGCGATTTGATTCGGCGATTTTTACGAATTTAACGCAGGACCATTTGGATTATCATAAAGATTTTGAGCATTATTTTCAGGCTAAGGCAAAATTATTCACGGGATTGGCAAGCCAGTCGCATGCATTCATTAATCGTGATGACGAATATGCTCAAAAACTTATCGCGCTTTCAAAAGGAACTGTTGTCACGTATGGGATAGATACGCACGCAGACGTCATGGCATGCGATATCCATTCTGATGAGTTCCGAACCCGGTTTACGGTTCGTTATGCCGGCGGCAGTTTCCCGATTATCACGCATTTGATCGGCCGGCATAATGTTTATAACATTCTTGCGGCGGTATCGTTTGCGTTGAAAGAGACGATAACTCCTGCTATGATAAGTGCCTGCCTTGAGGCTTTTAGCGTTGTCCCCGGCAGGCTTGAACGGATTGATTCGCATAAGGGATTTTCGATCGTCATAGATTATGCGCATACGGATGATGCTTTGAGAAATGTTATTACATCGTTACGGCAGATATGCCGCGGCCGTCTTATTGTTGTGTTTGGCTGCGGCGGCGACCGCGATAAAGGCAAACGGCCTAAAATGGGCAGCGTTGTTACGGAGCTGGCCGATTTTGCGATTGTTACCAGTGATAATCCGCGCAGTGAGGATCCCCAGTCTATCATTAACGATATTACCCGGGGGATAACCGGTTCTAATTATATTGTTGTTGTTGATAGGAAAGAAGCGATACGAAAAGCGCTGGCTATGGCGGTGGAGTTTGATATAATTCTGCTGGCGGGAAAAGGCCACGAAACCTATCAAGTCATGCGAAACGCGACTATTCATTTTGATGAGCGGGAGGTCATTTGCGAATGGCTGCAGTCAGCGAATTAGTTAAAGCAGCGCGGGGGGTGCTTGTCTGCGGCAATAAAGATGCCCTGACAGGCGCGCTCTCTATTGATTCCCGGACCGTTGCGCCAGGGGATACGTTTCTGGCGGTGAAGGGGGATTCTTTTGACGGGCATGATTATATTGCCCAGGCAGTTGCCAAAGGAGCAGCCTGTGTCATTAAATCAGCAAACTGCATCAGGTATCGTAAAGAAGCGTATCCGGTTATTGAAGTAAAAGATACGGTTAAAGCGCTTGGCGATATTGCCCGCTATAACCGCCGGAAAATTAATATTCCGATTATTGCGATCACCGGTTCAAGCGGTAAAACAACGGCAAAAGAAATGGTGGCTGCTGTTTTGTCAAAGAAATACCGCTGTTTGAAAAATGAAGGGACCAAAAATAACCATATCGGTTTGCCGCTGACGCTTGCGCGGGTAAGCCGCGACTATGATCTGGCTGTCGTAGAGATTGGGACGAATCATTTCGGCGAGGTTGCATATTTGGCTGATATTTGTGAGCCGAATGTGGGAGTCATTGTTAATATCGGTCCGGCGCATCTCGAACATTTCGGGAGCATCGAAGGAGTTTTTAAGGAAAAGTATACGCTTATCGAGAAATTACAGAAACCGGCAATCGCGGTTTTAAATGCCGATGATAATTTTTTACGGTCGCGTATTATGAAAAAAGTTAAAAAGCCGTTTACGGTCAGTTTCGGGATTCATACGCCTTCGGATGTGTATGCTACCGATGTAACGTATCAGGCCGGGCGTCTGGCATTCCGTGTGAATGGGAAGTCTTCCTATTCTCTTAATACGCTCGGGTATCATCATTTGTATAACGCGCTTATTGCGGTTTCCCTGGGACGGGTTTTTGGTGTTGAGCATGCGGATATTGCCGCTTCCCTTGCTGCATTTGAATTCCCGCGGGGACGATTCCGTGTTGTTGAGGTTAACAAGGTAACCTATATTGACGACACCTATAATGCCAATCCGCTTTCCCTGGGGCAGGCATTGAATGCGTTGGGTAATTATGGCGTCAAGGGCAGGAAAGTATTTGTTATGGGTGATATGCTTGAGTTGGGTAAATATAAAGAGTCGTATCATTTTGAGGCAGGCCGGAAAGTTGCTGAAACCTGCGATATCTTTATCGCAGTCGGAAAACTTGCGAAGCTTGCTGCTGAAACCTGCTGTAACTACGGATTTGGCGCCAATAATATTTTTGTTTGTGATACATCGATCCAGGCCCGCGAAATTTTACGCACGACTGTTATTCCGCGTGAAGAGGACATTGTTTTGGTTAAAGGGTCCCGTTCAATGAAAATGGAAGAGGTTTTGAAAGATGTTATATAATTTATTATACCCATTACATACGGCATTCTCTGTTTTGAATGTTTTTAAATATATTACCTTCCGCGCAATTATGGCGGCATTGACCGCGTTTATCATGTCGCTTGTCTTTGGCCCTCTGGTGATCAAAAAGTTGAAAGAGTTGCAGGTCGGTGAATATATTACAAAAGGCGACAGCGATAAACTTGATTCCATGCATAGCGCCAAGCAAGGCACCCCGACCATGGGCGGGATCTTTATTCTCATCGCGATCTTCATCGCGACGCTTCTATGGGCTGATTTATCGAATCGTTTTATCTGGATCGCGCTTTTTGCGACGACTTGGCTTGGGGTTACGGGGTTCCTCGACGATTATATGAAGTTAACGACAAAGAAAAAAGGCATTAAGGGGAGGGTAAAACTCATCAGCCAGGTAATACTCGGCCTTATTGTCGGGAGCATTCTTTTTATGGATCCGGCGTATTCGACGCAGCTTGATATCCCGTTTCTTAAAAATATTTCTATCGACCTCGGGATCCTGTATGTCTTCTTTGTCGCTTTGGTTATTACCGGTTCTTCAAACGCGGTGAATCTTACGGATGGTTTGGATGGTCTGGCAGTTGGGTGTGTTGTTATCGCAACGATTGCTTATAGTGTTTTAAGTTATCTGACCGGCAACATAAAATTCAGCGATTATTTATTGATCCCCTATATTCGCGGCGCCGGAGAATTAACTGTTTTTTGCGCCAGTATTATCGGAGCGGGGCTTGGTTTCTTATGGTTTAATTGTTTCCCCGCGGCTATCTTTATGGGGGATGTTGGTTCGCTTGCTTTAGGCGGTGCCCTGGGGACTGTGGCAGTGCTTATTAAAAAAGAATTCTTATTGATGATTGTAGGGGGGATTTTTGTTATGGAGGCGATGTCGGTTATCCTGCAGGTTGCATCGTTTAAGCTGTTTAAGAAACGCATTTTTAAGATAGCGCCCCTCCACCACCATTTCCAATTCTTAGGGTGGAAAGAGAATAAGGTTATTGTGCGGTTCTGGATATTGGCGATAATATTCGCGTTCTTAACGCTGGTAACATTAAAAACGCGATAAAAATAGTAAGTTTATGGGTTTGGTTAGCGGTTAACGGTTATCGGTGGCGAAAACCTTTAACCGAACACCGCCAACCGATTTCAATTATAAACTATGAAAAACGTAGAGTTGTTTAATAAGAAGAAGGTTGCAATCGTCGGGCTGGCCCGTTCAGGTTTAGCGTGCGCTAATTTGCTGCATGGCATTGGCGCTCAGGTTTGGGTGACCGATGCGCATGATACTGATTCTATTAGGCAAAATGCCGCATTACTTCATGCAGGGGTCAACATTGAGCTGGGGAAACACTCCAAAGATTTTTTGTGCGGGAAAGATTTGATTGTTGTTTCACCCGGTGTTCCGGAACGGGCTCTTCCGATGGTTTGGGCGCGGGAAAACAATATTCCCGTGGTCAGTGAAATTGAAATTGCCTGGCAGCTTTGTCCGGCTACGGTGATTGCGATTACCGGGTCATGCGGAAAAACCACCGTAACTACGCTTATCGGCAAAGTCCTTGAGGCTTCGGGGAGAAGGGCTTTTGTCTGCGGCAATATCGGTAATCCATTTTCCGGTGAAGTAGAGAAGATGCGGGAAGGCGATTTTGTTTCTCTCGAAGTGAGCTCTTTCCAGTTAGAACAAATTAAAACATTCAAGCCGAAGGTTGCGGTTATTCTTAATTTCAGCCGTAATCATCTGGATCATCATAAAGACATGCAGGAATACCTTGATGCAAAGAAACGGATTTTTATGAATCAAACAGCCGATGATTGGTTGGTATTGAATGCCAATGACCCTGTTTTGAAAAGTATTGCCCCGGAGTCAGCCGCGCGTGTTTCGTATTTTGCGGAAAATTTTGAATTAAGCCCGAATCAGGCTGCGGTGGTGACGGTAGCTTCTGTTTTGGGCATTGATGCTTCTGTCTGCAGCGGGGTTTTCCGTGATTTTAAAGGCCTTGCGCATCGTATGGAGGAAGTGGCACGTATTGGCTCGGTGCGTTTTATTAATGATTCCAAGGCAACGGTTGCCGAGTCAACGGTTGCCGCGCTCCGCACTGTGCAGACCCCGGTCATCCTTATTGCCGGCGGCAGGCATAAAGGTGTTGCCTATGAGACTATTCTGGGGGCAGCACGGAATAAAGTAAAAGAAGTGATTGCAATCGGGGAGGCAAAAGATCTGATTACGAAAGCACTTGCTGCTGAGCTGGTTGTTTCGCAGGCGCAAACGCTTGAAGAAGCGGTGCGCCGCGCGTTTGCAAAAGCCCGTGCCGGCGATACTATTTTATTATCTCCCATGTGCTCAAGTTTTGACATGTTCCGTAATTACGAAGAGAGGGGCGACGCGTTTAAAACAATTGTCCTTGATCTTCAGAAAAATATATGATTCGTAATATTAGAGTAAATATTTTTGCCGTAACCGTTGTTCTTATCTGCATCGGCGTGATCATGATTTACAGCGCTTCAAGTATTTATGCCGCTGACCGGTATAAAGACGGATTTTTCTTTTTGAAACGGCATCTGAGCTTCTTAGGTATCGGAACAATCCTTACGTTTCTTGTAATGTGCATAGATTACCGCTCATTGCAGCGGTATGCGAAACCGCTTTTAATAATTGCGTTTATTCTTTTGCTGCTTGTTCTTATCCCCGGTATCGGCAGAGAAGTTTCGGGTGCCCGCCGCTGGTTTCGTTTTAAATTCCTAAGTTTTCAACCCTCTGAGTTCGCTCTTTTGGCGGTTATTGTTTATGTCGCTGATTTTATTTCTCGAAAAGAAGAATTAATCAAGTCGTTTATACGCGGATTTGTGCCGCCTATGATGGTTTTAGGCGGGGTGGCAATTTTAATTCTTTTACAGCCAGATCTCGGGACAACAGTATCGTTGGCGGTTGTGGTTATTATCATGCTTTTTGTGGCGCGGGTACGGATTGCATATGTTGTTTCTATGCTTTTGGCGAGTATTCCTGTCCTATCAGTTTTGATTTTGTCGGCTCCGTATCGGAGAGCCCGGATTTTGGCTTTTTTAAATCCATGGGCGGATCCCAAAGGCGTTGGTTTTCAGATTATTCAATCGCAGATCGCGCTTGGCTCAGGAGGTTTCTTTGGATGCGGGCTGGGGCATTCCCAGCAAAAGCTTTTTTATCTTCCGGCAGCGCATACGGACTTTATTTTTTCCATTATCGGTGAAGAGCTTGGTCTTGTGGGGACGCTTGCGGTGATAGCGCTTTTCATGGTTTTTATCCATCTAGGGATTAAAATTATCAGGAATGCACCTGATAGATTCGGTTTTTTCCTTTCTTTGGGGTTATTGTCCATGATTTGT
Organism: Candidatus Omnitrophota bacterium; assembly: GCA_035403145.1. Taxonomy (GTDB): domain Bacteria; phylum Omnitrophota; class Gorgyraeia; order Gygaellales; family Profunditerraquicolaceae; genus DAONEO01. Next base: position 55,546 of record DAONEO010000003.1, on the reverse strand, counting down.
TTCAGGGTTATTGTTAATATCGGCGTATCATGCGGGTTATTCCCCACGAAGGGATTGCCGTTGCCGTTTATCAGTTATGGCGGTTCGAGTTTTATTTTTGATATGGTTGCCGTTGGTATCTTAATGAATGTGGCACGAACCGGCGATTACCCATGAGTTCTTCAGACTGCGTTTCAAAACGTAACCCCGATCAGGAGCAGGGTTTGAAAGTGCTTGTTGTTACGGGGGCCAGCGGCGGGCATATTTTCCCTGCGGTAAGTTTTATTGATTCTCTTAAACAGAGATATCCTGATAGCCATGTGCTTCTGGTGCTTCCTCGTAAGAATGCCGCGGGCACGCTGAAGAATTGCAGATGCCAAACGCGGTATCTTGACCTGGGTTCTTTGCGGATTCGTTTTAATCGTTCTGCAGTCTACGGTTTCTTTCATTTTGCTGCGGCTTTTTGGCGGAGTTTTAAATTAATCCTTAGTTTCCGGCCTGATATTGTGGTTGGTTTCGGTACGTGCGCGTGTATCCCGGTTTTTTTTAATGCCTGGTTGTTACGGATTAAAACATTGCTTCATGAACAAAATGTTTTACCGGGCAAAGCAAATAAAGTGCTGGCGGTGTTTGCCGACGCAATCGCGGTTTCTTTTGCAAAGACAAAAAGCTGCTGGAGTACGTATGCCCGTAAGATAGAGGTTACGGGGAATCCTTTACGCAAAGAGCTTGTTGTACAGGATAAGAGCCTATGCAGGGAATTATTTGCTCTTGATAAGCATCGTTTTACGATTTTAGTCGCCGGCGGCAGTCAGGCAAGTAAGACGATCAATACTGTTTTTATGCAGGCGGCAAAACAATTGCGGCAGAACAATGTATCGTTTCAGGTCCTTCATTTGGCAGGGCAGGCTGATGCAGCGGGTTTGTCCGGAGAATACCTTAAAAATGGTATTTGTGCGTGTGTGCTCAGTTTTTGCGATACGATGGAGCGCGCCTATAGCGCGGCAGATTGCGCGGTAACCCGTGCGGGAGCGACGACCGTGACCGAGTTGATGCGTTTCGCCCTTCCGGCAATACTTATTCCGTATCCGTATGCCCATGAACATCAGCTGGCAAATGCGCGCCTGTTATCCGATGCGCAGGCAGCGATACTGGCAGAAGAAAGCGATTTGAGTGCAGATAAACTCGCAGCGTTTCTTGAAGGATTGATATCCGATCCGGCGAAATTGGAACGGATGGGACAAGCGGCTGCGAGCCTTGAACAGAAGGATGCTGCGGGTATGCTTGTTGAATATGCGATACGGGTCGTTCGGTGTTGAAAAGAAGGATTCTTTGCGCGGCTAGTTTTGTTTTGTGGGCGGTTTATGCGCCAGCCTTTGCGGAAGTTCCCTGGAACGTTGAAAAAAGCACGCATTTTCTTATTTACTATAAGAACGCTCCGGCAGATTTTATTGCGAAAGTAGTTACCCGCGCTGAAGATTATTATGATAGAATTGCAGATGATTTAGGGTTTCGGAGGATGAATTTTTGGCTTTGGGAGAATCGCGCCAGTATGTATATTTACGACGACGCGGTTTCGTATCAGCAGGCGACCGGTGAACCTGCCTGGTCAGGGGGCGCAACGGAGCCCCGCAGCAAGGTAATTCAAACGTTTGCCGGGGCAAACGGTTTTCTGGAAACAATTTTGCCTCATGAACTAGGGCATATTATATTCGGCGAATTTGTCGGGTTTGATAATCCGGCAGTGCCGGTATGGCTTGAAGAAGGCGTTGCTTCATATGAGCAGAAAGAGCGTTTTAAGCAGGCTGATCTTTTAGTCCGGGCCGCCCGGGCGCAAGGGGCACTTTTTTCGTACGAACAGTTGGCTGAAGCGAATCCGCATATGTTGTCGGATGACAGGGCGGTGACAGTATTTTACGCGGAATCAGTCAGTATTGTCGATTTTATGCTGAAGGAATTCGGCACGGAAGCGTTTGTTGGATTTTGTCAGAATCTTCGGGATTATAAAAATTTGAATCGGGCGGTTGTGTTGGCGTTTTCGCCGATGGCAAGCGCGCACGAACTTTTTCAACTGTGGGAGGCAAAACGAGCTCAATGAATAAACACACACATCTAATCGGGATCGGCGGCATCGGCATGAGTTGTATCGCAAGTTTATTATTGCGCAGAGGAGTTAAAGTCAGCGGCTCGGATGTTAAAGAAAGCCGGATTACGCAGGAACTTAAAAAAATGGGGGCGGATGTTTTTTTGGGGCACGCTTCAGGGAACATCACGGATGCTGATCTGGTTGTTTATTCTTCAGCAGTCAAGGAGGATAATCCGGAAGTCATTGAAGCAAGGAAGCGGGGTGTTCCGATAATTAAACGCGCAGAAGCGTTGGCTCAACTGATGGCCGAGAAGACCGCTATCACGGTTACCGGCAGCCACGGAAAGACCACTACGACGTCGCTTATTTCCTGCCTTTTGCTTGAAGCCGGGCTTAATCCTTCTGTTGCCGTCGGCGGTATTTTACGCAATATTGATACGAATGCCTGTTTTGGCGACGGGGATTATTTTGTCGCGGAAGCTGATGAGTCCGATGGCTCATTTCTCTGTTATGAACCGATGTATTCCATTATTACCAATATTGATTACGAGCATCTTGATTATTACCATACGTATCAGAATCTCGTCGGCAGCTTTACCGAATTCCTTAATAAAACAAAAGACGGCGGTTGCGCATTTTGTTGCAATGACGATGTAACGCTCATGAATATCATGAAGGATTATACAAAACGCCATATTGTATTCGGGCTTACTGATAGCGCCGATATCTATCCGCAGAATGTTCAGATGAACGGTTTGAGCTCCCGGTTCGACTGTTATTATAAGAAAAAATTAATCGATTCGTTCTATCTGCCGCTCGGTGGAACGCACAATATCTCCAATTCATTGGCAGTTATTGCTCTGGGCCTGGAACTCGGTATCAATGTTGAGATAATCAAGCGCACGCTTTCGAATTTTAAGGGCGCGGGCCGCCGTATTGAGATTAAATATAATCATGATGATTATCTGGTTATTGACGATTACGCGCACCATCCCACGGAAATCAAGGCAACATTGGCTGCGATACGTAATTTAAAAACAAAACGGGTTATTGCGATATTCCAGCCGCATCGCTTTACCAGAACCCAGCTTTTATTGGATGAATTTGCCAAATGTTTTGACCTGGCTGATTATTTGGTCATTACCGATATTTATGCGGCGAGCGAGCCTCCGATCCCCGGGATCAGCGGCAGGTCGATCTATGAGAAGATCAAAGAGCGCAGTCCGCAGAAGGACGTGGTGTTTATTCCCAAAAACGGTATTGTTATGCATGTGCTTGAGATGTTAAAACCCGGCGATGTTGTTTTGACTCTTGGCGCGGGTGATATTACGAAAATCGGCGATGAATTGGTGGAAAAGCTTAAAGGGTAAGAGCGCGGTGTGCGAACCGCTTTCACGGTTGACCAGTTTTAAGATCGGGGGAAAGGCGCAGTATTTGGCGCATCCCGGCGATGTCGATGAATTGCGGCATATACTGCTCGCCGCCCGCCGAAAAAAAATACGCATACATGTTTTAGGGGCCGGCAGCAATCTTTTAATACCTGATCGCGGTGTGAAGGGCGTGGTTATTTGTTTGGATGCTGCTGCGTTCAAGAAAATTTCTTTTAAAGGCGCTCGTGTTGAGGCAGGCGCAGGCGCCGGTCTTGCCGGTTTAGTGCGGCTTGCCGGCACGCATTCGCTTTCCGGTTTTGAGTGCCTTGCGGGGATCCCCGGCACTGTCGGTGGTTCGCTTGTTATGAATGCCGGCTCTTGGGGGGGCACGATCGCGGATCGCGTCGATACCGTTACTGTCATGAGTTTTAACGGGTGTGTGAAGACGATTTCGAAAGATAGCGCGCGGTTTGGGTATCGTTCGTCTTCATTATCCCGGTATATTGTTTTAGGCGCTTCTTTTAAACTTGCCCGCGGTAATGCCGGAACGATAGGGGCTGCGATACGAAAGAACCTGGCGCTTAAAAAAGAGCAGCAGGATTTTTCGCATCCTTCGGCTGGCTGTATCTTTAAGAATCCTCCGCACGCTTCAGCGGGAAAACTTATCGATCAATGCGGTTTAAAAGGCGTGCGTGTGGGCGGTGCCGTTGTTTCATCGAAACACGCAAATTTTATTCTTAACGAAAGTAATGCTTCTGCGGCGGATGTGAAGTTACTGATGCGGTTGGTGAAAGGAACAGTGCGGAAACGTTTCGGTGTTATTCTAAAACCAGAAGTAAAAATATGGGAATGACTAATATGACTGACAACGTGCGATCTACGACCATTGATTTACGAAATAAATTCGGCAGGATTGGTATCCTCATGGGAGGGCCTTCCACCGAGCATGATATTTCTCTTAAATCGGGGACGGCAGTACTCAATGCGTTACGCGATCTTGATTTTGATGTCGTGCCGATTACCATTGAGACCGATGATATTGAAAAGAATACCGCTTTGATCCGTTCACAACAGCTGTCGTGCGCGTTTATCGCTTTGCACGGACGATTCGGGGAAGATGGCGTTATCCAATCCATCCTTGAAACGGTCGGGATTCCCTATACCGGCTCAGGGGTCGAAGCAAGCAAAAAGGCGATTGATAAAGCACTGACGCATGCGGCATTTGAAAAGAACGGTATCCGCGCGCCGCGGTATCAGGTTCTTTGTAAAGGAACCGTTTCCGGTTTTTCCAGTCCTTTCGGTTGGCCGCTTGTTATTAAACCGGCAACGCACGGCTCAAGCATCGGGCTGTCCATTATTGAACATGAACGCAGCCTTCCTGCGGCATTGGCACTGGCATTTTCTTTTGATGAGAAGATTATTGTTGAGGAATATATTAAGGGACGGGAGCTGACCGTTGCGATCCTCGATGATAAGCCGTTGCCCGTTATCGAAATTATTCCCAAAGAAAAATTCTATGATTTTGAAGCAAAGTATAAATCCGGCGCGACCGAATATGTCGTACCCGCTAAGCTCCCTGATGTCATAACTGCGCAGGTGCAGCAGGTAGCTCTTGCTGCGCATAAAGCGGTTGGATGTATCGGTTGTTCCCGCGTTGATGTTATGTTGCGTTGCGATGATGTGCCGTTTGCTCTGGAAGTGAATACTATCCCGGGGCTGACTGCAACAAGCCTTTTGCCAAAAGCAGCGCGGGCTGTCGGTATTGATTTTGCGGATTTATGTCTTAAACTTATTTCATTGGCGTATGAAAAAACGTAAAATATCGAACGATCGTAAGAAAAAAAGCTTTCCGGTTAGCGGTGTTGTTACCGCGTGTTTTGTTACGACGGTCATCCTGCTTGTTGCAGCGCTTATTTCGATAGCCGCTGTTAAAAACCTCGGTTTCTTTAAGGTCAAGGATATTTATATCCGGGAGCGGAACACCGCGGTTTTGCAGCCTACGCCGCTGGAGTTGCCGACGGGGCAGCATCTCGATCTTTCATATTTAATCGGCAGAAATATTTTTGATGTTGATTTGAAAGAAGAAGCGGCGCACATTGGTTTTGCGGTTACCAGTTTCCGTAAGGTAAAATTGATACGCATTTTACCGAATAAGATTTTTGTTGAATATGTTTTACGGAAGCCCGTTGCCTATGTGAAGGTGGGCAAATATTATTCGGTGAGCGATGATCTTGTTTTTCTTGAAAGCTCTCTTCAGGTGAAAGATTCGGCGTTGACCATGATCACCGGGCTTGACAAGAAAATCTCGGGTGTTAAAACCGGAGCCCGGTATAATATCAAGGAATTGTTTTTTGCCTTTCGCCTGATGCATGAGGTGCGTTCAAATCAAGAACTCTCCGATTTTTTTGTTCAGAAAATCGATGTTGCCAATCCGGAAAATATAACCTTTGTGCTTATGCCGGTTGCCCGTCTCCGGGAGGCACTTGTTTTGCGGCAGTCTGATACAAAGCCCGTTCAGCCGTCAAAAAAAGAAGAGGTCGTTGGCATTGAAGTAAAAATCAGCCAGGAAAATCTACGCTCAAAGATATCGATCATCGGATCGTTACTTAATCAGTTGAAAAATAGCCAAAATAATATAGAATATATTGACTTGCGGTTTGGGGAACCAACTATTAAATTAAAAGAAAACAACAATGTTAAAAAACAGTAATTATATTTGCGCGCTCGATATCGGCTCAAGCAAGATTTCCGCCGCGCTTGCGGTTATTAAAAAGCATCAGATCATTTCGCTTCACTGCCAGACGCTGCCTATCCGGTGTATGCGCCGGGGATCGATTGTCGACTCAATTGATTTAGTCGATGATATCGGACAGTTGATCAAGAATATCCGCACGCAAACCGGCATTGCAGTGAAATATGTCTATACGAATATTTCGGGCGCCGATATCCTTACGAAACACAGCCGTGCGATTATCCCTTTGGCTGAGCGCGGGAATAAAGTCATTACGCCGGCCGATATAAAACGTGTAAATGAACAAGCGCGCATTCTCGGATCCAGTTTGGATGAAGAGACCATTCATCAAATTCCGTCAAGTTATTCAATTGATACGAAAAGCAATATTTTGAATCCGCTCGGTTTATATAGTCATAAACTTGAAGTTGATTTGTATTTGGTGTGTGGCAAGCTTTCGGCTATGCAGAGTCTTTCACGGGTGGTGAATCAGTCAGGGCTTGATATCAAAGGGCTTTATTTTTCCGGTATCGCCACGAGTGACGTTGTTTTTAACCCGGCACAGCGTAAAGGTATTCATGTGCTGTGTGATATCGGTAAAGATATTACCGAGATTGTCCTTTTTCAGGAAGGTCTTTTACAGAATATCAAGATCTTGCCGTTTGGCGGGGATGATTTTACCGTTGAACTCTCCAATGAACTTAAGATCCCTTTTGAATTGGCCGAGGATGTCAAGCGTTCTCACGGCTTTGTGGGTGATGCTGATTCGATAAGCGGCGATAAGGAAATTCTGGTAAAAGAAGAACGGGCGTATAAACCGATTAAACAAAAACGTGTCGTTGAGATTGTAACGAGCCGTTCTCAGGTTCTTTCTCAGGCTGTTAAAGAAGCAGTTGAGTGCCTTATTCCGCTTAATCAAATCGATTCGTTTACGGTTTGCGGCCGTGCGTTGCTTTTGGATGGTTTCCTGGAATCTTTTGAACGCGTTATCGGCATTCCGGTAAAGCTTGGCCGTTTGAATTCATCGGATATCGTTCCGTTAGCCAGCCAGAGCGATTCTCTTTCGGGACAGCATTATCTGACCTATGTTACAGCGCTTGGCATTATTTCTCTGGCGCTCCGCCAGGAGAGGCCGCAACTTATAAGTGAAGCCATTGTCCCCCCGAATTTGCTTGCCCGTTCGATCAATAAAGTAAGAGAGGTTTATCAAGAGTACTTCTAATTAGTTCAAGGTTCATAGTGCAATGTTTAAAGCGTGATTCTGTTAGAAACGGCTCTATACAATAGGTGTCCGCCACAGGCAGAATTCAGACTTTGAACCTTGAACCCTGAACTATGAACAAAGTTATTTTTCTATCTCGTTAATATAATTGACCCTCCGTTGTTCTCGTGTATAATATATTGATTCGTACGTATGATAAACGATACTGTAAAAACGATTCAAGGGCGGATTGCTTCAGCCTGTGCTCGCAGTAAAAGAGACCCGGCTTCTGTTGGTTTGATAGCGGTAACGAAGGGAAGAAGCATTAAGGATGTGCAAGACGTTATTGCCGCAGGATGTTTGAATATCGGTGAGAATCGCGTCCAAGAAGCTTCTTTGAAATATACAGCGCTATTGGCCATTAGCCATGGACCATTGACTATTAAGTGGCACATGATCGGTCATCTGCAGACCAATAAAGCAAAAGAAGCTGTGCGGATTTTTGATTGTATTCATTCAGTGGATAGTTTCCGGCTCGCACAAGAGATCGATAAACACGCTTGTTCTTTGGAAAAAACGCAGGATATATTGCTTGAAGTTAAAACTTCATCTGATGAATCGAAATTTGGTCTTGCACCGAATGAAGTTGAGCCTTTGCTGAAACAAATCGCAGCACTTTCTCATGTACGCGTAAGAGGATTGATGACGATTGCAGCATTGGGAACGCCGGGAGAATCTGCGCGGTCGTATTTTCGCCGTTTAAAAGAATTGCGGGACCAGTTAAACGCAATACTTCCGACTCAATACGCTATACGCGAGTTATCCATGGGTATGAGCGATGATTTTGAGGTCGCCGTTGAAGAGGGCGCCACGATGGTGAGGATCGGGAGAGCATTGTTTGAAGTATAAAAAGGAAGGGTTTCAAGATCACAGGTCACAAGTCGCAAGAGCACACGTAAATGCAAAAACAGATTGCCGCGCCCATTATAATTTTTAGCATAGGGTAAAGCGGGCTCGCAATGACGAAAAGTTTTTAATTTAGGCTTTTACTATTGGCCATAGACTATTGGCTATCGACCACTTAATTATGAATAAGCATATTGGAATTATCGGTTACGGGAACATGGGAAGGGCGATCGCCGAGAGGATTAAAGGTGATTACCCTGTTACTCTTTTTGATAAAGATACCGCAAAAACTTCCGGCGTTTCCGGTGTAACGGTTTGCCTGAATAGTGAAGAATTAGTCGCTCAAAACGACGCAATAATTGTGGCGGTAAAACCGCAGGATTTTGACGTTATGCTCAGCCAGATACAGCCGGCAATGAGCGCGGATAAGGTAATTATTTCTATTGCCGCCGGTATTTCGACGTCCCGCATTGAAAAGAAACTCGGCGTCTGCCGTGTTGTCCGGGTTATGCCGAATATGGCGGCTCAAATCGGCGCCGGAATTACCGGAATTACGGGCGGCCGTTATGCCACGCAGGAAGATATTGATCTTGCTGAAGATATCTTTGAATACGTGGGAGAAGTGGTTTTTGTTGATGAGGGTATGATGCATGCGGTTACTGCGGTTTCCGGAAGCGGCCCCGCATATGTGTGTTATTTCCTTGAGAAAAACAATATGAGTGCCGGCCATGTCCCCCAGGATAAAAAGGATTATTTTATTGAATCCTTCATTTCGGCAGCGATGAACGAGGGGCTTGACGCAGCAACAGCATCTGAACTGGTGCATGCGACGTATACCGGCACGATAAAATATTTACAAGAGACGGCGCTTCCTGCGGCTGAATTGCGGAAGCGGGTTACTTCAAAAGGCGGCACTACAGAAGCAGCACTGGCAGTTTTGGAACAAGGCGGGATTTTATCGGATGCAGTGCATGCCGCTGTGAAAAGATCGGAAGAATTATCGAAGTAGTTTGCGATGTTCGGTTAGCGGTTTGCGGTTATCGGTTAACAGAAAAGCATACATAAAACTCTTACTAACCGATACCCGAGCACCGAAAACCGAATATTATTTCTATTCGATAGAAGAAGGGGGTAGATTGAATGGGTAGAATTGGAATCATTGGCGGGAGCGGATTATACAACATTGAAGGCATTAAAAAAGTAAAAAAAGTTACCGTTGCTACTCCTTTTGGCAAGCCGTCCGGTGAATTTGTCAGCGGTGAATTGGAAGGGCATGATGTTGTTTTTCTCCCCCGCCACGATGTCGGCCATCGGATTCCTCCGAGCCTCATTAATTATCGCGCCAACATTTTCGGCATGAAAAAAATGGGCGTTGACAGGATTATTTCGGTAAGCGCGGTGGGGAGTTTGCGCCAAGAGATGAAACCGCTCGATTTTGTGGTGGTTGATCAGTTTGTCGATAGGACTAACTACTCCCGTGACATGAGTTTTTTTAAGGATATCGTCGTCCATATCGCTTTAGCGCATCCGGTGTGCGATGAATTGAGCGAAATCGTGTATGAAGCGACGCAGAAACTCAGGTTTCGAGCGCATGCAAAAGGCACCTATATTAATATGGAAGGGCCTGCCTTTTCAACGCTGGCCGAATCAAATCTTTATCGCAGTTGGGGGATGGATGTTATCGGTATGACGAATTTTGCCGAGGCAAAACTTGCCCGTGAAGCAGAACTGTGCTATTCGACACTTGCCGCGGTAACTGATTATGACTGTTGGCATGCAGAGCATGACACGGTTACGGTTGAAATGGTTATTGCCAATCTTGCTAAAAACAGTGAGAATGCAAAAAAAGTTTTAGTTGAAGCAATTCATAGCATGCCGGAGAGGCGTAATTGTTCATGTGCCAAGGCGTTGCAATATGCGATTGTCACTGATCGAAAGTTGATTCCTGAAAAAACAAAAAAAGATCTCAATATAATTATTGGAAAGTATATACAATAGGGGTTATCGGTTAGCGGTTGTCGGTGAGCGGAAAAGTTTTGCTTACCGACAACCGTTAATCGAATACCGAAAACCGAACCCATGAGCGAACCAACTGACTATAAAAGTACGTTAAATTTACCCAAGACAGATTTTCCTATGAAGGCTGACCTGCCTAAGCGTGAGCCGCTTCTGCTGGATCAATGGAAAAAACTTGATATGTATGCGGCGATCCTTAAGAAACAGGAAGGAAAACCCAAATATATTTTGCATGACGGTCCTCCGTATGCAAACGGCGATATCCACACCGGTCATGCGCTGAATAAGACTCTCAAGGATATTATTGTTAAATATAAGACAATGCGCGGTTTTTATTCGGCGTACGTGCCCGGCTGGGATTGTCATGGGTTGCCGGTGGAACATGCGCTTTTTAAAGAGCTTAAGATCACGAAATATCAGATCGGGCAGGTTGAGTTTAGGAAAAAAGCCTATGATTACGCGCTGCGGTTTGTTGATACGCAACGCCAGCAATTTATCCGTCTGGGTGTTTTTGCAGACTGGCAGAATCCTTATTTGACTTTGACGCCGGATTATGAAGAAGGGATTTTGAGTTCTTTGGCAACGCTTGTTGAAAAAGGATACGTTTACCGCGGCTTAAAACCGGTTAACTGGTGTTGTAAATGCGAGACTGCCTTGGCGGAAGCGGAAGTTGAATATGAGGATCACACATCGCCGTCTATTTTTGTTGCGTTTAAATATGATGATAATGCGCTTGTAGGGAAAAACGGCTCTTTTGTTATCTGGACAACAACTCCCTGGACGTTGATTGCCAACGTTGCGGTGGCGGTACATCCGAATTTTACCTATTGTTTGGTAAAGACCGAAAAAGGGAATTTTGTAATCGGTAAAGACCTGTTGGATCGTGTTGTTGAACACGCGAAGTTCAAGAGTGTTTCGGTTTTGAAAGAATTTCCCGGTAAAGAACTTGAGGGGATTGTTTATACGCATCCGTTTGGTTTGCGTAAAGGAAAAGTTGTTTGTGCCGATTATGTTTCTCGCGAAGACGGCTCAGGCCTTGTGCATACCGCGCCCGGCCATGGAGCCGAAGATTATCAGACGGGGCTGCGGTATAAACTTGATATTGTTATGCCGGTTGATGCAAAGGGTGTTTTTGATACAACAGCCGGTGAATTCGCCGGCCAGAATATTATCGATGCCAATACATCGATCGTAGAGAAATTGCAGAGTATTGGCGCGTTGCTATGGGCAGGTTCCATACAACATTCATATCCGCATTGCTGGCGCTGCAAAAAGCCGGTTATTTTCAGGGCGACCAAACAATGGTTTCTTAAAATTGACCATAATGACCTGCGCCAGAAGTTGTTGAAGACGATCCGAAACGATGTTACCTGGGTTCCTGAGACGGGGAAAGAACGTATCAGCGCTATGGTTGAGCTGCGCCCCGATTGGTGTTTGTCCCGCCAGCGTTATTGGGGTGTGCCTATTCCGTCTTTGGTTTGTTCAGAGTGCCATGAGGAAACGCTTGATGGTGCGGTTATCAAGAAATTTGCCGCGCTTTCCGAAAAAGAAGGAAGCGATTCCTGGTTTATCCATGATCTGAAAGATTTTGTTCCTGCGGGATTTTCCTGCCCGCATTGCAAAGGTACTTCGTTTACCAAAGGCGCCGATATTCTTGATGTATGGTTTGATTCCGGGGTCAGTTCACAGTCTGTTTTGAAAAAACGTCCGGCATTGCAATTCCCCGCTGATTTGTATCTCGAAGGCTCTGATCAACATCGCGGATGGTTCCAGTCGTCCATTATTCCGGCACTGTGTATTGATGGTGTTGCTCCCTTTAAAACGGTTCTTACGCACGGGTTTGTTGTCGACGGCGAAGGCCGCAAGATGTCGAAGTCCATGGGGAATGTTATCTCTCCGCATGATATCATTAAAAATAGCGGAGCGGATATTTTACGTTTATGGGTTGCTTCAAGCGGGTACAATGAAGATATCAGGATATCGACAGGTATTGTTACGCAGCTTTCCGATGCCTACCGGAAAATCAGGAATACCATCCGTTTTATTCTGAGTAACCTGTATGATTTTAATCCGGACACCGATAAAGTTGCGTATGATGGTTTAAAGAAACTTGATAAAGCGATTCTTGCCGAGATGGAAGATGTCCTGGCTGCGGTGACAGACGCGTACGAGCGATTTGATTTTCACGCTGCTTTTGGGTTCGTACATAATTTCTGCAATAGCAATATGTCGGAGTTTTATTTGGATAGAGTCAAGGGCAGGCTTTATGCGGGAGAATATAAGGAACGCAGGGCTGCGCAGACTGCAATGTATGAGATTATGCATAGTTTGGTCAGGATCATGGCGCCGATTTTGGTATTTACCGCAGATGAAATCTGGGCGAATATGCCGAAAGAAAAATCAGAAAATTCGATTGCCAGCGTCCATCTTTTGGATTGGCCTAAGAAGAACGTGCTTTTTGCGCAAAAAACAGTTACGGAAGAACTGCACGTTGCAATGCAGCTTATTGGCGATGTCAATAAAGTCCTTGAAGAAAAAAGAACCGCTGGATTGATCGGCAGTTCTTTTGACGCGCAAATAAATCTATTGACAAACAATGATATTCGGTATAAATATTTAGCGGGATTACACGAAGATTTGGCTGAAATATTCAAAGTTTCGCAGGTTGCAGTTACCCAACAGCACAGTTCAGGCACCGATGCGGTTGTTGCAACTGGTGTTTCTGATGTTGCTATCCGAGTGGAAAAGGCGGCGGGTCAAAAATGTGTCCGCTGCTGGAATTATGCCGATTCCGTCGGAAAAAATGCTCAGCACCCGCAGGTGTGTGGTAAGTGCCTAAGCGCTTTAGGAGGGTCTCACGTTGAAAAAGAAACCGGTAAAGAGAGCACGCGCTAAAAAAATAGCCAAGAAAGTAGCCAGGAAAGTATCCAGGAAATCCGCAGGGCGCAACCCGAAAAAAACTTTGGCGCGGCCGTCAGGTGCTAAACTTTTAAAGGGCGAGTTGGAAGTCTTTAAACGTATGCTCAATGAGCGTAAGGGCGATATTCTCGATAACCTCCAGCAGATTACCGAGGATACGCAAAAGAAATCTCAGAAGGAAGCCTCCGGGGATATTTCCGGGTATACGCTTCATATGGCCGATGTCGCTACCGACAATTACGATCGTGAATTCTCCATGGGGCTTGCTTCAAGCGAGCGTGAACTTCTCTACGAGTTAAACGACGCCATGAAAAAAATAGAAGACGGTACGTTTGGTTTTTGTGAAGATTGCAAGGGTCCCATTGCGAAAGGCCGCCTGAAGGCAGTTCCGTATGCGCGTCTCTGCGTTTCGTGTCAGGAGAAGCGGGAAGCACGCTAGTGCTTAGGACTCGCACATGAATTTCGTCATTGCGTTTTCCGTTGTATGTGTTGACCAACTTTCGAAATTCTTTATCGAAAAATATCTCTCCGTCCATCGGACTATTGCGGTCATTCCCGATATATTCCATGTAAGTCTTGTGCATAACCGTGGCGCAGCTTTTGGTATGTTGAGAAATCAACTCCCGCTTTTTATCCTTACCGCGGTTGTCGCGATCATCCTCATTTACACGATGCTCAAGAATCAGTCGTTGCGCAGGGTGTCAAGCTACTCGGTGGCGCTCAGTTTAATCTTGGGTGGAGCTGTCGGCAATCTTATTGACCGGATTTTTCTTGGTTACGTAATTGATTTTCTCGATTTTAGGATTTGGCCGGTATTCAACATCGCTGATTCAGCGATCACGGTTGGCGCCGTTATTATCGGTTGGCATATTATTTTTGTAAAACAAAAGGCTCAGGCGTAAATATGCATCCCGTTATTTGTTCGATCGGACCGTTTACCATCTATTCCTATGGGTTGATGGTTGCACTTGCTTTTTTAGCCGGTGTTACCATGGCTCAGTTTTTGGCAAAAAAGAGGGGATTGAATACCGATTTTATCTATAATCTTTGTTTCCTGGGGCTTCTGACCGGCATTATTGGCGCGCGGATCTTATATGTTATTGAACATTTTGATTTATTCCGCGCTCATTTCCTTGAAATTATTATGTTGCAACATGGAGGGCTTTCCTGGTTTGGTGGTTTGAGCGTCGGTTTTATTTCCGCACTGGTATATATAAAACATAAAAAACAGGCACTTGGCCCAATACTTGATTGTCTTGCTCCGGCGCTTGCCTTGGCACATGCCATAGGCAGGATAGGATGTTTTTTAAATGGGTGTTGTTTCGGTAAAGAATCTTCCTATGGAATACTGTTCCCGGGACATGCAAAGCCGCTTATTCCCACGCAGTTATATTCGGCGGGGATACTGTTGATAGTATGCGGTATTCTTTTGTATTTGCAGAGTAAACCGCACCGGCCGGGAAGGATTTTCTGTATCTATGTGCTTTTGTATTCGGCGAAACGGTTCTGTATTGAATTCTGGCGTGGCGATAACTATCCTTTTTTCATGGGGCTTACCCTTTTTCAGACAATGAGCCTGGTGTTTTTTATAGGTGCAGTGATTTGGTTTTGGAGGGATATGTATGCCGCACGAATACAAAATGGTCGTTGACGTTGAAAATAAAGGTAAACGACTTGACATGTTTTTGGCAGAATCCGAGTCTATTAAGAGCCTCGGGATTTCCCGTACGCATATTAAGAAATTTATTGAAGAAGGTTTGGTGCGTCTTACCAATTACACTGAGCAACTCAAACCGCATTATAAAATTAAATCTGGCGACGAATTTCTGCTTATAGTTCCTGATCAGGTGCAACGGGCTGTTCAATCCGAGGATATCCCCCTTGAAGTTGTGTATGAAGATGAAGATCTGGCAATTATCAATAAACAGATCGGGCTTGTGGTACACCCGGCGCCCGGGAATTATGAGCATACGCTGGTAAACGCCCTGCTGCATCGATTCAAGGAATTATCCGATGTCAATCCGGAACGTCCCGGTATTGTGCATCGTCTTGATAAAGATACGTCAGGTCTCATTGTTGTTGCGAAAAATAATACGACTCATTTAGCGCTTGCCAGGCAATTCGAAGAACATTCTATTCAGCGTCGATATGTCGCGTTGGTCAAAGGTGTGATGGAATATGACGAAGATATCATTGAGCTGCCTATCGGCAGACATCCCCATCGGAGGACTGACATGACGGTTTCATTCGCGGAAAACTCCCGGTATGCAAAATCCCGGTATCGAACGTTACAACGCGGTACAGAGATGAGTTTGGTCGAGGTGGAATTATTTACCGGCCGCACGCATCAAGTTCGCGTTCATTTATCGCATATAGGGCATCCGATACTGGGTGATCCTAAGTACGGTCGCGATACCCGTTTCTGGCGGCTTGCTCTGCATGCCCGTTTCTTGAGTTTTGTTCATCCTCGCAGCCAGCATGTAGTGGAATTCTCCACAGGGATACCGGAAGAGTTCACAGAGTTCCTTACATAATACAGAAAACAGAAATTGAAAAATCTCTTGCTTTTTAGCAGCCCTTTGATATAGTATAAAGTCAAATGGGTCTTATACTTAGATAAACAAAAGGAGGCATGGCGGTGGACAAACTCAAATCAGTCCTCATTATTCTCATTGCGCTTGTTCTTATTTCGCTTTCAGCAGCAAGCGGCGTATATTATTTTCTGCAGCAGGAAAAAAAGAAAAATACGCAGTTGATGGAAGAGCTGGAAGAAGTTAGGACCCGTCAGAAAATCAGCGAAACCCGCCTTGAAGAAAATAAAAACCAAATTGTCACTCTGCAGACCAATTTAAATGAAGCGCAAACGCATATCGAGGGATTGAAGGGCGAACTTCAGCAGGAACAAACTTCGAAACGCGATGCCCTTGCCCTTATGGATAATCTCAAGGCCGACCTTGAACAGCAGAAGAAATTACGAGCTGACCTTGAGAAAAAGCTTGCTGTGGCGCAAGATGATATGAAAAAAGTTCAGGCGCAGGTGAAAGAGTTAGCGGACAAGAAATCGGTGCTTGAGGTCAAGGTTGCCGAGCTTGAGCAGAAAGCGCAGCAGGCAATTGAGTTGGGGACGGTTGTCGTGAATCCCGAAGAACAGGGCGCCAGCGGTTCGTCGGTGCGCGGCACCGCAAAAGAGAAGAGTTCGCCTGCGGCAACAAAAGAGAAATCAAAGGAAAAAGTCAAAGAACCTGTAAAATCGGTTTCTCAACCAAAGGAAACAACGAAGGTTCCCGCAGTGTCCACACAAATGGAGACTTCTTCCGTGCAAGGCGGCGGTAAAGTTTTAGTTATCAATAAAGATTACAATTTTGTCGTTATTAATCTTGGTTCCAAAGACGGCGTTTCTATAGGCGATATTTTTTCCATTTCGCACGCGGGAAAATATCTTGGTGATGTTAAGGTTGAAAAAGTGCACGATACCATGGCTGCTGCCGGTTTCATGACGCAAGGGATGCGTGATAAGATCAGCGAAGGCGACAAGGTAACGTTAAAGTAGTATTTCCATGCAATGCCACCGTTGTGTTCCTCTGCGGCATGCGCGAGGAAGCATTGAGTTCTTAGGTGACAAATCTATTGCCCACCGCGCGGTAATTGTCAGCGCTTTATCGGATTCAAAAACCACACTTACAAATTTTCCCGCAAGTAAAGATTGTTGTGCTACCATTGCTGCCTTACAACAGTTGGGGGTACCGATTTCCGTAAGGAAAAATTCCGGTAATCGTTGTACCGTCAAAGTTTGCGGTGTCGGTCTTTATGGATTGATGCCGTCTCGGAAGCCAATTACAATTCAGGAATCCGGCACTACTTTTCGACTCCTTGCGGGAGTGTTGGCGGGGCAGCCATTTTGTTCTACTCTTGCGGCAGGTCCTTTGTTGTCGAAACGGCCCATGAAAAGGATTACGCTTCCTTTGCGTGCCATGGGTGCTTCTATACAAGGCGTAGAAACTTTGAAAAAGAAAAGTGAAGAATTCCCGCCGTTGGCTATACGTGGCGCTTCTTTGCGCGGGATTACCTATCGACTGCCTGTTGCTTCTGCGCAGGTCCAATCAGCGATTCTTTTGGCAGGGTTGTTCGCTCATGGCAAAACCTCGGTTATCGGTCCACCTACGATGCGGGATCATACGGCCCGAATGTTGCGTTTATTCGGTGTTTCTGTGAAGTCTGCGGATTCGGTTGTTTCATTACGCGGAGCCGATAAACTTATCAGCCCGGGACATATCGTTATCCCGGGGGATATTTCTTCCGCGGCTTTTTTTATTGTTTTGGCATCAATTGTTCCCGGTTCGCATCTTGTTCTGCGCAATGTCAGTTTAAATCCTACGCGCATCGGGATTATTTCTGTTTTGAAACGAATGGGTGCTTCTATCACTGTGTGTCAGCGCCAGGCATCGGCCGGAGGCTTTGAGCCATGCGGGAGTCTTATTGTAAAGTTTGCTTCTTTGCATGGAACGGTCGTAAAGAAAACAGAAATCCCTCTTCTTATTGATGAATTACCTGTTCTTATGGTTGCCGCATCGAAGGCGTCCGGAAAAACCATTTTTCAAGGCGTTCAGGAATTACGCGTTAAAGAAACTGACCGTATTCAGTCGATGGTACGTAATCTGAATGCCATGGGGGTTCGATTGACCGTGCGTTTGCTTAAGGGGCGCCAGGATATTATTGTTGAAGGGGGTCACCGATTGCGGGGCGCTTCGGTTAAGAGTTATGGCGATCACCGTACTGCCATGAGTATGATTGTGGCAGCAGCAGCGGCAGAAGGGGTTACGAAGCTTGATGACGTTTCATGCATTAAGAAGTCATTCCCGAGTTTTTTGTCCGTTATTCGTACCATTTCAAAGTAGCGGTTAACGGTGAGCGGTTAAAAGTCTCAAGACGCATGTTTTAGCGAAAACCGATTACCGAACACCGCTAACCGAATTCCGGTAAGTTTCTATTTGACAGTAGTTTTAAAGTTTGCTACAATCCTTACACATGTCTCAATTTCTTTTCGTAAATTCCAGGCCCTTTTAGTACGGGGATAGAAATTGCGGAAGATAGTCTGTTTTAAATCTGGAGCCTTGGCCTTTCATCTAGAGGGTTCCTTAAAAGGAGAATTGGATGCCTCAATTCAAAGGTTTATTCACGCAGTGTATTAACTATGTACTCGGTCTTTTTTCCAATGATATGGGGATTGATTTGGGTACAGCAACGACTCTTGTTTATGTAAAAGGAGAGGGCGTTGTGTTGCGTGAGCCTTCCGTTGTTGCCATCAAGCGCGGAACTAATAGTGTTAAGGCGGTTGGGGAAGATGCAAAACGTATGTTGGGACGCACGCCGGGCAATATTGTGGCGATTCGTCCTATGAAAGACGGAGTTATCGCTGATTTTGAAATTACCGAAGCAATGCTCCGGTATTTTATTAAAAAGGTTCATCATCGCAGGGTTTTGGTGCGCCCGCGTATTGTTATAGCGATTCCTTCAGGAATTACCGAAGTTGAAAAACGGGCGGTAAAAGATTCTGCCGAACGTGCCGGTGCCCGGGAAGTAAAGCTTATTGAAGAACCTATGGCAGCGGCTATTGGTGTCGGGCTTCCTATCCAAGATCCAACCGGCAATATGATTATTGATATCGGCGGCGGTACCTGTGAAATCGCGATTATTTCGCTGTCCGGCATTGTTTTTTCGAAGTCAATTCGTATCGGCGGCGATGAGATGGATGAGGCGGTTATTGAATATCTTAAAAAAACGTATAATATGATGGTTGGTGAACGTACCGCTGAAGAAATCAAAATTAAGATCGGTTCGGCCTATCCGTTAGAAGAAGAGATGAGCATGGAAGTTAAAGGCCGCGATTTGGTAACGGGGTTACCTAAGACTGTTACGGTTACTTCAGAAGAGATCCGTGAAGCGTTGCAGGAACCTCTGCGCGCTATTTTAGAAGCTACCAAGATTTCTCTTGAGAGAACGCCGCCGGAACTGGCGGCAGATTTAATTGAACATGGCATTGTCCTTGCCGGTGGCGGTTCTTTGTTGCGCGGTATCGACAAACTTATTTCGGAAGAAACCGGACTTCCCGTGCTTATTGCGGATGATCCAACAACAGCCGTTGTTAACGGTACCGGTAAAGTTTTAAACGAAATTAATTTATTGGGTGATGTTACGGTACCCATAAAGTCTGAAACGTATTCGTAATCCCTTCTTGTTCGCGTGTGCTTACCTTTAGAAAACATACACTTATTCAATGGTTATCAGTTGCTCTTGTAGTCCTTTTCCTTGCCAGCTTTATTCCTGTCTGTCGTGCCCCTGTCGTTAGTCTCTTTGAAGTACCTTTAAAATTCTTAAGTTTTGTTAATCGCGAAATAAACGGGTTTGTGCGTTTTCATGAGAATATGCTTCAACTTGAAGCGATCCGTCGTCAAAACGAACTTTTACGCAGAGGTTTATCTGAAGTGAATGAGACGCTTGCGGAAAATTCCCGGCTTAAAGATATCCTCGGGTATAAACAGCAGGCGCCTTATAAGGTCATTGTTGCGCGGGTGATTGGGTCAGCGGCAGATACCTGGTCATCAGCCGTTATCCTTGATAAGGGAAGGTCGAACGGTGTCCGTAAAGGACAGGTTGCTGTTACCTACGCGGGACTTGCGGGCCGTGTTGTAGAAGTTAGTGATTCGACAAGCAAAGTAATGTTGATGAATGATCCGGATTTAAGTGTTTCGTGTATTGATCAGCGGAGCCGTCAGGAAGGGCTTGTTTCAGGGACGCTGGGAAATACGTTAGTTATGAAATATATTTCCAAAGATGCGGATATAGCAGTTGGCGATACTATTGTTACTTCAGGATTAACCGAAGCTTTTCCCAAAGGGATTCTGGTGGGAGAAGTGCGGGAAATAGGAGAGGAGTTTTCCGGACTCTCCCGCTATGCGGTAATTTTACCGGCTGCAAATCTTGCCAACCTTGAAGAAGTATTAGTGATTATCCCGTAATTTTCCATGAAAAGAAAATTCTTGTTTTTCCTGATTATCCTTGCTGTTGCATGTATGCAAGCTACTGTTTTGAACTGTGTTTCGTTGTTTGGGGTTAAGCCTGATGTGTTGCTTTTATTAGTTATTGTTTGCGGGTTATATTTCAGTCCAGGCTGGGCGCTGGGGTATAGCATTGTCGCGGGTTGTTGTAAGGACCTCTTTACGGCGTCCGGATGGGGAATCAACATTGTTTTATTCGCCGTGTTAAGCATCCTTCTTGAGATGCTTCGTAAGCGTATTCGTTTTGATAACCAGAATATCCGTTTGAGTGTCGTGTATCTGTCATGTCTGGCATATTATCTTTCAAGTGTTGTATTCATTCCGCGGAGTTCCGTTATTCCGACGGGAGTTTTTCTGCGGAGTATTCTTGTGGGCCCGATATACGGTGCCGCTCTTTTCTTTTTTGCTTTGCGCTGGATAGATAAAGCACTAAAACCTTTTTCTGTTTCGTCAGAGCCTGATGATGAGACGGATTTTGATCCCGATTTTGAAGCATATATGTGAGGAGTGTAAACGATGAGGCAGCGTATTATTTCACTTGTTTTGGGCGCCTGCCTGATAGTATTGTTTGCCGGGGTTTTTAACCTGCAGATTATACATGGTAAAGCGTTTAAGGTACTCAGCGACAAAAACTCCATCAGGTTGGCTCCGCAAATAGGCGCCCGGGGCACGTTTGTTGACCGTTTTGGTTTAGTTATCGTTGATAATGCGCTTTCGTATGATGTATTAGTTGTTCCGCAAAAAAGAGAAAAACTCGCCGTTGTGTTGGAGAAGGTCTCGACAGTTCTTGGTATTTCCGAAGAGAACGTTGTGTCGAAGTATCGTGCGCGTTTTCAGGTTTCTTCCCTTCCGGTGCTCATTGCAAAAGATGTTTCGGTGCGTAAAGCAATGGCGCTGGAGGAAATGAATTTTGACCTTGGGCAAAAAATCGTTGTGCAGCCGTATCCTCTCCGTAATTATCCGTATGGATCGCTTGCCGCCCATGTGGTGGGATATTTAAACAAGATCGATTATTGGCGGTTGAATAAATTGGAAGATTACGGATATCAGACGAAAGATATTGTCGGTTATACCGGTCTTGAGGAGCGATATGATTATTATGTGCGTCAAAAAGAAGGCGGCCTTTCCATGGAAGTTGATCATCACGGAAGGTTTGTCCGCGTTTTGGGGTATGAACCTCCGAAGAACGGTCGTCAGCTGCAGCTTACCATTGATCTGAAAATTCAGAGGATTGTTGAGACGATCCTGCATGACCGGAGAGGGTGCGTAATTCTGATGAATCCTTTTACCGGTGAAATTGTTGCTATGGCTTCATATCCGACATTTGATCCGGCGACGTTTATCCGGAAGGGGGACTCTTCGGCAGTGACGAGTCTTTTTACGGATCCGAATTCTCCTTTATTGAATCGGGCGATCAGCAGTTCTTATCCGCCGGCATCGGTTTTTAAGCTTGTGGTTGCTGCCGCCGGCATCGAACAAGGGAAGATTACGCCTGAAACGGCGTATGATTGTTCGGGAAGCATGATGGTGGGCAATAAGCGGTTCGGCTGCTGGGCCGTACATGGCCATGAGAATTTGATTCAGGCGTTGACGCATTCATGCGACATATTTTTTTATCGAACAGGTCTTTTATTGCGCGCGCAGACGATTCACGATTACGCGATTCGTTTTGGTTTTGGGAGAACTACGGGTATTGATATTCCCAATGAGACAGGGGGGTTTGTTCCCGATCCTGCTTGGAAAAAACGGGTTCGAAAACAAATATGGTATGATGGGGATACCGCTAATTTTTCTATTGGGCAAGGAGATCTTTTAGTTACGCCGTTACAGATTACCCGGTTAGTGAGCGTTTTTGCGAATCGCGGGTATTTGGTTTCTCCGCATTTGCTTAAGGCCGTTGATGGGAAAGATGTTTCCGGGATGTTTAAGAAGCCCGTTCGTGTTGCGATAAAACAGAGCACGATCGAGTATATTCGTGAAGGTTTACAAAGTGTTGTTTCTGTTGACGATGGGACGGGGAATGTGTTAAAAGGCCTGCCGGTAAGCATCGGTGGTAAAACAGGGACTGCGCAGGTGCCGCATGGCCTTTCGCATGGATGGTTTGCCGGGTTTTTCCCATTCAATAACCCCCGGTATGCCATGTGCGTATTTTTAGAAAATGGCGGCGGCGGTCACGCTGCTGCGCAGTTGACCCGGGAGATTGTGCAGGAGATGATTCGGCAGAATGCACTGTAGTTCAATGTTCAAAGTTCAAGGTTCAAAGTGTGAATTCCGTTCGAAACGGCTGGATTAGTTCGTTTTTGACTATAAACTGAAAACTTTAAACTAACCTTGAACATTGAACCTTGAACTATGAACTAAGCTTCAATTTTAATTATGCTACGACTCTCTAACTTCAAAATTGTAATTATTGCGGTCCTGATCGCGCTCATCGGTGTTGCTTCAATCTATAGCAGTACCCATGGACAAGAGGGGACGATGTTCCAGGATATTGCTCAACGTCAGGCGGTTTGGCTGGTCCTGGGTTTAGCGCTTTATTTTATTATGTCGAATGTTTATTACCGCAGGTTATGGGATATAACGTATCCGTTGTATGTATTGATAATTTTTCTTTTGTTCATTGTTTTTGTTATGGGAGTTGTTCGTCTTGGCGCTCAACGGTGGCTTAAAATAGGCTGGTTTAACCTGCAACCTTCGGAAATTGCCAAGATAACGGTTATCATTTTCTTAGCCCGGTATTTCAGCTACAAATCCGTCAGTGATATTTCATTACAGGTGAGGCGATTCAATGCATGGCGAGGTTTTTTTCTGCCTTTTATCCTGGTTGCAATTCCCGCAGGACTGGTTGTTGAACAGCCTGATTTAGGAAGTGGTTTGATGATCTTTTTTATTCTTATGTGTATTATTTTTCTGGCAGGGGTCAAATTCCGTTATATTACCGGTTTTATCGGGTTCATATTGATTTCTTTGCCGCTTATATGGGGATATTTAAGGCCGTACCAGAAGAACCGTCTGATGGTTTTTCTTGATCCGAATACGGATCCCATGGGCGCCGGTTATAATAGTATTCAGGCAAAAATTGCGATTGGTTCCGGTGGATTTCTTGGAAAAGGGTGGCTTGGCGGCACGCAAAGTCAGTTACATTTCCTGCCGGAATCTCACACCGATTTTATTTTTTCTACGTTTGCAGAAACCTGGGGTTTTGTCGGCTGTGCGGTATTATTTTTACTGTATTATATCCTTATTAATTATGCCATGAGTATTGGCAGAAGAACGAATGATTACTTCGGCAAAATGCTTGCTTTTGGGATTGCTTTGATGATCGGGTTGCAGGCGTTTGTGAATATCGCGATGAACATCGGTTTAGCGCCGGTTGTCGGTATTCCGTTACCGCTTATGAGTTATGGCGGATCATCAATGATGGTGACGTTCATGGCGCTCGGGATTCTTGCTAATATCGAAAAACGCCGATCATTTTAGAAATAAGAGAAGTAGTCACAAGAGCACAACGTCACAAAGTCACACGTTTGAATTCCGCCAGAGGCGGACGCTTCGTAGAAAAATACTATACGGGTTGCAAAGTCACAAGATACAAGTCACAAGTTTGAGTTCTGCCAGTGGCAGACACATAGTCTTAGTTACCCACGCACAAGCATTTACTTGTGACGTTATGACTTTGTAACCTTGTAACCCGTACCGTTTTTCAACCTGTGACGTTGTGACTTTGAGACCCGGATAGAGGACTATGAATATTGATGAGCTGTTAGTAGGTATACAAAAACCCGGCCGTTACATCGGCCGGGAATGGAATGTCAGCCGCAAGAAATTCGAAGATGCGGATGTTCGTTTTGCGCTTTGTTTCCCGGATTTGTATGAAATTGGCATGAGTAATCTGGGGGTACGGATTTTGTACGGGATTATGAATGCGCTTTCCGGCGTTGCCTGTGAGCGGTTTTTTGCGGTTGCTGCTGACTTGGAAACGAGATTGAAAGAAAAAGGGGAATTGCTTTTTTCGCTGGAATCGCGCAAGGCTTTAAAGGATTTTGATCTTGTCGGGTTTTCTTTGGGGCATGAAATGCAATTTACCAATTGTTTGGCCATGCTTGAATCAGGAGGAATTCCCCTGCGCAGTCAGGAGCGTGATGAGCGTTTTCCATTCATTATTGGAGGAGGCCCCTGTGTTGCTAACCCTGAACCGATGCATGCATTCTTCGATTTTTTTGTAATAGGGGAAGCGGAAGAGGCAATCGTTGAGATCATTGAGGTTTACCGGGCTCACCGGGGCCGGTTTCAGAACAAAGAAATTACCAGGCGTCAGTTTCTGGAGACATTCGCCTCTATCCAGGGCGTCTACGTTCCGTCGCTGTATGATGTAACATATACTGCGACGAACCAGATTCTAGATTTTAAGCCAAATTCAAACGCTGCGCCTTGCCGTATCAAGAAACGAGTTGTCAGCGACTTCGAAAAAGCACCGTTTCCCGCCCAGTGGCTTGTTCCGTATATCCAAATTATACATGACCGGATCACCTTGGAATTGACGCGCGGGTGTCCCAATACCTGCCGGTTTTGTCAGGCGCGTCACCACTATTATCCGTATCGAATCCGTAAACCGGAAACGATGGTTGCCTTGGCGCAGCAAGCGTATCAATGTAGCGGCTATGATGAATTGGCATTAGGCGGGCTTTCCGTGAGCGATTATCCGTTTCTACAGGAACTTTTGGTTTCGTTGTTGACGCTTTTCAAAGATAAGGGCGTCAGTGTTTCTCTGCCTTCCATAAAACCAAAGACCATGCTCGGGAATCTTACCGCATTAATCGCTTCTGTTAAGAAGACCGGTTTGACATTTGCTCCGGAAGCAGGGAGCATGCGGATGCGAGCGGTTTTAGGAAAGCAATTTAATGACGCGGAATTCTTTCAGGCCCTTGAGGAATCGTATCGCAGCGGGTACCAACATGTAAAACTCTATTTTCTCATGGGAGTACCGTTGGAAACAGATGCTGATTTGGACGGTATCGTTGATTTCTCTGTTGCTGTTTCTCAAGCTGGGAAAAAAGCTTGTAATCGGCCGGCGCAGGTTAATGTCAGTGTCAATGCGTTAATCCCTAAACCGCATACCCCCTTTCAGTGGTTTGGTATGGATGCAAGGGATACTATTGAGCGAAAGCAGATATATATCAGAAAAAAGCTTTGTTCGAATAAACGTTTGAAGATCAGTTTTCATAATCTTGAGATGAGTTTTTTGGAGGGAGTTTTTTCGCGCGGTGACCGCAGGCTGGCAGGGGTCGTGGAACGGGCGTATAAGAAAGGCGCTCGTTTTGATGCCTGGGATGAAATCAGAAAATTCGTTTTTTGGCAGGAAGCTTTTGCCGAAGAAGGTGTTAATCCTGCGGCATATCTTGGCCCCAGAAGCCTCAATGAGCTTTTACCATGGGATTTTCTTGACATGGGGTTATCAAAAGAATCGATGCGGCAGGAATATGAGAAAGTTGTTGCGAGCAAATGAGATAAGAGGTATAATAATCGCACTTATTGAGGGGAACTATACCAATTATTGAAGGAGGCGGGATGAAAGAAGATTTTTCCCTAGCGACACGTAATCTCCGCTATAAGCTTAAGATCGCGTTTTATCTGATGCTTGTGTTACCCCTTTTAGTCAGTACCTATCTTGTCGCAAATTACATACTTCCAAAATTCGGTTTTGAGTTTGGTGCAATCGCAGCGCTTGTCGTGAGCGGCGTTATTGCTATTGGCGGTTTTTTTATCATTAAAGAAGTTTTTGACCGCATTATGGCAGTTACGACACAGGCAAAACTCATAGCTGCAGGAGATATTACGCGTGAGATTGCGGTTTCCCGGGTTGATGAGGTAGGTGATTTAGGGCAGGCTTTGAATCAGTTGACCGGCCGTATTCGCGTCAATATGGAAGAATTAAAGGGATTCAGCGAGAAGACCGCCGAGATCAATCTTGAGATACAAAAACGCGTGCTTGTTCTTTCCAATCTTCTTCAGGTTAGTTCCCTCATTTCTCAGGGTGCAAAAATCGACGATGTTCTTAAGATTACAACGGAAAAATCCCGCCTTTTAGCCCAGTCTGATATCTCGTTCCTTTTTTTTCGAGCTGAAAATCAAGACACCTTATATTTGAAAGCGGCAGAGGGACCTTTGGCGATGTCGTATGCAAAGCTGATACTTGATGCTCAGGATATTATTTTTAAGCGGGTTGTCATGGGCAATAAGCAATTGGTGGTTGATAAAGAAAATAAGCTTTCTGCGGACAGCAACGTATTATTGCAGGATAAATTCAAAATAAAGAATGCTTTGATCCTTCCCGTTTATTTAAAAAGCAGGGTTATCGGGGTTTTGGGGATTGGTAATAATAAAGATGCGTTTAGTTATAAAAAAGATGATACCGAACTTCTTGATATTTTCGCAAAACAGATTGCAATATCGGTTGAGAACGATTTTCTCATGCACCGCATTGAGAAGCTTGAGATTAAAGATGCCCTTACCGGTTTGTACAATGAAGCGTTTATCCATAGTCGTTTACAAGAAGAGATTAAACGCTCGATTTCTTATCAGCGGCCGTGCGGGTTCATTATCTTGAATATCGATGATTTCCAGAATTTTCATACTACTTTCGGGAGCTTACAAGCAGAAGCGGTATTGAAAAAAATTGCCTCGTTGATCCGGGATTCCGTCAGCGAAATTGACCGGGTCGGCAGGGTCGGTGATAATGAATTTGCGATTATTCTGCCGGAAAAAAATAAGCGGCAAGCTCAGACAGTTGCCGAAGATGTCCGGAAGAAAATTGCGTTTAGTTTTGGTGAAGAACAAGATGTTGCCAAACGCCTGACTGTTTCAGCCGGTATTAGTGAGAATCCGCTGGATGGTATCAATGCCGATGATCTTTTTGCAAAAGCAAAAGCATCATTGAGCCTGGCCAAAATGCAGGGTAAGAATCGGGTGTCGGGGTAGGTTAAAACGAACATACAGGTATGCCAATCAAGAGAATTATCAATAAACAATTAGGCGAGCTCTTAGTAGAGCGAAACCTTCTTTCCACGCAGCAATTGGAAAAAGCATTATCGTTCCAAAAAGAGCGCGGCGGCCTTATTGGAGAGATACTCGTTGAGCTTGGCTTTGTTAAAGAAGAGGATATTGCACAAGCGCTTACCGCGCAATACGGTTTTCCGTATTTGCCGCTGAGCAATTACGAAATAAATCCGGAAATCATTAATGCAATACCAGGCCGTGTCTCGCGGCAATATCTTTTGATCCCTATTGACCGGATCGGCAATAATCTAACGTTGGCTATGTCAAATCCGCTGAATGTGCAGGCAATTGAGGATGTTGAGCTTCTTTCCGGCTGCAGCGTTCAGACATTTGTTTCTACGTCTTCGGATGTTAAGAAGGCAATAGAGAAATACTATAAAGATAAAGAATAAATTTAGTTCATAGTGCAAGGTTCAGGGTTCAATGGTAGTTTGTAGTTATTAGTTTTTAGTATTTAGTTATTAGATGGACGTTAAAACGAAAACAATCTAAAGACTAACAGCTAAGAACTAAAGACAGAATTGTCGTTTTTAACGAAAAACACACTTTGAACGTTGAACATTGCACTATGAACTTTTTTATGGCATCTCAATAAGGGGTTTATATTTGGCATGATTTCGCTGAAGGAACGTCTCATCGAATTACTGATCAACAATAAGCTTATTACCGTCGACCAGCTGAATGAAGCTATTGAAGTCCAGAAGCAACGCGGCGGCAAATTAAGCGATGTTATTGTTTCCCTCCATTTTATTAAGGAAAGTGATTTGATGTTGAGTTTGAGCCAGGGGTTGGGATTGCCTTTAATGGATCTTAAACGCTTTAAGATCGATATTGAAATCGCCAAACTTATCCCTGCGGAACTGGCGCGTCATTATCAGCTTATACCTCTTTCTACGATGGGAGATACCATTACGGTGGCAATGGCAGATCCGTTGAACATTTTTGCTATCGACCATATCCAATCGTTAACCGGGCACACTATTAATCCCATTATCGCTTCCAGCCAGGACATCATACAGGCAATAGAATCTTCCTATCCTGACCAAACAGGCGGTGTCATCGATGACCTCGTTAAAGAAATGGTGGTAAGCTCCATTGAAGTTGTTAAAGAAGAGAAAGAGGCTTTACCGAATGATCAGGAGCTTGACCGTGTGAGTCGCGAAATGCCGGTTATTAAAATAACGAATATGATTTTGGATGAGGCGACGCGTAAGCGGGCTTCTGATATTTTGATTGAGCCGCAAGAGAAAAAGATCCGTCTTCGTTTCCGTATTGACGGCGTTTTACAAGAACAGCCGGCTCCTCCCAAAAGCATGCATGCTTCTATTGTTTCACGTATTAAAGTCATGTCGAACCTGGATATCGCGGAACATCGTCTTCCTCAAGACGGTAGGTTCAAGGTCAAGATCGGCAATAAAGAAGTTGATTTCCGTATTTCTATATTACCGACGAATATCGGTGAAAAAGTTGCGATCCGCGTTTTGGATAAATCGCAGGCAAAGCTTGATATTGAAACGCTGGGATTTTCGGAAACGGTAGTTGGCGATTTGAAAAAAGTGGGGAAAATGCCGCATGGTATGGCGCTTGTCTGCGGCCCAACGGGGAGCGGTAAGACGACAACGTTATATTCGTTGCTGCGGTATGTCGATGCCCCTGACAAGAACATCGTCTCGGTTGAGGATCCGGTCGAGTTCCAGATGGAAGGGATTAACCAGGTTACGGTGCGTCCGGATATTGGTTTGACATTTGCCAGCGCATTACGTTCTATTTTGCGGCAGGATCCGAATATTATTATGATCGGCGAAATCCGCGATTATGATACGGTTGATATTGCCATTAAAAGCGCTCTGACCGGTCATTTGGTAATTGCGACGCTGCACACAACAACTGCTCCAGGAGCGATCGTCCGTTTGATGAATATGGGGGTTGAGCCGTATTTGATTGATTCGTCGCTTATCTGCGCGATGTCGCAGCGTTTGGTGCGCCGGGTTTGCACGTATTGTAAAACGTCTCTTGAGATACAAAAAGATGTTTTGGATACCATGCGGGTACGGTTGCCGGCAGGAGTTAAACCAGCATTTTTTAAAGGCAAAGGATGTCCGCAGTGTTTTAATTCAGGATATAGCGGTCGTATTTGTATTGCGGAAGTTTTAATGCTGACCCCTCACATTAGAGAATTGGTCCTTCAACGTGCGCAGGAACATGTTATAAAACAAGCTGCACGAAGCGAAGGCATGATCACATTGCGTGAGAATGGTATTGATCTTGCTTTACAAGGGATTACGACGGTAGAAGAAGTTCTGCGTGTTACTGCGCCGGACGATTAGGAGTGAATGCAATCACATACGTGAGCGGTTTACGGTTGCCGGTTATCGGCAACCGGCGCTAACCGATACCCGAACACCGTTAAGCGAAATACGACTATGGCGAGTATAAAAGACAATATACTGGAAATTTTACGAACGACAAAAAAGGTTACTCCGGAGCAGCTGGATAAAGCGCTGCAAATGCAGAAAGAAAAGCATGTCCCTCTGCGTAAGGTTCTTATTGATTTGGGTATTTTGACCGAGGATGAGCTTTTAATGGTTTTATCCGAGCGTTTATTTATCCCCCGGCTTCATTTAAACAAATATAAATTTGACCGCACCGTTGTCAGCCTTATTCCTGAACGTATGGCACGGCAATATACCATTATCCCTCTTTCCAGGATGGGGGAAACTTTGACTGTTGCAATGTCGGATCCGCTTAATATTTTTGCGCTCGATGACATTAAGACATTAACGGGCTGCAGCATTGATTTGGTTTTGAGCCCGGAAGAAGAGGTCTTGCGCGCGATTGATTCGCAATTTAAAACAGATGCCAAAGAGATGAGTGAGATTATTTCCGAGGCAGAAAAAGGAGAGGATGCGCAGGGGTTAGAGGGGGTTCAATTAGTCAAGCAGGATGATCTTGAATTAAGCGGTGCGGTGCAGGAAAGTACGAAAGCGCCTATTGTTAAACTTGTTGACTTGATGTTGACGCAGGCGCTTAAAAAGCGTGCTTCCGATATCCATATCGAACCTGAAATGGATGTTTTGCGCGTGCGTTATCGCATCGATGGAGCCCTTCATGAAATTTTACAGATCCCTAAATCAAATCAGAATGCGGTTTTGGCGCGGCTTAAGATTCTTTCGAATTTGGATATTACAGAGAATCGTGTTCCTCAAGACGGACGATTTAAAGTGAAATTTGAAGGTAAGGAGGTTGATTTCCGCGTTTCGAGCTTGCCGACGTCATTTGGCCAGAAATTTGTTTTGCGTCTTCTTGACAAGGCGAATCTTTCCATCGGCCTTGATAAACTCGGTTTTTCTGAACAACCAGCCCGTATTTTCAAAGAGGCAGTTGCCAAGCCGTTCGGGATGATTTTGGTAACCGGCCCGACAGGGTCAGGTAAATCAACCACGCTTTATTCCGTATTAAACCAGCTGAATACTCCCGAACGTAACATTATTACCGTTGAAGATCCTGTTGAATATCAGGTTGAAGGTATAACGCAAATTCAGGTGCGTAATGAAATCGGCCTTGATTTTGCGTCCGGTTTGCGCGCGCTCTTGCGGCAAAGCCCTGATGTTATCATGATTGGTGAAATCCGTGATTCCGAGACTGCCGATATCGCGGTGAAGGCTTCGTTAACCGGACAGCTTGTCCTTTCGACACTACACACGAATGATGCTATAACCAGTATTACGCGTTTAATGGATATGGGGATTGAGCCGTTCCTGGTTGCTTCAAGTATTGTTATGCTTTGCGCGCAGCGGTTATGTAAAAAACTCTGCGTAAAATGCAGGAAACAAGTTCAAGTGCCTGCGGATTATTTGCGCCAGATAGAATTTCCGGGAACAACGACGTTTTACGCGCCTGTCGGCTGCAAATATTGTAATAACACGGGTTTTTATGGTAGAATAGCTATTCTCGAGACGGTTTTAATTGACGATACGATCAGGGAGATGATCATTAAGAAAAAGTCGCTCGATGAAATAAAACATTACGCGATTGAGACTTTGGGAATGAAAACCTTGCGCGATGATGCCTACATTAAAGTCCACGAGGGGATTACAACTATTGAAGAAGCGATTCGTATTACAACGGAGGAATGACGCATGACCGACGGTAAACGCGTACTTATTGTGATGGACAATGAGTCGGTTGCAAGTTATTTGAAGGAAATACTGATAACGCAGGCAGGTTGTTTAGTTACGATAGAGCCGGTTGCGGCGCGAGCGGCAGATGTTCTTAAAAGCGAGCGGTATGATATTGTGATTGCTGCATTCGGTGAGGGAGGATTTGAGCCGGAGCCGCTTATTAAATCGCTGAAGATTATCGATGCTGAAACTGTTATTATTGCCTATCTTGAGAAGGGGACCCCGGAGTTAGTCAGGCATTTGTTTGACCTGGGGATATATGATTGGATAGACAAGCAGCTTCATGTCGATAAACTTCTTTTTCTGGTTCGCAAGGGTGTTGAGTTGCACGGACTCGTTACTGCGCAGCGGCGTTTGTTTCTCGGTCTGCAGGAGCAGAATGTTTCATTGCAGAAACAAAATACGCTGCTTGCAAAACGCATAGAAGAATCGACAAGAAATCTGACCAGGCTCTATGAAGATTTACGATCGACCTATATGCGTACGATTCGCGTCTTGGCTCAGGCAATTGACGCACGCGACCATTATACGCATAGCCATTCTCAGAATGTCGCTACCTATGCCTCGGTCGTTGCCGCGGAATTGCATCTTTCCGCGAAAGATCTCGAGGTATTACGGGAGGCCTGTGAGTTGCATGATTTAGGCAAGATCGGCATCCAGGATAGTATTTTGAGCAAACCGACGAGCCTTTCTCCCCAGGAATGGGAGGAGATACGACGTCATCCGCAAATTGGCGCGCAGATCCTGGAACCGCTGACATTTTTGAATACGGTTATTGAAATGGTCCGGCAGCACCATGAACATTATGACGGGACAGGGTATCCGGAGGGTCGGCGGGGGGATGATATTTTACTGGGGGCCCGTATTTTACATCTTGCCGATGCGTATGAGTCAATGCGTTCAGCCCGTTCTTACCGTAAAGTGCCTTTTTCCAAGGAAGAAGCTGTTGAAGAAATAAAACGCCATAGTGGGACACAATTTGATCCTAAAGTTGTTGAAGCGTTCTTAAAAGTTGTCCATATGCTATGAATTCTTACCAATATATCGTCAAGGACAGGGGCGGGCATGCAGTGACCGGTATCGTGGATGCTGCCTCTGAGGGAGAAGCTGCTGAGATTCTGCATCGCAAAGAGCTTATCGTTATTTCCCTGAAACCGGCAAAAAAAAGTACCGGCGCTGCTAAGGGAAAAGGCGGGAGTGTCAAACTTGACGATCTCGTGATTTTTTCCCGGCAGCTTGCCACCATGATTGATGCCGGTATCCCGCTCGTACAGGCTTTGGGGATTCTTTCGGAGCAGATCGATAATAAGACATTGAAAGGGGTTGTTTCGACAGTCAGGCAGGATATTGAAGGGGGTATGAGTTTCTGTGATGCCCTGGCAAAACATCCGACCATCTTCTCGGAGTTATTTATTAACATGACGCGCGCTGGTGAAGCAAGCGGTATGCTCGATGAGGTTCTTGACCGATTGGCGGGTTTTCTTGAGAAAACAGCTATTCTTACGCGTAAGGTGAAATCAAGCCTTGTTTATCCGGCGGTTGTCATTTCAATGGCAATTATTATTACGATATTCTTGCTGGTTAAGGTTGTTCCTACGTTTAAATCGATCTTTGCCAGTCTTGGTGGAACGCTGCCTTTGCCGACCCAGGTTCTGATAGCCATCAGTGATGTTATGCAGAAGTATTTTCTTTTTGTATTTGTTGCCATGACGTTTGTTGTCATTCTCGTTAAGAAATATATTAATACGGAAAAGGGACGGTATCAGTTTGATTCGCTTTGTCTGAAAGCCCCTGTTTTGGGGGTTTTATTCAGAAAAGTTGCTGTCGCGAAATTTGCCCGTACGTTTTCAACCCTGGTAAAGAGCGGGGTGACTATCCTTAATGCGCTTGATATTGTTGCCAAAACATCAGGGAACAAGGTCGTTGAAGAGGCGATTGTTAATTCCCGGAGCGCAGTGCGTGACGGTGAACCGATCGCAAAGCCTCTTACCAAAAGCGGCGTTTTCCCTCCCATGGTTTGCCGCATGATCGGTGTTGGAGAGCAGACAGGCCAGCTTGAGAAAATGCTGACCAAGGTTGCTGATTTTTATGATGAACAAGTTGATGCAGCAGTCGCCGGCCTTACGAGCATGATAGAACCCTTGGTTATATCGTTTTTGGGGATTGTCGTCGGCGGTATTGTCATATCGCTCTTCCTGCCGATCTTCGAGTTGACCAAGCTTATCCAGCACTAAAATAAATCTTGACAAAGAAATACGATACAGTATAATACAAAAACGCTTCTTTGAAATCTTCCGATATTGTGGCGGGAAAACCACACATGCAATCTGTATAAGGCGTACGTAATTGCGCAAAAAAATAATTTAAAAAATTACTTGACAGATTGGCATTGTAATGGTATATTTTTAGTTCCCGTAACAAAAGGCGGGGTACCTTGACAGGTTGCAAATATAAACGAATCGATATATTTGTGAAAAGAAGAGTCAACGGGTTTGAGAAATTCGGGTAATTTTTTACCGACTTATCTGACGTTAAGTCACTAGATTTTATGACGTCCGCGAAGTTAGTCGGACGTCTTTTTTTGTCTCTGGTTAGACAAAAAATACGCTCTTTTAAAATTGGAATAGCCAAGCGTGGCCTAGCAAATTCGTTAAGAATTTGAAGGTCAGATTTTGAGTATTTTGAAACAATTTAAATCAGAGCCATTATTATAAATCTTCGAATTTTATCGGAGAGTTTGATCCTGGCTCAGAGTGAACGCTGGCGGCGTAGATTAGGCATGCAAGT
Organism: Candidatus Omnitrophota bacterium; assembly: GCA_035403145.1. Lineage (GTDB taxonomy): Bacteria > Omnitrophota > Gorgyraeia > Gygaellales > Profunditerraquicolaceae > DAONEO01. Next base: position 21,259 of record DAONEO010000003.1, on the reverse strand, counting down.
CGAGCGATGTTCTTAGTGAAGAGGTTGAAGCCGCAAGGTGGATGCCAATTTGCTTTGATCATAGCGGCAGACTGGTGAGTAACACGTGAGTAATTTACCTCTAAGACGGAGATAGCTTCGCGAAAGTGAAGGTAATATCCGATGTGTTTATGGTGGCGCAAGCCGCTATATGTAAAGGTAGCCGCAAGGCTGCTGTTTAGAGATGAGCTCGCGTCCTATCAGCTAGTTGGTGAGGTAATGGCCCACCAAGGCTTTTGACGGGTAGCTGACCTGAGAGGGTGATCAGCCACACGGGGACTGAGACACTGCCCCGACTCCTACGGGAGGCTGCAGTCGAGGATATTTAGCAATGGGGGAAACCCTGACTATGTGACGCCGCGTGAGGGATGAAGGTTTTCGGATCGTAAACCTCTTTCGATGGGGAAGAAGTCATACATACTAATATTATGTATGGTTGACGGTACCTAGAGAAGAAGCCACGGCCAACTCCGTGCCAGCAGCCGCGGTAATACGGGGGTGGCGAGCGTTACTCGGATTTATTGGGTGTAAAGGGCAGGTAGGCGTTCCGTTAAGTTAGAGGTGAAATCCTAAGGCTCAACCTTAGAACTGCCTCTAATACTGGCGGAATTGAGGCTGTAAGAAGAAAGCGGAATTCCCGGTGTAAGGGTGAAATCTGTAGATATCGGGAGGAACACCAGTGGCGAAAGCGGCTTTCTAGTACAGTTCTGACGCTAATCTGCGAAAGCTCGGGGAGCAAACAGGATTAGATACCCTGGTAGTCCGAGCCGTAAACGATGAGCACTAGGTGTTGGGGGGTAACCTTCAGCGCCGTAAGTTAACACGTTAAGTGCTCCACCTGAGGACTACGACCGCAAGGTTAAAACTCAAAGGAATTGACGGGGGCCCGCACAAGCGGTGGAACATGTGGTTCAATTCGACGCTACGCGAAGAACCTCACCAAGGCTTGACATGTAGGAAGTAGTGAACCGAAAGGGGAACGACCTGTCAAATCAGGAGCCTGCACAGGTGTTGCATGGCTGTCGTCAGCTCGTGTCGTGAGATGTTGGGTTAAGTCCCGCAACGAGCGCAACCATCATTCTTAGTTGCCACTCTCAAAGCCGCAAGGCCTCGAGAAGCACTCTAGGAAGACTGCCCGCGATAAGCGGGAGGAAGGTGGAGATGACGTCAAGTCAGTACGGCCTTTATGCCTTGGGCTACACACGTGTTACAATGCCTTCTACAAAGCGTTGCCAACCCGCGAGGGGGAGCTAATCGCAAAAAAGAAGGCTCAGTTCAGATCGGAGTCTGCAACCCGACTCCGTGAAGCCGGAATCGCTAGTAATGGCGGATCAGCTACGCCGCCGTGAATACGTTCCCGGGCCTTGTACACACCGCCCGTCAAGCGATGGGAGCCGGGGGTACCTGAAGTCCTCCAGTAATGGAGGCCTAGGGTAAAACTGGTGACTGGCGCTAAGTCGTAACAAGGTAGCCGTACCGGAAGGTGCGGCTGGATCACCTCCTTTCTAAAAAATCCATTTCACTGGAAAGTATTAGAAATCTACGTGTAAATCGTAGGCGTTTGGCTATTTTTTAATTTCGATGTTCCGGAAAATAAATGCAGAACCGGAAATGATGAGAGGCATCTCTCTTGCGCTAATGAGCGGAGCAGAGGGCTTTCAATTTATTGTGTATGTGTAATGATCAGGGCATTACACAATAACTGTCAACGGAGATTTTATAATCTCTGCCGGCAAGCACTTAAATTCGGGCCCATAGCTCAGTTGGTTAGAGCACAGCCCTGATAAGACTGGGGTCAGTGGTTCGAATCCACTTGGGCCCATTAAAAATTTCGCTATGCGAAATTTTTAATCAATAGTCAATAGACTATGGTCTATAGACAAAAATTTTGCTTAGCAAAATTTTTCGGGGGCGTAGCTCAGCTGGGAGAGCGCCTGCCTTGTTGAACTCAAATAAGCGCCGAAGGCGCATTGAGTGAAATCCCGTAAGCGGGACAAGCAGGGGGAGCTACAATTGAATATGAGGGGCTGTAGCTCAGCTGGGAGAGCACCTGCTTTGCAAGCAGGGGGTCAGGAGTTCGATCCTCCTCAGCTCCATTAATTATTCCGATAAGTATTCCGAACATCAACGTAAATTTCTCGTACTTCTGTTCTAAAAAAGTGCTGTATATACTTTGCAGGATGAAGGAGTACATTACGTTCTTTGACAACTATATAAGTAACAAGGTCAATTTGATCTTGAAAGTAGACGAACTACATAACAAACCGAGAGAATCAGTTTTAATTGGTTAAGCTACCAAGAGTTTATGAAGGATGACTTGGTTAAGTGAGGCGATGAAGGACGGGGTAAGCACCGATATGCTTCGGGGAGCCGCAAACTGGCTTTGATCCGGAGGTTTCCGAATGGGGCAACCCATCCCGTGTTAACGGGATATCCCTGCTTTGAATAAAATAAGAGTAGGGCAGCGAACTGGCTGAATTGAAACATCTAAGTAAGCCAAGGAAAAGAAATCACAGAGATTCCCTTAGTAGCGGCGAGCGAAGAGGGAACAGTCTAAACCTGTTTTTCGCAAGATTAACAGGGGTTGCGGGACCACGACGTGGGATTGTTGAGAGATAGTAAAAGTGCTTGGAAAGGCACGCCAAAGAGAGTGAAAGCCTCGTATACGAAATCTTGAAACACCCTAGTGGTATCCCAAGTACTACGGGGCACGAAGAACCCTGTGGGAATCCAGGCCGACCACGGTCTAAGACTAAAAACTACACTTAAACCGATAGTGCACAAGTACCGTGAGGGAAAGTTGAAAAGAACCCCGGTGAGGGGAGTGAAATAGAACCTGAAATCATAAACTTACAAGCTGTAGGAGGGCTATGTCGTCGGGGCAACCTGACGAAATGCCTGACTGCGTACCTTTTGCATAATGGTCCGACGAGTTACTGTGCGGTGCAAGCTTAATTGCGGCGTGAAAGCGTTTCAAGAAGGCGTAGCGAAAGCGAGTCCTAATAGGGCGATTTAGTACCGTATAGTAGACCCGAAGCTGAGTGATCTATCCATGGCCAGATTGAAGCTTCGCGAAAGCGAAGTGGAGGATCGAACCCGTTAGCGTTGAAAAACTATGGGATGAGCTGTGGATTGGAGCGAAAGACTAAACAAACTCAGAAATTGCTGGTTCTCCCCGAAACAATTCTAGGGTTCGCCTTGAGTAATAGTCAGTAGGGGTAGAGTGCTGAATGGGTTACGGGACCTTACCGGGTTGCCGGACCCAACCAAACTCCGAATACTACTGACCGTATCTCAGGAGTAAGACTACGGGGGCTAAGCTCCGTGGTCAAAAGGGTATCAGCCCAGACCTTCAGCTAAGGTCCCTAAGGATAGACTAAGTGGTAAAGGATGTGATATCACATTAACAACCAGGATGTTGGCTTAGAGGCAGCCATCATTTAAAAAGTGCGTAACAGCTTACTGGTCGAGTGATATTGCGCCTAAGATGATCGGGGCTCAAGTCTATTACCGAAGCTAAGGGTTCATTCGCTATTTGCGGATGAGCGGTAGGGGAGCGTACGTTATCCGGATGAAGGTGTACCGTAAGGAGCACTGGACGATAACGTAGTGATTATGTCGGAATGAGTAGCGAAAACACCTGCGAGAAACAGGTGCACCGTAAGACTAAGGTTTCCTGGGGAAGGCTAATCCACCCAGGGTTAGTCGTGCCTAAGACGAGGCCAAATGGCGTAGTCGATGGACAAACTGTTAATATTCAGTTACCGATTGTATGGCGTTATTACTTATTGCAGGACGCACACGTGAACGGTCCGGCACAGCGTTGGAAGTCTGTGTTCTTGCCAGAGTGATCTGGTGAGGGGACCCCGAGCTCTGCGAGGGGGAAGTGTTTCGATTCATAGTGCCAAGAAAATTGCAGTAAGGAGTTATACAGTTGCACGTACCAGAACCCAACACAGGTAGTCTGCCAAAATATGGTAAGGTGCTCGAGATAACTCTCGTTAAGGAACTCGGCAAATTAGCCTCGTAAGTTAGCAACAAGAGGTGCCTTTATTCGAAAGGATAAAGGTTTCAATAAAGTGAGTTGGATGACTGTTTAGCAAAAACACATCACTCTGCAAACTCGAAAGAGGACGTATAGGGTGTGACACCTGCCCGGTGCTGGAAGGTTAAGGGAAGGGGTTAGCTTTTCGTAAGAATTGCGAAGCCTTGAACCGAAGCCCCAGTAAACGGCGGCCGTAACTATAACGGTCCTAAGGTAGCGAAATTCCTTGTGGGGTAAGTTCCCACGCGCACGAATGGTGTAACTATCTGACTGCTGTCTCAACGAGAGACTCGGCGAAATTGTAGTGGCGGTGAAGATGCCGTCTACCCGCATCAAGACGAAAAGACCCCAGAACCTTTACTGTAACCTGTTATTGAAATTTGGATCACTATGTGTAGCATAGGTGGGAGGCTTTGAGACCGGGGCGCTAGCTTCGGTTGAGCCACAATGTGAAATACCACCCTTATTGCTCTAAGTTTCTAACCTCATGCCGTGAAACCGGCTGGGGGACAGTGGCAGGCGGGCAGTTTGACTGGGGCGGTTCCCTTCTAAATGATAACGAAGGGGCCCCAAGGTTGGCTCAGGGCGGTCGGCAATCGCCCGTGGAGCGCAAGCGCAAAAGCCAGCTTAACTGCGAGTCCGACAGGACGAGCAGATACGAAAGTAGGGGCTAGTGATCCGGTGGTTTAATGTGGAATTGCCATCGCTCAACGGATAATAGGTACTCTGGGGATAACAGGCTTATCGGATTCGAGAGTTCACATCGACAATCCGGTTTGGCACCTCGATGTCGGCTCATCCTATCCTGGGGCTGTATAAGGTCCCAAGGGTCCGGCTGTTCGCCGGTTAAAAGGGTACGCGAGCTGGGTTCAGAACGTCGTGAGACAGTTCGGTCTCTATCTGATGTGGGCGTTAGGAAACTTGAAGGGAAGTTCTCTTCAGTACGAGAGGACCTAGAGAAACGGACCGCTGGTGTTCCGGTTGTTCCGCCAGGAGCAAAGGCCGGGTAGCTATGTCCGGAAGGGATAAGCGCTGAAAGCATCTAAGTGCCAAGCCCCTCCCAAGATTATGTTTCCCTGTGCCGCAAGGCACTGTAGGCTGGTCGTAGACTACGACCTTGATAGGCGTGAGGTGTAAGACCCGTAAGGGTTTCAGCTAACACGTACTAATCAGCCAATAGGCTTGACCTATTTTAACTTTTAATTGGTTTGTCAGTAGTTCATACTTTCAGATTAGAAATGACTCGTTACTTATATGGTTGCGTTTTTATTACTCAGTAATAAAAACGTCCCGGGCGCTGTATAAATCTTATACATTCAGGTTTAAGCACGGGATAATCAATTTTGCGAAGTGAAGTAACCATGTGCCCCCGCATATTCAATAGAAAACAGAGGTGGGCCATCAGGAAATGTGTAGCTTCGCTGATCATTGCGCTAAAGCAATTGTGCCCTTTAATTGTGCATAAAAACACACGGTGGATAAAGGATACAATTTTGCAAGCAAAAATTTGGAGTGCTCATACCGAGGGGGAAACACCCGTTCCCATTTCGAATACGGAAGTTAAGCCCCTCAGGGCCGATGGTAGTGTAGTCGTAAGGCTATGTGAGAGTAGGTCGGTGCTCCTTTAAATTTAAACCCACTATGAAGAAAGGTTTGTAGTGGGTTTTTATTTATCCTTAGCGTATAGCTTTCGGACATAGGGAAAGCGTACGCTAAGGATTTTTAACATACATGCATTTTGTTTCAAGGCACATTCCTTTGATTCACTTGGGAGGGTGGTCGAAGCATTACGTGCCTTTATCATAGAGAAGCCGGTTGCGAGGGGAAGCAGCCGGCTTTTTTGTTTGCTAGGGTATTGCTAGAGGAACAAAGTGAGGTGAAGAAAGCGGGTCCTGGCTTGGAGCATTCCTCGCAGGAACGCTTGATTTGCCCCAGCGTGGCAAATCTACGCTTGGGTTCGGCTAGTTCGCTCCCCTGCACCTACGGTGCAGGGACCGTGCCCGCTCGCTGCCTCACACATCCTGCTCGGAATATTCCAAGCCACCCGCTTTTTGAGATTGTTTATCTTGACAGTAATATTGGGGGGAGTAGAATTGAATAATTGTATTGTTTAACGTAAAAATTGTTATACGTAATCTTACATTATAAAAGTTTAAACAATTGGAGATTCAAATGACAGATTTGCCAAATTTTGATAATTTTTTTAAGTGGATTTTTTGGTTTAGGAATTTGTCTAAATTCCGACAGATTAGTATCATAGGTATTATTTTTCTAGGGGTATTAATAATCATAATTTACTCTTTATCAAAGCCACGTGTTCCTTTGCATATAGATACGAAGCAATCCGGTAAAATAGTTATTCGTAATTGCATTTCGGCTAATAATGGAAGAGATGGTTTTAAAGTGAGTGGTGAGAATTTAGAACTTAGCGGTAATCAGGCTATTGCTAATGGAGGGGTTGGTTTTGATATTGCAGGCTCAAGGATTAACATGAGAGATAATGTTGCTTTTGATAATGGCGACTCTGGGATTAAGATTAATGATGTTGATGTAAAGTGACTTCTGTGAGAATGGATTACAATCTTTGATGATTTATGTGTGAGAAGGATGCATTGTGAAATGGACCAAGAAGAGTTGTGGGAATACCGCAAGTATTGGTGGATAGTGCTGCTTATTATTTGCATCGTTTCATTCTTTAACCGTAGCAATCTCCACAGCGTAACAACGATTGAACCGGAAACTTTGAAACAGCCGATTCAAACCGAACTTTATAAGGCTAAACCGGTATGTTTTCAACGGGATGGTTACACCTATGATCTTACTCCGCTTTATCAGTACGATATAAGCGGGCTTGTGGTCGGCGCTTTTAATTATAAGAATTTTAGTTCTGAAAAATTCGAAAGGGTTTTTCCTCTTGATGTTTGCCTTATCTGGGGGAACAACCTTCAGAGAAGAGTTCATCTGAACCCCGGCGTACATTTTTCCCAGGATTGCCGATGGTGTTGGGTTAACTGGTCGGGCCCCGTAGATTTTAATCTTCAGGAGCTTTCCAATAACCATCTTATTATTAAGGATGATCGGGTTTGGCAGATTGCAAAGCAATTGGTGCGAGGCGACCAGGTTCATATTACCGGAAAGCTCGTTAACGCAGTGATCAAACCGTTATCGGGAGCAGGCAGCCCTATACCGTGGAACACCAGTCTTATCCGGAGTGATTCGGGTGCCGGTGCGTGTGAAATAATCCTGGTTGAGGATATTAGAGTTTTACGTACAGCCAATGGTGTAGCACGTTTTCTTTTTGGTGTTAGTTTTTGGGTGCTTGTTATTTTATTGTGCTGGCGGTTTGTGGCGCTCTTCCGGCCGACGCTGCCGAAGCAGTAGCGTATGGGACACAATATGTTTTCCTGGTTATCGACGGTAATTCCTCTTGAATTGGCCGGCTTGTATCAGTATACTACTATACACCATGAGATTTTTTAAAGCGTATGGATAAAGAACAAAAACTAAGAGCCCTCCTTTTTTATACCTGTGTTATCTCATTCTTTATTATAGTCCCTTCAGCGTTGTTGTATTCTTTCGGCTACAAATTAGATTTCAAAAAATTCCGTTTTACCAAAACAGGACTTATTTTCATTAAAACCGTTCCTGAAGGGGCAAAAGTTTTCCTTGAAGGCAGGCAGCTTGTTGGGAGTACTCCTTTGAGTGCTGAAGGCTTGACTCCCGGTTCGTACAGGGTTTTCTTGGAATCGGAAGGTTATTATCCTTGGAAACGGGCAGTTTCAGTATGGTCAGGGGAGACGACGTATCTTGATACAATCGTACTTTTTCCCAAGAAGCCGTTTGTAGATAAAGTTAATAATGTTGATGTCGCGAATTTCTGGGTGTTTCCGCACGATCAAGATTCCGGATATTTTATTTCTGATGACAAGAAGTCGCTCTATAAGATTAATCTTGCTTCTAAAGACCACGAAATGACGTTGGTGGCAGAGTCTTCGGAGTTAGTTCCTGCAATCCATGACTTTTCATTTTCACCGGATAAACGTAAGATTTTATTTTTTAATGATACCAGACTCGATATTGTTTTTTGCGGCACGGAAAGAATTATGTACCAGGATATTGCCAACAATAATTTTTATATTCTTGCTGACGGGAGGATATGGTCGGCTTTTTGGTATTCTGATGGTGAGCACGTTGTTGTAGTGACGGATAAAACGATTTCAATCTATGAATTGTCGAGTCAGGGCCGGAATAATACAATAAGTATATTGAAGTTGCGGGATTCCCGATCAAAAGCGTCGTATGATCTCGATGGAGATATCCTTTATTTTACTGATCTTCAAAAGGGGACAGATGACCGATGGCACCGTGGGTTGTATCGATTGGATCTACGGAAACGGTCTCCCTTTAGTTTTATTAAGAATATTCAGGATAACCGTACATAATGCAGCAGCCTTTTGAACTTACCCGCAGAGTTTTTGAAATCATCCCCGCATTCATTTCCTGGTCAATTATTCTCGTATTTATTTTATTTGCTTTTTTGCTTCCAATGCCGTGCGCATTCTTTATTATTATTTTTGATATTTTTTGGGTTATTCGCGGTATCTATTTGACGTCACTTTTGATTATGGCTCATCGCAGGCTCCAAAAAGAGAAGAACAGGCTTTGGTTTCAGGAATGTAAAGAAGAGTTTAACGGCCGCTGGGAGGGTATTTATCAAGCGGTTATTCTTCCCGTCTATAAAGAGGATTTGGGAGTATTGATCCCTTCTTTGGAATCATTGCATAAGGCGAATTACCCCAAGGATAGAATGATTGTAGTGGTTGCGTTTGAAGAACGGGCGGAGAATTCGTATATGCATGCTCAAGCGCTGGAGGCCAGATATAAGAATGAGTTTTATGCTTTTATCCCCACATTTCATCCTGACGGTTTGCCTGGCGAGACACGCACAAAAGGTGCCAATGCAACATGGGCCGCTCAGAGATTGAAGGAATTCCTTCAATCGAAGGGCATTGCGTTTGAAGGTGTCCTCGTTTCTTGTTTTGATGCCGACACCTGTGTTGAAAAAGAATATTTCGGATGCCTCCTGAAGCAGTTCCTGATATCGGATAAACCGTTGCAGCGTAGTTATCAGCCGATTCCCGTTTATAATAATAATATTTGGAAAGCTCCTTCATTGGCGCGTATCATTGAGATAACATCATCGTATTGCCAGCTTATCGATAGTATGCGCCTTGAAAAATTCGTTACTTTTTCCAGCCATAGCATGAGTTTTAAGACACTTGTTGATATCGATTATTGGCCTGTCGATAGGGTATCTGATGATTCATTGATTTACTGGAAAGCGTATTTGTATTATAACGGCGATTATAAAGTTATTCCGTTATATATTACTGTTTCGATGGATGTGGCATGCGATAAAAATCTTTTTAAGACTTTTACGATGCAGTATCGGCAGAAACGGCGGTGGGCATGGGGAGTGGAAGTTTTTCCGTATGTCATGATGCGGTTTAGGCGCGATTCTATCCGTATTCCCTTCCGAGAAAAGGCCCGGAGAGTTTTTCAGATCCTTGATAGCCATGTAACGTGGGCTGTTTGGGCAGTTATTATCACGGTTGTCAGCCCGATATCCGTTTTCATGAGTGTTAATATGTTTAAAGAGTCGGTTATTGCGTTTAATCTGCCGAGAATTACGAGCCTTTTATTCCAGGTGACTAATGTAACGATTCTTCTGTGGGTTATTTTGAGTTTCAGTCTTTTGCCTCCGCGTCCAAAAGATATCCCGTGGTTTGCCCGTTTAAGAATTATTACCCAGTGGCTGTTCATTCCGTTTGTTGTATTCCTTGTTGGGTCGACTCCTGCCTTGGATGCTCAAACAAGATTGGCGTTTGGCAGGTATATGGGGTTTGCATACACGGAAAAGAAACATGAGTGATCGTATGAAAAATAGTTTATGGGCGGCACTCAGTATTATTTTTCTATTTCCCGCGGTTTCTGCTGCCAGACATATTCCCACATTCCGCGGTTTCCCCGTGTACCCTCCTCAAGAAATTGATTCCATTGCGGTAGCCGAAGAAGGCGATGTTGAGTTTAACCTGGCACTTTCTTCGAGGGAGACAATGCTTCAGCAGCTTGGTGCTTTGGATAGCCGGATGGCAAAGGTGCAGGATACGAAAAAAATAACGCTTGAGTTTGATATCGCCAAGAGTTATATCCAACGGAATGCCGCGTTGTTAGGATGGCAAATCAAAAGTATTGATGAAACCTGGGGTAAAGACAGCCAGGAGATGATTTTTGTAAAAAAGAAAGATCCGTTGCGGGAAGTTTTGGTTACGATCTGGACAGGGAAGATTTCTTTTACCTATGGCGGCATTCTTGTTACACCCAAGAATACATGGGGATATATAACATATCGTTTTTATGAAAAAGAGAAGTAATTATTGCGCGTTTTTTTGTTAGCGCTATACTAATAAAACAGGAGGCCGTATATGCGTACAATAATGCTTGTGGCAGGAGTTATATTCTTTACGGCATCAGTAGTAACAGCTGCTTTTGCTGATTCGAAACCTGCGGTTGGCCTGCGCGGGCACCATGCTGACAAAAATAAGGATGGCGTGGTTGATCAAAAAGAGATACAGATACAAAAGGCTGAACATCAAGAGAAAGCGTTGGTTGATACCAAATGGGAAGCAAAGGCTGATACTAATAATGACGGTGTTGTTGATGCGCACGAGAAAATGGTTTCCTGGAAGCATGGTAAGGCAAAAGTCAATACTCCTCTTGAAGCAAAATATGACGCGAATCATGATGGTTGGCTTGAACCTGCGGAAGCAAAGGAATTGGTTACAGATAGATATGAGTTGATCAAAACCGGCGGTAAAGCTACGGTGGATACGGATATCGAAAAGCAGTATGATGCCAATAAGGATGGTATCCTTGATCAGCGTGAAGCCCGTGCCATGTTTGACGATATACAGTAACGATTCTTCCGGGAGGTTTATCGTGGGACAGGATGCTCGAGTGTTTGCATTACGGTTAACAGCGGTTATATTCTTGCTGGTTTCGCTTGCTCATCTTTTACGGTTACTCTTGAAAGTCGATGTCATGGTAGGGAATGTTGTTGTACCGATGTGGTGCAGCGTTGTCGGATTTCTGGTGATGTTTATGTTGGCAATCTGGGTTTTATCGATTCTTAAGAAAAGCGTGTAAGTATGGGATTTTTTGATTTTTTCAGAAGAAAACAAGCACCTGTGCAGCCGGAGTTCAAGGAACGCCGGCTGATTCCTCGATGGAAGCTTGCTGCGCCGGCAACCCTTACGTTTGATGCCGATGCAACAGTAATCCCATGTACTCTGATCGATCTTAATCTCAAGGGGTTTGCAATATCTACCGGCGGAGTTTTATCCCAGGAATGTAAAAGTTTAAAACTTGAGGTGCAGGGGCGCTATGTATATAATGTAGAAGTTATTTTTGTCTGGCATATGGAGAAAGATACGCTTCATTATTATGGTTTCTGGTTTTCTCGCCTGAGGGATTCTGACCGCGAGAAAATGCTGGCAATGATGAAATCGGATTTTCCCTCATATATGAATCTGCGGTAATAGAAATCCTCGGTTTCTTTAAGGCATTGTCCCCGTTAAACGGTATCTATGAAAAAACATTTTAAGAAACAGACTACCCTTTTTTTGATTGTTGGCTATTTTTTGTTTGGTGGTTTGTATCCAGCGCATGCTGCGTCTTGCCTTGCGTTTCAACCTTTAGAAGGTACGGTGAACAAACAGGAAGTTGGCGCAGGAGAATATACTGTTGTTTCGATATGGGATGAACGGGGGCCTGTCCGCCTTAATGCGGACAATTCATTTAGTACGGTGATTTCAACGCAACGCCCGCAGAAGATATCGCTTATCGATGCTCAAAAGAGGATGAAAGCATTAGCCGTTGTTGTTCCCGGTTTTACGCACGAAATTGTATTTGATGCCCGGTCCACTGCTATGGCTGTGCTGTTGTATGATTCTGAAGTTTTTACGCAGTCTCAACAGGTTGTTGCGTTATTGGCGCGCATGGAGAAGAGCCCCGGATTTCAGGATCTGGTGGCCTATTTACGCAAAAATATGGCGGGATCCTCGTTAGAGAGTTTATCTCGGAAAGAAGAGTATAGCGTTCTTGTTGCAAACTGTCAGAAAGAGATATTTGGCGAAGATCAAAAGAAGATCATGAATTCCCTTCAAGATGCAGAAAAAGAGCTTGAGAAAGTGATGCGATAACTCCAACTCAAAACAGTGCTTCGTTTGCTTCGCAAACTTCGCACTTTCGTTGGAGT
>DAONEO010000003.1:1540-8779 GCA_035403145.1 Candidatus Omnitrophota bacterium | reverse complement strand
TCCAACTCAAAACAGTGCTTCGTTTGCTTCGCAAACTTCGCACTTTCGTTGGAGTCTCACTAGATTGGTTTTATAGGTGGAAGAGTGATCAACTCCAACTCAAAACAGTGCTTCGTTTGCTTCGCAAACTTCGCACTTTCGTTGGAGTTAATTCGGCCAATCGACTTATGTTCGTTCGCTTCGCTCACTCCATAAGTCGAGGCCTCATTAACAAAAAACCCCGGACAATTTCCGGGGATCTTTGTAGGTGATAGGCCTGTGTAGCTTTCGCTATCCTTGCCAACCTCCGTTAATGTGTAAACGCTTGTACATAGAATATGCATTATTTGATAAGGAAAATCAAGGGTTAAAGCCATCTCCGGGGAAAGGGCTTTCTTTTGGTTCTTATCGACGATGGAGCATGAAGGCCTGAAAAATATTTTTGAGAAAGTAGTTATTAGTTTTTCGATGAAGTTTCGCCAGGGGGGTGCGGGTATTTATAAACGGTGTTCTCGAAGCATTGGGCCGTTTCTAACTGAATAGGAGTAATGTATGAAGTACACAAAAGGATCTTTGGGGAGAGTATTTGTTTTGAAGTTTGAAAATGACGATATAGTGATTGATAAGCTGACGGGTTTTTTGAGAAAAGAGCGGGTTAAATCTGCGACAATGGTTTTTATAGGTGCGCTCAGAGAAGGAGATTTAGCAACCGGACCCCGGAAACCGGTGATCCCGCCTAATCCGAATTGGGTGCATTTTCGCGATGGATGGGAAGTGATGGGGATCGGCACGGTTTTTTCGAACAAGAAAGGCCCGCAAATCCATATCCATGGAGCAATGGGAAAGAAATTGCGGACGCTTATCGGATGTGTTCGTAAGGATTCCCGGGCTTTCCTGGTGCTTGAAGCCGTCCTTTTTGAGCTCAAAGGCGTGAAAGCTTCTAAAGATATTGACCCAAAGACAGGGTTGAATCTTTTAGCTATCGGTTAGAGGTTTGCGGTTTTCGGTTAACGGCTAAAAGCCCGAATAAATATCATCTACGCTAACCGAGCACCGATAACCGAACACCGAACTAATATTTGCGTGCACTGAAGAGCTATGTTACTATAATAAGGCCCATTTGAGAAACCGTTTTATAAGGAGATAGCGCTATGGCAAAATCATTAAAAGGAACAAAGACAGAGAAAAATCTGCTTGCTTCGTTTGCCGGTGAATCACAAGCTCGCAATCGGTATACATATTTTGCGAGCCAGGCCAGAAAAGAAGGGTATGAACAAATAGCTAATATCTTTATCGAGACTGCCGAGAATGAGAAAGAACACGCCAAGATCTTTTTTAAACATCTTGAAGGTGGTGATGTCGAAATTACTGCAATGTATCCGGCAGGGATGATGAAAGACACTATGTCTAACCTTGAAGCTGCCGCCGCCGGAGAGAATACCGAGTGGACCGTGTTGTACCAGGATGCCGCACAAGTTGCGCGTGATGAAGGGTTTTCCGATATCGCCCGTTCTTTTGAGCAGATAGCAAAAGTTGAGAAATTTCATGAAGCCCGGTATCGTAGTTTGATCAATCATATGGCTAACAATGATGTTTTTAAGAAAAAGGCCCCTGTGAAGTGGCATTGTATAAATTGCGGCTATGTGTTTGAAGGGGCTGAAGCTCCGAAAGAATGCCCGGCATGTAAGCATCCACAGGCATTTTACGAGGTGTTGGCAGAGAATTACTAAAGAGCAAGTTGGAAAAGGCGCCTTTTTCATGTTGAAGAGGCGCCTTTACTGTATTCATATGCTTCATATCGGATCACTCAAAGTTAAATCTAACCTTATACTGGCACCTATGTCTGGTGTCAGCGATTTGCCGTTTCGTCTTCTCAACCGGCGTTTTGGCTGTGAATTGGCTTTTGTTGAGATGATTAATGTCCGGGGTCTTGGGTATAAGAGCATGAAGACAGAGCATCTTTTGACAACCACGGATCAGGATAAACCTTTAGGCGTTCAGCTTCTGGCAGGCGAGGAAAAATGGCTCAAACGGGGTCTTGATATCCTCAAGAAGTATCACTATGATATTCTGGATTTTAACGCAGCATGTCCTGCGCGTAAAGTTACCAGAAGGGGAGAGGGCGCGAGTTTATTGAAGGACCCCAAAAAACTACAGGGGCTTCTTGCAGTTATTGTGAAAACTTCAAAAGTTCCTGTTACGGTTAAAATCCGCTCGGGATGGGATAAAAACACTATCAATGCGGTTGAAGTCGCCAAAGCCTGTCAGGATGCCGGGATTCAGGCGCTTTTTATTCATGGCAGGACAAAAACCCAGGAATACAGCGGACAGGTTGATTATACGGTTATTCACGCTGTGAAGAAAGCATTGCAGATTCCGGTAATTGCAAGCGGCGATGTTTTTTCCGCGCAGTTGGCAAAGAAAATGTTTGATGAAACCGGTTGTGATGGAATCCTGGTTGCCCGGGGCGCATTTGGAAATCCCTGGATTTTTCAGGAAATCCCTTTTTTCCTGAAACACGGGAAAGTTCCTGTTCGTACCGGGGTTGATGCGATTGTTGATACGATGGTGGAGCATTATAAAGGGTGTATTGACTTTTATACTCCGCGCGTAAGCGTATCGATTTTTAGAAAATTCTTCGGCTGGTATACGAAGGGTTTTCGCGGTATCAGGCCGCTTCGTGAGAAATCAAATAGCGTGAAAACCGCCGAAGGGATGCTTCAGATTATTGAAAAATGCCGGGGGTATGCTGTTTCGCCGGTCCGCCAATCACATATTCATGATACTGCCTGTACGCAGGAATAAAACCATGCATACTATTGATCAGCCAGCACATTATCAGGTTTTCTTTGATTTCGATAATACCATTACCCAATTTGACATTCTTGACGACCTTATCGAACGTTTTTCTATTTCCCATGATTGGGTGCAATTGGAATCAGAATGGAAGAAGGGGATGATAGGTTCTCAGCAGTGTCTGAAGGGGCAGCTGGCGCTGGTGCGGATAACGAAGAAGAAACTTGTCTCGTATTTGAAGAACGTTGGTATTGACCCCTGGTTTACCAAGATTGTGCTGCTTCTTGGACGGCATGGTGTTAAGCCGATTATACTGAGCGATGATTTTGGGTTTATTATCAGAACAGTTTTAAAAAATCATGGTATAAAAGGGGTGAAGATCATTTGTAATAGTTTGAAATTTTCCGGTGATAAGTTGCAACTTCAGTTCCCGCATAGAGATACAACATGCGGGAACTGCGGGCATTGCAAAAAAAAGAGCTTGAAAAAAAGTCTTAAGAAGAATACAATATCTATCTATATCGGCGATGGACGCTCTGATTTTTGTCCGGCTCGCCTGACGGACTTTGTATTTGCTAAAGGTAGTCTTTTACAACATTTTAGAGATTCAAAAAGAACATGCATCCCGATGAATACCCTGCGGGATGTATATTTATTTTTGGAGGAGAAATTGCATGAGTCATAAGTCAAAGACCTTGAAATCGGCAGCCTCGTCGACCAATGACGATTTGTTAGCATTAGAAGAAAAATATTGTTCCTGGGGAGATACGGTTCATTACGCCGAGTACTTGAATATTTTTAAGAAATCTGAAGGCAGCTTCTTGTATGATAGCCAGGGAACGGAATACCTTGATCTTCAGATGTGGTATTCTGCCGCGAATTTTGGATATAAAAATTCCCGGCTTAATGAAGCGCTTAAAAAACAGATAGATACGCTTCCGCAGTTAGCCTGTCAATACCTGCATGAGGAGAAAATTCTATTATCGGCGAAACTTGCTCAGCGAAACGAAAGAACGTTTGAAGAAAAGGGAAGAATCCATTTCAACGTCGGTGGTGCGCAGGCTATCGAAGATTCTCTGAAAATTGTGCGTAATCATTCCGGCAGAAACCTGGTTTTTGCCTTTATGGGCGGATACCATGGCAGGACGTTGGGCGCGTCTGCTATTACTTCAAGTTTCCGCTACCGTGAAAAATTCGGTCATTTTTCTGACCGTGCATGTTTTATTCCATATCCGTATTGTTTCCGTTGCCCCTATGACAAAAAACGCGAATTTTGCGATATGTATTGTTTACATCAATTTGAACGGCTTTTTGAAACAGAGTATTACGGCGTTGTTAATAAAAAAACGGGACAAAGCGAGTTTGCCGCCTTTTATGTCGAGTCTGTACAGGGAACCGGCGGATATGTTGTGCCGCCTGAAGGATATTTTGTCCGTTTGAAAGAAATTCTCGACCGGTATAAGATTATGCTGATCGATGATGAAGTGCAGATGGGATTTTTCAGGACCGGCAAATTCTGGGCTATCGAGCATTTTGATGTTGTACCTGACGTGATTGTTTTTGGAAAAGCGCTTACGAACGGGTTGAATCCTTTGTCGGGTATCTGGGCTAAGGAAAAACTTATTTCTCCGCAGGTGTTTCCTCCCGGTTCGACGCATTCGACTTTTTCATCAAATTCTTTAGGCACGGCAGTTGGTCTTGAGACCATTAAGCTTATCGAAGAGTCTGATTTTGCCACGGAGATACCCAAGAAAGGCCAGTATTTTATCTCCCGTCTAAAGCAGTTGAGAAAGAAATATCCGCAGATTGGCGATGTGGATGGCTTAGGCTTAGCTTTGCGCATGGAGATGTGTCAGAAAGACGGGTTTACTCCGAATAAAGAGCTTACCGATGCTATTGCCAATATCGGTTTAAGCGGCACGTTGACTGCAGGCGGACAGAAACGGGGTCTTGTTCTGGATGTCGGCGGGTATTACAAAAATGTCTTTACCCTTGCGCCATCGTTTTACATTACCAAGGAGGAGATTGATTTGGGTGTTGATCTCTTTGAGGAAGCTCTTAAAAGAGGTATTGAAGAGACAGCGTAAGTATAGAAAAGACAGCGATCTTTGTCCGTCAGGTACTGGCGCAAAGATCGTTGTTTTTTTATTGACCATCTGTGACCGTGTGAACCGCCTGTTGTTTGCTTAATTATGCCGGGGTTTCCAGGACACCATCTCACCACGTCACGTATATGCTTGTAGTGCGCTCTTGTGATCCGCAGAGTATCTGCGTAATCTTGCCCGCCAAGTTTTGTGGGAAATGATTCTGCACCCCGCATCTTTCTTTGTTTTTACCTGTGGGCTACGAGCTATCAGCTGCAAGCTAAAATCGCAGTTTACCGTGCAATCAGCCCGTACCGTTATTGCTTGTATAATCCCCTTGAGATAATCAAATCGCCGGTATATAATATCCCTTTAAGATTAGCATTATTTTTCGGGGAGTATTTATTTCTTATGAATCGCGTTGTCATTACGGGTATTGGCATTATAAGTCCTCTTGGTATCGGTAAAAATATTTTTGCTGATGCTTTGATGTCGGAAGTAAGCGGTATCAAGGATATCTCGTTATTTGATACGGCTGTTTATAAAACCAGAAAAGCCGGAGAGGTTACGGGGTTTGATGCTGCTGTTTATTTGGGTCCAAAGGGGCTGCGTACTCTGGACCGTAGTACCCGGCTGGTTTCTTCTGCAACAAAGCTGGCACTTGATGATGCCGGGTTTGTTGTCACTGAAGAGAACGCGCCGCGGCTTGGTGTGGCTATTGGTACTATGTTCGGCAGTTTGCGCAGTATTGCAGAGTTTGACCGTGATGCGATGGTTGACGGGCCGCAGTATGTTAATCCCGCTTTTTTCCCCAATACCGTTATTAATTCTCCAGCAAGCCAGGTTTCCATTAAATTCAATTGTAAAGGTTTTAATTCGACTCTTGCGACCGGTTTTTGCGCGAGTCTCGATGCCATGAAATACGCGGCTGATTTTCTGCGCTTAGGCAGAGTTGATGCAGTTTTATGCGGCGGGGTTGAAGAACTGTGCCAGGAGACCTATTTGGGTTTATATAAAGCGGGATGTTTAGCCGGTATCAACGGGGCTGAGATAGCATGCCCTTTTGACAAAAGACGCAATGGTTTGATCATCGGCGAAGGCGCGGTAATTTTTTGTCTTGAAACATTGGATGCTGCCCGGAAACGGAATGCGCATATATGTGCGGAGGTTGCAGCCGGTGCCAACGCATTTTCTTCCTCCGGGATCAACGCCTATGACCAACGAGGTGCTGGTGTGCGGACAGCGATGCGTAAAACAGTGGCAGGCGCCGGTTTATCGGAGGGGGATATCGATTGTATCTTTGCTGCGGCAAATGCAACACTTGATGCGGATAAAATTGAGGCAGAAGCGATACGCCATGTTTTCTCCGGTGCTTCTCGGGAAGTCAGTGTCACGGCGATCAAATCAAAAACAGGAGAATGTTTAAGCGCATCCGGTGCAATTGCTGCGGCAGCAGCGGTCGTGGCAATAGAGCGGAATAGCGTTCCTGCGACAATGAATTTCTCTATGCCGGACCCTGCGTGTACGTTAAATTTAGTGACGGGTAAAGCTCGCCAACAGCGGGTTGACACGGCTTTGGTAAATGCGGTTGGTCCGAGTGGCAATAATACGAGTCTTTTGATCAGGCGGGTCAACCTATGAAATTTGCTGGTCGCGTAGCGGCAGTTACGGGTGGTGCGCGGGGAATCGGGAAAGCGATTGTTTTGGCTCTTGCGCGCGAAGGCGCTGATGTCGCTTTTACGTATTTTAAAAGTTCTGCCGAGCAAGAAGCGCTCGTTAAAGAAATTTGTGCGCTTGGCCGGCGAAGCCTTGCAGTACAGACTGACGTGCGTGATTTTGACAAGGCAAAAGAGTTTATCGAGAAAGTAAAGGCTGAATTAGGGCGTCTTGATATTCTTGTTAATAACGCCGGGATAACGAAAGATAAAGCGTTAATGATGATGGCCAGGGATGAGTGGAAGGATGTCCTGGAAACGAATCTCGACGGAACTTTCAACGTTACCCGCAACGCGATCGTAACATTCTTAAAACAGAAGTCGGGCGTTATCGTCAATATTACGTCGGTAAGCGGTGTTATCGGTCTTGCGCGGCAGACGAATTATTCCGCGTCAAAGGCAGGGATAATTGGTTTTACCAAAGCGCTGGCACGCGAAGTTGCTGCGTATAATATCAGGGTTAACGCGGTTGCTCCCGGTTTTATCGAGACTGATATGGTTGCCGGGCTTAAACAAGAGCATAAAGAAAAAGTCATGAAAGCAATTCCTTTGGCCCGGTTCGGTACTGCCGATGAGGTTGCTTCAGCAGTTATTTTCTTGGCAAGTGACGATAGCCACTATATAACCGGGCAGACGGTTGTGATGGACGGCGGATTGTCGATAAA
>DAONEO010000003.1:0-1440 GCA_035403145.1 Candidatus Omnitrophota bacterium | reverse complement strand
ACACCGGGCGATCAGCTTATGATCACTATTGAGCCGGTAAAAATGGTATCGATGGCAGGGATCGTGAAAGCAACTGCCCGTGTCGGGGATAAAGAAGTAGCTTCGGGAGAATTGAGTTTCGCAGCCAAAGAACTATGAAACGTATCGTTATTTCGGGGATTGGGGTAATTTCTTCCATAGGCATTGGCAAAGATGCTTTTTGGGATGCTTTGATAAAAGGCACGAGCGGTATCAGTACTATTTCATCGTTTGATACCTCGGTTTTTTCGACGCATAAGGGTGGAGAGATCAAGGATTTTAAACCCGAACAATATATCGATCCCGCACGAGTTATCCAGGCAGGCCGGGCGTCACAATTGGCAATGGCGGCGTCTCAACTTGCCTATACAGATTCCCGTTTGTCGAGTGGTGCATGTGCGCCGGAGCGTTTTGGCCTTTGTTTTGGCACAACCATGACAGAGACCCGTATTTTAGAAGAGCTTAATGCTGCCTGGGTAAAAACAGGTGCTATGTCCATTGACCCTGTTTTGGTTCCGCGCTATCCAGCGTATGTTCTTGCTTCCAATATTGCACGTATGGTAGGGCTTCAAGGTCCTTCCTATACAATCCCTACGGCGTGCGCAGCCGGTAATTATGCCATTGGATATGCCTATGACTTAATCAGGAATGATGAAGCTGATATGATGCTTGCCGGAGGTGCCGATGCATTTTCTCGGCTGGCCTTTATCGGTTTTAACAGACTTTTAGCAGTTGCACCCGACAGGGTTCAACCGTTTGATAAGAATAGAAAAGGCATGATGGTGGCAGAAGGGGCCGGTGTTGTGATTTTAGAGTCGCTTGAGAGCGCTTTGGCGCGTCATGCGCCGATTTATGCGGAGATCTTAGGGTATGGATTAAGTTGTGATGCGCATCATATGACAGCTCCGGAACATAACGGTATTGCCCGGGCTATTGAAAATGCTCTGCGTGAAAGTAATATCTGTCCCGATGAAGTCGATTATTTTAACGCGCATGGCACCGGTACTCCGGCTAATGATAGAGAAGAGTCTTTTGCCATAAAGAAAGTTTTTGGTGAATATACCAGGAAGCTTGCGGTTAGCTCAACGAAATCCATGCTGGGACATACCATGGGTGCTGCATCGGCGATTGAGACGATCGTCTGTTGCATGAGCTTGACGCATGATGTGATCCCTCCGACAATAAACTACGAAACACCTGATCCTGATTGTGATATCGACTGCGTTCCGAATATCTGCCGTAAACAAAAAGTCACTATAGCCCTCAATAGTTCTTCCGCGTTCGGCGGCAATAATGCCTGCCTGGTACTTCGAAAATACTAATTTCAGTTTGTAGCTGGTAGCTGATAGAACAAATCAAAAACGATGCAAGGACTTCTTAGCTTTCTCTTGTGACGTTATGACATTGCCTGCCTGCCGCAGG
>DAONEO010000002.1:105041-141623 GCA_035403145.1 Candidatus Omnitrophota bacterium | reverse complement strand
TAGTCGTTGGAAGCGGTGGCAGAGAACATGCGCTGGTGTGGAAGATAGCGCAGTCGCCGCTTGTTAAAAAAATATTCTGCGCGCCGGGCAATGCCGGGATTGGCCAGATCGCCGAGTGTGTTGATATTAAAGCCGATGATATCGTCGGGCTAATGGAGTTTGCCCGGAAAGAAAAGATCGGATTGACTGTTGTCGGTCCCGAAGGAGCGTTAGCTGCGGGTATTGCCGATGAATTTTCAAAAGTTGGTTTAAAGGTTTTTGGGCCCCGGAAAAAAGCTGCCCGGCTGGAAGCAAGCAAGGTTTTTTCAAAGCGGTTGATGAAGAAATACGGTGTGCCGACTGCGGCGTTTGAGGTCTTTGATAACCCGGATAAGGCGCGTGCCTATATAGAAAAAATCGGGGCTCCGTGCGTTGTGAAGGCAGACGGTTTGGCTGCCGGAAAAGGTGTGGTGGTTGCCAAAACCGTTGACGAGGCACAGCAGGCAGTTATTTCCATGATGCAGAAAAAGATTTTCGGCGAAGCAGGGAATACGGTTATTGTTGAGGAATGCCTTGTTGGCGAAGAAGCGTCGGTTTTGGTTATTACCGATTCAAAAACCGTAATACCGCTTGCTTCAGCACAGGATCATAAACGGATTTTCGATAACGACCAGGGGCCTAATACCGGGGGCATGGGAGCATATTCTCCTGCGCCGCTTGTTACCGGAGAATGTGCCAAAGAAATTTTAGAGAAGATTATTTTCCGGACGGTTGACGGGCTTGCCAAAGAAGGCAT
The DNA here is from genome assembly GCA_035403145.1 of Candidatus Omnitrophota bacterium. GTDB lineage: Bacteria > Omnitrophota > Gorgyraeia > Gygaellales > Profunditerraquicolaceae > DAONEO01. Next base: position 140,848 of record DAONEO010000002.1, on the reverse strand, counting down.
TGTATATCAGGGAGTTTTGTATGCCGGGGTGATGGTTACCAAAGACGGGCCGAAAACCCTTGAATTCAATGTGCGTTTTGGAGACCCCGAAACCCAGGCGATTTTACCGCGTATTGAATCGGATATTGTTGAAGTTATGCTTGCGGCGGTTAACGGGACATTGAACAAATTTGAGCGGGCCGGCGGACTGCGCTGGGATTCAGGCGCTTGTGTGTCGATTGTTTGTGCTGCAAAAGGGTATCCGGGTGATTACGAAAAGGGCAAGGAGATTACCGGGCTTTCTGAAGCTGCTCAGCTTGAGAATACAATAGTTTTTCATGCCGGAACAAAACTGCAAGGGAAAACGATAGTTACCAGCGGTGGGCGGGTACTGGGAGTTACCGGAATCGGTGCTTCAATACAAGAAGCAATTGATACGGCCTATCGCGGGGTACGCAAAATACATTTTGAGGGGATGCAGTTTCGCAGCGATATCGGAGCACGGGCGTTAAAACGAAGTTAAGCTGGAGTTTGGTTTTCGGTGTTCGGTTAGCGGTGAGCGCTAACCGTAAACCGCAAACCGATAACCGTGAATTAATGCGGAGGAATCATATGGCAGATACAAAAGTTGCGATATTGATGGGAAGCCAGTCTGATTTTGAGACGGTTAAAGAGGCTGTTGATATTTTGAAACAATTCAATGTCGCCTGTGAAGCCAAGGTTTTATCCGCGCATCGGACACCGAAAGAAGTCGAAGAATATGTGGTGACTGCTCAGACGTCAGGTGTTAAAGTTTTTATCGCGGCAGCAGGCGGTTCCGCGGCGCTTGCAGGTGTCGTGGCAAGCCATACGACACTTCCGGTTATCGGCATACCGATGGAAACCGCAAGCCTCAAGGGGATGGATTCGCTGTTATCAACCGTGCAGATGCCCGCGGGAATTCCGGTAGCTGCAATGGCGATCGGCAAAGCCGGCGCAAAAAATGCGGGTCTTTTTGCCGTTGCAATCCTTGCGGTCTCAGACGATGATCTTGCCGCAAAACTTCTTGCTTATCGCAGCCTGATGCGCGAGAAGATCCTGAAGACCAAACTGGAGATATAGAAAATTTGGGACGTAGTCCCAGTATTTAAAGTCCGGGGGTTTCTGCTGAAAACAAAAATAGTGAATATCGGGCTCGGGTTGTTTGATCCGAATGACAGGAATTTGATTCTTGCTGCAAAGACAATTGCGCGAGGCGGGCTTGTTGTCATTCCGACTGAAACGGTCTACGGCATAGCGTGCAATATGCAGAATAAGAAAGCGGTTGAAAGACTGTATGCCATAAAGTCGCGGCCGAAGGATAAACCGTTTACCATTCATATTGACCGTAAAGACCGTGTTGAGGAGTTTGTTCCGCAGATTCCTGTAAGCGCCTATAAATTGATGTCGAAGTTTTGGCCGGGGCCGTTGACGATTATTTTTAACGGCCGGCAGGGCACTGTCGGTATTCGCATGCCCGATGATGAAGTGGCAGCTTCAATTATTGCCAGGGTTGTCAGGCCGGTTGTTTGTCCGTCTGCAAATATCTCCGGAAAACCGGCACCTGTTACGTTTGCCGATGCATTGCGTGATTTGGACGGATTAGTTGATTTGGCGGTTGATGCCGGACCTGCGCGATTGGGCGTTGAGTCAACCATTGTTGATGTGACGCATGAAACCCCGCATGTTGTCAGGACGGGTGCGATACCCGTTGAAGGAATCAATCAGGCGCTTGCTAAGAAAACAGTCCTTTTCATTTGTACCGGGAACTCGTGCCGTTCAGTTATGGCTGAAGCGCTTTTGAAAAAAATCATGCAGGAAAAAGGGCGTACTGATGTCGAGGTTATTTCTGCCGGTATTATGATGTTGTTAGGGATTGGAGCAACAAGTGCCACCAAAGAGGTATTAAGTACTGAGGGTATAGATGTTTCAAAACATCTATCACGAAAAGTTACCACGGATATGGTTAGACGCTCCGATTTAATCCTGGTTATGGAAAAATTGCATGAGGAAAAAGTCTTGCAGCTTGTTCCCGATGCTAAAAATAGGGTGTTTTTGCTGAAAGAATTTGCTAAAATAGACGGGACTACCTTGGGTATTGATGATCCTATTGGCAAATCGCTTGAATTTTATCAAAAGACAATGCAGGTTATTAAAGAGGCCGTAACACGGGTCAGCGAGGTTATATGAATAAACTTCTTATCGCATCAGATCATGCGGGTTTTGAGTTAAAGGAAAAATTAAAAAAGTATCTTCAGAAGAAGGCAACGCTTACGGTCGTTGATCTGGGGACGTATTCGTTGGACCGCTGTGATTATCCGGAATATGCAGCGGCTTTAGCGCGTCAGATCTCGCTCAAAAAAGCAAAACGCGGGATTCTTATCTGCAAGACCGGTATCGGCAATTCCATCGTCGCCAATAGGTTCCCCGGGGTACGCGCCTCGTTGTGTTGTAATGAACGAGCGGCGCAATTAACGCGCGAGCATAATGACAGTAATGTTCTTGTTCTAGGGTCCGGATTTGTCAGCCCGAAGAAAGCAGAGAAGATTACCGATATATGGTTAAAAACAGAGTTCATGGGAGAGCGCCACGCCAAGCGCCTTGCCATAATCAAAAAAATTGAAAAGGAAATAGGGTGTACGATACGATGAAACATATTAAAATGGTTGATCCCGAAGTATATCAGGCTATCAAGAATGAAATTGTCCGTCAGGAAGAAAATATTGAATTGATTGCTTCCGAGAATTTTACCACATTGGCGGTTTTTCAGGCGCAAGGTTCCGTACTGACCAATAAATACGCCGAGGGATATCCCGGCGCCCGCTATTACGGCGGTTGCGTCAATGTTGATACGGTTGAGCGATTGGCTATTGAGCGGGCAAAGACGCTTTTTGGCGCTGAACATGCCAATGTGCAGGCGCATTCAGGAACGCAGGCGAACATGGCGGTTTATTACGCGCTTTGTGAACCCAAGGACACGGTGTTGGCGCTTGATCTTGCCTGTGGCGGGCATCTTTCACACGGGTTATCACATAATTTTTCAGGGATGTTTTACAATATTGTTACGTACGGGTTGGATCGTAAGACGGAGCAGCTCGATTATGACGTTATCGCTTCCCTTGCCAAGCACCATAAACCAAAGATGATCATTGCCGGCGCATCAGCGTATCCCCGCCGGATCGATTTTGTGAAGTTCCGCGAGATTGCTGATTCAGTGGGCGCGTATTTGTTCGTCGATATGGCGCATATCGCGGGATTGGTCGCTGCCGGTGAGCATCCGAGCCCTGTGCCGCATGCGCATTTTGTTTCTTCGACTACGCATAAGACGCTTCGCGGCCCGCGCGGCGGTTTTGTTCTGTGTAAAAAAGAGTTCGCAAAAAAACTTGATTCGCGCATTTTTCCCGGTATCCAGGGAGGTCCTTTGATGCACGTTATCGCTGCCAAGGCGGTTGCGTTTAAAGAGGCGATGGAGCCCGGTTTCAAAACCTATCAGCAGCAGATCGTCAAAAACGCCAAAATGCTGGCGCAGGAGTTGGTGAATTTGGGATTTCGCATTGTTTCAGGTGGCACCGATACACACCTGATGCTTGTGGACCTTACCAAAAAGAATATTACCGGCGCTGAAGCATCAAAATTACTGGAGGAAGTCAATATCACGGCGAATAAGAATCTTATCCCATTTGATTCGCTGCCTCCGCAGAAGGCCAGCGGTATTCGGCTTGGTACTCCGGCAGTCACGAGCCGCGGCATGAAAGAACCGCAGATGAAATTAATTGCCCGGTACATTAATGACGCGATTGAAGCAAAAGATAATCCGGCTCAATTACGGGAAATAAAGGATGCGGTGTTGGAATTGAACAGGACATTCCCGCTGTATCCTGAATTACGCAATGCATAAAAAGAAAACGAACCTCGCCGTAATCCGCCCGAGCTGGGATGCATATTTCATGGAAATGGCGGCTCTTGTCGCTAAGCGCGCCACGTGTTTGCGCAGGCAGGTCGGGGCTGTTCTGGTTCGCGACAAGAAGATCCTTGCTACCGGTTATAATGGCGCGCCATCGGGCCTGGCGCATTGTCTTGATATCGGATGCGTGCGGGAGAAATTGCGTGTTCCGTCAGGCCAGCGGCATGAACTTTGCCGGGGGTTGCATGCGGAACAAAATGTTATTTTGCAGGCAGCTTTGCATGGCACCAGCACCAAAGAAAGCGTTATGTATATTACGCATCAGCCATGTGTGATCTGCGCCAAGATGCTTATTAATGCCGGAATTAAAGAGATTGTCATTGCCGGCGATTATCCCGATGAGTTGGCGCAGGAATTTCTGAAAGCCGCCAAACTGAAAGTGCGGAAAGTGGAGGTTGCCCGATGAGATGCCCATTTTGCGGACACAAAGAGGATAAAGTAGTAGATTCGCGCGCAACCCAGGAAGAGTCGGCTATCAGGCGCCGCCGGGAATGTTTGCGCTGCGCCAAACGTTTTACGACGTACGAATATGTCGAAGATATATCGCTTATGGTCATTAAGAAAGACGGCAGGCGTGAGTCGTTTGACCGCAAGAAAATCCTTTCCGGTGTTGTGAAAGCCTGTGAAAAACGGCCTATCAGTATCGAAAAGATGGAAGAGATCGTTACGCAGGTGGAACGCGCTATTCAAAAAAAGCCGGACCGTGAAATTGAAAGTACGAGGATCGGCGAATTGGTTATGGAGAAACTCAAAGATCTCGATGATGTCGCGTATGTGCGTTTTGCCTCGGTGTACCGCCAATTCAAAGATGTCGGACAGTTTATGCTGGAATTAAAGGATATTTTAAATAAAGAAAAGTCAAAAAGCAGAAAGTATAAATCCTAATGGTTGAAGTTGAATTAAGTAAGATTGTTATTGATGAGAAACGCCATGACCAGCTTATCGTGTTAAAAGAGAAAGCGGGGCCGAGGCTTTTGCCGATCGTTATCGGTTTGCATGAAGCTTCAGCGATTAAATTAAAGATCAGCGGGTTTACTCCTCCGCGTCCCCTCACGCACGATCTTTTGTATACGGTTATTGAGAGTCTTGAATCGACAATCGATCATATTGTCATTGATAAACTTGAAGAAAGCACATTCCACGCCAAAATTATCCTCAAGAATAATGCTCATCAGCTCAAATCCATAGACGCGCGTCCTTCTGACAGTATTGCGCTTGCCGTACGTGCGCACGCGCCGATTTTTGTAGAAGACGAAATTATCGAACGCGCACAGGCGTTTAAAAAACAGCCGTAATTGGTACAATGGTGTTTTCTATCCGTCCCGAAGTACAAACACTCTTACAACAGGTACAGGTTTTTTCTCTGGCCAAAAAAGCACGCCTCTTTGTTGTCGGCGGATTCCTCCGCGATCTATTTTTAAAACGCAGAAAAGGTAATCCCGATATTGATTTTTGTTTATCGCGCGGCGCGCTTGTCTTTGGCAGGCAGCTGGCAGTTCATTTAGGCGCGGGCTTTGTGGTGCTTGACGCCAAGAATAAATCATGCCGCGTGGTTAAGAAAACAGGCTCCGGGATTATCACGCTTGATTTTACGGATTTCCGGGGGGTTGATTTGGAAACAGACTTGTCTCACCGGGATTTTACCATGAATACGCTGGCAGTTGCGCTTGAAGAAGTGCTGAGGGAATCATTTTCCTCGAAGGATTGCCTTGATTGTTTAGGCGCGCAGTCTGATATGCGGAGTAAGACAGTGCGCATGGCGTTTGCCCGATCCTTTGATGAAGATCCTGTGCGTATTGTCCGCGCTTTCAGCATGGCCGCGATTTTTGGTTTTACGATTGAGGGGAAAACCCTCCAGGCAATTAAAAAAAAGAAAAAGTTGCTTGTCGGGGTTTCATTTGAACGCATTCGAGACGAACTTTTTAAGATCCTCGGTTCACCGGCATCCTATCAGTATATAAAGCAGCTTGATGATACGGGTGTTCTTTCCGTTATCCTTCCGGAACTTGATTGCATGCGTGCGGTAGCGCAAGGGCCGTATCACCACCTTGATGTTTGGAAACATTCTTTAGAATCGTTAAAACAATTTGATCGTGTCTGCGCGCGAGCAAGCAAAGATGTCCAGGTACAAGAGTACCTGAAACAGCCGATAAGCGGAGAGCGTACGCGGAAAGCGTTGATTGGGCTTGCCATGCTTTTGCATGATATCGGTAAACCCGGGACAAAGAGACGCACGAAAGGTAAAACCGTTTTCCGCGGGCATGAACGCCTGGGTCGTGATATGTCCAGAGATATCGCTCGTAAGTTGAAGCTCTCAAATGATGAAGTGTATGCTTTAAGCGGGATGGTTTTCTGGCATTTGCGTCCGGGATATCTTGGTGATTTTAAGAAAGTAACCCCCCGCGCTGCTTTTCGCTATTTTCGTGATACTGCCGATGAGGCGGCAAGCACGTTGCTTTTGTCGCTTGCTGACCAGCGTGCGACCCGCGGTCCGCTGTCAACGGTTGCGTCGAGCAAACAGCATGAGCGTATCTGTTCCGGGCTTTTGAAAGAATTTTTCCGGCGTAAAAATACGACAGAATTGCCGCGGTTATTAGACGGCAATGAGGTTATGCGGATATTTAAATTACGGCCATCGGAGCTGGTGGGAAAAGTCTTACGCCAGGTTCATGAGCTGCAGGCGATCGGTACGATCAAGACAAAAGAAGAGGCGATCAGCGCTGCGGCAAAGGTGGTAAAAAAAGGAAACTGAAATTGAGTTCGAAAGTTCATTGTTATTAGTTCATAGGTTGCATTCCGTCAGAGATGGATACGTATTTAAAAACAAGGCTTCGGAACTAGTAAGCCGTTGCTAACGGGATACATGCCATGAAGCATGAACTTTGAACTAACCGTGACATTGTAAATTGATTTATTGGTATGCATATAGCAAGAACTCGCATTGTTACTATAATCGCAAAAATAAAGCAGCAGGTTAAGTGTTTTACGATTCCTTCGGTAACCGTTGTTTCCGATCGTAACGATCCGTATCTTGTTTTGATTTCCTGCCTCCTAAGTCTGCGCACGAAAGATACAACAACCGTTGACGCATGCAACCGTCTTTTCCCTCAAGCCAGTACTCCGCAAGCAATGCTGAAACTCTCTGCTCCGCGTATCGCACGGCTTATTTATCCGGTTGGTTTTTATAACACAAAAGCAAAAACAATCCGTGACGTAAGCGCGCGTATTATAAATGATTTTCAGGGAAAAGTTCCCCGTACGCTTGAAGGTTTGTTGAGTTTGAAGGGCGTCGGATTAAAAACCGCGAATCTGGTCCTGGGACTCGGGTTTCAAATTCCTGCTATCTGCGTTGATACGCACGTGCATCGCATCCCTAACAGGCTTGGCTGGATAAAAACAAAAACACCCGAAGAAAGCGAAAAAGCCTTGAAGAAAATCGTGCCGAAGAGGCTCTGGATCGATTTGAACACGATCCTGGTTACCTTTGGACAGAATCTTTGTTTGCCTGTTTCTCCTTGGTGCAGCACGTGTGTCGTCTCCAAACTATGTCCGCGGATTGGAGTGAACAGATGCAGATAAAAACATCTTGTTTGCGAGGCGTTAATCTTGGCGGCTGGCTGATGATGGAAGGGTATATTCTTGGCGGGCGTAATATTGCGGAGCAGCAATTTAAAGCTGCTTTCAAGAAGCGCTGCGGTAAAGAAGCGTGTGCGATATTTGAACGCTTGTTTCGTGAAAGATTTATTGGCGAGCAGGATTTTAAGAATTGTGCCGCCATGGGCGCCAACTGCGTACGGCTTCCGTTTAATTGCCGGCTCATCGAACATAACCAGCCGGGGTATCGGTATCTTGATAATGCGTTCAGGTGGGGAGAAAAATATAATATCGGGATCATCCTTGATATGCATGCTGCGCCTGCTGCTCAGAATTGCGATTGGCATAGTGATTCCCTGGGAAGGGCGCGCTTATGGGAACAAGAGATTTTTCGCGCCCGCATGATCGCGTTGTGGGAAAAGGTTGTCGCCCGATACAAGGATGAAAAAGCTTTAATCGGGTATGATCTTTTGAATGAGCCGGTATTGGGGGATACATCGGCCGCTCTTTTGAAAAAATTATATCAGGCCCTTATTCGACGATTAAAAGCGATCGATGCGCAGCATACGTATTTTCTGGAAGGAAGCCTTTGGTCGCAGCGCGTTGAATTTTTGGCGGATATCCTCGAAGACAACATTGCTGTCAGTATTCATGCGTATCAGCCTTTGCAGTATACATTTAACTTTGTACCGTTCCAGTCGTATCCCGGGAAAATCCAGCATGAACAATGGGATCGTAGCGCAATTACACGATATCTTGCGGGGTATGCCGAGTTCAGCAGAAAGCATTCGGTGGAAATATATGTCGGTGAATTCGGGATTAACTGGCGCGGTGGGTATTGGGGGGAATGTGCGTATCTGTACGATATGCTGAAGGCGTTTCATGCCTATAATTTCGGGTATACCTATTGGACGTATAAGGCGGTAGCGCAGCAGTGTTTCCCCGATGGCGTATATCAATATCTCAAGAATCCTGCGTTTGTACGCCGGGAAGGGCCTGTTTTTGGCTGGGAGAATTATGCTGATTGCTGGAAGCGCGCGCGGAAAGAGCTTATTGCAAGCTGGGATACGTCCGCGTATACTGCCAATAAAGAATTGATTAAAGTCCTCTCGGAGTTTTTTGGTAGTGGACGGAAGCTGAGTTCATAGTTCATTGTTCTCCAATCAAGCTAAGAGCCAGGGGCTATGAATAATGAACTAATAGCGTTGCCCATAGAAGTATATCTTACTGAGAAAGGAATACATGCTTAATCGTGAAGAGATAGCGCAGTTAATTAAAGAGAAGAAATTGGTTGAAGGTTATATGGATCTTACTACGCAGTTAACGCCCAATGGTTTTGACCTGACGGTTCAGACGGTGTATGATTTTGACGAGGAGGGTGCGGTTGACTTTTCCAATAAAGAACGGCATGTCCCTTACGGTAAAGAAGTTCTTCCGGTTAAGGCCAATCCTGAAGATAAACACGGCTGGTGGCATTTGGCCCGGGGTGTCTATAAGGTTAAGACGAACGAGGTTGTCCATATACCTCTTGATATGACCGCTTCGGCTTTGACCCGCACAACGCTTTTACGTATGGGTGCTTTTACGCAACACGGCCTTTGGGATGCCGGATTTACCGGCAAGAGCGAATTTATCTTGATTGTCGAAAATCCGTTTGGTATGCGTATGAAACAGAATGCGCGCATTGTGCAGCTTGTGTTTTCCAGGATGAAAGAGACGGCTCAAGGATATGACGGGGTCTATAAGAATTTACAATAGAGTATTTTGTGCGGCGATATTTTGTTGGGGTATTGCCGGCGCTGCCTGGGCCGATACTATTTATTTAAAAAACGGCAGGAGCCTGGAAGGTATTGTTAAAAAACAGACTGCTCAAAATCTGGAGCTTGAGGTTGGTTTTGGCGTGGTAACATTTGGGTTACCAGAGATCGTGCGTGTTGAAAAATCAAACCATCAGCAAACCGAGAAGATACTGCAAAGGTGGCAGGAACAAAAAAGGCAGGTTGAAGAGGTTCAGCGTATCAACAAAAGCGAACCCGTTGTTCCTGTGGTCAAGAATTTGAATACGATCGAATGCCCCTTGGAAGGCCCGCATATTCTTATGCAAGCGCTCATTAATTGGTCTGTCAGTGTCCCTCTTATGCTGGATACCGGCGCATCCTTCGTCATTCTTTCAAAAACAACCGGTGATAAACTTAATATCGATACCCGTCAGCCCAAAATGCTTGTGCAATTGCAGATTGGCGACGGTACGAAGATCAACGCCGCGTACGTTGTCTTAAAAAACATTAATATCCAAGGTGTTGAGGTTAGCGACGTTGATGCCGCGGTACTTCTGGAGGATCGGGGTACTTTTGCTTATGCCGATGGTGTTTTAGGGATGTCATTCTTGAGCCGGTTCAACATGAAAGTCGATCGCAAGGAAAAGAAATTTATTTTGGAGAAAATATGAAACCGATACTGGAAATAAAAGGGGTTGTTATTGAAGTGGTGCGGGATGACTTGACTGTTTTAAACGTTGATGCCGTTGTCAATGCCGCTAACAATAAGCTTGTTATGGGGGGAGGGCTTGCCGCGGCACTTAAACGTAAGGGCGGGGCATCTATCGAGGAAGAAGCAATGAAGAAAGGCCCGATTGCAGTCGGGCAGGCAGTGGCAACGAAGGCGGGGAATTTGTCTTGCCGGTATGTGATTCATGCGGCAACCATGGGCATGGATTTTAAAACCGATGAAAATAAGATCCGTTTGTCGTGCCGCAATGCTTTAACCGTTGCTGCGGGGCTTCAATGTCAGTCTGTTGGACTTCCCGCCTTAGGCTGCGGCACAGGCGGTTTCCCGTATTTGGCATCAGCCAAAGTCATGGCGCAGGAAGTTTTGCGTTTTATCCGGGAGACGAAAAATAACCCGGTGAAGAAAATTGTTTTTTGTCTTTTTGATCCGGAGGCCTGCGAAATCTTTCAAAAAGGGGTATGTGGGTATTTACGGCATGTGACCGAAGAATTATATGGCGGGCCTTTTGTGACAGTGGACGCGATTATTGAAATGGGGGCGGATTCCATCATTATTATCGAACGCAGCAACCCGCCGTTTGGTTTTGCTTTGCCGGGTGGTTTTGTTGATTATGGCGAGAGTCTGGAGGATGCGGTTTGCCGGGAAACCCGCGAAGAAACCGGGATGGAGCTTGTTGCAATAAAGCAGTTCCATACCTATTCTGATCCCCGGCGTGATCCGCGATTCCATACGATCGGCACGGTGTATATCGGGCATGGCAAGGGGACGCCGAAAGCTGGTGATGATGCGGCTGGTTTACGCGTGATCAAACTTTCCGAGGTGGAGAAGCTTCCCTTTGCGTTTGATCATAAGACAATAATTCAGGATTATATCCGATCCAGGAAGTAGCTGATGGCGCTGTAGCCCAAGGTTCGTAGTCCAACGTTCAAGGATAGTTTGTCGCTGATAGCTGGTAGCTCATAGGAAAGTATACGGCTATGAATTTGCCTCTGGCGGAACTCAATCGTTTGACTTTGTGAGGTATGGCCTTGAAACCTGGAGTTATTTGTTTACCTATGAGCAATGAGCCACGAGCTATACGCTGAATACGCAGCAGCGGAATGAGGAAGGGCAGTTCCTCCAGAACTTCTTTTGGCACAACTAGTTATAGGGAAAAGGTCCTTGGGAATTCGCAAGCCCGATTTACCCTGTTGTCTCGTATTTGCGCATGACATTGTGACGTTGCCTGCCCGCAAGTATTATGGCGGATGGCTTTGAAAACCGCGTTTTTTTTGTTTTGAAGAGGCGGATTATTGTGAGGAATAATTAATTATGTTGAAGCGTTGTGCATTGCTTGGGATTGTTGCCTGTATTGGTTTTATGTGCGTAGGATTTACAAAATATGCCACCACGCGCGTTTGTATTAAGAAAATGTGCGTTCGCGTTGAAATCGCCGATACTCGATTAAAGCGCGCTGAAGGGCTTATGTTGAAAAAGTCGCTTTCGGCAGGTAAAGGCATGCTCTTTATTTTTCCCAAAGAATGGCGGTATAGCTTTTGGATGAAGAATATGAAATTTCCGCTTGATATTATCTGGGTAAACCGTCAAAAACAAGTTGTTTGGCTGTTTCCCAATGCCCGGCCATGTACGTTTGATTGCGTAAGCGTGTATCCGGACAAACCCGCGTTGTATGTTTTAGAAGTTCCTGCCGGCTCGATCAAGCGATATGCGATTCAAGAAGGGGACCGCGTTGCGTTTTAGAGGGTTATACTTCCCGCAGTTGTTTTTCCGCGTCGACAATATCACGGTTGATCATGGTAATTGTGTTGTGGATTTTTTCTTTCAGGACGAGTGATGAGATGGGAGCTTTGTTTATTTCCCGCAGCACTTGTACTGCCATGCGGAAGTACCTGATGATTTCTCCTTCATCGGTATCGGTTGTCTGTAAGACACGGTCGAATTTAGATCCCCGAAGCCAGGTTTCCATGGCAGTGCTTAGGTTGAAATAGGGGATCTTGCTCATCGGGTAAATCCTGTACCTGCGTTCTTTTTCTTTGACGGTATCATAGACCTCTTCGCAGGCGATGCGGATTCTGCGGCTTGGTTTTGAGATGGCAACCATTTCCTGATTTTTACGCGGTTCAAAAACAACCGCAACTGCAAGAATCCCCAGTTCAAATTCGTCGAGTTGTTCAAGGATAAGCCGGTCATATAATTCAGAGAGTACCAGCTCATACCCGTATACTGTTTTGGCAAAACTTCCTTTTGGGGTCAGTTCCTGGCCGTTGATAAACTGCAGTTCGCGCAGAAGTTTTATTTTTGATTCGATAAGCCGCACAGCTTCGCGTTGATCATTTCTTTTTGACTGGTAATAATGAAGCGAAAGAGGATAAATTTTATAAATATCCTCCTTGTATTTTTCATACAGGTTGAGAATGGTTGCGTATGAGGTGTTGAACTGGCTGCGTACCCATTCAGGCTGGTTATAGATAACTTCCTGGACTTCCTGTATTTTGATGCGATAGGGATTGATGCGGCAATAGACAAAACCTTCGTCGTCAATTCCCCGTCTGCCGGCGCGTCCGGCCATTTGATAGAAATCGCGCGTTTTCAGGCAGCGGACATAGCGGCCATAAAATTTACGCAGTTCGTCGAATATGACCGTGCGGCTGGGCATGTTGATGCCGAGGGCGAATGTCTCGGTGGTAAAAATTACTTTTAAAAGTCGACTGGTAAAAAGCCGCTCAATAACTTCTTTCAGCGTTGGCAGCATTCCGGCGTGATGAAAGGCAATGCCGCGGCGCACTAAAGGCTGCATTTCCCGTGCCGAGCGTTCATTGGTCAAGTCAAAGCGTTCAAGGAGCGATTCGTACAGTGCGGAGATTTGTTTTTTTTCCTCCGTGCTTAAGAAATCGTAGTTCATTGTTTCAAACGCCAGCTCTTCCGCGCGGCGTCTGCCGAACACAAAGTAGATGCAGGGGAGCCCTTCCCGATGGCCGACGTAATGAATGAGCCCGCTTAATTTATTAGCTTTGGTGCCGCGGATTTTACGGAGTTTATTGATATTGTCGACTACTTCATTGTTGCATTGGAAGAAAAAATGAAGAGGAACAGGGCGTTTTTCTTCGATAACGGTTTTTATCGGTTTTTGATGGATTGACTCGATCCAGGCGGCAAGTTGTTTGATATTGGGTATTGTTGCAGAGAGGGCCAACAGATTCATGTGTTTGGGAAGGAAGATAAGCGATTCTTCCCAAACCGTCCCGCGTTCAGGGTTATCAATGTAATGGACTTCGTCGAAGATTATCCAATTGTATTTGTTGAGGCTGGCGGGTTCATCAAGGATCTTATTGCGGAAAATTTCGGTTGTCATAATCAGGACGCGCGCATCCGGATTAAGCGATACGTCGCCGGTGAGTATGCCTATTTCGTCTTTAAACTGAAGTTGAAAATCGCGGAATTTTTGGTTCGAGAGCGCTTTGATCGGCGCGGTATAGATAACTCCCAGGTTTTTTTCAATTGATGTTTGGATGATATGTTCGGCGATAACTGTTTTGCCGGCACCGGTGGGGGCTGAAACAATAACCGAGAAATTCTGATTGATATAGTCAATAGCTTCTTTCTGGAATCTGTCATAAATCATAGTCCTATTATAGCTTAAATTTGTTGTGCTCGCTAACAAAAAAGAGTAGAATTATTATTATGGGATATGAATCTGCGCTTACCAAAGCCTGGGATGAGGTGGCTGCGCTTACCCTGCCGAAGACACGTGCAGTGAAATTTCTTGCTGACGAGTATTCCGTGGATATTGAGAAAAGGCAGGTTCTTTCTTTGTCTTGTAATGTGCCGGCCAAAGACTTCCTCGCCATTATTCTTTTGCACTATGTGGCGCGCTCGTTCCACGGCTTGCCTCAGGTAACAGGAAGATGGGTTGATTTCAGGGAATTCGCAGGTGTTGAAGGGTATGAATCGGCGTTTCGTGCACGCGTGGTTAATACCGTTATCCGTAAGTTCGGAAAAAATCCGGGTGCGCTTCTCGAGATTCTCACGCGTTTCCCGGGAGAAAAAGCAAACCTTGGAGATGTGGGCGTTATTCTTGAACCTCTTGCCGGAGTTAAGCTTTTGATTCTGCTTTGGAAGGCTGATAATGAATTTGGACCGGAAGCAAACGTTCTGTTTGACGCGTCTATGCGGGATATTTTTTGTATTGAGGATGCGATTGTCCTTGCGGAAATTACTGTCCGGCAATTATAACGTTGAGGAGGGGTTATGATGCGGTTTGGGCGTAGTTGTGTGTGTGTTTTGTGCATGGTTTTTTGCGCAGGAAGCAGCGCTTTTTCCAATGAAACGTTGAAAAAATTCAATTCGGACAAGGGTGAATTTATTTATCAGTTCGGGAAAGAATCCGATTATAGCGATGTGTTGGTAAACAGGGTTGTAGATGGTGATACGCTTCGGCTGGAGACAGGTGAACGCGTGCGTCTTATCGGTATTGATACCCCTGAAATGCATGAGTCACAGAAGTTGAACCGGGATAGCGTTCGCAGCGGTCAAAGTAAGAGCGTTATTCAGAAGCTTGGGAAACAGGCATATGCATTTACCCGTCAGCTTGTTGAGGGAAAGCGCGTGAGCCTTGAGTTCGATGTTGAGAAGCGCGACAAATATAACAGGATCTTGGCCTATGTATATTTGAAAGACGGCACGTTTGTGAATGCCAAGATTATCGAAGAAGGGTACGCCAGCCTTATGACATACCCCCCTAATGTTAAATACGTTGATCTTTTTCAGCAGCTCTACCGTCAAGCTCGTGAAAATCGACGGGGCTTGTGGAAATGAAGAAGCGGCGTTCAACACTTCTGGTGGCAATCGTTTCATTTTTTCGGCGGTGCCTCGTGTATCTCCCCTGGGTACGTTCGTGTGCACGGTTTTTGTATAAACATATTTTCTTGTTTGACGATGGGAAACGTCTTATCAAGGTAACTATCAACGGTGACGTATATACCCTCGCACCTGGTTTTGCCAATTGTCAAAATAAGTATGAACCGCATGTTTTTGCATGGTTGAAACAATGGTTACGCCCCGCAGATGTGTTTTGGGACGTCGGGGCTAATGTCGGTCTTTTTGTTTTACAAGCGGCGCGCTTGGTAGGAGATACAGGTGCGATCGTAGCGTTTGAAGCCAGCCCCTATTGTGTTTCGATACTCACCAGGCATATACGGGGGAATGGTTTTGAACGGCGTGTTACTATTTTCCCGGGGGCAGTTGACCAGTCTTCTGAGGCGCAGCAATCGTTTGTTCTGGTCAACAAAGGTAATTCCGATATGAATATGCTGCAATCATGCCGTCATTCCTTGGATTCCGGATTCGGGGAGTTTTCAACAATTTCTGTGCCAGCAACATCCCTTGATGATTACGTATCGGGCGGGAATAGGATTCCTCGCCTTATTAAAATAGACGTGGAAGGCGCTGAATTACGGGTATTGCGCGGCGCCGCTCATTTGTTAACCGGGCCTGCCGCCCCCATTCTTATTTTAGCGCATCATTCTTTATGGGAATCTCAAGAAGGATCAGCGGAACTTATGTCATTGTTAACGTCTGCGGGATATCAGATTTTGGATAGGATGGGCAATCGTGTAGAACATATGGATTTTGATGAATATATATGTTTACCTCCACAAATATATTCTAGTAGTGAGAATAGAATTCTGGTATGATATAAGGTAAAGGACGGGAGTTTTTTTTACACCTACGGGGTTGTATCCTTTGTATAGTCCCTGTACTGAGACAGGGGAGCATGAGGGGGTGTTGTATGTTGCGTTGTTTAACAGCGGGTGAATCGCATGGCAAAGCGCTGGTGGCAATTCTGGAGGGAATACCGGCAGGTTTAAAGATTGATAATGCGCTCATATGCGCAGAGCTTAAACGCAGGCAGCAGGGTTTTGGCCGCGGCAAGCGTATGCAGATAGAACATGATACCGCAAGCATTGTTTCGGGGCTTAAGGGCGGAATTACGCTGGGAAGTCCGTTAACCTTGATTATTGAAAATAAAGATTTTCGTATAGAAAAACTGCATGAAGTTATGTGCCCGCGGCCGGGGCATGCTGATTTGTCGGGTCTTTTAAAATACGGTCTTACCGATATCCGCGAAGTTTTGGAACGAGCTTCAGCGCGCAGTACGGCAGCAACCGTTGCCGTTGGCGCTGTCTGCAAGCTGTTGCTTTCTGAATTCGGGATTTCAATTTCCAGTATGTCGCTTTCCGTGGGTGGTCAGGATACTCCCGAAGGAATGCGCGAACGGATTAAACAAGCTTGTGAACGCAAAGATACAATCGGCGGAGTTTTTGAGGTGGTTGCCAAGAAGGTACCCGTTGGTTTGGGCAGTTACGTGCAGCCTGACCGCAGGCTTGATGCCCGTTTGGGCCAGGCGTTCATGTCAATTCCCGGCATAAAAGCTTTTGAGGTCGGGTTGGGCTTTGGGTATGCTGAACAATTCGGATCTCAGGTGCATGATCCGATTTATTATAAAAAGGGCAGGGGATATTATCGGGTAACGAATAATGCCGGCGGCATTGAAGGCGGTATCTCGAACGGTGAAGATATTGTTGTGCGTGCTTGTATGAAACCGATTTGCACGTTGATGAGTCCGTTGGATTCGGTTCATATTAAGACAAGAAAACCTTCCAAAGCAAATACCGAACGTTCAGATGTTTGTGTTGTGGAGGCAGCAGGTGTTGTGGCGGAGGCTGCCTGTGCGTATGTGCTGGCGGATGCGTTTTTAGAGAAATTTGGTTCTGATTCGCTTCCTGATATTCGCGGCGCCTATAAACAATACCGAAAAAGAATTTGTTAGAAAACGTCTCCCCCTTCGTCTTATAGGATAGAAGGGGGTGATTGTATGGAACAGGAATCGGCATTAAAAGTAGTGCGGATGCACCGGTTTTCCGGCGAATCAAAGACAAAAGCGTTCGTTGACGTTTCTCTTGGCGATTTTATTGTCAGAGGGCTACGTATTGTGGAAGGTAAAAACGGACTTTTTTTGTCAATGCCGCAGGAAAAATCAAAAGAGGGAAAGTGGTTTAATCTCTTTTATGCTGCGACAAAAGAAGCCAAGCAGGTGTTGAGCAACGTTGTGCTTTCCGCATACGAGCAGTAAGGTGAGTTTAAGCCCTGCTGCTTGAAAACGGCAGGGCTTAAAAAATATGAAAAATTGTATCTATTTGGTTGGGTTCATGGGAACCGGTAAATCAACGGTAGGACAAGCTTTGGCAAGTGTTATAGGATGGCAATTTATCGATTTGGATAACTTGATTGAGCTGCGTCAGAAACGTTCGATCGCGGATATTTTTGCCAAAGAAGGCGAATCGTATTTTCGTGCTTTGGAGACGCATGTTTTAAAAGAAGTTGCGCAAGAAAAAAAATTTGTTGTTGGTTGCGGCGGTGGCATTGTTTTAAAGCCGGAGAATTGGGCTCTTATGAGACGTACCGGTCAGATTATATGTCTGCAGGCGTCTTCTGATGTTATTGTGCAGCGCACCGAAGGGTTTACCCACCGGCCGCTTTTGAACGCTCCGGATAGCCGGCAGCGTATTGAGTTTTTACTGAAAATGCGGGCGCCCTATTATGCGCAGGCTGATATGTCGGTCGATACATCGAAATTAACGGTTTCGCAGGTAGTTTCGTTTATAAAACAAAAAATTTCATTTACCGATGACATCCCTCGGAGTACACAGGCTAAAACAAAACGCAGGGGAAAAACAAAGGGTTGGCTTCAACGCACAAAAAAGGTTATTAAAAAACGGAATACATAACTATGACTTCTTCTGAAGCGCTCGTTGGTTTAAATATGGTATATGAGTTGGGGAGCACACGGTTGGTATCGTTGCTGCATGCATTTGAAAAGCCGGAGAAGATTTTTACCGCTCCCTTGGAACGTTTAGAAACGGTTGCCGGTATCGGCTCTTGTATTGCGGCAAAAATTCGTGCTGTACAGCGGGAAACGATTGTTGATGAAATTCACCGGGCATCTATGCAAGGGCTTTCCATTATAACTCTTTTTGATGACGTGTATCCGCAGAATCTGCGGACTATCCCGGGAGCGCCGCTTGTTTTATATGTGAAGGGGACATTGCTTGAAAAAGATTCCCGAAGTATTGCTGTTGTCGGGAGCCGCCGAGCGTCCTTGTATGGCTTAACGCAGGCCGAGATGTTTGCTAAAGCATTAAGCCTGGCGGAATTTACCATTGTTTCCGGTATGGCTCGTGGTGTGGATACGCATGCGCATCAAGGGGCATTATCTGTTCATGGCAGGACTCTCGCTGTTATGGGAAGCGGTTTTAATTCTATTTATCCGCCCGAAAATAAAGAACTCGTTGAAGAGATCGCGCGGTATGGCGCGGTTATTTCAGAATTCCCCTTATCGATGCTTCCGTTGCCGCAGAATTTCCCCAGACGCAATCGTATTATCAGCGGATTGAGCTTGGGAACCCTGGTTGTTGAAGCGGCGCGTAATAGCGGCGCCTTGATAACCGCTGATTTCGCGCTTGAACAAGGACGGGATGTGTTCGCTCTCCCGGGGAAAGTGGATGCGGTTAATTCATCAGGCACCAATGCGCTTATTCAGGATGGAGCAAAAATCGTCCTGGGAGTTGAAGATATTATTGGAGAATATACGACCGGCGATTCTGTTGAGATAACGCCGCGTATAGAAGAAGAGCTTCATATGTCCTGTGCCGACACAGGGGTCGAACCGGTTGACATGTATGGTTTGATATCGAATGATCCGGTTACTTTTGATGAACTTGTCGAGCGATCGGGATTAACTATTTCTGAAATTTCGAAGCTCATTATTGAACTGCAATTAAAAGGCCTGGTTTCGCAATTGCCGGGTGCACAATTCATAAGGAATGAACATGGCAAAGAAGAGTTTGGTCATAGTTGAATCTCCTACAAAAGCCCGTACAATAAGTAAAATCCTCGGCGATACGTATACGGTTGTTTCTTCAATGGGGCATTTGGTTGATCTACCGGCGAAAAAACTCGGCGTTGATGTCGAGGAGAATTTTGAGCCCGAATATACGGTTATTGCCGGCCGGCAAAAGGTTATGACTCTTTTGCGCAAGGAAGCAAAAGAGTCCGAGAATATTTATATCGCAACCGACCCTGATCGCGAAGGAGAGGCGATCGGTTGGCATATTAAAGAACGTGTTTTTAAAAAAAAGAATGTGCACCGCGTGGTTTTCCACGAAATCACGTCTGCCGCTGTTAAAGAAGCGTTTAAGAACGCCAGGGATTTTGACGCCAACATGATTGAAGCGCAGGCAGGGCGCAGGATCCTTGATCGTATCGTGGGATATTTTTTAAGCCCTCTTTTGTGGAAAAAAATCGTTCGCGGCCTTTCTGCCGGCCGCGTGCAATCGGTGGCGCTGCGTTTGATTATTGAACGAGAAAAGCTCATTCGTGTTTTCATCCCTCAGGAATATTGGGAGTTGGAAGCGGTATTAGCTAAACAAGGTTCCGGCGAATCGTTTACGGCAAAGCTGGATAAGAAAGCCGATGCAAAACTTGAAATAAAGACTCTTCAGGAGGCAAACGGTTTATTGGAAGCATTGCAAGGAAAAGAGTTTGTTGTTTCGGAAGTTAAATCAAAAGAAAAGAATCGGAATCCCTACGCGCCCTTCATTACCAGTACCCTGCAGCAGGAAGCATTTAATAAACTCAAATATAACGCGACCAAGACGATGATTATCGCTCAGCAGTTGTATGAGGGTATTGATATCGGGCAGGAAAGCCCCGTTGGTCTTATTACATACATGCGTACTGATTCAACGCATGTCGCCCCGGAAGCTCTTAAGGAAGTACGGCAGCTTATTACCAGTAAATTCGGTAAAGAATATTTACCGGAGTCGCCTAATGTTTATAAGGTAAAAAAGCTTGCGCAGGAAGCGCATGAAGCGATCCGTCCATCCCTTATTACTGAACCGGCGTATAAACTTGAAAAATATCTTACGCCCGAACAATATAAATTGTACGAGCTTATTTATAATCGTTTTGTTTCAAGCCAAATGGTGCCGGCTCGTTTTATGGTTACGACTGCGTTGATCAAGTCCGGTGATTATCAGTTCAGCGTTTCAGGGAGTACGTTGTTATTCAATGGTTTTAACGCCGTATATTCCCGGGAAGACGAGGATGAAGATGAGAAAACGAAAAGTAAGCTCCCTGAACTGAAGGAACGTGAAGTCCTTGATTTAAAAGAATTATTGCCCTCGCAGCATTTTACCAAACCGCCGGCGCGTTTTTCAGATAGTTCGCTGGTAAAAGCCCTGGAAGAAGACGGTATTGGTCGTCCTTCCACGTATGCGCCGATTATTTCAACGCTGGTATTGCGTGATTATGTGCGTAGGATTAAGGGGTATTTTTTCCCCACGGAACTTGGTTTTAAAGTGTGCGATCTTTTAGTGGAGTATTTCCCTAAAATTATGGATGTTGGTTTTACCGCTTTCATGGAAGAAGAGCTGGATGAGATAGAGGAAGGCAAATTTGATAAATTGAAAGTTTTAACTGAGTTTTACGCTCCTTTTAAGGCCAGCCTTGATTATGCCCAGGCAAACATCAAGAAGGAAATTATTACTACCGATGAAGTCTGCCAGCTTTGTGGTAAGCCTATGGTGGTTAAATGGGGGAGAAAAGGGAAGTTCTTGAGTTGCTCGGCGTATCCGGAATGTAAATTCTCCAAATCAATTACTTCGGGAGTCAAATGTCCTCAGGAGGGCTGTGGCGGAGAACTTATTGAACGCCGATCGCGCCGGGGATTTTTCTATGGATGCTCGAATTACCCGAAGTGTACCTTTACGTCAAAAACGCTTCCTTCAGAGACTCCGAAAGAGCTTCCCCCTGACCAG
This sequence comes from Candidatus Omnitrophota bacterium, assembly GCA_035403145.1. Lineage (GTDB taxonomy): Bacteria > Omnitrophota > Gorgyraeia > Gygaellales > Profunditerraquicolaceae > DAONEO01. The sequence continues at coordinate 119,908 of DAONEO010000002.1, read as the reverse complement.
CCACAACCGCACGAATGATGGAACGCTATATCGAAAAATTCGTCCGTTACCTTGAAATTGAAAAGAATTATTCGGATCATACCATCCTTAATTACCGCGCCGACCTTGTTCATTTTTTCGCATTCTTAGGTGAGCTCCCGGTTGAAAAAGCCGATTATTTATTGCTCCGGAAATACTTGGCTGTACTTAAAGATAAACAACTGGGTACGCGGTCATTGTCTCGGCATATGTCGTGCTTGCGTTCATTTTACAGGTTTTTAACGCGCGAAGGATTCCTCAAATCAAACCCGATGCTGTCACTTTCAAGCCCCAAACTTGATAAACACCTGCCGCAGTTTTTAACAGAAGAAGAAGTGACAAAGGTTATTGATGCAGCGATACAAGGCGGCAAGCGCGGGTTACGGGATAAAGCGATTATCGAAACATTCTATTCTACGGGAATGCGTATTTCCGAGTTGGTCGGGTTAAACATCGAGGACGTTGATTTTATCAGCGGTGTTGCTAAAGTTATGGGTAAGGGCAGAAAAGAGCGCATTGTCCCTATCGGCGAATGTGCGCTCAGGGCTATCCGTGAATACCTGGCCCAGCGTAAAAAAAACGGACGCGAGCTTTTTCAGAACAAAAACAGCAAGCGAATTACTACGCGTGGCGTGCGCGATATCGTGTATAAATATATGCGCCTTGCCAGTATGAAACCGGGGGTTTCTCCGCATACCCTGCGGCATTCATTCGCGACGCATTTATTGAACCGCGGTGCCGATTTGCGCAGTGTGCAGGAATTATTGGGGCATGCTAATCTTTCAACGACGCAAATCTATACGCATTTGACCACGGAAAGAATCAAAAGTGTTTATGATAAGGCGCACCCGCGGGCGTAATGTGTGGATAACGGTTTACGGTTATCGGTGTTCGGTGAGCGACGTAAACTTTTTTGATAACCGCTAACCGAGAATCGCTCACCGAGATGTGCAGGGGTGATGTGTATGTATATTCTTTATGATTTTATATTTTTAATTATCGCGCTTATTTATTTGCCGGTGTACCTGTTTAAAGGGAAGTTACACGGCGGTTTGAAAGCGCGATTAGGCTTTTTCCCGCGGCCGCTGTATGGCGGTAACCCAATCTGGATACATGCTGTTTCCGTCGGTGAAGCGATGATGATGAAAAGCTTTATCGAAGAATTCCGCCGTATTTTTCCGCATAAGAATTTTGTTATTACGACGGTGACTCCCACCGGGAATACAATAGCCAGGACGCTTGCGAATAAAGAAGATTGTGTGACCTACCTGCCGTTTGACATAAGTTTTATTACGAATCGTTTTATCCGCATTATTAAACCGAGTATGTGCATTATCGCCGAAACAGAACTGTGGCCGAATCTGCTGCGTTCTTTACACAAACACGCTATCCCTGTGGCAGTGGTTAACGGCCGTCTTTCGGATCATTCATTAAAAGGGTATTGCCGTTTTCGTTTGCTGGTAAAACCTATTTTAAATACCGTTGGATTATTCTGTGTGCAGAGCCAGACTGACAAGAACCGGCTTGTGCAGATCGGTGTTGACCAGCGGCGTATTGCCGTGACCGGTAATATGAAATTCGATGCCGCATTCAAATCCCCCGAATCGACGGGGTTGCGCAAGCGTCTTACGCTTTCGGAAAGCGATCTCTTTTTTGTCTGCGCCAGTACGCACCAGGGAGAAGAAGAAATTCTTGTCAGGGTTTTTAAGGATCTGGTTATGCAGTTTCCCGCGATACGGTTTTGTATCGCGCCGCGTCATCCGGAGCGCGCATTTGAGATTGAGAAACTTTTATTAAAAGAGGGTTTTGCGCCGGTGCGAATTTCCCGTCTTGGTAATGCCCCTGTTTCTTCAAGCCAGGGAGCTGTTTATATACTTGATATGATCGGCGTACTGATGAATTATTACGCGATTGCCGATCTTGTTTTTGTCGGCGGCAGCCTCGTGAAAAAGGGCGGGCATAATATTGTGGAACCCGCTTCTTTAGCAAAACCGGTTATGACGGGTCCGTACCTTTATAATTTCAGGGATATCGCCGATTTATTTATTCGCACGGGCGCGTGTGTTGTTGTGTCAAATCAGGATATTGCGCAGGTTGCGCGGGATCTGCTACGTGATATCCGGCGTAGGCAGGCTTTGGGAGAAGCGGGGAAACAAGTAGTCCGTTCAAATCAGGGGGCAACAAAACGCACGGTTACCCTGGTGCAGGATTTAGCTCGACAGTACGGTATATGAGCAAACATTGTTTCCTCCCTGAACTTCGCGTGCAATTAGATCAGGCAATTACCTATGGATCAAAAAGAGAAGCCATGCGTCTTGCCCGGGAAGGGGTACGGGTTGCCGCCAAACGCAAATTTGTCGGTGAACTGGAATATTTCAAAGGCCAAGTCGATATCCTGAAAGAACATTTCTCGTCGGCGATCCAGCATTTTGATAAAGCGATCGCGTGTAACAAGCTTGACGGTGGCGCGTATAATGATCGCGCATTATCAATGGTTGAACTGGGGATTATTGACGAGGCCATGAGTTTCTTTGATAAAGGCATTGCGGTTGAGCCCGAGTATGCCACCATATATCATAATAAAGGGTGGCTTCTTAATAATATCGGGCATCATACGGAAGCAATCCGTTGTTTTAAGAAGGCTCTTGAGCTTGAGCCTGACCGGGCTGTTACCTACGACAATCTTGCCGATGCATTGTATAACCTGGGGGATTACCAGGGTGCGTTAGATGCCTACCACAAGGTGCTTGAGCTTTTGGCTCCCGGCCAATGCCGCGGTATCCGCATGAATATTAAGGCGCAGATGAGAATGATTCGAAGGAATATCGAAGATTGTTCATAGTTTAATGTTCAAAGTCCATAGATCGTGTTTTGCGAGATTCTAACTTTTTAGTTTTTGCAGCTACGAGTGTTTTGCTGAAAAGTTGTTGAAACATATTGGAATTTCGCATATAATTGAACCATGCATCCATATAAAATAAATCTACCTGAAAAAGATATACCTAAAGCCTGGTATAACGTGGTGGCTGATTTGCCGTTTCCTTTGTCGCCGCCCATGCATCCCGGGACAAAAAAACCTCTTAAAAAAGAAGACCTTCAGCAGATTTTTCCCGATGTTCTTATTGAACAGGAAATGTCGGCAAAACGCTGGATTGCTATCCCGGATGAAGTTATTGATATTTATCGTCTCTGGAGGCCGACTCCGCTTCGCCGCGCCTATAATTTAGAAAAATTCCTTAAGACAAGATGTCGTATTTATTATAAGGATGAAAGTTCTTCGCCAATCGGCAGTCATAAGGCCAATACGTCCGTTCCCCAGGCCTATTATAATAAAAAGGCGGGGATCAAGCGGATTTCGACAGAAACAGGTGCTGGCCAATGGGGCGCAGCACTTAGTTTTGCCTGTAATAAATTCGAGTTGGGCTGCCGTGTGTATATGGTGAAGGTTAGTTATCACCAGAAAATATTTCCCCGGACACTTATGCATATATGGGGGTCTGATGTTGTCGCGTCTCCTTCGGAGCTTACTGATTGCGGCAGGGCAATTTTGAAGGAAGACCCGCATTGCCAGGGAAGCCTGGGGGTTGCTATTTCCGAAGCGGTGGAAGAAGCGGCAAAAAATAAAGATACCAATTACGCCCTTGGCAGCGTTTTAAATCATGTTTTGTTGCATCAGACGGTTATCGGCCTTGAACTCAAGAAGCAGCTTGCTCTCGTCGGAGAAAAGCCGGATTATCTTATTGCATGCGTTGGCGGCGGCAGCAATTTCGGCGGGTTTGCGTTTCCTTTTGTTAAGGAAAAACTTAAAAATGATGCTCTGCGTATTATAGGCGTTGAACCGACTGCCTGTCCGACACTTACGAAAGGAATTTTGGGGTATGATTTTGGAGATACGGCGAAGTTGACGCCGCTTCTGAGAATGTACACCCTGGGGCATAAGTTTATGCCTGCCGGAATTCACGCCGGCGGCTTGCGGTATCACGGTGTTTCACCGTTAGTAAGCGCTCTCTATGAAAAGAAACTTATGGAGGCGATGGCCTATCCGCAGCTTGAGGTTTTTCAGGCGGCACATATGTTTGCTAAAGCCGAAGGCATTATTCCTGCGCCTGAGAGTTCCCATGCGATCGCCTGCGCAATTGAGATGGCTAAAAAAGAGAAAAAAGCCAAATGTATCGTGTTTAATTTAAGCGGTCACGGGCTTTTGGACCTTGCTTCCTATGAAAAATACCTCCATGGTGAATTGATAAATTACGCCCATCCACAGCATGAAATTGAACGTGCGTTAAAAGACCTTCCTACCGTATAATCGTATTTTCAACCGTACCGTATCAAAAGCTAATTCCTGTTTTAGCAGGCGCAAAAACACTTGGGATTTTAATGATTTAGCGCTATAATAACATCTTATCTCAGAGGATGTTGTGTATGTTTTGCCTAGACTATCTTTATAAGCTTGCCAGCGGCCGATATCGCGGGGGATTCCATCTTATTCCGGCAGCGGTTCTTTCGGTTTTTTCTTTTGTTTACGGTATTTTGGTCAGGATTTTGCTAACGTATGCGCTCTATCATAAAACGACGCCTGCGATTCCCGTAATAAGCGTAGGAAATATAACTGTTGGCGGGACCGGAAAGACTTCGTTGGTGGAGTATCTTGCATTGAAATTAAAAAGCTACGGTAAGAAGCCGGCCATTGTTACGCGCGGCTATAAACGTCCTGCATCAAAAGGCAGTGATACCTATGATTTGATGGGGGATGAGCCCGCACTGTTGCAGAAAAATACCGGAATTCCCGTTATTGTTGATTCAAACCGCCTTCGTGGAATTACGCGCGCTTTGGAAGAGTCTGCGGCAGACAGTATTATTTTAGACGACGCTTTTCAGCAATGGAAGATTGTCAAGCGTTTAGAAATCGTTTGTATCGATACGGCCAATCCTTTTGGTTGTGCGCGGCTTCTTCCGCGGGGACTTTTACGCGAACCTCTGACAGGTCTGGATCGCGCCGATGTTATTGTGTTTACTAAAACAAACATTGCCGCGGTTTCCGAGTCTTTGAAACAGACTGTGCGGAAATTCGCTCCCCGGGCGTTACAGGTCGAATCAATGCATAAACCGGTCGGGTTTTATTCATTGTACGATACTTCTTCCATGCAAAAATTGGATGGAAGATCATGTCTGCTTTTTTCAGGTATCGGGGATCCCCATTCTTTTGAGGAAGGTGTTAAGCATCAGGGGATTTCTGTTATGCATACGGTACGGTTTTCCGACCACCATTCATATACCGCCGGTGATGTAGACAGGATTGTCGGCCAGGCGCGACGTTGTCGGGCAGACACAATTATCACCACTGAAAAAGATGCTATGCGGTTACAACGGTTACAGCTTTCTTTCGGCAGCTTCCCTGTTTTTGTATTCAAGATCGAGCTTATTCTTACGAAGAAAGAAGATGAATTCCTTAGCAGATTACGCAGCGTATATAGCGTTTAGATTATTGGGGCCGGTATTCCGGGCGCTTCCCGTTGCAGTGAGCTTTTTCCTGGGGAGGCGTTTGGGAGATACGGTCCATTTTTTTGATAATAAACATCGGGCTCTCGTATATTCGAATATCCGCAGGGCTTTTCATGATGAGATGACCCCCGGCCAAATACGCGCTGCTACGAAAAAGTTTTACAGGAATTTCGGGCAGAACTTTATTGAGATGTTTCTCTTGCCAAAGCTCGATAAACAATATCTGGACCGGTATATTACGGTTGAGGGGGTTGAGAATGTTACTGCGTCCCTGAAACGCGGCAAGGGCGTGATTTTGCTGGCGGTGCATGCGGGGAGTTGGGAATTGACGAATGCTATCTGCTCGACATGGGGCGTGCCGTTCAATTTTTTTGTACGCGAACAAAAATTCCCCCGGCTTAACGGTCTTTTGAATTTGTATCGTGCCAGGAAAGGCTGCAATCTTATTACCCGCCAAAATCAATTGCGCGCGTTAGTCGGTGCTCTGAAAAATAACGAAGTGGTTGGCATGACCGCTGATCAGGGCGGGAAACAGGGTGAGAAGGTTGAATTTTTCGGTAATGAAGCTTCCATGTCAAGCGGCGCGGTAAAAATCGCTTTGAAATACGGTACTGCCATCCTTCCGTCGTTTTATTTTCGTTTTGGGGGTGCCTGCGTCAAAACAATCATCGCGGAACCTTTTCAGATGCATAAAACCGGAGATGATGATACAGATATTCATGCCAATGTGCAAGGGCTCATACATTATTTTGAGGGATGTATTCGTCAGTATCCTTCGGAATATTTGTGGACGTATAAAGTTTGGAAATATTCGTCCCATCGTAGCGTCCTTATTCTAAGCGACGGGAAAACCGGGCATATCCGCCAATCTGAAACAGTTGCCAGGGAGTTGGCGCGGTTCGGCGCAGCCGGCGCAATGCATGTTTCTGTAAAGACTGTGCAGATCCGCTTGCGGAATGATAGTTTGCGTATTGGTTTGTCCCTGGCAAGTTTGTTGACCGGCAGATATTCATCCCGTCTGGCCGCGGGTTTTCTAAAACTGCTGCTTGAAAAGAATTCCTATATGACGCTGATGGGATTGACTCCCGATATTGTTATTTCCTGCGGGGCAAGAGTCGCCGGCGTCAACTACCTTTTTTCCCGGTTTAACGTAAACCGTAGTATCTCGGTGTTGCGTCCCGGCGTACTAGGTGTGCGGCGTTTTGACGCGGTCATTATGCCTCTGCACGATCATCCTCCGAAGAGAAAGAATGTTTACTGTACCGATGGCGCTTTGAATCTTATTGATGACGCGTATGTAACGGAACAATCCGGGAAACTGCTGGATGCGTATACGGGGACACTTTCCCGGGAGCAAAAATATATCGGGTTATTGCTTGGCGGCAATACAAAACATTTTAAGCTGCAGCCGGAAGAGGTACGGAATGTATTGAGCCAGATTAAAGATGCGGCAGAACGTTTTGATTATCACGTTTTGATTACGACATCCCGGAGAACTCCGTGTGCGGTTGAACAGCTTTTGGAAAAAGAATGTAAAAATTTTTCCCGATGTAAACTTTTGATCAATGCCCGTGTGGATAATCCACCCTTTGCATTGGGAGGTATTGTGGGGTTGAGTTCGATTGTTATTGTTTCACCGGAGAGTATTTCCATGGTTTCCGAAGCGGCTTCCGCTGGTCGTTACGTAGTTGTTTTCGGCAGCCGCGTTGATAGCCGTCACGATAAGTTTTTACGGACACTTGCGAACGGCGGTTTTATTTATCGGACCCCTGCGGCAAGTATTGCCGGAACGATCGGCGGCATACATAACAAGAAGCCTGCAGTGAGACGACTCAATGATCTCGAGCACTTGAACGATTGTATACAAAGGATATATTAATACTTCTATGAATATACTTCAAATCTTGCCGGAACTTCATGTTGGTGGAGTTGAAACAGGGACGGTTGATCTTGCCCGTGAATTGGTAAAACGGGGGCATACGGCAGTGGTTATTTCCTCGGGTGGCGCGTTAGTTAAAGAACTCGAATCGGCGGGTGCCAAACATTATGAACTTCCCGTTCATAAAAAAGATCTGATCACTATCATTAAGAATATCCGCCGTATTGTCGAGATTATTATTAAGGAAGACATCCATATCGTACATGCCCGTTCCCGTGTTCCCGCCTGGTCCGCATTTTTTGCCGCGCGTGCCACGAATCGGGTTTTTATCACAACCTGTCACGGGTATTACAGCAAACACATCCTGAGTTCTGTTATGGGGTGGGGCAAGCGCACGATCGTTTTAAGCAATGCTATTGCCAGACATATGATCGACGATTTCGGTGTTCCGCATGAGCAGATCCGGCTTGTCCCGCGCAGCGTTGATTCCACGAAGTTTTCATTTATCAGCCCCGAGTTGAAACGTAAGGAATCGTTTAATGTCGGGATCATTGGACGTCTGACCCCGATAAAGGGGCATATGATTTTTATTAAATCGATTGCGCGGGCTGCGCGTGAAATCCCTCATTTGAAGGCCTGGATCATAGGGGATGCTCCCGCATCAAAAGAATCGTATAGAGAGCAATTGCATGTTTTGGTCAATCGCTTGGGTTTGACGCAATCGACGCAGTTTCTGGGCACCCAGCGGGATATTCCCTCGGTTCTCAATAATCTTGATGTTGTGATTTTGGCAACAACGACGCAGGAAGCGTTTGGCAGAGTTGTTATTGAAGCGCAGGCAGCAGGAGTACCCGTGATAGCGACGCGTGTTGGCGGAGTGGTTGATATTATTGAGGACGGTAAAACCGGTCTTTTGGTGCCGGCAGCCGATCCTGTCGGCATGGGGGAGGCTCTTGTGCGAATTTATAAAGATCCTGTTTTGGCAACGGCGATGGCAAACGCCGCGTATGAAAAAATTAAAACGGACTATACGCTGGATCGGATGGTTAATGATACGCTTGGTGTGTATCATGATGCCTTAACCAATTTCAAAGTACTCATTATTAAACTGAGCGCGTTAGGGGATGTTATACTGACGACTGCGGCGATCCGGGCGATCAAGGAGAAGCTGGGTGTTAACCATAAAATCGTAGTTTTGGTCGGGCAGGAATCCAAAGATGTATTGCTGCGTTGTCCCTATATCGATGAGCTTGTTGTGTGTGACGTGCGCGGTAAAGACAAGGGATTACGAGGGATTTTGAAAGTCGCGGCAAGTTTGCGTAAAAAAAAGATTGATACGGTTGTTGATTTGCAGAATAACCGGTATAGTCATTTGCTCAGCAGATTTGTGATGGCGCCGCTGCGATACGGATATGATAATAAAAAATTCAGTTTTCTCCTTAATCACCGGATACCGTTTGATAAATCGCCGTTGGATCCGGTGCGCCATCAGTTTAAGATCTTAGCGATGCTGGGGATTGAGCCGGTACGCCTGCAGCTTGAATTGTGGCCTTCCCAGGAAGATATCAGTTACGCGAAGGAACTTTTGAGTTCTCAATGGGTTGCCGAGAAACAGAAACTTATCGGGATCAATGCGCGCGCCAGCCTTCGTTGGCAGACGAAAAACTGGCCGCGGCAATCGCTCATCAAACTGTGCGAGGAGTTGGCTAAACGCGATATGCGTGTTGTTATAACCGGTACTGAAGAGGATATTGCTTTTGCCAATGAGCTTATTCATGAGATCAAAGGCACTAAACCGATTAATGCCTGCGGTAAGACCACCGTCAATCAATTAGCCAGCCTTATCAAACAGTGCAGCGTGTATATATCGACTGATTCGGCTCCGTTGCATATCGCGACTGCGATGCAAACACCGGTTGTCGCGCTTTTTGGCCCTACTGATCCGCGCAGGCATATGCCTCCGGCAGAGCATAGTGTCGTGATGCATAAAGATATTCCCTGCGCGCCGTGTTATAAATCCGAGTGTAAAAATGTGCGGTGTATGAATGCGATTACTACGGAAGAAGTAGCGGCGGCGATTGAAAAACTATTGGCCTAACGGATGAACATCCTTTATCTTGCGAATCATCTTAATGTCGGCGGGGTCACCAGCTATATCTTGACACTTGCTTCCGGTTTTACAAAGCAAGGGCATACGGTTTATGTTGCCTCAAGCGGCGGGCAGATGGTTGATGCTTTTGAAAAAGCAGGTGCCCGGTTTATCCGCATACCCATTAAAACAAAAGCGGAATTGCATCCGAAAGTCCTGGCAAGTTTTTTTTATTTACTGAATCGTCACAGGCGGTATCGGTTTGACATTGTCCATGTTAATACCAGGGTTACTCAGGTACTTGGCCAACTCTTGCGTTCATATGCGCGACTTCCTTTTGTCTGGACATGCCACGGATATTTTCTTAGGAAAGTATCCCATGTCCTTTCGCCGTGTTGGGGAGACCGGGTTATTGCGATTAGTAAAGAAGTCCAGGAACACTTAACTTGCGATTTCAAGATGGATGTGCGACGTATCCGTCTGATTCATAACGGTATTGATGTGGAAAAATTCAGAGATGCGGCATATTTTTTACGGGCGCAGGACCGTGAAGATTTAAAACGCCGCTTAGGTTTGCATGCAGGACCGGTTATCGGTATTATTGCCCGTCTTTCCGATGTCAAAGGGCACCGCTATCTTATTGCAGCGATGAAAGATGTTATTGCCGTGCATCCAGCCGCGCAGTTATTGATTGTTGGAGAGGGGAGAGAAAAAGCATCTCTTGTCCGTTTGGTCTCTGAGCTGGGGATTACCGGGAATATCGTATTCCATGAACAAGCGCCGTATACGCCTGAGGTGCTTGCGGCTATGGATATATTTGTTTTGCCATCGCTGCAGGAAGGACTGGGCTTGGCGTTAATGGAGGCAATGGCGTTTGGTCTTCCCGTTATCGGATCTGACGTGGGAGGGATTCGTACACTTATTAAAGACGGGGAGAGGGGTTTGCGCGTGCCGGCGCACGATAGTAAGGCCCTTGCGCACGCTATCCTTAATTTGTTGCAGAACCCGGAAGCCTGCCGGTTGTTTGGCCAGCAGGCCAGTACTTTTGTCGCAGAGAATTTTTCCCAAGAGAAAATGCGGTCGGAAACTGAAAAGGTTTATCAAGAATGTTTGAACGGCTAACGCTTCCCGCTAACCGAACACCGTTAAGCGAAAACCGGGCGGGTTGATTTTTCACAACGAGGAGTAGAACGGTATGTCGAAAAGAATAAAACTGTTTGTCGTGATTGGTGTCATCGCAGTCCTTGTTGTTGCCGGTATTTTGTTTGTCCGCTCGCGGTATGTTGTTCCCATACTTATGTATCACACGGTGTATTCCGATCCTCCGTATTCCAACCGGCTTGCTGTTTCAACCGCAACATTTGAAAAACAGATGGCGTTCTTGAAAAAGAATCACTATGCGGTTATGCCGTTGCCGGAATTAGTCGATTGTATTAAAGAAAAGAAGCGCCTGCCTTCGAAACCCATTGCGTTGACTTTTGACGATGGATATAAGGATATGTATACGGATGTGTTCCCGATTTTAAAGAAGTACGGCATACCGGGGACATTTTTTATAATTGTGCAGGAAGTCGGCAGACCCCAGAATGACCGGCTGAATTGGGATCAGATTAAAGAAATGCAGGCTTCGGGTTTTGTTACGATAGGCAGTCATACGATAGGACCGGAGCCACTCATTAATTTTAGCTCTGCCGATGATGTCCGTTGGCAGATAACTGAGTCTAAACGAGTGCTTCAGGAGAAGCTTGGTTGCCCCGTGACTATGTTTAGTTACCCCGAAGGGCTTTTTACGCCTGCAATCCGGCAGATGGTTATTGATGCCGGGTATGACGGAGCAGTTGCTACTAAACCACGGAAACAGTATGCGGTTGATGATGTGTATGCGTTACGCAGGCTGCGGATCTCAGAAAGTTCCAGGAATATGTTCGTGTTTTGGGCGCAGACCAGCGGGGTCTACTCGATGTTTAAAAAGGATAAGCGCAGGGGAAAATGACTTCGGCATCGGTAAAACGGATCCTTGTATTTAATGTAAACTGGCTCGGGGATGTCCTTTTTTCCACCGCGGTTTTACGCAATATCCGCGCGAATTTCCCCGATAGTTTTATCGCCTGCGTAATCCCCACGCGTTGTTTGGCTGTTTTAGAAGGGAATCCGCATATTAATGAGATCATTCTTTTTGACGAAAAGGGTAAACACAAAAGTATTCTTGAGAAGATGCGGTTTGTTAAACTTCTCAGAGAAAAACATTTTGATATTGTCTATTTGTTACACCGGTCAATGACTCGCGCGCTTATTTCGCGTTTGGCAAAGATCCCCGAGCGCATCGGGTATTATACCAAAAGACGCGGTTTCTTATTGACGCAAAGGATAATCCCTCCCAAGCTTGATGAGGTCCATCGCATTGATTACTATTTGAACGTTATTGCAAAGGCAGGGCTTGTTGTGCATGACCGCCATAGCGAATTTTACGTGGATTGCGCGCATACGAAGAAAACCGAGCGTTTCCTTGCGGATGCGGGGATTACTCCGGATGATTTTTGTGTTGGGGTAAATCCGGGTGGTAACTGGGATCCGAAGCGCTGGCCTGCCGATTTATGGGCTGTTACCGCTGACCGGCTTATCAGGGAATTGCAGGCAAAAATTATTATTACGGGGGATAAAAAAGATATCCCGCTTGTTGGACGCATCCAATCGTTGATGCGCGAGAAGCCTCTTATCGCGGCGGGGGTTTTGAATATTAAAGAATTTGCGGCTTTATGCCGGAGGCTCAATGTTTTTATTTCAGCTGATACGGGGCCGTTGCATATTGCCAATGCGGTTGGCACGAAAAATATCGTGGCGCTTTTTGGCCCGACACATCCTGCTTTAACAGGTCCTGTTCCCGCCGAAAGAACGACGATTATCCAAAAGAAAATTGAATGTCCGATCCCTTGTTATGTTGTTGATTGCGCTGATAACCGGTGTATGAAACGCATAACCCCGGATGATGTTGTCCACGAAGTAACAAAGATTAAACATAGATGAATCAAAAGCCGGTTACGAAAATCCTGTTTGTCACGTTAAGCAATATCGGTGACGTATTTTTGAGTCTGCCGTCGCTGGATCTTCTCTGCGCGATGTTCCCCGAGGCGTCGGTTACCGTTATATCAGGTAAGCGTCCGTGCACGATCTTTGACCATAATCCGCGAGTTGACCAAGTCATTGTGTATGACCGTCGGATGGGTTTTTTAAAAAAAATAGCGCTGATCAGGTCTTTGCGGGATCAGCATTTTGATTGTGTGATTGATCTGCGTGGCAGCTTTTTTGGATGGGGTGTTCCAGCCCGGCATCATATCCCGGCTTTTGTACGAATTCCTCGGACGATCCGGCATATGAAAGATCGGCATCTGTATAAAGTGAAAGCTGCGGTACAATCTTTTCCACTCCCGCGTGTTGTTCCCGCAGGGTCGGTGTGTATTGGTGACAATGATAAGAAAGTTGTGGAACAATTACTCGATCAGCCGGGGCGTGTTTTGGGGCAAACAATCGTAGCCGTTTCTGCGGGTGCCCGCAGCCATACCAAACGATGGGATTGGCAGGGTTTTGTGAAACTCATTGACGCAATGGTGAGCCAATTACATGTTTCTGTTGTATTGGTGGGAGATGAGGCAGACGCTTCGATCGCCTGCGCGATCGCCCAAGGAGTGCACCTGCCGATATTGAATTGTGTCGGGAAAACAACACTTGCGCAACTTGTGCACCTTCTTTCGAAAACCAAGCTTTTGGTTACCAATGATAGCGCTGTGTTGCATGCGGCCAGCTACGTCAACAAGCCGGTTGTTGCTTTGTTTGGCATAACCGATGACCATACGTATGGGCCCTGGTCGGATACGCATGTGGTGGTAAAAAAAGAGATTTTTTGCAGGCCGTGTCAAAAAGCTCAATGCCGGTTCGGGACACTTGCGTGCAGCGCATATATTAAGGTGGAAGATGTTTTTTCAGCGGTGAAAAAAGTTTTATATGCTCCTGCGACGGATACGATACCGGCGCACGTCCAGCGTACGCCGGTAAAACGAATTCTTGTAGCTCGTACCGATAGAATCGGTGATGTCCTTCTGGCAACCCCGGTTTTACAGGCATTACGTCAGGCGTATCCGCAGGCGTATATCGCGATGATGGTCGCACCGGCCTGCCGGGATATTGTTGCAGGCAATCCGTTTATCGATGACGTTCTGGTCTATGATAAAGATACTGCGCATAAAGGGTGGATTGCCTCCTGTCGATTTGCCCGCATGCTGAGGTTGAAACATTTTGATGTCGCTGTGGCGTTACACCCGACAAACCGCGTCCATATGCTTTTATTCGGCGCGGGTATTCAGCGCAGGATCGGCTATGACCGTAAATGCGGATTTCTTCTTACGGATCGCCTGAAGCATACCAAACAAGAGGGCCTCCAACACGAGGTTGCGTATAATTTCGATCTTCTGAAATTTCTTGGTGTTTCATATCAGGATCTTCCGTTGTATATGCCTGGCAGTGATGAGGCGGAGCGTTTTGTCGATACTCTTTTGAGAGAAGCCGGCGTTGCGCCGCATCAAAAGATTATTGCGATCCATCCGGGCGCAAGCTGCCCTTCTAAAATCTGGCCTTTGCAGCGTTTTGCTGAAGTCGCCGATGTGCTCCATAAACAGTATGGTTGGCAGGTTATTCTTGTTTCCGGCTCGTACCACGCAGCGCAGTGCGCGTCAGTTGCCGCTGCGATGAAATCGCCGGTTATCAATTGCGCCGGAAAAACAACGATTCTTCAGCTGGCGAGTCTCCTGCGCCGCGCGGCAATTTTTATTTCAAATGATTCCGGTCCTGTTCATGTGGCATCGGCGGTTGGCACTCCGGTAGTTTCTATTTTTGGCCGTTCTCAGCCCGGTTTAAGCCCGCGCCGCTGGGGTCCGACATCACCGAAAGCTCGGGTGCTTCATAAATCTGTTGGTTGTATTGATTGTCTGGCGCATAACTGTAAGAAACAATTTGCGTGTTTGGCTGCTATAACAGTTGATGATGTTGTGGATGCAGCAGCGTGGCTCTTGAAAGGGGGTCTTTCGTGAGACGGAAAATTACAGCGGGGGTATTATGCACGGTTTGTTTCATGGTATGTACATCGACCTTTGTTTGTGCCGAAACAATTATTTTGAGGAACGGCGAAAAGATTGAAGGGACTATTACGAAAGATACTCCCAAATATGTAAAAGTTAAGACTGTTTCAGGAGAAATTATTTATTTTAAGAGCGCGATTAAAAGTATTGACCAGAAGGAGAGTATCGTGCAAGTCCCTGCGACCTCGGAACAAGCGCAACAGCCGTCTGTTGCTCCGCAGGCAGAAGTGCCTGCAGAGTCTGCGCAGCC
>DAONEO010000002.1:93409-104941 GCA_035403145.1 Candidatus Omnitrophota bacterium | reverse complement strand
CTGCGCAGCCGATTGAGCCGGCGCAACCTATTGAAACGGTTTCTTCGCAGCAGGTTTCCCAGGATATACCGCAGTCAACAGATGGAGTGTTTCCGGTCCCTTCCGTTTCTTCGTCAATGGAAACGCCATTTAAAACACTTAAAATTTTGTATGAGATTACCGAGAACGACCAGCAATCAGAACGTGCTTTTAGCGCAATCGTCTATATTGACCGGGCCGCAAACAAACGGCGCGGCGATTTGACAGAAATTTTTCAACCGGGGCAGATCCATGCCAAACGAGATGAGATAACGATTATTGACGGCGTCCGGTGTTATTTTTTTGATATGGCAAAAGGTGTTGCTTCGGTTGAAGACCTCCCACAGCCGTTTTCCGCGTGGGTAGATACGGGTAATGATACATTACACGAAGAGGATGCGATAACACAACAGACAGTTGCGGGGAAAAAATGTTTTGTTTACAAAAAAGATAACCTGCAAATTTGGGTTTGGCGCGGTATTACCTTGAAACGCGTTGAAAAAACCGGCCAGATCGTTAAGCGTTTTGAGGCTATTAGTATCGAAGAGGATGTCCCGTTGGCGGATGATTTATTCACCATTCCCGATAGTATAAAAGCAAATATGACGAAACAGGAATCTATCCCGGAGGTACGAGAGGAAGCTCTCCCCGTGAAAAAAACTGAACCTGTTGCATCTGCGCCACTTCCGGCTCAGGCTGTTGAACCGGCGCCTGTGCAAGAGACTGTTGAACGGTATGTCCCTGAGGTTAAACAAAGGCCATCTCCGAAAGTTATTCCGCAAGAACCTCTTTCTGTCGTTCAGCCGCCTTCGGATAGTACGGTCATCATTTCCCCCGAAGATTTTCGTGCCTTAAAGCAGGGCGGAACCGGTGCGCTTGAAGCTTTGGCAAAAATTGATTTAAATAATATAGAAACAGGCCTTGAATTATATCGGGTTGATACAGGGAGCTACCCGACAACCAGGCAGGGATTACGTGCACTTATGAGTGCTCCTGCAAAAGCCAAGGATTGGCAGGGCCCGTATTTGTCGAAAGAGCCACGGGATCCCTGGGGAAATGCGTATACCTACTCTGCATCCGAAAAAAACGGGTTTGAACTATATTCGAAGGGGCCGGATGGTAAGGCCCATACCGGAGATGACATCGCGAAATGATGCAGCGTTGGCCTAAAACAATATTTTGTAAAGAAGCGCTTTTCCTTTGCGCCGGGATATTTTTTGTTTTAGGGCTCAACCTCTATGTCCGCTTTTTACCCGCAATCGTGCCTCAATTCCGTTTACAGGCTCAATCCGCAGTACAGGAACAAATACAAAAGCGTATTGCTTTTTGTAGCCGGAAAGCAGTATTGAACCTTGCTTCGGCAAGACGCCGCCAGGTGATTCAGCATGTAGCGGAAGTCTACAGTAAAAAACATCAACCCGCAATCAGGGAACAAGTTGACAGGCACTACCGGTTTCTGGCTGATCCGTACCAAGATCAAAGGCACAATACGTATATGCTGGAAATTGATTGTTGGCAATGGATGCGGTATACCGAGGATGTTATCCGGACCGGGCGGGCCGGGGGCGGTATCAAAAACGGCGCGGACATGGATATATTGAATTGTGCCAAGTCAGATACGCCGCTTGAATGGAATAAATTACTTTTTGTTGCTTCAGCTTTCCTGTATACCATATATTCTGCCGTCACTATAGTCCCGCTTTCCGTTTTTCTTTTTTATCTCCCTCTATTTTATACGGCGCTATTTCTCATCGTCTTGTACTTGTTTTGTTGGCGTTATTGGGGGAATATTGCTGCGGTTCTCGCTTGTTGTTATGCGGGGTTGGCACAGGTATTCTTGAGACGCAGTGTAGCAGGCTGGTTTGATACCGATCCTCTTAATATGTTTTTTCCTCTTATCATCGTATGGTCATATCTTGCGTGCAGAAAAGCGCCGTATTCTTTGGCAGGCGTTGGCCGGATATTGTTTGCCGCTTTTTGGGTGGGTGTCTTTGCCTATACATGGCATTTTTGGTGGTTTATTATTGTTATTATCCTGGGGTATGAAGGAGTCCTTTTTATCGTTTCAACAGGATTGCATCTTTGGCGTAAAACATGGAATTTGTCTTTGTATAAACGTCAAATGGCTGTTTTGGCAGCATATAGTGTTGCAGCAATGAGTTGGGTTTTGATTTTTTGCCGGACAGCGCCATTTTCCGCGTTAGCCGATCAAATACGCTTGGCCATGTCATTAAATTCTTCTTCAGACGGGACATTGTGGCCGAACACATTTTCCACCGTTTCTGAGCTTACCTCCGTTTCGCCGGCACAAATTATGGGGGATGTCGTCGGTATCGGTTGGATCGTGGTTTTTTTGTGGCTGGTTTTAGCGGTGTTGTATGTTATACATGTCCGTTTTTCGTCTGAGAATACCGCCCAGCGTCAAGCGCTTGGTTTGCTGGTTGTGTGGGTGTTGTGTATGCTTTTTGCTTCGACCAAAGGGATGCGTTTTGTCATGCTTCTTCTAACACCCCTGGGGATTATGCTCGGATGGCTTGGCCAGAAACTTTGTGATTATTTTATCCGGCGTAAGATGGGACTGTTTTTCAGCGTTACACTGGCAATCCTGCTGATTACCATTTGTAGTTTTTTCGGGCAAGCATATAAGAATGCCGTTCAAATCCTGCCGTTTATGAATGATGCATGGTATGAAACACTTTCATATATGCGAAAAGCAACGCCTTCCCAGGCAATCATTAATTCATGGTGGGATTTCGGCGATTGGTTTGAATCGGTTGCGCGGCGTCGGGTTATTTTTGACGGCCAGAGCCAGAATACGCCCCAGGCATATTGGATGGCGCGCGTTCTTTTAGCGAACGACGAGAAACATGCCGAACGCATATTGCGCATGCTTAATAACGGAGGGAACCAGGCGTTTGAAATTATACAGAAGAATCTTAAAGATCCGTATGCTTCGATCATACTTTTACAAAAAGCGCTTTCTGCTTCACGTGAAGAAGCAATCCGTCTCTTTGAGAAAAAACTTGTTCCGGACGATACTCTCCGGGTGGTCCATATACTGTTTGATAAACCATCCCCCGCGTATTTTGTTGTTGATTATTCCATGAAAGATAAGATAGGTTCGATTTCGTTTATCGGGAATTGGGATTTTATGCGGAATTATGTGAGTGATGCTTTTGTGCGGGGTGATTCGCGGGAGAAGATTGTTTCTACTCTTGGAGCCTGGGGTGTTGAGCGTACACGGGCATTGCGTTTATACGGAGTAGTCAGGGATATGCCTGTTTCAAAAAGAGATGCGTGGGTTTCGGAGCGCGTCCATTTTATAAGCCCGCTCCTTTCGGGAGTCCGGCATAATGCCGTTATCCTTTTTGACGGAGGGTTAGTATATGATCCGGCAGCGCAAACGGTATATGCCTATTCCTCCGGGAAACAAAGATATCTACTTCCCCGGTCAGTGTTTGTGGAGCAACCGACCGGAAGCATTGTAAAATATCCTATGGCCGGCACAACGGCGGCTTTTTCGGTACTTATTTTCCAGGATGGCGGACAGTATCGTGCTTTTAAACTGGATGAGCAGTTGGCTGCAAGCATTTTTGTCCGGCTTTATTATTTACGCGATAGCCCATTGCATTATTTTAAACCGGTTTTCGAGCGGCAAGCATCCGAAGGTTTTGTTCGTGTTTTTCAGATTGTTTGGGGAGACGATAACTCATGAGACTTTTTTTTGCTGTGATAGCTGTTATTTGTTTGCCGTACGCGGCGTGCGCCTACCAGGATGAATTCCGGAGTATGTCGGATGATTTGAAACGGATCGACATTGATTTGAAGCAGAGCCAACAGGAAGAAAGACTGCGGAGGATGGAGGAACGCGCGACTGAACGCATCAATGAAATCCAAAATCAGTATACACAAGACGAAATTGCAGCAATGACGAGAAACGTTGAGGAATTCAATACGCATGTAGACGGAACAGTTGACGCGCATATGCGGGAAGTTGTCAGGAGCAAGCACGTATATGTGTTCCCGCTTGTTATGAGTTTATTGTTTGTGAGCGCGCTGGCACTTATCCTGTATTGGCTGTATGGCCGCAAGGATAAGGAAACGCCGGTAAAACGGGTTCCCGAGGATGTGGTGGCGCAGATTAATGATTGGAAATTGACGGAACGGGATATCGATGATTTGATACATGAGCTTACTACTTTTTCTCAGCCGACACTGCACTATGTTTGTCTGTCCCGATTCCGGAAAAGTTTTATCGAGGACATAGTTTTAACAGAACTGCTTTTTACAATGGCTTTGGCGGAGAATATCGGAGTGCCCGAGGGAGCCGCACCGGATCAAGAAGCGGCGTCGCTATCAAAGATTAACCCGGAAAGTGTCATGGGGAGTATGTTCATTAAGAAATATGCCGAACGCATGAATGCCGGGCGCATCCCGTTTTCCGGTTATGCACAAAGTTTTTTCTATTTACTTTGTATTGCCTATCGTAAAGATGAGTTTTATCTGTCGGTCATAAGACGTAAAATTGTCCTTATAAATAAGCTTATTGCGGCCGCCGGTACGGAAGAGTTTCTGACAAAAAAAATCGACGATTTCATCGGGAGTTTAAAGGTTTATCAGGCTGGTCCCAATCAGATGAGCTAAATGTGTTGATTTAGGCAGCATTTATGATAAAATGATACCTTCCCAATGAAAACTATGCGTACGGTAAAGACATATTCTGTTAAAAAACGTTTGAGTAAGGTTGCGGTGGGTGATTGTGCCGTTGTGCCTGCTCGAGGGAAGAGTTTTAGCGCTTTTTTTGATTCATTTCCGCGTATTTTGAAAGCTGCTGATTTGCATGCGATTGCGGATGCTACGGCGGCGGCAGCCCGTCGGAAAAAAGCCGTTGTTTTTATGGCTGGAGCGCACGTTATCAAGTGCGGGCTTTCGCCGGTTATTATTGAGCTTATGAAACGCCGGGTAATTTCTTGTGTTTGTTTGAACGGCGCAGGTGTTATCCATGATTTTGAGTTAGCGTATCAGGGTAAAACGTCGGAAGACGTTGCGGCAAGTTTGATTAACGGCAGTTTTGGTATGGGTAAGGAGACTGCTGATTTTATTAATACAGCTGTAACTAGCGGTGTTGCAAATGGTTTAGGTTTTGGCAAGGCGGTTTCTGAAAAGATGGTTCAAGCGCAATTGCCCTTTAACCATTTGAGCCTGCTGGCTAATGCTTATACAATGGGAGTCCCGGTTTTCGTTTTTGTTGCGGTGGGCACCGATATTATTCATCAGCATCCTTCGTTTAACGGTGCTGCTGCAGGCGAAGGTTCTGCGCGTGATTTTCGTTCGTTTTCCGGGGTTATTCCCCGTCTGAATAACGGCGGCGTTGTTTTGAATTTCGGATCAGCGGTTATTATGCCGGAGGTTTTTCTGAAAGCGCTCAATCTGGCGCGTAACGTGGGAAATCAGGTTAAGGATTTTACGACCGCTAATTTTGATATGATCCACCACTACCGGCCGCAGCACAATGTGGTTTCGCGGCCCGTTATAGGCGGTGGAAAAGGATATTATATTATCGGTCATCATGAAATCATGCTGCCGTTATTGGCACAGGCAGTTGTAGAACGGATTGCTCGATGAAAGTTTCCAGGCTTAAGAAAATTGTTTCGCGGTTCCCTTGCGCTAAGATCCTCGTCGTCGGTGATTTGATCCTCGACGAATATATCTGTGGAAGTGTTGACCGTATTTCGCCGGAAGCTCCGGTGCCGGTTGTTTGGGCTAATAAACATACCTATGTGCCGGGAGGTTCGGCTAACGTTGCCAATAATATTAGTTCTTTTGGTGCTCAGGTTACTTTGGTTGGTGTTGTCGGCAATGATGCCAATGCGCGTATCCTTGCCGCTGAACTCAAGAAACGCGGTATTTCAACGAACGGAATTTTCTGCGAACCGTCCAGACATACGACTGTCAAGACCCGTATTATTGCAGGCCATCAGCAAGTCGTGCGCGTTGATTGGGAACATCGGGATCCGTTACCGAAGGAATTAAGCCAGCGGATTGCCAGATTCATAACCAAGAATCTTGATTCTTTTGACGCGGTTATTATTGAAGATTATGGCAAAGGTGTTATTAATATGCAGCTCCTTGAAGGGTTGATTTTCTTGGCTCGTTCACATAAGAAAATCGTGACGGTAGATCCCAAAGAAGATCATTTCCAATATTATCGGGGTGCTACTGCGATTACCCCGAACCGTAAAGAACTTGAGAATGCGGTGCGCAATTTGCGCATTAAAGATACCTCAAACCGTTTTACCATTACGTCCGACAAGCTATTTTCCGATGCGGAGATCGACAGGGCTTCTGCGGGAGTACGGGAATATTTAGACCTTGAATCGGTGCTGGTCACTCTTGGTGAGCATGGTATGAAATTAGTCGAAAACAGCCATATAACTCATATTCCGACGGTTGCCCAGGAAGTCTTTGATGTTTCTGGCGCAGGAGATACGGTTATCGCTACGTTTACCCTTGCTTTGGCACGTGGTGCTTCAAAACTTGAAGCAGCGCATATCGCTAATTACGCGGCGGGTATTGTGGTTGAAAAAATCGGTACAGCAGTTGCTTCACGACAAGAATTAGCACAGCGGATGGATTCTTCCGACAGGATTCCACAGGCTAGTGCCGTCACTATAAAGCGTACAGGGATGTCGCCCCGTGGGGGCTTGTAGAAAGAGCGCACATGATGCAGGAAAAAATGGAAGTGATAGGCGTTATTCCGGCCCGGTTTAGTTCAACCCGCTTGCAGGGGAAAGTTCTTGCCGATATCGGCGGGAAACCGATGATTCAACACGTTTGGGAACGGGCGCGGCAGTCGATTGTTCTGGACGATCTTATTATTGCCTGTGATGACCAACGGGTTTTTGACGTGGCAAAAGGTTTCGGGGCGAAGGTTGTCTTAACGGCTAAAGGCCATGTCTCCGGCAGTGACCGGATCATTGAAGTTATCAACCCGCTTGATGTGAAAGTTGTTATTAATATTCAAGGCGATGAACCGTTAATCAATCCCTCTGTGATCGATACATTGGCACGGGCACTTTTAGACAATCCGAAAGTTTCCATGGCTACCATGATGCGTAAAATTACCGATCCGCATGAGATTACCGATCCGCACGTGGTGAAGGTTGTTGTCGATAAAAATAATTTTGCGTTGTACTTTTCGCGCTCGCCGATACCGGCACATGCTGCTAATTCCGATGTCAAATCGCCGGTGTATTATAAACATATCGGTTTATACGGATATACGAAGGATTTTCTTTTTGTGTACAAGAATTTACCGGTTTCTTCGCTTGAGAAAACCGAAAAACTTGAGCAATTGCGGGTGCTTGAAGAAGGATACCGTATTAAAGTTATTGAAACCGATTATAATAGCGTGGGAGTGGATACTCCCGAAGATCTGGAAAAAGTAAAAGAATTATTGCTGAAAAAGGCGTTATGATGAGGCAGGTAATCGTCACTAAAAAAATCACGGTGGGAAAACCCGGCTCGCTGGTTGTGATGGCCGGTCCGTGTGTTATTGAATCTGAAAGCGCCTGCCTTGAGACTGCGCAGAAACTGAAAGATATCACGGGAAAACTCGGTATTCCGTTTATTTTTAAGTCGAGCTTTGATAAAGCAAACAGGCTTTCAATCGGTTCTTATCGGGGGCCGGGGCTTAAAAAAGGTCTTGAGATTTTAGCAAAGGTCAAGAAAAAAGTGGGGGTGGCAATCGTCAGTGATGTGCATTGTGCGCACGACGTAGCGGCTGCTGCTGAGGTGCTCGATATCATTCAGATCCCCGCGCTTTTATGCCGTCAGACGGATTTAGTGGTCGCGGCTGCAAAGACCGGCAAAACCGTTAATATTAAAAAAGGTCAATTTATCGCACCGTGGGATATGGCTCCGATCGTTAAGAAAATAGAATCGACGGGGAACCGTAAGATCATTCTTACGGAGCGGGGTGTCAGTTTCGGATATAATAATTTGGTTTCTGATTTGCGGAGTCTGAAGATCATGCGTGATGTGGGGTATCCGGTTATCTATGATGCGACTCATAGCGTGCAGCTTCCCGGGGGGAAGGGCGGATGCTCGGGCGGACAGCGTGAATTTGTCGCAGGACTTTCCCGGGCAGCGGTTGCGTTTGGATGTGACGGTCTTTTTCTCGAAGTGCATGCTCATCCCGATGCCGCATTATGCGACGGGCCGAATATGATTTCTCTTACCGATTTTGAAAAGCTGTTACAGCAGGTTATCACAATTAAGAGTGCCGCAACTGTCTAGGTTGCCAAGAAAATATATGGATATTTTGAAGCGGGGAAAACAGGTTTTAGATATTGAAGCAGCTGCTGTCAGAGACATTAAAAAAAGCGTGAATGCTGATTTCAAAAAGGCGGTCTCCTGCGTTCTTGCCTGCCGCGGACGTTTGGTGGTGACCGGTGTCGGAAAGACCGGGATCATCGGTCAGAAATTTTCAGCGACACTTGCTTCGACGGGAACACCGAGTTTGTTTTTGCATTCAGCGGAAGCTATCCACGGTGATTTGGGACGTGTAACAAAAGAAGATGTTGTTATGTTATTGTCTTACAGCGGCGAAAGCGAAGAGATGAAGAAACTTTTGCCGGTGCTTAAGAAAATCGGCTGTAAGACCATTGCCATAACGGGGAATACGAAATCAGCCATGGCCCGATATAGCGACATCCGGCTTGATGCTTCCGTTAAAAAGGAGGCATGTCCGTTAGGTTTGGCGCCGACTGCTTCGACGACCGCGATGCTTGCGTTGACGGATGCCTTAGCGGTATGTTTGCTGGAACTCAAAGGTTTTAAAGAAAAGGATTTTGCGCTTTTTCACCCGGGCGGGACGTTGGGAAGAAAACTTCTTTTAACGGTTGCCGATATTATGCGTAAAGGTGCTGCGCATCCGGTTGTCGGGGAAGATACGCGTATTTCTGAAGTTTTGATGAAAATTACCGGTTGCCGTGCCGGGAGTGCGTGTATCGTTGATAGATACGGTAAGCTTGCGGGTATTTTTACGGATGGTGATTTGCGCCGTCATCTTGAGATCGATCAGAATCTGGCGGTTCGCATGGTAAAAGATGTTATGACGAAAAATCCGACTTCGGTGTCGCCCGATATGTTGGCTGCCGAGGCGATGCGTATCCTCCAGGATAAAAAGATCGATGAAGTGCCGGTGGTAGATGCAAAAAAACGGCCTGTTGGATTATTAGATGTGCAGGATCTTTTAAAAGCCGGGGTTGTTTTGTAATGAATCCCGATATCGTTCTGGCAAAAGCAAAAAAGATCAAACTCTTTTTGTTTGATGTCGACGGTGTTTTGACTGACGGCCGGATCATTTATGATTCTGGCGGCAGGGACATGAAATTTTTTGATGTGCATGACGGTTTGGGTGTTCATCTTTTACATAAAGCAGGGATCCCTGCGATCCTGGTGACCGCTAAAAGTTCGCGGGCGATCAGCCCTCGTGCCCGTGATATGCATGTGGCGGAAATTTTTGCCAATATCGTTCCGAAATCCGCGGTTCTTGAAAAAATTGTTAAGAAGTTCGCTGTTTCGCTCGAAGAAATTGCTTTTGTCGGTGACGATCTCGTTGATCTCCCTTTAATGAGTCGGGTCGGTTTACCTGTTGCGGTCTTAAATGCCTGTGACGAAGTAAAAGCCAAAGCCGCGTATGTGACGGCAAAACGCGGGGGCAGAGGTGCGGTCCGGGAAGTCGTTGAGCTTGTTCTTAAGAGCCAAGGGGTGTGGGAAAAACTGGTGGGGGACTATGATGTATAAAAAAGTGATCCTTGTGATTATAGGGTTTATCTCTATGGTGTCGGTTGCGTGTGCGGCCGTGGCTCAGAAACCGCAACAAGAATCTGATCAACAGATCAATGATTTTTCTCTTTCCGGTTATGGAGAACGCGGAAAAAAGACCTGGGATTTATCCGGTAAGTCGGCGGATATTTTCGATGATACCGTTAAATTAAAGGATATCACCGGCAATATGTTCGGCGAAAAAGAAAATGTGCGTTTAACCGCCGATAAGGGGGATTTCAATAAGGCGCAGGGGACTGTTCATTTGGAAAAGAACGTAGTGATTACCACGACTTCAGGCGCAACGTTGATGACGGAGAGCCTTAATTGGGATCGCCAAAAAGAATTGGTAACAACTCCCGATAAAGTGCAGATTACCAAAGAGTCCATGGTTACTACGGCAACCGGTGCAAAGGGTGAACCGGGTCTTAATAAAATGACTTTGGAAAAAGATGTGGTTGTTACGATTCAAGCGCAGCCAAAGGGCGAGGTTAAGAAGACGGGAGGCCCGGCGTTGGATCAGCCGGTTACGGTTACCTGCGACGGCGCTATGGAAGTGGATTATGGGAAGAATATTGCGCGTTTTAATACAAACGTAAAAGCGGACAAAGGCGATTCAGTGATTTTTTGCGACGTGCTTGAACTATATTTCGGTAAAGATACGAAAAAAGAAACACGCCTAGCCGATGCAGCTAACCCTATGGCCGGCAGTTCGATTGATAAAATTGTTTGTCTCGGTAATGTAAAAATTGTCCGTGGTCAGAATGTTTCGTATAGTGAAGAAGCGGTCTATAGTGCGTTAGATCAGAAAATTACCTTGACCGGAAAGCCGAAACTGGTAATATACTCGACGAGCGATTTTCAGATGGCGCTTAATAAGAAGTAAGGAGTTAATCTCAATGCATTTATTAGAGATCAAAGATTTAGCCAAGTCTTACGGCGGCCGGCAGGTTGTTAAAGGTGTCAATATCCTGGTAAAACGCGGTGAGATTGTCGGACTTTTAGGGCCGAATGGCGCCGGAAAAACGACCTCGTTCTACATGGTGGTTGGTATAATACCTCCGGATCGCGGGCAGATTATTTTTGATAATCAGGATATTACCAAGCTTCCGATTCATGCGCGCGCCCGTTTCGGGATCGGCTATCTTTCACAGGAAGCATCGATTTTCCGTAAACTGACTGTTGAGGATAATATCAATGCTATTCTTGAAACATTGCCTATTAGTAAGATTGAAAGGAAACGCCGGCTAGCCAGTTTATTGGAAGAGTTGAATATCGCTCATTTAGCGCGGGCTAAAGCGTTTACCCTTTCTGGCGGAGAACGCAGAAGATTGGAAATTACCCGGGCGTTGGTAACGAATCCGTCGTTTATTCTTTTGGATGAGCCGTTTTCCGGGATTGATCCTATTGTTGTGAGTGAGGCGCAGGAGATTATCAAGGAATTACGGGAAAAAGGTTTGGGGATTCTTTTGACCGACCATAACGTGCGTGAAACACTTTCGATTACGGATCGTGCGTATTTGATTGCGGATGGAAAGATTCTAATATCGGGAACTGCCAGTGAATTGATCGATAATCCGCAGGCGCGCCAGATATATTTGGGTGAAAAGTTTAGAATGTAAATGAGCGCGCCACTTATGGAACGAAGTGAACATAAGTGGCTGCGCGAATTTACTCCGTGAC
>DAONEO010000002.1:43099-93309 GCA_035403145.1 Candidatus Omnitrophota bacterium | reverse complement strand
AGTTCTATGGGCGCCACTTATGGAACGAAGTGAACATAAGTGGCTGCGCGAATTTACTCCGTGACTGCGAAAAATTGCGCAGCAATTTTGAGCGGGAGGAACGGAGTAAATGATTGGGCAGGTTCCCCCAAAGGGATGACGTAAGTTCTATGGGCGCCACTTATGGAACGAAGTGAACATAAGTGGCTGCGCGAATTTTTGAGCACCACTTAAAATGTTATAGCGAAATCCCGTAATTGCGGGAACTCCGTGACTGCGAAAAATTGCGCAGCAATTTTGAGCGGGAGGAACGGAGTAAATGATTGGGCAGGTTCCCCCAAAGGGATGACGTAAGTTCTATGGGCGCCACTTATGGAACGAAGTGAACATAAGTGGCTGCGCGAATTTTTGAGCACCACTTAAAATGTTATAGCGAAATCCCGTAATTGCGGGAACTCCGTGACTGCGAAAAATTGCGCAGCAATTTTGAGGGAAAACGAGCGGAGTGAATGTTTGGAACCGGAAGGGGAGAAGCTTTATGCGTGCCGAGATACATGAGTGCATCATGAGCCAGCTCTGGCAGAATAAAGTTTCGATCCCAATAACACAATACATGAAAAGCATTTAAAACAGAAGAGTACTGTATTAATAAAACGTATCAGGAGAAATGAGCATGAAAACTGAAGTCAAGAAACTGGATAACGGAAAAAAACAAATCAGCGTCTCAATAAGCGGGGACGTTGTTAAAAATAAATTTGAGGAAGTCTTTGGGCTTATTGCAAAAGAAGCCAAGGTACCTGGTTTCCGCGCAGGAAAAGTTCCCCGCGATATCCTGGAAAAGAATTTTGCAAGCCATGCACATGAGCAGGTGCTTAAAGATCTTATCCCCGATCTCTATAACAAGGCTCTTGAAAAAGAAGCGATTGACGCGGTTGATCTGCCGGAGATCAGTGATGTGAAACTTGACCGCGCGGCTATCTCTTTTACCGCGACGGTTGAGGTGCAGCCGGAGATCAAGCTTAAAGAATATAAAGGTATTGCGATCTCGTATAAAAAACTTGAAGTTACACCTGATGATGTAAAACGCAGCCTTGATTCTTTTAAAGAATCCCGGAAGATTGAAGCGATTGATGACACGTTGGCGCGGAGCCTGGGATTTCCCTCCTTAGTTGATCTTGAGAAGTCCCTTGAGCGTCAGCTCTTAGTGCAGAAAGAAAATGCGCAGCGCCAGAAGATCGAGCAGGATCTTGTTGATGCCGTTTCCAAAGGGGTTGAGTTTATTCTGCCCCAGTCGTTAGTTACCAAACATTTGCAGGAGTTGGTGAACCAGACAAAAACCGATTTGATGATGAAAGGTGTTTCGCGCGAGAAAATTGAGGAGCATGAGAAAGATTTAATCAAAGACCTTGAACCTCAGGCGCGTACCCAGGTTAAGACCTATATGATCCTTTCAGCGATTGCAAAGAAAGAGAGTATCCCGCACGATGATCATATGCCTCGGCATGTCATTGAGTTTTTGTTTAAAAACGCTACCTGGAGCCAGGAATAACCAGAAAACAATTAACGGTTTCATATACCTTTGATTGAGCAGCATGGTGATTCGTATGGAACAGGGGTTTTCCTAATTCGGAGGTCAGCTATGAAAGAGAGAATGCAGACATTAGTCCCTATGGTCGTTGAACAGACATCGCGTGGTTTTGAGCGGGCATATGATATTTATTCGCGTCTTTTAAAGGACCGCATTGTTTTTATCGGGACGCCTATTGATGATATGGTAGCTAACCTTATTATCGCGCAGCTGCTGTTTTTACAGATGGAAGATTCCAATAAAGATATCAGCGTTTATGTGAATTCTCCGGGCGGTTCGGTTACGGCAGGTCTTGCGATTTATGACACCATGCAGTTTGTTAAATGCGATGTCGCGACCTATTGTTTGGGACAGGCTGCCAGCATGGGGGCGGTTCTTGTAGCTGCCGGCACAAAAGGGAAGCGGTATATTCTTCCCAACGCACGGGTGATGATTCATCAACCCTGGGGCGGTTATGAGGGTACTGCTGAGGACATTTCGCGTCATGCCAAAGAAATATTAAAGATGCGCGATACATTAAATGGAATTCTGGCCAATCATACCGGGCAGTCTCTTGAAAAAGTTCAGAGAGATACTGACCGCGATTATTTTATGTCTGCCTCGGAAGCCAAGGAATATGGGCTTGTCGATGAAGTTACCGTGGCTATAAAAAAGAAATAGACACTTAACAATACGAATGCGATTGAACGTGTAAGGAGAAGGTACCATGAGAAAGAATTATCTTTTGACCCCCGGTCCTACCCCGCTTCCGCCGGAAGTTTTACAGGCGCAGGCGCGGCCGATTATCCATCATCGTACCCCGCAGTTTCAGGCTATTTTGAAAGAAGCTGCCGAGGGTTTGAAATTTGTTTTTCAGACTTCTAATGATGTTTATATCCTAACCTCTTCAGGTACGGGCGCTATGGAAGCATCGGTTGTCAATCTCTTGTCGCCGGGGGATACCGCAATCTGTATTCAGGCCGGTAAATTCGGTGAACGCTGGACGGAAATTTGCAAGGCGTACGGGATTCAAACAGAAGTTATTGACGTTGCATGGGGTAAAGCAGTTGACCCGAAGGACGTCGAGAAAAAATTAAAGGCAAATCCCGCTATCAAAGTGGTTTTTTCAACTTTGTGCGAGACTTCGACGGGTGTTGTCCATGATATCGCAGGGTTAGGCGCCGTGGTTAAGAATTCCAGCGCGGTTTTAGTGGTTGATGCTATCAGTGGTTTGGGCGCTATTGATTTGAAAACAGATGCCTGGGGAGTGGATGTGGTTGTTTCCGGTTCTCAGAAAGGTTTGATGCTACCCCCCGGATTGGCGTTTATTTGTATGAGCTCAAAGGCTTGGGAAAAAGTTGAAGTTTCGAAATGCCCGAAATTCTATTTTAATTTAAAAACCGCTCAAAAAACCTGGAAATCGACCGATACTCCGTTTACGCCGGCAATTTCTCTGGTTATCGCGTTGAATGAAGCTTTGAAGTTGATAAGACTTGAAGGTATGGACGCAATTTTTGCGCGTCATCATACAATGGCTGAAGCAACACGCACAGCAATGAAAGCGTTGGGTCTGGAATTATTCGCCCCAACCGCTGCTTCCGACGTGGTTACGTCAGTTAAGGTTCCGGCGGGCATTGACGGTGAAAAATTGGTGAAGACTATGCGTGATACCTGGGGCGTTACCATAGCCGGAGGTCAGGCGGAGATGAAGGGTAAGATTTTTCGTTTCGCCCATATGGGTTTCATCGAAGAGTTTGATATAATCGTCGGCATCTCCTGTCTTGAGAAAGTTCTTGCGAAAATGGGTTATACATTCAATTTCGGAGCAGGAGTCAAGGCGGCGCAAGAGATATTCTTAAAGTAAAACACGTAATTAGTTCAAGGTTCATAGTTCAATGTTCAAAGTGTGTATTCCGTTAGAAACGGCTTGATTTTGCTTTTACTTTGCACATTGCACCTTGAACTTTGAACTAAGTTATTTTTTTATTCGTCTTTTTAAGGAGGCAGAACATGATTAAGATACTAGTAAGTGATAAATTGTCCGATGAAGGACTGAAAATATTGCAGGAAGAAAAGATGTTACAGGTTGATGTTAAAACTGACCTTAAGCCAGAGCAGCTCAAGGAGGTCATTAAAGATTATGAGGGCCTTATTGTGCGGAGTGCTACGAAAGTTACGAAGGAAATCATTGATGCCGCCAAAAAACTGAAATGTGTCGGCCGCGCCGGTGTCGGCCTCGATAATGTTGACCTTGATGCTGCGACGCAAAAAGGTATCATTGTCATGAATACACCCGCTGGCAATACTATTTCTACCGCCGAACATACTTTTAGCATGTTGATGGCCTTGGCGCGTAATATCCCGCAAGCGACTGCTTCGACGAAAAAAGGCGAGTGGAAACGTTCTAAATTCATGGGTGTGGAATTGTATTCTAAGACACTGGGTATTGTCGGGCTCGGGCGTATCGGCACGGAAGTTGCCAAACGCGCGCTTGCCTTTGGCATGAAAGTTCTCGCATATGACCCGTTTCTTTCAAAAGAAGTCGCCGAAAGCCTCGGCATTGAGATCGTGGACCTTAAGGAGTTATACGAGCGCGCCGATTTTATTACCGTGCATACGCCGCTTACCGCCGATACCAAGCGTATGATTTCGACGGAGGCTTTTTCCAGGATGAAAAATGGAGTGCGTATGATCAACTGCGCACGCGGCGGTATTATTGACGAGCAGGCGCTTATTCAGGCAATCAAGGATGGTAAAGTTGCCGGTGCTGCTATGGATGTTTTTGAGGCAGAGCCTGTTGCCCCGGATAGCGAACTTTTGAAGCTTGATTCAGTGATCGTAACGCCGCATCTGGGTGCTTCGACCGAAGAGGCGCAGGTTAATGTCGCCATTGAAGTCGCTGAGATTGTTCGTGACGCACTGTTAGGCAGAGGGATCCGTAATGCGGCAAACTATCCCTGTCTTGAGGCGGAAGTTTGTAAACTTTTAGATCCGTATACGGCTCTCTGCGAAAAGCTTGGGCTTTTTGCGGGGCAGCTTGGTGAAGGCAGATTCCAGGAAATATCAATTACCTACAGCGGGGATATTATTCAGTACAATTTAAGCCCTTTGACTATGGCGCTTGCAAAAGGCATTTTGTCTCCTATATTAAAAGAGACCGTGAATTTTATCAACGCGACCGGCCTTGCCAAAGAGCGCGGCATCAGTATTAAAGAATCGAAGTCATCAAAAGAGAAAGAGTTCGTGAACCTTGTGCAGGTTGAGGTTAAGACCGATAAAGGGAGCCGCAGTGTTTGCGGTACGCTTTCAGCGAATAAACAGCCGCGCATCGTAAAAATCGACGATTTCTATGTTGAAGTTTCTCCTTATGGAGAAATGATCATGCTGCAAAATTGGGATAAGCCGGGTATCATCGGTGCCATCGGGACGCTTATGGCGCAGTATTCTATCAATATCGCGGCAATGACGTTTGGCCGGCAGGAACTTGGCGGGAAAGCGGTGAGTATTCTCAATGTTGATAGCCCTATTTCAGCGGAATTGCTGGACACGATTAAGAAAATCAATAATGTTCTGGACGCAAAAGTTATTCGCACCTGAAGGGGGTAGGCAGAGATTATGAATATTTGGCAGGGAATGTGTTGTATGGTTGCGTGTGTTTTGGGTATGAGTACCGCAGCATATGCCAAAGATATAAAAATTCTTTTCACCGGTCAAACGCATGCAATGGTGTATACGTGCAGTTGTCCGGTTGAAACTGACGGCGGTGTTGCCCGGAGAGCTGCATTGGTAAAAGAATTGCGTCATGCAAATCCAGGTTTACTCTTGGTGGACGGTGGCGGTTTTTTTGCCGGGGGGCTTTTAGACGAATATACCACAAACGTTGACCTTGACCGTCAGCGTACCGAAATCAATCTTAAAGCCATGGCGCTCATGCGGTATGATGCCGTCGGTGTTAGCGCCGATGAATTTAATTTCGGCAGTGAGTTCCTTCAGAAGAGTATGAAGACTTCGGGGATTCCATTTCTCAGCTGTAATGCTGACGAAGGGATCTTTTTGCCTGCTGTTATAAAGGATGTCAATGGCGTGTCGGTAGCTATTATTGGAGTTACCGGAAGAGATGCTGTTGAAAAAGCAGGAGGTTTGCAGTTTTCTGACCCGGAAAAAGCAGTTCGTGATACAGTCGCGGCATGCCGGAAAAAAGGCGCGCGCCTTGTCGTACTTCTAAGCGCTTTGAATGACGAGGATTTGGCGCTTGTTTTAGCGCGGGTCCCGGGTATTGATGTTGCTCTCACGCGGAATCCGGCGAAAGATAAGGAAATCGTTCAGAAAAAGGGAAACGTGATTGTTGCGTCTCCTTCATGGCAGGGAAGAAAGATGGTTGTTGTAACGTTAAAGCTTGGAAATGACGGGATTCCACTTGATTATACGGCGGATGATATCCGTCTTTCGGATACCATAAAAGATGATCCTGCAATTACCGCGTTTCTGCCGCAGTGTTTTGCCGATTCAAATTGTAAGAAAAAGGGATTTGCGGGAATATGCCAGAATCCCGGGAATATGAGCGCCCGTTGTCAATTTTCAGCGCTGGCAAAAGTTGAACTTATTGTCGTGCAACCGCGTTCTTCCCAGGTTACAGGCACCGAAGGGGTTATCGAAGCATTAAAACAGGATTTCCCCGGATTAGTTGTTACGCAATTAGTATATCCTGATCCCAAAGCTCAGAAGCTTGTTTCTGCGCTTGGTATGAATACGCTGCCGCTTTTTGTTTTTGGTAAAGAGATTGAAGCGGATAATCGTTTTCTGCGGATTAAAGATAAAGTCATACAAAAAGCAGGGTATTACGTTATTCGTCCTGAATTCGGCGGTGTTTCAAATTTTTTAGATCGTAAACCGACTTCTGGATCGCTTGATTTATTTGTCAGTTTGTTTGATCCGACAACCGCCGATACTCTTGCGGCAGCCCATGATTTTAATCCGGTTGTCCATTTTCTGGCACGCGAGGAAAAAGGAGAAATGGATGCCAAGGGCGGCGCTGCAGAAGTTGAGGAGTATCTGCGCGCGGTTTGTGTCAAGAAGTACGCTCCCGAAAAATTTGTTTCGTATCTAACGTGCCGCGCCCGTACTATAAAGAGCACGTGGTGGGATGATTGTGCCGCCGGCGTTGATGTACGTCTCATTAAATCCTGTGCGCGCGGTCCTGAAGGGCTTGAACTTCTCCGCAATAATATTGCAATTAATAAAGAATTGAAAGTAATGTTTGGTCCGACATATTTGGTGGATAATACCGAGATTTTCTCGACGCAAGGAATACCCACTAAAGAAGAATTAAAAAAAGTGCTGCATAGTCAAAAGAAATAAGAGGTGATTGTATGAAGAAAAAAGCAGGCATTTATTTTATTGACGTTACCAATCGCGATGGTGTGCAAACCTCGCGCATATGCTTATCGAAACTCGAAAAGACGATGATTAACCTTTATGATAATGAGATGGGGGTTTTTCAGTCAGAATTCGGTTTTCCGATGACCCATCATGAGACGAATTATTTGAACGCCAATCTTGAGCTTGCGCACAAAGGCGTATTATCGCCGATACGTTTGAGCGGTTGGATCCGGGCTACGAAAGGTGATGTCGTGGCGACCTTTAAGCTGGTGCCGAAGATCAAGTATTTGAATCTTTCCATGTCGACGTCTGATCAGATGATTGTGCATAAATTTAAAGGTAAGCTTGACCATCAAACAGTTATTGATGAGATGGTTGAAGCAGTGAGCGCTGCGCGTTCGCATGGCGCTTTGGCTTTGGGAGTTAACGCAGAAGATGCGTCGCGTACGAAAATTGAGTACTTGATCAAATTTGCCAAGGCCGCCAAAGATGCGGGTGCCGATCGTATCCGTTATTGCGATACGCTTGGGTTTGATACACCATTTTCAATTTATCAGCGTATTAAGGAACTGGCGGAAGCGGTTGAGATTCCCATTGAAATTCATTGCCATAATGATTTAGGTATGGTGGTGGCTAATTCCGTTGCCGGTGCTATGGCGGCCAATGATGCCGGCCAGGACGCGTTTATTAATACGTGTGTTAATGGTATGGGAGAACGTGCGGGAAATGCGGATCTGGTTTCTTGTATCCTGGCAATTAAATACGGCAGCGGGATGGAGAAGTATTATCTTGATGAGCGTATTAATTTGAAAGTTGCTTGGAAAATGTGCAAGTACGCGTCCTACGCGTTTGGTGTCCCTATCCCGATAAATCAACCGGGAATCGGGAGCAACGCCTTTGCTCATGAGTCGGGAATCCATGCCGACGGGGCTTTAAAAGATCGTCGTAATTATGAATTGTATGATTACGAGGACCTGGGCCGTGGGGATCCGGAAATTATTGAAACCGGCAGACAGATTACCGCCGGAGAATATTCCGGCATTAAAGGTTTTCGTAATGTCTATGATAAACTTGAGGTTCCGTTCGGCAATGAAGAGGAAGCCACAAGGATTCTGGAATTAGTCCGTTATGCAAATGTCCATAATCAGAAACCGCTGGTTGATGATGAATTGAAATTTATCGCTCAATATCCCGATATAGCGCAGAAGATATTTACGATGAATCCGTAGTTCAAAAAAGTAACAGTTTGGGGCACAAAGTCACACGGTCACAAAGTCACAAGAGGTTTTTATAGTGTTTTTACTTATGACATTGAAACGTGTGACGTTGTAACCCGCAAGGGAGTTAATTTCATAATGAATACTGTTTTAGTGGGGACACAGTGGGGCGATGAGGGAAAAGGGAAGATCATCGATATACTTTCCGCTCGCGTTGACTATATTGTGCGTTATCAAGGCGGCAGCAATGCGGGCCACACTGTTGTGGTTGGCGATAAAAACTATGTTTTCCATCTGATACCTTCAGGGATCCTGCATACCGGCAAGAAGTGTTTTATCGGCAACGGCGTGGTTATAGACCCGGCTTCTCTTTTAGAGGAACTGCATGGTATTGAGGCTGCCGGTATTCGTGTCGCGGGTAGATTTATGGTTTCGGAATTGGCCCATGTCATTATGCCGTATCACAAGATACTCGATAAATTGCGCGAGCTTAAGCGGTCTCACCGTATTGGAACAACGGGACGCGGTATCGGTCCCTGTTACGCCGATAAAATCAATCGCTGCGGAATTCGTATGGGAGATCTTTTAAATCCGTCATTTTTTGCGGAAAAGCTCAAGGATAATTTAAAAGAAAAGAATGAGATATTCCGTAAGGTGTATAACCATCCGGGATATGGATTTTCCAAGGTTTATAAAGAATATATCGGATATGGCAGGATGCTGGAGAAATACATCGGAAATGTTTCGCGTGTTTTGAATGATGCCAGCGACCGTAAAAAAGACATACTCTTTGAAGGCGCTCAGGGAACATTTCTTGATATTGATTTTGGCACCTATCCGTTTGTTACTTCATCTTCGGCGACTTCCGGTGGGGCTTCAACCGGGACAGGGGTGCCGCCGACAAAATTGCATCGGGTTATCGGCGTTGCCAAAGCATATACCACACGCGTTGGTGAAGGCCCGTTTCCTACGGAATTTGCGTTGAATTTCGGGAAGTTCATCCGTGAAAAAGGACGTGAATTTGGCGCAACGACGGGAAGACCTCGTCGATGCGGATGGTTTGATAGCGTATTGGTTAAAGAAGCGGTCATGCTTAATGGGGTGACCGAATTGGCGCTTATGAAGCTGGATATCCTTGACGGGTTGTCTACCATTAAGGTATGCGTCGGTTATCGCTTGAAAGGCAAGCTTTTGAAGGATTTCCCGCGGGATTACCAGGCACTTGTCCATGTGAAGCCGGTTTATAAAGAGCTTCCGGGCTGGGAAGGTCCTATAAGCTCGATCAAGCGGTACTGTGATCTGCCGAAAAACGCCAAGAAGTATGTTTCATTCCTTTCGGATCTTTTAGGGACCAAGATTTCTATTATTTCATTGGGATCCGCTCGAAATGAAACTATTTTTCTTGACTAAAGTTATTGGACGTGTTATAGTTAACTTCCATTCAAAATTTGATTTCCTCGGTGTTTTTTGTGAATTTTGCCTTAATAAATAGGAGGAGTTATGAAGATTCAGGCTTTTCGTTTTGGTGCGATTATAGTGATTGCTGCGTTTTTCATGAGCGGCTGTACATTTATTTTTCAGAGAGGCAGACGTTCTGATGTCGAAAAGATAGAACAGTTAAGCCAGCAGCTCGATGAATTAACTGCTGCAAAGAAGCTTCTGGAAGAGCGTCTCTCCCAGGAAATAAAAGATAAACAAGTGAGCCTTAAGATGATGGAAAAGGGACTTGTTATCACTTTTGTAGCAGATGTTTTATTTGATTCCGGGAAAGCGAAGGTGAAACCCGAGAGCAATCAGATCCTTGATAAGGTCGCCGGCGTGTTGCAGACGAATGTCCCTGACTTGTCTATCGGGATTGAAGGACACACGGACAATCTGCCGATTAAACATTCGGGCTGGAAATCTAATTGGGAACTTTCTACTGCTCGCGCGTTGAGCGTTTTGCATTATCTGGTCGATGAAAAGAATATTTCTCCTGACCGTGTATCGGCGGTTGGCTATGGCGAATATCGTCCTGTTGCCACGAATGATACCAAGGAAGGCCGTTCCGATAATCGCAGGGTTGAAATTGTTATCCTTCCTAAGGTTACCAAGGATGCAGGAAAAACGAAAATTTCTGAACCGACGGAAAACTTAAAATAATTACAATGGAAGATTCCGGCTCAAAAAAACTCATTATCGTTTTATCTGTAGCGACGTTGTTTTTTATGGCAACGACCGTGGCATCATGTATGACGGGCAGCAAGCAGAAGAAGTCGCGTGATGTTGAAATGGCAAAACGTTTGGACGTTGAGGAAAAGCTTAGTAAGATCAGCTCGGATAAATCCGTGATAGATGAAAAAATTTCTGCATTAACGCGTGAACTCGATGCCCAAAAGGCGGCATTTGAAAAAATGCAAAAAGTTCTCGTCCAGGAACAACTGGTGAATAAGAGCCTGCAAGAGGAGCTTGATAAAGTTTCGAAGCTCAAGGATACGCTTGAAGAAAAACTCAATGCGGCCTTGACCGGAAATAGTCAAAAAACAGTAAAGAGATGAACGCGTAAAGGAGAGCTTGGCACGTAACGAATGATTGCGTAAGGGGGGATGTGTATCTCCCCTTTTTGTTCGATTGGGTCACGATTGTTTTAGAGTACTATTCTTCATGGAGGTGTGCGATGGTGTTGCGTAAGATTAAGGAACGTATCAAAACGTTAATGCCTAAAAGAGCAAAGAAAGTAAAAGCTTCCGGCAAGACGCGTACGTCATCGGTGAGGGATCTTCGAGGGAAAAAAGCCGCAGCAACTGCTGCCGTGGCGCATGAGACAAAGAATCAAACTCCTTTTGGCGCGCAGGAAACGGCGATCGGTAAAAGCAAGTTTTCCACTCCGCAGGCGGTACAAGAACCGCGTAAGCTGATTGAGGATATTCCATGGTCGTGCGGGAGAGATAAGATTGTACTGCAGGTACGGGATCCCTGGTGGTTGCATACGTATTGGGAAGTACTCGGCAGTACGCTTGATAAATTGCGCGCTGAGTTGGCCGGTGCATTTAACGGCGCAAAAATGGTGTTACGCGTTTATGATGTCAGTCACGTTACCTTTAACGGTTCAAACGCGCATAAATTTTTTGATGTTGAAGTCGGGTTCCAGGCCAACAGCTGGTATATTGATGCCGGAGGTCCTGGCCGTTCCTGGGTTGTCGATATCGGGCTGCTTTTAGCAGAAGGCAGGTTTATTACCATTGCCCGCTCGAATGTCGTTTATACCCCCTTAGAAGGTCCTTCATGGATCACTGATGAAGAATGGATGATCCCCGAAGAGATGTTTGCACGGTTGTATGGAATGGGTTTTGGTTTTGGCAAGAGTTCGCCCGTAGGAAAAGCCTGGCAGGAACGTATGCGTAAAGCGCTTTTTTCAGGTATCTTGGCGTCTCCCGGTATGGCATCGATGTCAAGCCCCGGCAAAAAAGTTCCACAGCGTAAATTCTGGTTTTGGGTTAATACGGAATTGATTGTTTATGGCGCGACAGAGCCTGATGCCAAAGTAACAGTGCAAGGCAATGAGATTCAGTTGCGGCCGGATGGAACGTTCAGTTTGCGTTTTGCTCTTCCCGATGGCAAGCAGGTTATTCCCTGCACGGCGCAATCGGCTGATAAAGTTGAAGAACGCACCATAACGCCGATCGTGACCAGGGAAACGAAATAATCCCTTTGTTGGAACCCACAGCCTTTAGATTGGTGATTGTACGGGATTTCGTTCCAGGGGGAAATTTTGAGTTTAAATTTGAGAGGCTTGGCTCAAATAACCATTTTCATAACTCTTGAAGAGGATAGAAGATGAATAAAGGCTACTTATGTATCGTACTGCATGGGCACTTACCATTTGTACGTCATCCTGAGCATGAAGATTTTCTGGAAGAGGATTGGTTGTATGAAGCGATAACTGAAACATATGTGCCGCTCATTATGATGTACGAGCGTCTTTTGAATGATACGATAGATTTCCGTATCACCATGACATTGTCGCCGTCTCTCATTTCTATGCTTACCGATCAATTATTGCAGGAACGGTATCTTAAGCATATTAATAGGCTCATTGAATTAGCGCATAAAGAGGTGCAGCGTACGCGTTGGGAGCCAGAATTCAATCAGTTGGCGCATATGTATTTGGCGCGGTTCTATGATGCGCGTAATACTTTTGAAAGATACGGCCGAAACCTCGTGCGCGCTT
Source organism: Candidatus Omnitrophota bacterium (assembly GCA_035403145.1). Lineage (GTDB taxonomy): Bacteria > Omnitrophota > Gorgyraeia > Gygaellales > Profunditerraquicolaceae > DAONEO01. Next base: position 80,957 of record DAONEO010000002.1, on the reverse strand, counting down.
TTAAAATGGTTCAGGATGCGGGGAACCTTGAAATTATAACGTGCGGGGCGACGCATGGATATCTCCCTCTCATGGATGTGGTTAAGCCTTCGGTGCGCGCGCAGATAAAAGTCGCCGCAGCGCATTATGAACAAAATTTTGGCAGACGGCCGCGCGGTATTTGGCTGCCTGAATGCGGGTATAATCCCGGCGATGATGAGTTTTTGAAAGAAGCGGGGATTAAATTTTTCTTTAGCGACGCGCATGGTGTATTGCATGGTTGGCCTCGTCCAAAGTATGGTGTTTTTGCCCCGGTTTATTGTAAGTCGGGTGTAGCCTGTTTCGGCAGGGACCTTGAGTCCAGTAAACAGGTGTGGTCTTCGATTGAAGGATACCCGGGAGATTACTGGTATCGCGAGTTTTACCGTGACATCGGGTTTGATCTTGATTTTGATTATATTAAGCCCTACATTCATCCCGACGGCATTCGTATTAACACGGGGATAAAGTATTACCGTATTACCGGCGGGGAACCGAAGCAGGCATACAATCCGTATATGGCTCAGCAAAAAGCCGCGGAGCATGCGGGAAATTTCCTCTTTAACCGTGAGAAGCAGGTTGAATATTTATATGATTTTATGAAGAAGAAGCCGATCCTTGTATCGCCGTATGATGCTGAGTTGTACGGGCATTGGTGGTATGAAGGTCCGATGTGGCTTGAGTTTTTGTTGCGTAAGACGTGTTGTGACCAGAAGACGATTCGTTTGACAACGCCGTCAGAATATTTGGCGGAAAATCCCCGCAATCAGGTTGTAACGCCGTCTATGTCCAGTTGGGGCTATAAGGGCTATAGCGAAATGTGGCTGCAGGGATCGAATGACTGGATTTATCGTCATTTACATAATGCCAGCGAACGGATGACTGAACTTACGCGCCGGTATTCCAATAACGGCGTTAATGATGTAACAAAGCGCGCTTTGAATCAGGCGCTTCGTGAACTTCTTTTGGCGCAGAGTTCTGATTGGGCGTTTATTTTAGGGACCGGCACGCACACTGAATACGCGGTGCGCAGGACCAAAGAGCATTTGGTGCGGTTTACCAATCTTTACGAGCAGATCACTACCAACTCAATTGATGAACGATGGTTATCCGATGTTGAATATAAGGATAATATTTTTGCCGATATAGATTACCGGGTTCACCAGTAAAAGGCATACTCTCGAAAAGCGCAAAACGCTGCCGATTAATATAAGAAGTCAGTTTTGCGCTTTTCATTTTAGGAGGAAAATGCGTCAACCCATCTGATAGGGTTGTTCGTTATGGAGCATGATAGATACGACGCGGATACCCAAACACATAGCTTTTATTATGGATGGTAACGGCCGTTGGGCGAAAGAACGCGGTCTGCCCCGGACGGCGGGCCATGCGCAGGGGGTCGAGCGCGTAAAGGAAATGGTGCGTGCTGCAAGCGATATTGGCGTGCAGGTTATGACTTTCTATGCGTTCTCGACGGAAAATTGGACGAGACCGAAACAGGAAATTGATATCCTTATGTATTTTCTGGAAGGTTTTCTTGAGAAAGAAGTAGAGGAATTACATAAGAATAATGTCCGATTTCGAGTCATTGGCAAGGGAGATCCTATTCCCAAGCGGCTTCAGGATTTGATCAGGCGCGCGGAAGAAAAAACCAAGAATAATTCCCGTATGACTGCGATCTTAGCGCTTAATTACGGGAGCCGTCAGGAGATCGTCGATGCCGCGCGCCGGTTCGCAGGGGCTGTTGAGCGCGGTGACGAAAAGCCGGATGCAATGACGGTAGAGCGGTTTTCACAGTATTTGTATACCGTGGGACTTCCCGATCCTGATTTATTGATTCGTACGAGCGGAGAGATGCGTATCAGTAATTTCCTGCTCTGGCAGTTGTCGTATGCGGAATTGTATTTTCCTAAGAAATATTGGCCTGATTTTCACAAGGAAGATTTGTTACAGGCAATCGAAGAGTTTCAACAGCGGGAGCGCAGGTTTGGCAATGTCGATACTACTGAAAAGAACAATTAGTTCCATTGTCCTTATTGGGATCGTGGTGGGTGCTATTGTAAACCAGGTGGTGCTTGGTTTGGTTACGATGCTCTTTATAATCCTGGGGCTGTATGAATATTTCACCATGCTTGAGCGAAAAGGGATATATGCATATAAATATTTCGGTATTATCATGGGTGCGATTATCCCGTTATCAATCATGGTGCGTTTTCAGTCGACAAAAAACTGGGAGTTCCTCTTTATTATTATTGCTTTGTTTTCGCTTATTATGATGCAGTTTAAACGCCGTTTAAGCCGCGGAGTCATTGTGTCGATTTCTACGACGATATTCGGCATCCTTTATATATCGTGGTTTTTGAGTTTTTTGATTAAAATCCGCTGGCTACCGAACGGGCTGGGATTGTTGGTTGTTCTTTTAGCTTCAACAAAGATCGGTGATATAGGCGCGTATCTGATCGGTTCCCGATTCGGTACATTGCCGCTTATGCCCAAGATCAGTCCGAAGAAAACGGTTGAAGGCGCTATCGGCGGGCTTCTCTTCAGTGTTTTAGGCGCTATGGCGTGTGCCTGGTTTGTTCCGTATGGATATGTGCATTTGGCTTTTATTGGTCTGATATTGGGAGTCCTGGGGCAACTCGGTGATTTATCAGAATCGCTTTTAAAACGGGATTGCCAGATTAAAGATTCCGGAAATCTTATCCCCGGCATGGGAGGCATGCTTGATGAGCTCGATAGTCTTATTTTTGCCGCGCCGGTTTTTTATTTTTATATCAGCAGCGTAGTACATTGATGAAAAAACGTATAGCAGTTTTAGGTTCAACAGGATCTGTCGGATTAAGCACGCTGGATGTTGTTGCACGATTTCCCGGCGCATTGCATTGCCAGGCTTTAAGCGCGCATTCAAATGTAGAAGCACTTCTCCGTCAGATACGGCTGTTCCGGCCTGCATGTGTTAGTGTCTGTGATTATACGGCTGCTAGCGCGCTGCGAAAGAAAACAGGGAGAAGTACAAAAGTTTTCGCGGGTAAAGAAGGCATGCTTGAAATGCTAACGGATCCCCGCATCGATGAAGTTGTTGTTGCTATTAGCGGTTCGGATGCATTGTTGCCGCTTTTGAAAGCTGTCGATACCGGGAAAGATGTCGTCTTGGCTAATAAGGAATCGCTTGCCATGGCAGGGGAATTGGTGATGAAAAGAGCCAGACGCAATAACGTTGCGATAAAACCGGTTGATAGTGAACAGTCGGCGATATGGCAATGTTTACATGGACAGCAGAGTAACCGGCTGAAACATCTTTATTTGACGGCTTCGGGTGGTCCGTTCCGGGGTTTTTCTCAAAAGAAGCTTGCCAGGATCTCGCTTGCCGATGCGTTACGGCATCCGCGTTGGAAGATGGGGAAGAAGATCACCATTGATTCGGCGACGTTGATGAATAAGGGGCTGGAGGTCATTGAAGCGATGCATTTGTTTGGTGTTGATGCCTCCCGGATAAAGGTGGTCGTGCACCCGGAAGCGATCATTCATTCCATGGTTGAATTCATTGACGGCGTTGTCATGGCGCAATTGTCCGAGACCGATATGCGTATACCGATACAATATGCCTTAACCTATCCGGATCGGGCGGTAAACGCGGGATTGCAGGGAATAGATTTTACCAGTATCGGGGCATTCCATTTTGAGAAGCCGGATATGCGGTCGTTTCCTTGTTTGCGATTAGCCTATGCCGCTGCGACAGAAGGCGGAACAGCGCCGTGTGTTTTAAATGCTGCCAACGAAGTGGCAGTGGAAACGTTTATGAAGGAAAAGATTTCTTTTATAAAAATTGCTGATATTGTTGAGCGCGTTTTGGCAAAACATCGGGTACGTGCTGCGTTGTCACTGGCCCAGGTTTTTGCCGCGGATAACTGGGCGCGCCAGGAAGCTATGAGGTTACTATCATGAGTTTGATTGTTTTTCTTCTGGTGCTGGGAGTTTTGATTGTCGTGCATGAATTCGGCCATTTTATCATGGCTAAAAATGCGGGCGTGCGGGTTGAAATATTTTCGTTCGGGTTTGGCAAAAAACTCTTTTCGCGGAAAAAACAGGATACGGAATATATTGTCTCTGCCGTGCCGTTAGGCGGGTATGTGAAACTTGCCGGCGATAATTTGGAAGAATTTTCCGGTAAACCGTATGAGTTCTATTCAAAACCGCCGTTTCAGAGGGCGTTAATTGTTTTTTTCGGTCCGTTACTTAATTATGTCCTTGGAATACTTCTTTTTTGGCTTATTTTTAGTGTTGGTTATCCGACACTGACGGCGAAAGTCGGTTCGGTTATTGAAGGGTATGGGGCTCAGGCAGCCGGAATCCAGGCTGGTGATACGATCGTTGCTATAGATGGCACGAGGATTATGTATTGGGATGACCTTCAGAAGATTACGCAAGAAAAAAAGAACGCGCAATCTGTTTCGCTTCTGTTGGATCGCCACGGTGTTCCGGTAACGGTTTTGGTATCGATTAAATCTCAGGAAATGGAAGATGTCCTGGGCAAAAAAAAGAATGTCGGCTTATTGGGGGTTACGGCGTCTGATGAGATCGTTTTGGTTAAGCACGGCATTATTGAATCGAGTGTTTTGGCTGTTTCAAAAACCTGGTCGCTGACAACGATGACGTGCGAAGCGCTGTGGAGGATGGTTACCGGTAAAATGTCTTTGAAGGATTCTGTTACCGGTCCCTTAGGGGTTTTTTATATTACCTCAAAAGCCGCCGCGTTGGGTCTTATCCCGCTTTTACATTTGATGGCGGTTTTGAGCATAAGCCTTGCTATTTTTAATTTATTGCCGTTGCCGATTCTTGACGGCGGGCACTTGTTTTTGCTGGCGGTTGAAAAAGTACGCGGCAGGGGTTTAAGTAAGCGTTCGGAACAGGTTTTGTCGCAGGTTGGTTTTTCCCTGATGATCGCTTTGGCGGTGTTGGTTACCTTGAATGATATCGTTAAGTTGTATGGGGATAAAATTGCAAAATTGTTCGTCAAGTAGTTCATGGCTTGTTGCTGACAGGCCATAGGTTGAGTTCCGCCAGAGGCGGACTAAATAGAAATGATTAAACGAAGAAAAACGCACGTTGTAAAAATCGGTGATGTGAAGATCGGCGGGAGTAATCCTGTTGCTATCCAATCGATGGCAAAGATTAAGACATCCCGCGTTGAAGAGGTGACCCGTCAGATTAATGAACTTGCCGACGCCGGGTGTGAAATTATACGGGTTGCCGTGAAAGATAGGGATGATGCAGTCGCGATTGCGGCGATTAAACGCGGTATCGGCATTCCCCTGGTTGCGGATATTCATTTTGACTGGCGTCTTGCGGTAGCCGCGGCTGAGCATGGTGCCGATAAGGTTAGGCTTAATCCCGGGAATATCACTAAAAAAGATGATATTGAACGCGTTATTGCCGCATTAAAACAGGCGCATATACCTTTGCGTGTGGGTGCGAATTCCGGGTCAGTGAAAGCGCCCGGTACAAGTGTTGCAGCGAAACTTGTCCAGAGCGTTCTTGATTACATCCGGATCATTGAAAAGTGTAAATTCCATGATATTGTCATCTCATTGAAAGCATCGACTGTGCTTGAAACAATAGATGCATACCGGGCTATGAGCAGGGTTTGTGAATATCCGCTGCATCTGGGAGTGACAGCTACGGGTTTACCGCACGCCGGTGCTATTAAATCCGGCATTGCCTGCGGGATCCTTTTGTCAGAGGGCATAGGAGATACGATGCGTATTTCTTTGACGGACAAACCGGTTGAAGAAATTAAAGCAGCACGGGCGATTCTCGAAGCGCTTGAGGTGCGCCATTTTGGATATGAAATTATCAGCTGTCCTACATGCGGCCGTTGTGAAGTGAATTTAATTAAGGTTGTTAATGAACTAGAAGAAAAACTATCGGCCATTGACTATAGACCATTGACCCGGCCTGTAAAGGTTGCAGTTATGGGTTGTGTGGTTAATGGCCCCGGGGAAGCTTCTGAGGCGGATATCGGGGTAGCATTCGGGAAAAAAGACGGACTTTTGTTTAAATCGGGAAAATCTATCCGTACGATTGGTTTTGACGAATGTGTTGGCGTGCTGGTAAAGGAGATAAAAAAAATCCATGTCTAAATTACTGAAGAAAAAGATCCGTTCGCGCCTCGTCTCCGATTTCAGCCAGGTTTTTTCAAAAGAGAATGTCGAACCGCAGGAGTTGCGTGGTTTGATTGTGCGTGTCCTTGAAGAGTTCAATACGCGTGAACGTCTGGCGTTGCGTCAAGCGGATAAAGAGCGGGTGATTGATGAGCTTTTGGATGAATTTACGGGGTTTGGTCCGTTAGAGCCGCTTCTTAAAAATCCGCAAATTACGGAAATTATGATCAATGGCCCTGACCGGGTGTATGTTGAGTGTGCCGGGAAAACCGAGCTTTCAAACGTAACGTTTGATGACGAGCATCAGATGATGTATTTAGTATATAAGATCCTGGCTCCAACGCGCCGGCGTGTTGATGAGTCGTATCCATACACGGATGTTTCTTTGAAGGACGGCTCGCGCGTTAATATTATCATTCCGCCGCTTGCCTTGAACGGCCCGACGATCACTATCCGTAAATTCTTGCAGGAGATGACAACCATTGAAACATTGATTTCTGCCGGAACGCTTGACCGCCGTATGGCGGATCTCCTGATCGCCTCTATACGTGCTAAAATCAATATTGTTTTTTCCGGTGCCACGGGAGCTGGGAAGACAACAACCCTGAATGTGCTTTCTTCGTATATCCCTGATGATGAACGCGTGGTGACTATTGAGGATACCGCTGAATTGAAACTCCGTCAGGACCATGTTGTCCGTCTCGAATCACGTCAGCCGAATATCGAAGGAAGAGGAGAAGTGACGATACGCGATATATTCAGGAATACACTTCGTATGCGTCCCGATCGTATTATCTTAGGTGAGATCCGCGGCGCTGAAGCGCTTGATATGTTGCAAGCTATTTGTTCAGGGCATGCCGGTTCATTATCCGTTTTACATGCCAATACTCCGCAGGATGTTATTTATCGGCTGGAAACTATGATTTTAACCTCGGGCGTGCCGATCTCTCTTGAGGCGATCCATCGTCAGATTGCCGCAGCGTTGAATCTTATTGTTCAGCAGGAGCAGATGATAGATGGTTCGCGCAAAATAACGCATATCTCGCAAGTCAGGGGCCTCAATAAAGATGGTCAGGTGATTATTGAAGATATCTTTTTCTATGAGATTGAAGGTATTAGCCAGGAAAATAAGATTGTCGGCAGGTGGCGCGCAACAGGTGTTGTCCCGGCTTTCTATAACGTATTTAAAAAAATGGGCATTACCGTGCCGATAGAAATATTTAATAAGGATTAACGACCTATGTATTGGACGAAAACACTTATTCCTACATTAAAAGAGTCTCCGCAAGAAGCGGAATCATTAAGCCATAAACTGATGTTGCGCGCCGGGCTTATCCGGATGCTGATGTCGGGTTCGTATATGTACCTGCCGCTTGGCCTGCGGATATTGAATAATATCCAGGCCATTATTCGTCAGGAAATGCGTTCGGCAGGTGCTGCGGAACTGCTTTTGCCGGCGTTGCAGCCGTTGGAATTATGGCAGCGTACGGGCCGCGATGAAACGATCGGTGAAGTAATGATCCGTTTCGTCGACCGCAGAGGAAGAAAAGTTTGCCTGGGACCGACGCACGAAGAGGTTATTACCGAGCTTATCAGGACGCACGTTTCCAGCTACAAACAATTGCCGGTTGTTGTATATCAGATCCAAACAAAATTTCGCGATGAGATGCGTCCGCGGTTCGGCATTGTCCGCGCCTGTGAGTTTATTATGAAAGATGCGTATAGTTTTGACCGGGATCAGGCCGGCCTTGAGAAAAATTACCGCGCTATGCATGAAGCCTATACCAGGATTTTTCAGCGGTGCGGATTGGATTGCCTTGCCCTTGAAGCTGATTCGGGCGTTATGGGAGGAAAAGTTTCACATGAATTTATGGTCCCGTGCGAAAGCGGCGAGGATGCCGCGTTTCGCTGTCTTGCATGTAAGAAAGCAGTAAGTTTTACGGAAGGGAATGAACCATTGTGCCCGGCTTGTTCTACTCCGATGAAAAAGATCAATGTGCTTGAGGTCGGGCATATTTTTCAGCTGGGTACCAAATATACCGCTGCATTAGGGGCTCATTTTATTGATCAGGCAGGTAAGCAGCAACCGATTATTATGGGTTGTTACGGGATTGGTGTTTCTCGTCTTATCGCAGCTATTATCGAGCAGAATAATGATGATTCTGGGATTGTCTGGCCGAAAGAAGTGGCGCCGTATCAGGTAGAGATTGTGCCTCTTGATGTCGCTGACTCTCATCTTATGCAGGAAGCAACACGTATCCATGACGGATTAGACGCGGCGGGTATCGGCGTTTTGATGGATGACCGTGATGAGCGCGCCGGAGTTAAATTCAAGGATGCTGAGTTGATCGGCGTGCCGCTTATTGTGGTCCTTGGCAAAAAAAATCTTGAACAGGGTAAGATCGAGGTGAAAACCCGCGCCGATAAAAAAGTAACGCTTGTTGAAAAAGGTGAAGTAGCCGGTTTTTTAAAGAATAGTTTATAGGAGTTTGCTATGGATATTCAATCGCAGGTTGAACGGATACACGAGTTAAGCGCGCCAATACTGAATTCGATCGGCGTTGAATTGGTTGATGCACGTATTTCTAATGTTGCAGGGAGGACTACGGTAACCCTTTTTGTGGATAAGCCGGGAGGCGGCATCACTCTTGAAGAATGCGGCAACCTGAATCGGCAGATCTGTGAAGCGCTCGATACGGTTGATTTATTCGCCGGTTCCTATGTCGTTGAGGTTTCATCTCCGGGAATTGACAGGCCGCTTAAAACAAAAGCTGATTTTACCCGTGCCATAAGCAAGGCGGTGCGGTTTTTTTTGAGTGAAAAAGTAAACGGAAAATTGGAATGGGCAGGGCAGGTTTTGCGCGTTGACGATTCGCATGTGTATATTGCCGTCGACGGGCAGGAGCTTGCGATTGCCCTATCTTTTATTAACAAAGCACGATACGAATTGTTGGTTTGAATGCGTACGAAGTAAAACGGAGAGAACTATGAGTCATGAATTGTTATCCATACTTGATCAGATTGAACGTGAAAAAGGTATTAAAAAAGAAGTTCTTGTTGAGGCGGTTGAAGCCGCACTGTTAAGTGCTGCGCGCAAAGTCATTGACGTGAAACCTGAAGAAGAGTTGCGTGTACAGCTTGATCGCTTGACCGGCAAAGTGCATGCTTTCAAGAATGACGAGGAAATTACCTCGATTGATTTTGGCCGCATTGCCGCTTCCACAGCGCGTCAAGTTATTATTCAAAAGATCAGAGAAGCGGAAAAAGATGTTGTTTTTACCGATTTCCAGAGCCGCGTCGGAGAAATTGTTTCCGGGACGGTATATCGTTTTGATAAAGGCAATATCATCGTTGACTTATTGGGAAAAGCCGAAGGGATTTTGCCGAAACGTGAACAGTCGGGCAAGGAAGAATTCAAACAGGGACATCGTATTCGGGCGTATGTGGCTGAAGTAAAGAAAGAGACCAAAGGCCCGCAGATTATTCTTTCCCGTGCGCATCCGAATTTAGTAAAAAAACTTTTTGAGCTGGAAGTTCCTGAGATATTCGAAGGGATTGTTGAAATCAAGTCTATAGCGCGTCTTCCGGGAGAGCGTACCAAGATCGCTGTCTGGTCAAAGAACGAAAAAGTCGATTCAGTGGGCGCCTGTGTCGGCATGCGGGGGAACCGCGTCAGAAATATTGTTAATGAATTACAAGGAGAAAAGATTGATATTGTGCGCTATAATGATGATATTAAGGAGTATATCAAAAATGCTCTTTCTCCTGCCAAGGTCAGTGAAATAAAACTTGAAAAAGAAAGCCAGAAGGCAACAGTCTTGGTTGATGATGATCAGTTGTCGCTTGCTATCGGAAAACATGGGCAGAATGTCCGGCTTGCTTCGAAACTGATCAGTTGGGAACTTGATATTCGCACAAAATCCCAGGCTGCGGCAGAAATGTTGGGAGGTATCGGGAAAACTGCGGAAGAGGGAAAACCTGCAGAAGGAGAACAACCAGGAGAAGAGGTTGCACACGATGCGGCATCTTCGCACGAGAAGGTTAGTATTGAACAGCTTGAAGGAGTTGGTGACAAAACGCTTGAACTTCTCCAAAAAACGGAATTTACAACCGTTGAACGTATCGCCAATGCCGGTATCGAAGAACTGACTGCGATAAAAGGTATTGGGGAAAAGAAAGCACAGAAATTAATCGAGTCTGCGAGAAAACTCATCGCATAAATGTAAAAGGATTCCTATGGTAAAGAAAACAGAGAAAGTTTCGACCAAGAAAGACGATGGAAAGAAAAAAAGTGCGGTAAAGCCGGCAGTAAAAAAACCGGCAGTAAAGAAAACAGCTAAACCTGCGCATGAAAAGCCGCTTGTTAAAAAGGCCGTTCATCCCAAGACTGCTTCCGCTCCTAAGGTGGTTCATAAAACTGCCGAAAAGACTAAGGAACACGTTTTTAAATCAGAGCCGGTGGCACATATAAAGCCGGTTACCGAGGTTAAGCATCATGCCGCTGTTCCAACCACAGAGGGTGTTAAGCTTGCGGCTCCCGGTATTGAAAAACCGGTTGTTACTCCAAAACCCGCTGCGTCGGTTGTCTATACCAGGCCTGATGATCAGATCCGGGTATCGCATGCTCCTGTCGTACCTGTTCAAAAACCTGCGATTATTCCGGCTAGCCCAATGAAACCGCCTGTTGCTCCAGCAAAACCGGTCATTCCACAGCCGCCGGTAGTAAAAAAACATCCGGTTCCGCCTGTTCAAAAACAAGCGACTGTTCCGGTTGTTGAGTCCAAACCTGTTGTCATAGCTCCGTTGGTCTTCCGCGAGCTTGAATTAACACTTCCAATTACGTTAAAGGATCTTTCAGTTAAGATGCAGGAGAAACCCTCTGCCTTAATTAAAGCGCTGATGGATATGCGCATTATGACAAGCATTAACCAGGTCCTTGATGAGCAGCAGGTGCAGGTTGTTTGCCAAAAATTTGGTTTTACCATTAAGAAAGCGGTTACCCAGGAAGAGTCTGTTATTGCGCATCATGATGAATCGGATAAGCCGGAGGATTTGAAACCGCGTCCACCGATTGTCACTTTTATGGGGCATGTTGATCATGGAAAGACATCGCTCTTGGATGCTATTCGTAAGACAAAGGTTGCCGAAGGTGAACATGGCGGCATAACACAGCATATCGGCGCCTATCTTGTTCGCCTGCCGCACGGGGTTATTACGTTTTTGGATACGCCGGGCCATGAGGCGTTTACCGCAATGCGTGCCCGCGGAGCAAGTTTGACCGATATTGTTGTTTTAGTGGTTGCCGCAGATGACGGCGTGATGCCTCAGACGAAAGAAGCAATTGACCATGCTAAGGCAGCCGGCGTAACTATCGTGGTTGCCCTGAACAAAATTGATAAGCCGGGGGCTAACGTTGATATTGTGAAGAAACAGTTGAGCCAGCTTGGTTTAATGTCAGAGGACTGGGGCGGCAAAACAATCATGGTGCCGGTTTCAGCAAAGACCGGACAGGGGATTGATGATCTGCTTGAGATGCTCATTCTTGAAGCGCAGATGCTTGAGCTTAAGGCTAACCCCAATAAGATCGCCAAAGGTGTTGTTGTCGAGGCAAAGATGAGCAAGGGCAGAGGGACAGTTGCGACGCTTTTGGTGCAAAATGGTACTTTGGCATTGGGGGATACTATTGTGGTCGGCTCGACATATGGCAGGATTCGCGCCATGTTTAATTATGTGGGGCAGCATGTAAAAACGGCGGGACCTGCGTTTCCTGTGGAAGTACTCGGACTTAACGGAGTTCCTCAGGCCGGTGAAGTTTTTTATGTGATTGAAGATGAAAAACTTGCCAAAGAAATCGTGGAAAAACGCCAGGAGTTTGATCGTCAGGAATCAATGAAGAGTTTCAAGCGTGTGAGCCTGGAGGATTTGCATAATCAAATCCTCACGGGTAAGATCAAAGAACTTAAGCTTATCGTTAAGTCAGACGTACAGGGATCTCTTGAGGCGATTAAAGATACCATTGAGAAGCTTAATATCTCGGAAGTTAAGATTGAAATTATTCATGAGGGGGTCGGTAATATCAATTCTTCCGACGTAATTTTGGCGGTCGCTTCTAATGCGCTTATCCTCGGGTTTAATGTCGAGGCTGATGATTTGGCCAAAGAGCTGATCAATAAAGAAGGCGTTGACGTCAAAATTTACAATATTATTTACGAGTTGGCCAATGATATTAAAGCGGCGGTTGAAGGGATGCTGGAACCGAAACTGAAGAAGATTTTCTTAGGCCGGGTTGATGTAAAAAAAGTCTTTCGCCTTTCCCGGGGAGGAACTATTGCCGGGTGTATGGTTTCGAAAGGAAAGATTACCAGAAACGCGCCGGTTGTGCTCTTGCGTAATGGGACGTCGGTCTGGGAAGGAACGATCTCTTCGTTAAAACGTTTTAAGGATGATGTCAAAGACGTGCAGGAAGGGTTTGAATGCGGTATCTCCTTGCACGGCCATGATGATATTCAGGAAGGCGATGTCATCGAGGCGCATGAAGTTCAGAAGATCCTTCGGAAGTTAGAGTAAATAGGCTATAAGCCATAGACCATTGACCCAGAGTAGAAAAGGATAGTAATATATGCAGCAACGTATACTAAGCGGCATGCGGCCGACGGGAAAACTTCATCTCGGGCATTTGGTTGGTGCTTTGGATAATTGGGTGAAACTGCAAGAGACCTATGATTGCTATTTTATGGTCGCTGATTGGCACGCGTTGATGGGTGAATACGAGAACCCGAAGGCTATGCGGGAAGCCGGTATTGATAATGTTGTTGATTTCCTCGCTGCGGGGATCGATCCAGAAAAATCAACTCTCTTTGTGCAATCGGATGTGCCGCAGCATCTTGAGTTATCCATGATTTTTTCCTGTTTGACGCCTTTGGGATGGCTTGAACGTTGTCCTACGTATAAAGAGCAGCTCCGTGAAGTGACGACGCGCGATTTAAACACGTATGCTTTCTTGGGATATCCGGTTCTACAGGCTGCTGATATTATGCTGTATAAGGCGCATAAGGTTCCTGTAGGAGAAGATCAGTTGCCTCATCTTGAGTTAACGCGTGAAATTGTCCGCCGTTTTAACAGCATGTATACGACTGATATGTTTCCCGAGCCGGAAGCAATCCTTACGCGAACACCGCGTTTATTAGGGATTGACGGCAGGAAAATGAGCAAGAGTTATAATAACGCGATAAATTTGTCCGATTCCGACGATGAAATACGTAAAAAAGTTTCCATGATGATCACGGATCCGCAGCGTATTAAATTGGCTGATCCCGGACACCCGGATGTGTGCAATGTTTTTGCCTATTATGGTACTTTTCTAACGGAGATGGGGGCAGACGTGCGTGATTGGTGCACGAATGCAAAGATTGGGTGTACAGAATGTAAGAAGCGCTGCGCCGCGGGTCTCATTGAAAAATTAGCGCCATTTCATGCAAAACGCGAAGAATTTGCCCGTGATACGAAGCGGGTTGAGAAGATTCTTGCAACAGGGAGAGAAAAAGCGGTCGCCTCTGCTTCTCAGACGGTTGCGGAAGCACGGGAGGCCATGCATCTATGAGCTATAAAGTCAAACTTGAACTCTTCGAAGGCCCCCTTGATCTTTTGTTGTATTTGGTCAAAAAAGATCATCTGAATATTTATGATATTCCTATTGCTGCGGTTACTGAACAATATCTTAAGTATATTGAATTGATGCGGCTCCTGGATTTAAATGTTGCCGGAGAGTTCTTGGTAATGGCGGCAACGCTGATGCAGATAAAGTCGAAAATGCTTTTGCCGCCGGAAGAAACCCCGTTGTCTGCAACTGAGGAAGAGGACCCGCGCGCTGAATTAGTGCGGCGCCTTCTTGAATACGAGAAGTTCAAGGAAATCGCTGAAACTTTGCGGCAGCGGGAAGCCGCGCAAAGTGAGATTTTCAAGCGCCAGCCGGCGCCCGAGAAAAAAGAAACACCCCGTACGAATGAAGTGTATTTTGAAGCGAGTCTCTTCGACCTCATTAACGCTTTTTCAAAAGCGCTTGAAGAGATTCCGAAAGAAGTCTTTTATGAAGTTATTAAGGATGAGTTTACCGTGGAAGATAAAGTCCATCAGATATTGCATTTCTTGTTGGTGCAACCCGCGGTTAAATTATCCGAGCTATTTTCAAAGGCCAAGAATAAGATCGAAATCGTTGTTACTTTTTTGGGTATTTTGGAACTCATCCGTATGAAAGAAGTGGTTGCTATTCAAAAGGGCGCTTTCCAGGAAATCGAAGTTTGCCGGAACCAGAACAATATTATCCCCTATGAAAGAAGAGACCAGACGCAAACTCCTGAAAGCCTCTGATCCGAGTCTTCCTGCTGTCGGCGATGACCCTGTGGCGCGGCTTATTCAGGCAAAACAAGAAAACGACGATGATGTTGTTTTAAGTCTTTCGCTTCGCCCTACAAAACTCTCTGAATTTACCGGCCAGCATGACGCTATCAAAAATCTGAAGGTTTGTATTGAGGCTGCAAAAGAACGGAATGAGCATTTAGAGCATATCCTGTTATCCGGCCCTCCGGGATTAGGAAAGACTTCGCTGGCGCATATTATTGCCCATGAAATGGGAACAAAGATAACTGCTACGTCCGGGCCTGCGATCGACAAAGCGGGTGACCTGATCGGGATTCTTACCAACCTGGAAAAAGGGGATATCCTTTTTATCGACGAGATTCATCGTCTCTCGAAAGTTGTGGAAGAATTTTTGTATCCGGCAATGGAGGATTATCAGATTGATTTTGTCATTGATAAAGGGCCGTACGCCAAGACTATTAAATTTAACCTCAAGCCTTTTACGTTGGTCGGAGCGACAACTCGTTCAGGATTGCTGGCTTCACCGTTACGCGGCCGCTTCGGTATTTTTTACCATCTTGATTTTTATGAGGCCAAGGAACTGGCCTCAATTATTATGCATTCAGCTCAAATATTGGGGATCAGGATTACGCTTGATGCCGCCAATGAAATTGCCCGTCGTGCCCGCGGGACACCGCGTGTGGCAAACCGTCTTTTAAAACGTGTTCGCGATTATGCGCAGGTTGGCAAGCATACGGAAGTCTCCCGCGAAGTTGCGATTCAGGCATTAAACGAACTGAAGATTGATCAGGCAGGCCTTGATGAACTTGATCGCAGGGTTCTACAGACTATTATCGGAGTTTATGACGGCGGACCGGTCGGCGTTGAAGCAATAGCAGCAAGTTTGAATGAGGAAGTCGATACAATCGTCGATACGGTTGAGCCGTATTTATTGAAGTGCGGATTCCTGAAACGCACATCCCGAGGCAGAGCGGTTACAAAATTGGCGCGTCAGCATTGCGGCGTCGTAGGAAAAAAGCGAGAAGAAGAACTTTTCTTATAGCGATTTGAGCGGGTCCTGGCTTGGTAATTTCGCGCAGGGACGCTTGATTTTTCCCGGCGTGGAAAATCTTCGCTCGTGGTCGTCTCGCTCGCTCTCGCTGGAAGTATTCTGCGGGCGATCCATGCCCGCTCGCGGCCTCCCACGCCCTGCTCGAAACAGCCAAGCCACCCGCTCCATAGGTTTCTTATTGGCGAATGTTTGAAGTGGCTTAATGTATATTCTTTGACCGCCTGAAGCAAAAAAGATTCTTAGGATGACTGACGTTTTAAAGATCAGCTATCCGCCACCGGCGGAATTCAAACTTGTGACGTGTGCTCTTGTGACTCGGTGACCCGGACTATTGGTTACTATTATGATAACTTTCTTAAATCTTATTATCGGAGGAGCGGCGGGAACAGTGGCGCGCTATGGCTTGGCACTTGCGGTTAATAGGGCCTGTGGAGCGCAGTTTCCTTTCGGAACGCTTGCGGTGAATTTGAGCGGTTGTTTTCTGGTGGGAATTTTTGCCAGTCTTGCCGAAGAGAAGTTTTTACTGGGTACAAACGCCCGCATGCTTTTAATGATCGGCTTTTGCGGAGCATTTACGACATTTTCTACATTTATCCTGGAAACGTCGTATTTGATACGTGATGGAGAGACGTTTCGCGCTTTTATGAATGTAATGGTGAGTGTTGCAGCCGGATTTATCCTTTTTCGCATCGGGATGTGGCTTGGTAAAGTAATGTAAACGGGAGATTGACATGAAAATTCCTGCTGACGGAAAGTTGTTGAGAATTTTTATCGGAGAAGCGGATAAATGGAAGGGAAAACCGCTGTATGAAGAGATTGTTCTTTTGGCCCGTAAACAGGAATTGGCTGGTGCGACGGTGGTAAAAGGTTGCATGGGGTTTGGCTGTAAAAGCCATATGCATACGACGAAATTACTGGAATTGTCCCAGGATCTGCCTATTATTATTGAAATTGTTGATAGCGAAGAGAAAATCAGCGCGTTTTTGCCGTTTCTTGATGAGATGGTTTCCGAGGGGCTGATAACGCTTGAAAAGGCGAATGTTGTTATGTACCGGGCAGCAAAAAATGCCGGTTAACGGTTCGTGGTTTTTGGATCGCCGGGTTTATTGAGGCCCTTAACCGATAACCGTATACCGCATGCCGAAAAGCGAATTTTTATGAAGAAATTATTGCTGCATACTTGTTGCGCTCCGTGTATGATTTATCCGTTGGAACGTTTGCGTCAGGATGGATTCGATGTTTCGGGGTTTTTCTATAACCCGAATATACATCCGGCGCCTGAATTCAATCTGAGACGGCAGGCTGTTGAAGAATATGGTAAAGGCCAGCAGGTTCCTGTAGCCTTTCCGGAATATGACCCGGATATTTTTTTTCGTACTGTTCCTGAAAGTCTCGGGTTCCCCGCACGATGCGCGTATTGCTGGAAACTGCGCTTGTCACAGACCGCGCGCTATGCCAGAGAAAATGGATTTACTGCTTTTACGACTACACTTCTGGTAAGCCCCTACCAGGATATTGAAGTTATTAAGCAGGTGGGAAACCTGGCAGCTGAAGAGCAGGGTGTTTTGTTCTATTTTGAGGATTTCCGCCCTGGCTTTCGCAAAGCTCACGATCAGGCAAAAAAGGCGGGCATCTATTGCCAGAAATACTGCGGATGTGTTTATTCGGAACGCGAGCGGGCGATGGCAAAGAAAAAGAAATAGGTTTATGAAATGGAATTACACGCGCTGGGAAAAACGCTTATTGTGCTCGGGATAGGTTTTGTTGTTATCGGGATTTTTGTCCTGGCGGTGCATACGATTTTACATATCGGTACGGTACCGGGCGACATCGTTATTAAAAAGGATAGCGTTACTTTTTATTTTCCGCTTGGTACGTGTCTTGTTGCAAGCGCGATTATCTCACTGATCATATGGTTATTTTCCCGAAGATGAAGACTATCCGGATAGTAATTGCGGCGGCCGGGTTGGCGATTATTTCGTGCGCGGCTAGTTTCGCACAGGATGTTTCCACTATTCGCGTTGCTATTGAGGATAACGTGTTTTCGCTCAATATCCGGATACGCGGGCCCTATACGATTGTGGATAGTCAAACCAAGAAAATCCTGTATGAGGGTACTCATATTAACGCTACCGCAACAACGTATCCTGATGGGATCATTATCGGGGGTATCCGTTGTCCGACGGAAAGAGTTTGCATTGAAGCGCAGCAATTATTCGGCCTCAGTATTAACGGCCGGATGTTCCGCGATACTATTGAATTGGTCCGGCGTCCGAAGGGCGGACTGTTGGTTATCAATACGGTGAATCTTGAGGATTATATTAAAGGTATCTTGTATCATGAGGCGTCTCATTATTGGCCGGCGGAAATTCTAAAGGCTCAGGCTATTGTTTGCCGGACGTACGCGGTATATCAAGCTGAGCAAAAAGCGGGGAAAGCTTTTGATGTTACCAATGATGTGCTTTCACAGGTTTACGGCGGGTTGACGTCAGAGCGGTATCGTACGAATAGAGCTGTTGATGAAACAAAAGGACAGGTGCTTAAATATCAGGGTAAAATATTTCCGGCATATTTTCATGCCGCTTGCGGCGGAAGAACTGAAGATGCGGTACGTTTGTGGAATACCGCGCTTGTCCCTTTAAAAGGAGTGGTGTGCCATTACTGTAAAAATTCCCCTCATTATGCCTGGCATGCGGTTCTCTCGATACGTGAAATTGAGGAAAAATTAGCCGGTGCCGGTTTTAAGATAAAGAAGATTAAGGATATTGCAGCCAATGGCTATGATGAATCAGGGCGCGTTATTGATATGACAATTACTGCCGCGCAGGAGATAAAGACTATTCCCGCAAAGGATTTCCGGCAATATGTGGGTGCTAATAGTATACGCAGTACGAAATTCGACGTGAAAGTCGTTGATGATGATGTGGTTTTTGAAGGTACAGGCTGGGGGCATGGCGTGGGCATGTGCCAATGGGGCGGTTATTTTATGGCAAAAGAAGGCAAAACCTATCGTGATATCCTTTCCTTCTATTATCCGGAGTCAGAAATCTCCGTACTATGAAACTTTCCGATTTCGATTATTATCTGCCTAAAGAACGTATTGCGCAATATCCTCTTGTTGCTCGTGATAATGCGCGGCTTATGGTGGTTAATCGGGCAACGGGATCTATTGAACACAGGATTTTTTCGGAAATTAGTACGTATCTGAAACCGAATGATATTTTGGTACTCAATGACACAAAAGTTGTGCCATGCCGTTTAAAAGGTACGCGTAAAACGGGAGGCCAGGTTGAAGCATTCCTTTTGAAGCATGAGGGCAACGCACGATTTAGCGCTCTTTTAAAGCCGGGGCGACTTAAAACGGGGGAAGAGATCAGTTTTGATAACGGTAGCTTGCGCGCCATTATTGAAGGTCGCAGGGAAATCCGTTTCTTGACAGATGACGCGCAATCTGTTTATCGCCATGGTTTGATTCCTTTGCCGCCGTATATTAAGCGTGCGTGCGAGCCGCTTGATGCCGATTATTATCAGACGGTCTATGCGGCTCATGACGGCGCTGTTGCTGCACCGACCGCGGGTTTGCATTTTACGGAAAAGAACCTTCGTGAAATCAGTTTGGCTGGTACGGCAGTTGTGTATGTGACGCTTCATGTGGGGTTGGGGACGTTTAATCCGGTGAAGGTCCAGGATATCAGGCAACACCAGATGGATTATGAAGAATTTTTCGTGAGTGCTGCGGCAAAAAATAAAATTGAAGCAACAAAAAAAACAGGCGGCCGGGTTTTTGCGGTTGGGACTACCAGTTGCCGCTGCCTTGAGACATTGGCGCAGGGCAAAGACGAAGGTTTAACAAACATTTTTATGTACCCGGGGTACCGTTTTCAACTTGTTGATTGTTTATTGACGAATTTTCATTTGCCTCAGACGACGTTGTTTATGCTTGTCTGCGCTTTTGCCGGAGTTGAGCTTATGAAGCGCGCGTATGCGGAAGCAATACAAAAAGAATATAGATTTTACAGTTATGGCGACGCTATGGTGATACTTTAAAATGTTTACTCTTGTGCACACTGATCCGAATACTAAAGCACGGCTCGGGAAATTATCGACGCTGCATGGCGAAATTGAAACGCCTTGTTTCATGCCGGTTGGCACGCAGGCGACGGTGAAAGCGTTGTCGCCGCGGGATTTGGAAGATAGCGGTGCCGCAATCATTCTTGCGAATGCCTATCACTTGCTTTTGCGTCCGGGAATGGATGTGATCAGAAAAGCCGGCGGATTGCATAATTTTATGTCCTGGCAGAAACCGATTCTTACCGATAGCGGCGGGTATCAAATATTCAGTTTGGCGCTTTTACGTAAGATTTCCGATGAAGGCGTCCGTTTTCAATCGCATATCGACGGGTTTAAACATTTTTTGACCCCGGAATCGGTGGTTCAGATTCAACGTGACCTGGGGAGCGATATTATGATGCCGTTAGATGAATGCGCGCATTACCCGTGTTCCCGGGATCACGCGGAAACTGCGATGAGGCGTACCATTGATTGGGCGAGGCGCTCACGGGAAGCGATGAGATATCAGTCGGATATTCCGCCGGCAAAGCGGCAGCTTTTATTCTGTATTGTGCAGGGAGCGACCTATGAAGATTTGCGCAAGGAGTGCGCTGAGCGTTTAATTGAAATGGATTTTGACGGCTTTGCTATCGGTGGGGTTTCTGTCGGCGAACCAACGCATCTGCGCCATAGTATAACCGCTCATACGGCGCAGTTTTTGCCGCCGGATAAAGCGCACTATTTAATGGGTGTTGGAATGCCCGCTGATATTCTTGAAGCGGTGGAAAATGGCATGGATATGTTTGATTGTGTTATTCCCACGCGTTACGGCCGGAATGGAACTGCATTTACCAGCGTCGGTAAAATCACCATCCGGAATGCGCCGTATATCGAAGATTTTACGCCCCTGGATCCGAATTGCGATTGTTACGCCTGTAAAAATTTTTCCCGGTCGTATCTGAGGCATTTATTTAATACGGAAGAAATTCTTGGTCTGCGGCTTGTCTCGCTGCATAATATTCACTTTTTCATTTCTTTTATGGAGCGCGTCCGTACGTCTATCGCAGAATCTCGATTCAGGGAGTTTAAAAATACGTTTTTGGCGCAGTATAATAATGATGGGAATGAGGGTTACTATGCCGATGCGGATTGATATCCTTACTATATTCCCCGACATGTGCAAAGCCGCGCTGCATGAGTCAATTATGAAGCGCGCACAAGAGAAAAAAAAGGTTATTATACACGTGCATAATGTGCGTGATTATACGCTTGATAAACATCGAAAAGTTGATGACCGGCCTTTTGGCGGGGGGGCAGGCATGGTAATGGCTGTGGAACCGATTGTCCGCTGCGTTGAAACGATCAAAAAACATAAGTCTAAGTCCTGCAAGGTTATTGTGCTCTCTCCGCAAGGAAAAAAGTTTGACCAGAAATGCGCCAAACGGCTTGCCAAAGAAAAACAGTTAATCTTTATTTGCGGCCATTATGAAGGGATTGATGAGCGGGTGCGTGAGAATATCGTCGATGAAGAGCTTTCTATCGGGGACTACGTGTTGACGGGAGGCGAGTTGCCTGCGATGGTTGTTGTTGACGCGGTTGTACGGCTTATTCCGGGGGTCCTCGGCGATAAAAATTCCTTGAATTTTGAGTCATTTGAAGGTAATCTATTAGAATATCCGCAGTACACGCGCCCTGCAGATTTTAGGGGGTGGAAAGTCCCTGCGGTCCTCGTTTCGGGAGACCACACCAAAATAGAGGCATGGCGCAAACAGCAATCAATCGAACGCACACAATCAAGAAGACCAGATCTTCTTACGAAACGGAAAAAAGGAGAAATACGCAATGGATAAGATCAAATTAGTTGAGTCTCAGCAAGCTACCCGTAATGTCCCGGAATTCGGCGTGGGAGATACGGTTAAAGTTTTAACCAAGATTCCTGAAGGCGATAATAAATTCCGCCTGCACCCTTTTGAAGGGGTTGTTATCGCAAAGACGGGAAACGGCATTAAGGCGACGTTTACCGTGCGTAAGGTTTCTTACGGCGAGGGAATTGAACGTGTATTTATACTCCATTCGCCTTCTATCGAGCGTATCGAGCTTTTGAGACAGGGGAAAGTACACCGTGCAAAATTGTATTATCTGCGCAGCAAAATAGGTAAACGCGCTACTAAGATCGAAGAAAGAACGGCGGTTGAACCAAAACAAGAACAAAATCAAGAACCAAAAGCTGCCTAACGAATAGTGCTTTCTATTGAGCATAGTCTTCATACCCAAGGCTTTGACGTAATCATCGGCGTTGATGAAGCAGGCCGGGGGCCGTTGGCTGGTCCGGTGGTTGCGGGTGCGTGTTTCCTTACCGATACCGATTTTTTCAATCGCATAGATGATTCAAAAAAGTTGACCGCTCTTCAAAGGGAACGCGCCTTTGATGAAATTATCGCCAAGTCTTTCTACGGGCTGGGCGTTGTGAATGAAAAAATAATCGATCGGATCAATATTCTAGAGGCAACTAAAGTTGCCATGTCACAGGCGGTTACCGAATTAGTCGTGCGTAATAAGCTTGATACATCGCGGCGCATGCATGTTATTGTCGATGGTAACGCGCGGTTTGATACGCCGTATCCGTGTACTCCGATAGTTCGGGGGGATGGGTGTTCACTTTCCATTGCCTGCGCTTCAATCTTGGCTAAAGTTTCGCGGGATCGTATGATGGTTGTATATGATCGCATGTATCCGGGATATGGATTCAGTCAGCATAAAGGCTATCCTACAAAGAAACACCGGGATGCGATTTCTGAACGTGGTGTACTTGACATCCACAGGAAAACGTTTTTGTAGTGTCGAACAATCACCTTCTTACCGGAAAATCTGGCGAAGATATTGCCTGTGATGCTTTGCGTAAACGCGGGTATCGCATTGTTGCCCGTAATTACCGGACGCGGCTTGGAGAAATCGACATTATTGCTCTGGATAAGGATGTTATTTGTTTTATCGAAGTAAAAACACGTACCAATGTCCGCCGGGGTATGCCTGCTGAATCGGTGCACGCCGCAAAACAGCGGCAGATCGCAAAGACCGCGCTTGCGTTTCTGCAAGAAAAAAAGTTTTTTGATAAAAAGGCGCGTTTTGACGTTGTGAGTGTTCTTCAATCTGAAAAAGATTTTGCTGTAAACATCATTCCCCATGCATTTGAACTGCCGTCTTTCTAGCAGGAGTTTGTATGCGTTCAGACGTATCTATCGCACAATCTATTAAAAAAAATTCAATTAAGAAAGTCGCCGCAAAACTCTCGATTGCCGCAAAGTATTTGTTCGGATATGGCGATTATATCGCCAAGATAGATCTGGATATTCTTTCCCGGTGTAAGGGGCGTAAACAAGGTAAATATATCCTGGTGACTGCAATGACACCGACGCCGTTAGGAGAAGGCAAAACCGTTACGACGATCGGCCTGGCTATGAGCTTGAATCGTCTTGGGAAACGTGCCTCCGTTTGTATTAGACAGCCCTCGATGGGGCCGGTTTTTGGTATTAAGGGGAGTGCCGGTGGTGGAGGATATTCTCAGGTTTTACCGCGGGAAGATTTTGATTTGCATTTTACCGGGGATGCGCATGCCGTGAGCCTGGCCCATAACATTGCCGCGGCGTTTCTGGATAACGCATTATACCGGGGTAATCTTTTAGGAATTGATGAAAACCGTATTTATTGGCGCCGCATTGTTGATATCGGAGACCGTGCGCTTCGCAACGTACGTATCGGCCTTGGTTCTTCCAAAGACGGGATTCCCCGGGAAAGCGGTTTTGATATTACACCGGCCTCGGAGATCATGGCGATCCTTGCGTTAGCTTCTGATATGAAAGATCTGCGGCGGCGTTTAGGCAGAATTGTTCTTGCATCGGATACGCACGGTAATTCTGTTACGACCGAAGATGTTAAAGTCGCGGGGCTTATGAGTGTTCTTCTTAAGGATGCCATAAAGCCGAATCTTATTCAGACCATCGAAGGAACGCCTTGTTTTGTGCATACGGGTCCGTTCGCCAATATTGCGCACGGTAGTAGTTCTATTATCCAGGATACGATCGCGTTGGCGTTTTCCGATTATGTTGTTACGGAAGCCGGTTTTGGCGCGGAATGCGGGGCGGAGAAATTTTTTGATATTAAATGCCGTATCAGTGGGTTAAAACCGGATTGTGCGGTTATTGTTTGTTCTTTGAGGGCATTGAAAGCTCATGCGGGAATTTGCAGCATTGTCGCGGGGAAACCTCTTGAAACCTGTTTGCGTGTTAAGAATATGTCCGCTCTGGAGAAGGGGATTGTGAACTTGGCAAAGCAGATTGAAAATGTGAAGCAGTTTGGGATTCCGGCGGTTGTTGCTATTAATAAGTTTTCTTCTGATACCAAAGAAGAAATTGAATTTGTCAGAAAGAAAGCCTTTCAATTTGGCGCCGATGATTGTCAGGTCAGTGAGGTTTGGGCGAAAGGTTCGCGCGGTGGTGTGGCGCTTGCAAAAAGCGTGGCGGGATTAGCCGAGTCAAAGAAGAAATTCTCCTTTTTGTATCCGCTTGAGAGCTCGATACGGGAAAAAATCGAAACAATTGCCGGGCGTATGTATGGAGCTGCAGGGGTGACGTATAGTCCTGAAGCAGAGATGAAGATCGAAGAATATACCCGTCGCGGCTGGTCGAGGCTTCCCGTGTGTATGGCAAAAACCCCGCTTTCACTCTCGCATGACGCATCTTTGAAAGGCAGGCCCTCCGGTTTTATTGTGCCGGTGCGGGATATACGGGCGTATGCGGGAGCGGGTTTTCTGACCGCCTTATGCGGTTCAATTCAGACGATGCCGGGGCTGCCCAGTCATCCGCGCGGCGAAAACATTGATATCGATTCTTTCGGTACTATACGGGGGTTGTCGTAACTTCACGAGGGACACAATGGCTGATTATCAGAATCGAACCTTACGGAAATACGCGGCTGATGTAGCGGCGAAAATTGCAGCTCCCGGCGGAGGCTCGGCAAGCGCGTTAACCGCTTGTTTGGGGGCTTCGCTTGTCAGTATGGTGATCCGCTATACGATCGGAAAATCCGCATACGCACGCTATGACAATGACCTTAGAAAGATGCTGATCGTTTCTGAAAAGTTACGGGAACAATTCATGAATTTGGTTGACCGTGATGTTGTGGCGTATCAAAGTAAGAATATGCGCGAAGCTTTGCGTATTCCGTTCATGATCTGCCGGTTGAGTTTTGACGGGATCCAATTATGCCGGAGCCTTGTTACGAAAGGGAATAAAAATCTTATCAGCGATGTTGCGGTTGCCGCGGTTTTATTGGAAGCGTCGTTTGCCAGTTCTTCGTATACTGTCGCCGTTAATCTCAAGTTTCTCGGTGACTATAAACGTGCTGTTGCCATGAACAAAGAGTTGAAACAGAAAGCGCGTGTTGTCAGCGCGATTCGCAAGAAAACGGAGGAGCGGGTTGGCAAAATTATTAGAGGGTAGGCCGATTGCGGAGCGTATGAAGGAAGGGCTCAAACAGCAGATTGCTGGCTTGTCCTGCAAGCCGGTTTTGGCGTCTGTTATGGTCGGCACAAATGCCGGAGCCTCTAGTTATGTTAAATCACAGGAGAAAACCGCGGAGTCTCTTGGTATTGAGTATCGGCTTACAGAATTACCGCAGGAAACCACTGAAGAGCAGCTTGTCGCGTGCATAGAAAAACTTAATTCTGACAAGAGTGTCAATGGCATTATTATTCAAATGCCGTTACCAAACCATTTAGATGCAAAGATTGCATCCTGTTCCATTGCCCCTGAAAAAGATGTTGAAGGTATGAATCCTGCTCATGTCGGACAGTTCCTGTGTGCTAAAACAGCGCTTGTTCCGTGTACCGCTGCCGCTGTTATGGAGCTTATCAAGGAAACCGGCGTTCACGTATATGGGAAAGATGTGGTTATTGTCGGGCATAGTCAGATCGTTGGAAAACCATTAACGCTTCTATTGCTTGAGAAACTGGCGACGGTTACGGTTTGTCATATCGGGACTTCAAAGGCGGGAAAACTTGCAGATCATGTGCGTACCGCTGAAATCCTCATTGTTGCGGTTGGCAAGGCGGGACTTATTAAGGGAGAGTGGATAAAAGAAGGGGCCGTTGTTATTGATGTCGGCATTAACCGTGTGCATGATACAATCGTAGGAGATGTTGAATTTGATGCTGCCGCACAGCGCGCGGCCTGGATTACTCCTGTCCCCGGCGGCGTCGGGCCCTTGACGGTAACAATGCTTATGCGCAATGTACTTTTATCGTGTAAACGACAACCATGAGAGCTATCGCTTTATTGACTGTTTCGAATATCTTTATGACGTTTGCCTGGTACGGGCATTTGAAATACAGGTCTTCGCCTCTCTGGATTGCCATTGTTGTGAGTTGGCTCATTGCCCTCGTTGAGTATTGTTTTCAGGTACCGGCAAATCGTATCGGCAGTTATCAATATTCCACGGCGCAACTTAAAACCATTCAGGAAGTTATTACACTGGTTGTTTTTTGTTTTTTTTCCATCTTTTATTTGAAAGAGGGGATGAAGTGGAATTATTTGGTGGGTTTTTTCTGTATGTCATTGGCGGTTTTTTTTGTTTTTAAAAAGTGGTAGATATGACTTTTCAAGATACAATACAATCAAAAAAATTTGTTGTTACGGCGGAATTAGGGCCTCCGAAAGGTATTGAAACAGCGCATCTCGTAGCCGAGGCTGAATCTTTGCGTTCGCGCATTGACGCGATGAATGTAACGGATCTTCAAAGTTCCGTGATGCGCCTGGGTTCGCTGGCCGTGTCAGTTCTTTTAAAGCAAAAAGGCATAGAACCAATTTTTCAACTGACGTGCCGCGACCGTAACCGTTTGGCGTTGCAGTCCGATCTTTTAAGCGCAGCGGCGCTCGGTATTGAGAATGTTTTAGTCCTTACCGGTGATCATCCGTCGATGGGCGATCATCCTGATGCAAAACCGGTGTTTGATCTGGATTCAGTTCAGCTTTTGCAGGCTGCTGTCAGGCTTTCACAAGGGTTTGATATGCGGGGGAATAAGCTGGAAGGTAAGGCGCCGTCGTTTTTTCTGGGAGGTGTGGTAAATCCGGGGTCAGAGCCTGTTTCTTTGCAAATTATGAAGATGAAAAAAAAGATCGATGCCGGAGCGCAATTTTTTCAGACCCAGGCTGTTTTTGATGTTGCTTCGTTTGAGCGGTTCGTCCATTCCATTCACGATATTAAAACGCCGGTTATCGCAGGGATTATTTTATTGAAATCAGCGGCAATGGCCCGGTACATGAACAAACATGTCGCCGGGATTACGGTTCCGGATAATCTTATCGCGCAGATGGAACAGGCTGGCGATAAACGGGCACAGTCAATCGAGATAGCCGCAGCCCTTATTCGCGCGTTAAAGCCGATGTGTCAGGGAGTACATATAATGCCCCTCGGTTTGCATAACGCGATCCCGGATGTTTTAGAGGCGAGTGGGTTATAAGGGATTATATCTATGGCAAAAATACTTATTATCGGGAATTCTTCATCGGGGCATGCGGCAGTTGCAGCGTTGGTACACAAGGGCGGCCATGAGATCACGGTTGTTTCCGGGGAGCCGTTTTGTGCGTACCGAAAAGAACTTTTGTTGGAATATATTGCCGGGACGAAAAAAGAGAAAGAACTTTTTATCGCGGGAGACGATTTTTACCGGAGCAATAAAATCGCCCTTATACAAGACGGCGAAGTGGTTAGGCTTGATGCCAAACGCCGGCGAGCGACGCTTAAAGACGGGGCAAAACTGGCGTTTGATTACTGCGTTATTGCTTCCGGCACGAAAGTTCCTTTGCCTGATGTGCCAGGTAAAAATAAAGACGGTGTTTTCTCGTGGGGCACTCTTCGTTCGGCCCAGGCGATAAAGCAGCGGCTTGACATTACTCATACGGCATGCCTTATGGGTGATCCGTTGCTTTGTAAAAGCCTTGCCGGGATTTTGCGCGCAAAGTCAAAAGAGGTAAGAATAATCGCTTCTCCTGTGCCTGTTGATTTTGCCGCGGATGAATTTGTTGAATGGATTGATTCGTTGACCGTCTCCGAAATCATCGGTGAAGGCGTTGAATTACGAGCCATAAAATTATCCAATGGGAAAGCAATCGGAACGAGCTTGGTTGTCTGCACGGGCCCGCGCCTGGCCTCTACGGATTTTTTAAAAGAAACAGATATTGCGCTTGCATCGGGATTTGTTGTTGTCGATAATTCTATGCGAACGAATCATGAACGGGTTTTTGCGTGCGGGAATGTTGCGTGTTTCCAACAGTCGCCTGTCGTGAATAAAGATCCATCCGTTGCCGGTGCCGAAGGCGCGCTCGCCGTTACTACAATTTTAACCGAGTTAGAAGGGAGCCAATCATTATGTCAGCAGAAGTCTTAATTGGTTTAGGGACCACGGGGTCTGCCGCGATCCTTGCGGCGACAAAAGATGCGATAGAAAAAGCGATACAAACCGCGGGCGTTTCTGCTCCCGTGGCTTTCCCCGAGACGAACTATTATTTGCCTCTTGCCAACGCGTTTTTGAAAATTGAAGCTAATACGCTTGCTGACTGCCGGACTATTCTTAAAGAAGCGGAAACCCTGGATTCCAATAAAGCTGCTTCGAATGGATTCTATATTCCCGCGCTTGGCGGTGTTTTGAATAAAGGTATTGCTGCTCTTCTATGCGAAGAGGTTTTAGCGGCAATCTCATATGTATCAAAAGGGCATCCGCATCAAGGATGTGCCGGTTTCTTGACGGATACCTTACTTCGCGCATTGGGTATCCAATTGGTTGATGGGCGTATTGCCGGTATCGCTGTTATTTTGGGGCCTGCCCATGATGAAGATGCGGCAGTCAAACTCGTCCGTGATCTGCAGGGCAAAAGTATCGTGAGCCTTTTAGTCGGCAGCGTTAACGGCAAGACGCTGCGTTCGCAGTTAGAAAATAAAAAAGTCGAGATGGGGCTTGAAAATTATATTGTTTCGCTCGGCGACGATTATCTTTCGGCTATTTACGCGGTGAACTGGGCGGTGCGCGCACCCCTTATGTATGGTGGTTTAAAAGCAGGGCAATGGAAAGAAATCCTGTCATATACGAAAGAAAAAGTTCCGGCTTTCGTGATCTTGTTGAGTCATGTGGATGCAGTGATTGTTGCGACCGGCCTCGGTGTTTTAGGAATGGGCTTCCCCATTGTTTCCGATTTGGATGTTCCGCAATTACCTAAAATAGACACTACTTTGTATGAGGCACTGGTAACGGAAAAAGATTATGCCCGTATTTCAAATACATGCGTTGAAGTCCGTGGCCTTAAAGTTAAAGTAACGGATGTCCCCGTCCCCGTTCCTTACGCCGCTGCTTTTGAAGGAGAACGTGTCCGGCGTGAACAGTTATATGTGGAATTCGGCGGTAAAGGGAATATCGCATTCGAATATTTACATATGAAAGATTTTAACGGCGTTGAAGACGGGAAGATCGAATGTATCGGGCCCGATATCGAAAAACTTCCGGATGGGGCACAATCGCTTCCCTTTGCGCTTGTTGTTGAAGTTGCGGGACGGAAGATGCAGAAAGATTTCGAGCCGATTCTGGAGCGTCAGATTCACCGTTTTATGAATTACGCGATGGGGATTATGCATGTCGGTCAGCGCGATATGAATTGGATTCGCATCAGTAAAGACGCTTTTCAAAAGGGTTTTCGGCTGAATCATATCGGTTTGATACTTCACGCTATGCTTCATCAGGAATACGATGCTATCGTTGATAAGGTGCAGGTCAAGATCTATACGGATAAAGCAATGGTTGAGAAGATACTGCGCGATGCACGGAAGGCCTATGATGAGCGCGACGAACGATTGGCAGGCATGACCGATGAAAGTGTCGATACATTTTATTCGTGTCTCTTGTGCCAGTCATTTGCTCCCAACCATGTGTGTATTATTACGCCTGAGCGGCTTGGTTTGTGCGGTGCTTATTCCTGGTTGGATGGAAAAGCTTCGTATGAAATTACTCCGACCGGGCCGAATCAACCGGTTGTAAAAGGTGCTTCCTTGGATGCCAAACTCGGCCAATGGAAGAATATCAACGACTTTTTTTACAATCGTTCCAACAAGACGATTGAACGCGTCAGCATGTATTCGCTGATGGACTCGCCGCAATCATCCTGCGGATGCTTTGAATGTATCTTGGCGATTATCCCCGAAGTTAACGGTGTTATGGTGGTGCATCGCGATTTCACCGGGATCACTCCGTCGGGTATGACCTTTACGACATTGGCCGGTTCTGTCGGTGGCGGCGTGCAAACACCGGGTTTCCTGGGTGTTGGTAAACTCTATTTGGTTAGCAAGAAATTTATTGCAGCTGAGGGCGGGTTGCAACGTTTAGTTTGGATGCCCAAAGAGCTCAAAGAGCTTTTACGTGATAAATTAATGAAGCGGTGCCGGGAAGAAGGGGTGCCGGATTTATTGGATCGTATTGCGGATGAAACTGTTGCCACAACGTCCGAAGAGCTTATTGCGTATTTGGAAAAAGTGAAGCATCCGGTGCTTGCGATGGATCCGCTTATGTAGTTCATAGTTCAAGGTTCAATGTTCAAAGCCTTGTTTTTGATAAAGAGAACTTAATTTATTTGTTTTGAACTATAAAACTCTGAACTTGCATTGAACTTTGAACATTGCACTTTGAACTAATTTGTAGTTTTTATTGCAATTTTTTCCTTGACGTAACACATTGAAGCAGTGTACAATAGGACATATACTAATGAAAAATCCTACCCGAAATAATTCAATTATTTTCCTGTGCAGTTTCTTGTGTGTTGTAGGGTTTGTTTCCTTTGCGTTTGCGGATGAAAATGATCTTAAAAACGCTAACCACGGGTATATTGTGAGTTCACAGGTTGAAGAAGTAAAGCCGCGGCCAGCGCCGCGCGTCGCTTCTCGGGCTCCTGCGCGTACGAAGCCGGCTCAAACTTCTAATCGACGGGAATTTCTCACGGAATTGCAACAACAAGCCAGGATGTACCGTCAGCAAGGTTTACAATTTCAGAATATCGGTAATATTGATCAGGCAATGATGCTCTACCAAAAGGCGGTTGAGCTTGATCCATCGTATGCGGTTGCCTATAACGATTTAGGTGTTCTTTTTGAAGGAATGGATGAACCGGATAGGGCCGAACAGAATTATTTAAAGGCTGTGCAGGTTGACCCTGCTTTTGCGAGCGCGTATTCAAATTTAGCGATTTTCTACGAAAATAAACGGGATTTGCCTCAAGCGGAGTATTATTGGAAAAAACGTATTGAATACGGGTTGGTTGATGATCCGTGGACTTCAAAAGCTCAGAAACGACTTGCTGATATAAAACTTGTTTTAGGCGAACAGCCGTACCCCGTTCAATTGGAAAAAGAACAGGATGTGGTTAATCTTATGCAGGATGTTTCTGCTAAGAAAGCTGTTCTCAACCGGGACCAGAAGGCACTTGCACGGGATTATTTTGAAAAGGCCAAACGTAATTACTTGAAGCGCGAATATGTTCTTGCCTGGAAACAGGCGGTGGATGCGCAGCTCATGGATCCTTCTAACGATGAGATCACTGCATTTGTTGAGAAGCTCCAGAGTACGCTGTTGTCAAAATCGCGATAGCACCACCACGTACGAGTTCCTCCCATTGTCGAACTCCATGTATTCTATTAATGCCTGAAAAGAGACTCTACTTATTGGACGCAACGGCGTTTTGTTACCGTGCTTTTTACGCGTTAGGGCAGCTAACGACGTCGAAAGGACAGCCGACGAATGCGGTCTTCGGTTTTGTGACGATGCTTCAGAAAATTCTGAAGAATTTTTCGCCGCCGTATATGGCTGCTTGTTTCGATGTCTCGCGTATATCGTTCCGTACGGAACAATTTGCTGAATATAAGCAGCAGCGGCCTCCGATGCCAGACGGTTTATCGAGCCAGATTCCGTTCATGAAAGATATTATACGCGCGTATGGTATAGCGCTCTTTGAAAAAGAAGGATTTGAAGCGGATGATCTTATCGCGACGCTTTCACGGCATGCGCATACGGCTGGTTTAGCGGTAACGGTTATCAGCTCCGATAAAGATATGCTGCAGTTGGTCGATGCCTCAACGGTTGTTTTTTCTCCCTATAAAGATGAGGGTGTCACGTATAATGAGAAAGAAGTTCAAGAGCGTTTTGGCGTAACTCCCGGGCAGATATCCGATTTTATCGCGCTTATGGGAGATACTGCCGATAATATTCCCGGTGTGCGCGGTGTTGGTGAAAAAACCGCCGCGGTGCTTATTCAGACTTTTGGTTCAGCCGGTGAAGTCGTCCGCAGGGTTGATGAAATCAAACAGGAAAAATTGCGTGAGACGATTAAGTCACATGCCGATACTATTGAGCGTAACTGTAAACTTACCCGTCTTAAGTCTGATGTCCCCGTCGATTTTTCTTTAGAGCTGTTGGCGCGCCGGGAACCTGATTATGACCGGTTGCGAAATATGTTCAGGGAGCTTGAATTTAAAAAATTCCTGAAAGAATTGCCGATTGATAATTCCCGGCAGATTGATGAAACTCCTGACGTGCGGATACAGGATGCTGCAATGGAGGAGTACACCGCGCACTCCGGTCCGGTTGTGGTAGGTTTTTTGCGGTTCCCCGCGATAACGCTTGCCTGGGGGGATAAGGTTTTTTGTCTTGAGAAAATCGGATTGCGCGCTAAAAAACTTTTAGAAGATCCTGCGGTCCCAAAAATCGGCCATGATCTTAAAAGAATAAAGCGCCTGTTGGCTGAACAGGAGATTGATTTTGCGGGAATAGAATTTGACACGATGATTGCCGCGTATTTATTGAATCCGGCGGCGGGATCCTATGATTTGTCTGATATTGCCTGGACGTATTTGGAGAAAACCGTTGAAGCCGGTTTGCTTGATAGTGCCGGATGCGCGCGGATCATCATTGCACTTGTGCCGCTGTTACGGGAAAAATTAGCCGAAGTTTCTCTTGATAAATTATTCGTTGAAGTTGAAATGCCGTTGGTCGGGATACTGGCGGATATGGAGATTGCCGGTATTACCCTGGATCAGGATGCCTTTCGAAGACTTTCACGGGATGTTGAAGAGCGGCTCATTACACGTATTGAGCAAATTTATGCGGTAAGCGGCACACAGTTTAATATTAATTCACCGAAACAACTGCGGGAAATTCTCTTTGAAAAATTAAAGCTGCCGGTTATTAAAAAAAGCAAGACTGGTCCGTCGACAGACGAAGAGGTATTGAATACGTTGGCTTCCCAGCATGAACTTCCCGCGTTACTTTTAGAGTATCGGCATTTAACAAAACTCAAGTCAACGTATATTGATACCTTGCCAACGATGGTTGAGGAGAAAACCGGCAGATTACACGCACATTTTAATCAGACAGGAACAGAAACCGGACGTTTGAGTTCCAGTGACCCGAACCTGCAGAATATTCCGGTACGCACGGATATCGGCCGGAAGATCAGACAGGCGATCATCGCTTCTGACAAAAATCACTGGTTGATTGCTGCGGATTATTCTCAGATTGAACTGCGGATTCTGGCGCATCTGTCCGGTGATGAAACTTTAACCAAGGCTTTTCTTCAAAATAAAGATATCCATAAAGCAACCGCCGCTCGTATTTACGACGTTCAAGAATCTGATGTTACCGATCAGATGCGTACAGTGGCCAAGCGTGTTAATTTCGGTATAATTTACGGTCTTACGTCATATGGGCTTGCCCGTGATCTGGGGATTTCTCCTCATCAAGCGCAACAATTTATCGATGCGTATTTCCTTCGGTATCCCGGTGTCAGTATCTATATTCAGAAACAGATTGAAGAGGTCCGGCAGCAGGGGTTCGTTACGACGATTTTAGGAAGACGCCGATATATACCCGAAATTAACAATAAGAACCAAAGCATCCGGCAATTTGCCGAGCGCCAGGCTGTCAATACGCCGGTGCAAGGTTCAGCGAGTGATCTCATTAAGCTTGCGATGGTTAAGCTCTCGCGGGATTTCAAAGAAAAGAATCTTAGGACGCAGATGACAATGCAAATTCATGATGAGCTTGTTTTTGATGTTCCGGTTGGCGAGCTGGAGTCGTGTGTATCCTGTATCAGAGAATGTATGGAACATGTTGTTTCACTGAACGTGCCTATCCGGGTAGATATTTTGAAAGGGAAGAATTGGCTGGATATGGAATGAACGGTGTATGACCAATGATTGATGCCGATATAGTTTATGTGAAACGGATTCTGAAGGCGGGATTGATCAAGTCTCCCTGCCTTGAAATCGGCGCAGGGATAGCAGGGTATAATGTGCAGGGGATTATTGAAGGGGCCGGCATACGTTATTGTGGAAGCGATCGTGGCCCTAGTCCGGCAGTAACGTTTATCGCTGATTTTGAAGATAGCGGCGCTGTTGACGCCGTATTCGGTCAGCAGCGTTTTGGGACTGTTATTGTGATGAATGTGCTGGAGCATGTTTTTAATCCTCTTGTGGTCCTTGATAATGTGATGAGGCTTTTGATTCCTGGCGGGACATGTGTTATTGTCGTTCCGAGCGTGTGGCCTATTCACCGGTACCCCGAAGATTATTGGAGATTCAATCCCGATTTCTTTAGAACATATGCTTTTCGTTCGAACGTTACTCTTATGGAAGAGTATTTTCAATTTATGACAGACGGAAAATGTTTTTCGATTCAGCAATCAGGTGCTTTATTTCCAAAGCCTTGGCAGGGGAGTATGCGGGCGTTGTGGTCACGAGTCATTCATAGAGTGTTTCATACGTATGGCAGAGGCATGATGTTTGCCTGTCATATAACTGTTGGGGCAGTTTTTATCAAAAAGGAGGCTGTTGCATGAAAATCGTCATGTGTGCAAGTGAGGTGGTTCCTTTTGCAAAAACAGGCGGACTGGCCGATGTCGCCGGAGCATTACCTCTGGCATTAGAAGAGCTCGGACACGATGTTATCATCGTGATGCCCCGGTATAAAACAATCCAGAATTCAAAAGTTCCCATCAAGCGTTTGAGTGACGATATCTCGTATTCAATTACCGGAAAAAATATCAAAGTTTACTTTATTGAGAACGAAGTGTATTTTGGCCGGGATACTTTGTATGGCGACAAGAACGGAGATTACCCTGACAATTTGGACCGTTTTGCGTATTTTTGCTGCCGCTCTCTTGAGCTTTTGAAGGAAATTAAATTTAAACCGCAGGTTATTCATTGCCATGATTGGCAGTCAGCACTGATACCCGTTTTCTTAAAGAAGAAATTTTTTACAGATCCTTTTTATAAAGATATAAAATCGCTTTTTACAATTCACAATATCGGATACCAGGGGCTTTTTTTAAAAGATGAATTTCCGAAACTCGGGCTTGACTGGAGTCTTTTTAGCGTCGATGGCTTGGAATTTTATGACAAAGTCAATATTTTAAAAGGTGGATTGGTTTTTTCTGACATCATCAATACCGTGAGCCCGACGTATAGCAAAGAGATCCAGACAAAAGCGTTCGGGTTCGGGCTTGAGGGAGTTTTGGAAAAACGTAAATCAGCCCTCTTTGGTATTTTAAACGGCATTGATTATTCAATTTGGTGCCCGGAAACCGATAGCCATATCGCCAAGAATTATTCGGTTACGAGTATGAAAGATAAGGCGGTCAATAAGGCTGATTTGCAGAAGTATTGTAAACTCCCGGTGATCAAAAATGTTCCGCTTTTAGGCATTGTTTCTCGTCTTGCCGAGCAAAAGGGTTTTGATATACTTGCCGAAGCCGTTGATAAAATATGCCGGATGAAATTGCAGCTGGTGATTCTTGGCGCAGGGGACGCTAAATATCAGGATCTTTTAACCGAAATGACCCAAAAATATCCGCGCGTTATTTCCTTGAATATTAAATTTGACGATGTGCTTGCGCATAAGATTTATGCGGGATCCGATATCTTTCTTATGCCTTCGAAATATGAACCGTGCGGTTTGGGACAGCTTATTAGTTTGCGATACGGCGCTATTCCGCTTGTTTTTAAGACAGGCGGTCTTGCTGATACGGTGAATACGAAAAACGGATTTATTTTTGACGAGTATTCTTCCGATACGCTGGTAAAGACGATTACCAAGGCACTTCAGATGTATGGCGAAACTAAAAAATGGGGTCCGTTGGTTACCCGGGCGATGCAGTGTGATTATTCCTGGGAAGAATCTGCGAAAGCATACGTAAAGCTTTATGAAAAAGCGGTTAAAAACAAATAAACTTGTTGTTGGGCTGACGGGCAGTTTTGGTACCGGAAAGTCGACGGTCGCCGCATTTCTGAAAGGGCCGCGAGTTGAAATTATTGACGCGGATTCTACTGCGCACGCTGTTTATAAGCCGGGCACGCCTGTTTTTGATGCAATCGTTAAGGTTTTCGGCCGGCGTGTTGTTAGCAAACGGCATGGCATTGATCGTGAGGTTTTGGGTTCGGTAGTTTTTAAGAGCCTTCGGTCGTTGAAACGTTTGCAGCGGATTGTAATTCCCGAGGTTGTTCGTTTAATCCGCAGAAAAACCGCCTTGTCGAAAGCCCGACTTGTGGTTATTGATGCTCCGCTGCTTATTGAAGCGGGTTTGCTTGCATCGGTCGATAAACTTATCGTCGTGAAAACAACGCGCGCTCAGCAAATAAAACGGCTTCGAAAAAGAACATCTTTGTCCAGGGCTGATATTATCAGGCGCATTACGGTTCAAATCCCGCTGCGTGAAAAGATTCACCTGGCTGATTTTGTCATAGATAATAATGGATCATTAGGCAATACAAAAAAACAAGTGGAAAAACTAAGGAGGCAGTTGTGGAGAAGTTAGATATCGGAAATATGAAACTTATGAAAGTCTCGGAGCTTAATAAGCTTGCTAAGGATTTAAATGTGAATGGTGCCAGCGGGCTTAGAAAACAGGATATGATCTTTAAGATCCTGCAGGCTCAGGCAGAAAAGGACGGGCTCATGTTCGGGGAAGGTGTTTTGGAGATTTTACCCGAAGGATTCGGATTTTTGCGTTCGCCCAACTATAATTATCTGCCGTGTCCGGATGACATCTATATCTCGCCTTCGCAGATACGGAAATTCGATTTAAAAACAGGGGATACTGTTTCCGGGCAGATCCGTCCCCCCAAAGAGGGTGAAAAGTATTTTGCCCTTTTAAAAGTCGAAGCGGTAAATTTTGAGAATCCCGATGATATTAAAGATAAAGTGCTCTTTGATAATTTAACGCCGGTATATCCGCATGATCACTTTAATCTTGAAACCAAGCCCGAAGAAGTTTCCATGCGTATCATGGATCTTATGGCGCCTATTGGAAAAGGGCAGCGTGGTATGATCGTGGCTCCTCCGTATAGCGGCAAAACCGTGTTGTTGCAGAAATTGGCCAATGCCATTACCACAAATCATCCGGAAGTCGTGATGATTGTTCTGTTGATTGATGAGCGGCCGGAAGAAGTTACGGATATGCAGCGCCATGTTAAGGGCGAGGTTATTTCGTCGACCTTTGACGAGCCGCCGGAACGTCACGTACAGGTCGCCGAAGTGGTTTTAGAGAAAGCCAAGCGCCTTGTTGAGCATAAACGGGATGTTGTAATCCTTTTGGATAGTATTACGCGTTTGGCTCGCGCGTACAATTCGGTTGTTCCTCATAGCGGCAAAGTGCTTTCTGGCGGTATTGATTCAAATGCGTTGCAAAAACCAAAACGTTTCTTTGGTGCCGCGCGCGCCGTTGAAGATGGCGGAAGTCTGACGATTATCGCGACTGCTTTGGTTGACACCGGCAGCCGTATGGATGATGTTATTTTTGAAGAATTCAAAGGCACCGGTAATATGGAAGTGCAGCTTGACCGTAATCTCTTCCAGAGGAGGATCTATCCGGCAATTGAAATCAAACGTTCCAATACCAGACATGAAGAGCTCCTTTTGAAGCCGGAAGTTCTTCAGAGGGTTTGGATATTGCGTAAGGTTTTGAATGAACTTAATAACGTTGAAGCTATGGAGCTTTTGATTGAGAAACTGGCAAAAACAAAGAATAATGAAGAGTTCTTGAATAGTATGAATCAAAAGTAGAAAATTGAAAGGGTTAGCGGCTATCGGTGTTCGGTAATCAAGCCGTAAGTCGTAAACCGT
>DAONEO010000002.1:0-42999 GCA_035403145.1 Candidatus Omnitrophota bacterium | reverse complement strand
AACCGTAAACCGTTAATAATAAGGAGAAAGAAATGAAAGACAAGATCCATCCCAAGTATCAGGATTGTGTAATTGTGTGTGCATGCGGCAATACGATGCATACCCGTTCAACAAAACAAAATATCCGTGTAGAAGTTTGTTCGAAATGCCATCCATTTTTTACCGGAAAACAGAAATTTGTCGATTCAGCAGGTCGCGTCGATAAATTCTTGAAGAAATATAAGAAATAATCCGTATGTTTGAATTATATGAAAAACTCTCCAAGTTTGAGGCTCGATATCAAGAGATAGAGGGCCTTCTTGGTCAGGCTGAGGTGATCGCCGATAAAACAGGCTATAATAAATTAGCGAAAGAATTCGCTGATTTGGAGGAGCCCGTGCTGCTTTTTCGTGAATACAAAAAAGTTCTGAAGGAGCACGATGACCTTGAGCATGTCCTTGGTGAAAAACATGATACAGAGTTTATGGAGATGGTGCTGAAAGAGCGTGAAGCGCTTACCGGCCGCGCACAGGGCCTTGAAGAAACATTGAGAAAATCGCTGGCTGTTGAAGATACGGATTTGAATAAGGATATCATCGTTGAAATCCGTGCGGGCACCGGCGGGGATGAGGCGGGGCTTTTTGTCGCTGATCTTTACCGGATGTATACGATGTATGCTGATAACAAGGGCTGGGATGTTGAAGAGATGGGCTCAAACTCCAATGAAGCCGGCGGTTTTAAGGAGGTTGCTTTTAGCGTTCACGGAAAAGATGCCTATAAGCGTTTGAAATTTGAAAGCGGCGTGCATCGTGTGCAACGCGTGCCGGAGACTGAAGCGCAGGGGAGGATACACACTTCGACAGTGACGGTTGCTATTTTGGTTGAGCCTGAAGAAGTGGATTTGGTGATTGAGCCAAAGGATTTAAAAATCGAAACGTACCGATCAAGCGGGCCTGGCGGACAGCATATGCAGAAGACTGATTCAGCAGTGCGTATTACGCATATTCCCAGTGGTGTTGTAGTTGCCTGTCAGGATGAGCGCTCGCAGGGTAAAAATAAGACCAAGGCGATGAGAATCCTTGCCGCGCGTCTTTTAGACCAGAAGCAGGAACAAGACGCCAGGAAACTTTCCGCGGAGAGAAAATCGCAGATTGGCACGGGGGATCGCAGCGAAAAAATCCGTACCTATAATTATCCTGATCGGCGCGTAACCGATCACAGGATAAACTTTACGCTTCATCGTTTGGAAGCGGTATTAAACGGTGATCTTGAAGAGCTTTCTGATGCTTTGATAAAAGCAGCTGCGGAAAAAGCTGCTTAAGGCCCAAGCGGAGAATGGATAGTTTGTGAACGAAGCAGAACTTTTATTGACGGATATATTGGGTTGCAGCAGAACGGACTTATACGTACAAAAAGGCCGACGGCTGGGCTCTGCCGCGGGAAGCCGTATGGCCGGTGTTCTCCGTCGCAGGTTTCGCGGCGAGCCGTTTCAGTATATTATCGGTACGACGGAATTTATGGGGATGCCGTTTGCCGTTGCACCAGAGGTCCTGGTTCCCCGGCCTGAGACGGAATTGTTGGTTGAAAAAGTAATTTCTCTGTATACGGATACTCCCTGTGTGCGTATCCTGGATATTGGAACCGGGTCCGGGTGTATTGCTATTGCATTGGCAAAGATGATTGCCGGCGCGCATGTAACGGCAACAGATATTTCTTCCGAGGCGCTGGCGGTTGCCCGCCGTAATGCTATCGAGCGTGGTGTTGTGATAGATTTCGTACAAGCGGATTTGTTTCCGGTGTCACGTAAACATATATTTGATTGTATAGTGAGTAATCCTCCCTATATCCCGTCCCGTGAAATTGATATGTTGCAGCCGGAAGTGCAGCGCCAACCACGATGTGCGCTTGATGGAGGGGCCGATGGGCTTGATTTCTATCGACGGATAATTACACACGCGCATGAGTATTTAGCGGACGGCGGTTATGTGGTTGTGGAGATCGGGTTTGGTCAAAGCAGGACACTGCAAGAACTTTTTAAAGAAAAAGAGAAATTTGATATAATAGCAATAATACAAGATTACGCGCGTATTGACCGTATTGTTGTCGCGCGATTAATTTGAAATAGCCCGTTTCACGGGCGTGACGGAACTGGTTTGATAAAGGAGCCTTATTCGTATGGATAAAATTGTCATTGAAGGCGGTGTCAGCTTAAAAGGCGAAGTAACTATCTCAGGTTCAAAAAATTCAGTACTGCCGATCTTAGCGGCTACGTTATTAACTGAAGACGCCTGTCTTATTAAAGGCGTGCCTGATTTAAGGGATACCAACACGATGTTCAAGATATTGCGTTCGCTTGGTAAGGATGTACAGTTTGATAAGGGTGTTGTGACGGTAACACAGGCAAAGCCATGCGGTTACATCGCTGATTATAAACTTGTTTCGACGATGCGTGCATCCTTTTGTGTATTGGGACCGCTTATCGGGCGTTTGAACAAAGCAAAAGTTTCACTCCCGGGAGGTTGTGTTATAGGTCTTCGTCCGGTTGATTTGCATATTAAGGGTTTGAAAGCTTTAGGGACCGAGATTGTTATTGAAGGCGGGTATGTTGTTGCCAAAGCGATAAAGCTTAAGGGAAATCATGTTTATTTAGGAGGGGAATACGGTTCGTCGGTTTTAGCAACGGGAAACGTAATGATGGCGGCAGTACTTGCATACGGCAGGACAGTAATTGAATCAGCGGCGTGCGAGCCTGAAGTTGCTGATTTGGCTGAATTCCTTATTAAGATGGGCGCAAAAATTAAAGGTCATGGCACGCCGACCATTGAAATCGAGGGAGTTCGGCAGCTCCATGGCGTTGAGCATAAAATCATTCCCGATCGTATAGAAGCGGCCACATTTGTTTTGGCAGCACTTATTACCAGGGGTGATATCCTTCTTAAGAATGTTATGACCCGGCACTTGGGTGCTTTAATCGATAAGCTGGAAGAAGCGGGTGCTCTTTTGACTTTGAACGACAATAGTATGCGCGTGCGTTGTAAAAGGCAACTCAAACCGATTAATGTTACAACACTGACCTACCCGG
The DNA here is from genome assembly GCA_035403145.1 of Candidatus Omnitrophota bacterium. GTDB lineage: Bacteria > Omnitrophota > Gorgyraeia > Gygaellales > Profunditerraquicolaceae > DAONEO01. The sequence goes on along the minus strand of DAONEO010000002.1, from coordinate 39,938 downwards.
GATTTGCCACAGATATGCAGGCCCAGATGATGAGCTTGATGGCTGTTACCGACGGTATCAGTGTTATTACGGAGAAGATCTATCCCGATCGTTTTATGCATGTCGCTGAACTCAATCGTATGGGTGCCCGTATTCAACGCGAAGGCCCGCATGCAATTGTCTCTGGTGTTAAAAAACTTTCCGGCGCCCCTGTTATGGCCTCCGATTTGCGCGCCTCGGCGTCTCTTGTTTTAGCAGGGCTTGTTGCAACGGGGCAGACTTCAATTTCCCGAATCTATCATTTGGAACGCGGATATGAGAACATGGAAGAGAAGTTGAAGCACCTGGGCGCTCGTATTTGGAGAGAAAAAGAGTGATAGAGGTATTGCAACGCATCCTTGGTTGCATTTGTTAAAGGGATATCGCAATGTTGTTAATGATCGATAACTATGATTCTTTTACCTATAACCTTGTTCAGTATTTTTCTGAAGCAGGCGCGCAGGTGGAAGTCTATCGTAATGACGCTATCAGTATTGAAAAAATCAAGGGATTGGCACCTGAAAAAATCGTTATTTCGCCGGGCCCAGGCAGGCCTGAGAATGCGGGGATTTCCTGTGAATGTATTAAAACGTTTGCCGGAAAAATTCCCCTGCTTGGTGTTTGTCTTGGCCACCAGGCAATTGGATTTGTTTATGGCGGCAGGATCGTGAATGCGAAAACGCTTATGCATGGAAAAACCTCGCGCATATTCCATAATGGCACATCGATTTTTCACGGATTACCGAATCCATTCGAGGCCACGCGATACCACTCGCTCCTTGTTGAACGCGAGAGTTTTCCGTCTGAACTTGAAGTCATAGCCTGGACCAAGGAAAAAGAGATTATGGGGTTACGCCATCGCACACACGCAGTCTGGGGGGTGCAGTTTCATCCGGAGTCAATTTTGACGAAAAGTGGGATGCAGCTTCTTACTCAGTTTCTTCGCGTATGATACTTGAGCAAGCAACACAACAACTTGTTTCAGGGGAAGATATTGCAGCGCCTGTTATGAATCAGGTTATGGAGGAAATCATGACGGGGCAGGCGTCAACCCCACTGATTGTCGCTTTTCTCATAGCCCTTGAAAAACAGGGTGAAACTGTCGAAGAGGTTGTTGCTGCCGTGCAGGTTATGCGAGCGCATGCGCATATAATCTCTACGTACGGTAAGGCAGCTTTGGATACCTGCGGAACTGGCGGCGACGAGAAAAACACCTTCAATATTTCTACGGCTGTTGCCATAATTGCTGCCGGTTCCGGTGTTTTGGTCGCAAAACATGGTAATCGGGCTGTCTCCAGCAAAAGCGGAAGCGCTGATTGTTTAGAAAAACTCGGTGTTCATATTTCGATGCAGCCCCGGGAGATTGAACGGTGTCTTGATGAAGTTGGCATTGCTTTTTTATTTGCGCCTCAGATGCATCCGGCGATGAAACATGCGATGCCCGCGCGCTCTCAGATTAAGCGGCGTACTGTTTTCAATGTCTTAGGCCCGCTCTGCAATCCGACAGGCGCCCGTCATCAATTAGTCGGTGTTTATGATAGGCGATGGACAAAGGTTCTAGCGGAAGTTCTTATTAATTTAGGAACGGTGCACGCATTGGTTGTGCATGGCCAGGACGGGTTGGATGAAATTACCACGGGCGGCAGGACGTTTGTCGCTGAAGCGCGCAACAAGGTTGTGACAACCTATGAGATTGCGCCTGAAGATTTCGGGATTCCCCGCGCACGGATTGAAGATATTGCAGGCGGCACTCCCGCTGAAAACGCCGCAATAATTATGGATATACTCAAAGGCACGGCGGGTCCTTTACGAGACATTGTGGTTTTGAACGCTGGTGCGGCGTTGTATGCCGCCGATAAGGTACCGTCGATTCAAGACGGTATTCGTATGGCGGTCGAAACTATTGACTCAAAAATGGCTTTGGAAAAATTAATGCAACTGCAGGCGTTTTCAGATAAAATCAGGGCCGGTCACCTATGAAAAAACAAGATGCGGTAAAAGAGATTGTTGCAAAGAAAAAAGAGAGGATTGCACAGGCCAAGCTGGTATTGCCCGAGGAGCAGTTGAAAACACAATGCCAGGGGCTTCCTTCGTGCAGGCCGTTTCTTGAAGCAATCAATAAGCCTCGGGTTATTTCGTTGATAGCGGAGATCAAGAAAGCTTCTCCGTCTGCAGGAGTGATCCGCCAGGATTTTGACCACAAGGCAATTGCTGCAATTTATCAGGATGTGGGGGTGCAGGCGATCTCTGTCCTGACCGAGGAGGATTTTTTCCAGGGAAATATTTCTTTTATACAGGATGTCAAGGCAGTTGCGCAGATGCCGGTTTTACGCAAGGATTTTATTCTGGAACCGTATCAGGTATACGAATCACGATTGTATGGTGCTGATGCCATTTTGCTGATTGCCGATCTTCTGACGAAAGACGCAATCCTTGAGATGACAACAATTGCGGAATCATTGGGGCTTGATTATGTGGTTGAGGTGCATGACGAAAAAGAATTAAAAAAGGTTTTAAGCCTGAAAGTCCCCGTGATTGGTATCAACAACCGTAATTTGCGGACGCTCGATGTTGATGTCAAAACAACTGAAAAATTGTACACGCTTATCCCGAAAGGGAAAACGGTTATCGTTGAAAGCGGGCTTCAATCCTATCAGGATATTTTATTTTTGAAGGTGTTAGGTGTTAATGCGGTTTTGATCGGTTCGGCATTTATGTCTGCGCCTGATATCCGACAAAAAGTTGAATCGGTCATGGGATGGTAAAATACCTGTTGCCTCTGGCGATAAACAGGTATTTTTTCGTTGTTCTCCGTGACAGGATAAAGAATGGATATGAGTATGGAACGGGTCCAGGTTAAAGTCTGCGGAATCACCAATCAAGCCGATGCGCTGGCGTGCGTTGAGGCGGGTGCTGATGCGTTGGGGTTTAATTTTTATCGCAAGAGCCCGCGCTACATCAGCCCGGTACAAGCGGCACAGATAGTTAATAGCTTACCGAGAAAAGTCATTACAGTCGGTGTTTTTGTGAATGCCCAAGCTCCGACGGTAAAGAAGATTGCCCGTTTTTGCCATCTTGACATGGTTCAGCTGCACGGTAATGAGTCTCCCGAATTTATCGAACGTCTGAAAAACCTGCGTGTTATTAAAAGTGTGCGTGTTAAGAATGAGGCGACACTTGCGGTATTGAAAAATTATCATTCGTTCGCGTTTCTTTTTGACTCTTTTTCAAAAAAAGCTCCGGGTGGCACGGGGGAAGCCTTTGACTGGAAATTGATTAAACACTCGGGAGACATTCATTGCCTTATATTCCTATCAGGCGGTTTGAACGAGCGTAATGTGCGGGAAGCTATTAGCCAGGTACGGCCTGATTGGGTTGATGTCTGTAGTTCGCTCGAGTCATCTCCGGGCAAGAAAGATTACATGAAAGTAAAACGATTTATAGCCACGGTAAATAAATATGAAAAAAGTTCCCGATAGGTCCGGGCATTTTAATGGTTTTGGCGGCAGGTTTGTGCCTGAAACGCTTATCTATGCGCTGGATGAGCTCGAGGCAGTTTATGCAAAAGCAAAACGCGATAAAAAATTTAAAGAGGTGCTTAATTATTATCTGCGCGAGTTTGCCGGCAGACCGACGCCGCTGTATTTTGCGGCAAACATAAGTAAACAATTAGGATTGCGTATCTATTTGAAACGCGAAGACCTTTTGCATACCGGAGCGCATAAAATTAACAATACGATAGGGCAGGCGCTTCTTGCGGTACGCATGAAGAAACCGCGCGTGATTGCCGAAACCGGCGCCGGGCAACACGGTGTGGCGACAGCGACTGTCGCAGCTTTGTTCGGGTTATCCTGCGATGTGTATATGGGAGAAGAGGATGCCGCACGTCAGCGTTTGAACGTTTATCGCATGAAACTGTTAGGCAGCCGTGTTATTGAAGTGCCAAATGGCTCTAAAACTTTGAAGGATGCTATGACTGAAGCGTTGCGGGATTGGGTTACCAACGTGCGTCATACGCATTATATTATCGGAACGGTTGCAGGGCCTCATCCGTATCCGGCGATGGTTCGCGATTTTCAGGCGGTGTTGGGGCAGGAAGCGCGCCGTCAGATACTCCAGAAAGAAGGCAGGCTCCCCGATGCGTTGGTCGCTTGTGTGGGAGGCGGAAGTAATGCAATGGGACTTTTTTATCCTTTTTATAATGATACAAAAGTGCGATTTTTCGGGGCTGAGGCAGCGGGGCGCGGTATAGCAACGGGTAAACACGCGGCTTCTTTGGTAGGCGGGAAACCCGGGGTTTTACATGGGACCAAGTCGAAGCTTTTGTCGGACTCCGAGGGTCAGATTAGCTTGACGCATTCAATTTCGGCCGGTCTTGATTATCCGGGAGTCGGACCGGAGCATGCCTATTACCAGAAAATCGGCCGTGCGGAGTATGTCGCGATCAATGATAATCAGGCGCTTGAAGGTTTTAAATTGCTTTCACGCAGCGAAGGGATCATCCCCGCACTTGAGTCGTCGCACGCGGTTTATTATTTGACGCAGCTTCGGAAGAAATTAAAGAAAAACTCTGTGGTGATTGTTTGTGTTTCTGGCCGGGGGGATAAAGATATGGGCATTGTCACGGAACATTTAAAAGTCTGAAGGTGCGTATGAATAGGCTGACAAAAAAATTCAATGATTTGAGGCGGGCGCACAAGAAAGCGTTTATCGCGTTTATCACTGCCGGTTATCCGTCGGTATCGTTCACTGAGCAATTGATCCATGAATTTGACGCGATTGGTGTTGATGTCCTTGAACTCGGCGTTCCTTTTACGGATCCGATGGCCGACGGCCCGGTTATCCAGCAGGCTTCTTTTGAAGCTTTGAAGCGGGGCATTAATCTGGATACGATTTTTGCTTTTGTTAAGCGAAGCCGCAGAACCGTATCAATGCCGATATGCCTTATGACCTATTACAACCCTGTTTTTTGTTACGGGGTTGCCCGATTTGTGAAAAATGCAGTTGCTGTCGGCGTTGATGGCGTGCTTATCCCGGATCTCCCTCCGGAGGAAGCTAAAGAATTGATTGCGCATGCGCGCCAAGCAGGTCTTGCCACAATATTTTTTGTTGCTCCGACGACTTCGGGAAAACGTATACGTTCTATCGTTGGAAGCAGCACCGGTTTCATCTATTATGTTTCTTTGACCGGTGTCACCGGCGCCCGGCGATCATTACCGTCTGATATGGCCGGCCACATCAGACGTATTAAAAAAGTTACGCGCCTTCCGGTTTGTGTCGGGTTTGGTGTTTCAACGAACCAGCAGGTCCGCTTAGTGGAGAGGATCGCTGACGGTGTTATCGTAGGCAGCGCGATCGTTAGCGCTATCAAGGAATCGTGCGGTAAACCGAACGCGGTTAAAAAGATCGGGGCGTTTGTCGCCCACCTTACAAGGAGCACACGTGTATAACAAGAGCACTTTAAATAATGGCGTACGTGTCATCACCAAGCGGATCTCTCAGCTGCAATCTGTGTCAGTCGGCATTTGGATTAAGGCAGGGGGCAGGCATGAAGAGGCGGGAAATAAAGGCATCAGTCATTATATTGAACATCTGCTTTTTAAAGGGACACAAAATTATTCGTGTTCCAAGATCAAAGAATCTATCGAGGGGGTTGGCGGTTCTTTGAACGCGTTTACTGCTGAAGAAGTGACCTGTTATTTAGTGAAATTGCCTTCGAAACATTTCTCGACAGGGATGGATATCCTCTCGGATATGATTATTAATCCTCTTTTGCCGTCTGATGAAGTCGAGAAAGAGCGTACCGTTATTCTTGAAGAGATAAAGATGTACAAGGATCTTCCGCAGAGTTATGTCTACGAGCTTTTGGACGAGTCGCTCTGGCCACGGCAGCCTCTTGGTATGGGGGTTATCGGATTCTCCGAGACGGTTAAGGCTTTGACCAGGAACGATTTGTATGATTATCAGAAAAAGCATTACACTGCTTCCAATATTGTGGTCAGTGCCGTGGGAAATTGTACTCATACCGATGTGGTTAAGCGGGTCAAAAAAAGTTTTTCAGTGCTGCCGCAATCATTACCGAACTTATTTGTGCCTGTTGTCGAAAAGCAGAGCAGCCCGTTGTTGACGATTTTGGAAAAAGATACCGAGCAGACGCATATGGCGCTCGGTTTTCATAGTTTTCATCGCGACCATGAACTTCGTCATGCGCTGGGCTTATTGCATGTGATTTTGGGCGGTAATATGTCGAGCAGGCTTTTTAATGAGGTCCGGGAAAAAGGCGGTCTGGCCTATGAAATCGGCACACAGGTAAAACGCTATCATGATACGGGCGCTTTTATTGTGCATGCCGGTATTGATAATACCAAGGTGTGTCAGGCGATGCAGCTTATTTTTCAAGAGCTTTCCCGTATAACCGGAGAATTAGTAAGCCAGGATGAGTTTAAACGTGCCAAGGAGTTTTATCTCGGGCAGCTTATTATGGCGCTTGAAGATACCATGGATTATATGCTTTGGATGGGGGAGAGCTTGACATGCTCCGGTTCGGTTTATACATTAGCCGAGATTATTAAACAAGTCAATGCTGTTACGCGGGATGATATCCGTATCGCTGCCAAACAGATTTTTTGCGATGCGAAATTAAGCGCGGCTTTTATCGGTCCCTTAAAAAAAGAAGAGTCGTGTTTGAAAGACGTGTTGCATATACTATAAGGATTACAGGTACCATATGGCACATTTTTATTTAGCAGCCGCGATTTTGCTCCCGATTCTTTTACTGCTTTCATTCTTTTTTGCTCTTTCTGAAACGTCTATTATTGCGCTGAATAAGTTGCGTTTGCGCCATATGCTTATGCAAGGCGTTAAACGGGCAAAAATCCTGGAACGTCTGGTCCTTAAGCTTGATCGGGTCATTACGGCGATGCTTGCCGGTAATAATATCGTCAACGCATCCGTATCGGCGATTATTACGACTATGCTTATTTTTCATTTCGGCCCCAAATGGGGCACAGCTATTGCAACGGTTATTTCCGCGTCTATCCTTTTGGTGCTATGTGAAATTACTCCGAAAATTCTTGCGACTAAACACACGGAAAAAATAGCTCTTTTTACTGCGCCGATCATGGATTTCATTGTACGGGCCTTTTGGCCGCTTATCGGGTTTTTTACTGGCTGTAGCAATTTCTTGCTGAAGATCTTTGGATTGGAAAAAAGTAAACGTGTTGCGCTTATTACGGAAGAAGAACTGCGTTTAATGATCGAGATCGGCAAAGAGGAAGGTGTCTTGAGCGACGAAGAGCGCAAAATGCTTCACCGTATTTTTGAATTCGGCGACACGAAAGTGGTTGATATAATGGTACCGAAAGGAAAGATGGTTGCGGTTGATGTTAAAACGGGTTTTGACGATCTTTTAAATATATTCGTGGAAGAGGGGCATGCGCGTTTACCGGTTTATCGGGATTCGCTTGATACTGTGATAGGAGTTATCTATTCGCACGATTTACTCTATATTTTGAATGAAAAAGAACTTTTTGTCTTGGATGATCTTGTGTATTCAATATATCGGGCTCAGGCGAATATGCGGGTCTGTGAGCTTCTCAAGATATTCCAGACCAATAAGATTCAGATAGCTGTTGTCGTAGATACGAAGGGCACAACGCTGGGGCTTTTGACACTTGAGGATTTGTTGGAGGAAATCGTAGGGGAGATAGAAGAAAATCCTGTGAAAGATTCCCCTGTGCAGCGGTGAATTTGTTTGACTCGGCAGGCCCTTTATGCTAGTATAAACAACGGTATAATTCCTAAAACCATAAGGAGGAGACAAAATGGCTGAAAAAGGTTATTGCGTAAAGTGTAAAGCAAGCAAAGAAATGAAAGATGAGCAGAAGGTTACTATGAAAAATGGCCGCGCTGCAATGAAGGGAAAGTGCCCTGATTGCTCGACCGGCATGTATAAGATTTTAGGTAAAAAATAAGTTTTTTGGTTTACTAATTCCGCATACCCCGGCTTAGTAGCGCCGGGGTATGTATTGTTGAGGAGGCATTTTGAGCGAAGCCAAAGATGTGGCATTAAAAATTGTAGAAGCGGCACGCGATAAGAAAGCACTGCAGATTAAAGTACTTGATATGCGTTCGGTCGCGGGGTTCTGCGATTATTTTGTCATTGCAAGCGGCAATTCTTTGCGGCAGGTTAATGCTATTGCCCAGGGGATTACCGATGAATTGGCAAAGGACAAGATTAAGTCTCTTTCCAAGGTTTCTTCTGATGATCAATCCGGCTGGATTGTGCTTGATTTCTCAAGTGTTATCGTCCATATCTTCAATAAACCGGTGCGTGAATTTTACGCGCTTGAACGGCTTTGGTCTGATGCTAAAAAAGTGAGGCTCTCCCGAAAGAGCACGGCTAAAAAAAAGTAGTGCCCGTATTTGTCAGTTACCCTCCCCAACCGATCCGGTATTCTAAGGTATTTCCATGACTACAGACATACAAACATTATTAATCTCCCTTTTTGAGAAAATACTTACCGCTGAAGAATATCAGGGTTTTGGCCAAAACGTTACGCTTGATTTTCCTACTGATCAGCGCTTCGGCGATTTGAGTACTAATGTTGCCATGCGCCTGGCAAAATTTCTTAAAAAACCCCCGAATTTTATCGCCAAAGATCTTATCGAACGTTTCACCAAAGAACTTGCCCATGATCAGGCTCACCCGTTTGTCAGCGCGGTCAAAGTTGAAGGCGCCGGGTTTATCAATTTTTATCTGAGTGATGCTTATTTCTACGAGCGTTTGTCGGATATTATCAGCCGCGGTAAAGATGCTTTGCGCGTGAATATCGGCAAGGGTAAGAAAGTCCTGGTTGAATTTGTCAGCGCTAATCCGACCGGCCCTTTATCCGTGGCGCATGCCCGGCAGGCTGTGGTTGGTGATGCTTTGGCCAGCGTGTATGCTTTTTCTGGTTTTGACGTTAAACGGGAATATTATCTTAATGATGAAGGCAATCAGATCAATATTCTTGGCAATTCCGTGCGTTTGCGGTTAGCGCAGCTGAATGGCCAGGAAGTCGTTTATCCCGAAGACCATTACCAGGGCGATTATATTATTGATATGGCCAGGGAAATAAAAGAAAAAGGGATTACGGTAGAAAACTTCCCCGAATACGCGGGTAGTTATATACTCGATATTATCAGAAAAGAGCTTGATGATTTTGGCGTGCGTTTTGACTGCTGGTACAGCCAGAAAAGCCTGCGTGAAAGCGGCATGATTGAGGAAACGCTGGGTGTTTTGCGTCAGAAAGGTTTTATTTATGACCAGGACGGAGCTGTCTGGCTTAAATCAACCGATTTTGGTGATGATAAGGACCGGGTCGTGATAAAAAGCGATGGTTCGTATACCTATTTATCGCCGGATATTGCGTATCATCGGGAAAAATTTAAGCGCGGGTATGAATTCCTGATCAATCTTTGGGGGCCCGATCATCATGGCTATATTAATCGCCTGAAGGCAGCTGTTGCGGCACTTGGGTTTGATCCGCAGGCAGTGGCAATCGTGATCGTGCAACTGGCGACTATTTCGCGGGGCGGCAAGCCGTTACATATGTCAACGCGTAAAGGCCAGTATATTATGTTGCGGGAGGTCCTTGACGAGGTTGGCTTGGATGCTTCGCGGTTCTTCTTTGTGATGCGCAAAACTTCAAGTCACCTCGATTTTGATCTTGAAGTCGCCAAAAAGCAGACTGCAGAAAATCCGGTTTATTACTGCCAGTACGCGCACGCACGCATCTCGAGTATTGTGCGTAACAGCGGCATATCCCTGGAAAAATGCGCCGTGGATTATTCGCTTTTAAAAGAAAAAGAAGAATTGGCGTTGATTAAAAAACTGTGGCAGTTCCATTCACTCCTGGCAATTTGTGTTGCAACACAGGATCCTTTTATGGTTACCGTCTATTTGCAGGAACTTGCCGAGACATTTCATAAATTCTACGATAAACATCGTGTGCTTGGGCAGGATGAGGCGTTGAGTAGGGCGCGCCTTGCGCTGGTTCAGGCTACGAAAACCGTTCTTGCAACCGGCCTTGAACTGTTGGGGGTGACCTGTCCCGAACAGATGTAATAATCGCTCGTATGTATCCCGCTTTGCGGGATGTCCATCAATGGGCACGTTATTTTTATCAGATTCAAGAAAGGTATTACGGGCTTGCCCGTAAGGTGCTCCATGCGTCCTAAAAAAGTCCTCAATATACATGCTCCTGACGAGCATCTGCAGGAACATTTGAGTGCAGTTCTTCATATCTCTCCCCTTGTAGCCCAGGTACTGATTAATCGTAATATCCGTACGTTTGAAGAAGCGAAACAATTCCTTTCCGTCGGCGAAGATGCCTTTTTTGACCCCTTTCTTTTTCGGGATATGGATTCTGCCGTGCGCCGGATAAAAACGGCTTGCACAAATGGTGAGAAAGTATTGATTTTTGGCGATTATGATGTGGATGGCATCACCAGCCTTACATTGCTGAAATCAACGCTCAAGAAAATGGGTCTGGATGTTGTTCACTACATTCCGCATCGCATAAAAGAGGGATATGGCCTTGGAGATTCCATAGTTGCTTTAGCGCAAGAAAAGGGGATTTCGCTTCTTATTACCGTTGATTGCGGTACCTCGAGTTTTGATGAAGTGCTGGCGTTGCAAGAAGCAGGCATCGATGTTATCATTACCGACCATCATGAACCTTCACAGGAGGTTTTACCGCCGGCTCTGTGTTGTATTAATCCGAAAGTAAAAAACAGCGGGTATCCATTTCGTGAACTTGCCGGAGTAGGCGTTGTCCTGAAATTGTGCCAGGCTTTAACGGGTACCGGATGTTTGGATGATCTGGATGTGGCAGCATTGGGGACTATTGCGGATGTCGTACCGCTGGTAAGTGAAAATAGAGTTATTGCCCGATTAGGGCTTGCCCGGTTAACGTCTACCATGAGGCCTGGTTTGCGTGCGTTGATGACGCAAAGCAGATTGCATGAAAAGAAGATGAATGCCGGATACGTTAGTTTTATTCTTGGCCCCCGTATTAATGCCAGCGGCAGGGTTGATACAGGAGAAGTTTCTCTTGAACTTTTGATGAGCCAGGATTCCCGGGAAGCCGATAAACTTGCTCAGACAGTGGAGGGTTTTAACCGACAGCGCCAAAAGATCGAGAAAAAGATTTTTGAGGAAGCCCAGGCGTTGATTAATAAAGAAGTTAATTTCAAGGATCAAAAAGTGATTGTTGTTGCCGGCGACGATTGGCATCAAGGTGTCTTGGGGGTGGTTGCTTCAAAACTTGCAGACCGTTTTTACCGTCCGACCATTCTTATTTCCAGAAAGGACGGCTCATGTAAAGGTTCCGGCAGATCGATTAAGAATTTCCATTTATTTGACGCTCTTATGGAATGTAGCGGTTGTCTTGAGACGTTTGGCGGGCATGCGCATGCGGTTGGGTTGGTGATCTTACATGAAAATATCGATGATTTTAGGAGTAAAATCAATCAATGGGCGCATCAAAAACTTATGATTGAGGATCTTCTGCCGTGCATGGATGTTGATATGGAGACGAGTCTGGGCATTTTTTCCCTTGATGTGTGCCGCCAGCTTCAGCAGCTTGAACCGTTTGGCGCGGCTAATCCCGAACCGCTCTTTTTTACGAAGAATGTATCGGTAAAGGGGGTAGCGCAATCTTTGGGGAGAGAGACTTTGAAGATGTGGGTGAGCGATGGGGTAACCACGCTTCCGGCAATTGGTTTTGGCATGTCAGGCCTGAAAGAGAGCATTATGGCCAGCGGCTCTTTTGATATGGTTTTTACCCCGCGGTTGGATACGTGGAATGAAAACGAATCGATAATCCTTCAGATAGAAGAAATCTTTTTACGGTAAGAAATAGAAAGATGTGTACTATATCTGTTCAGGCTTCGGGAAACAATACACATACGGGTTTTTAAACGCTCGCCGGATTTGCGTTGTAATTTGAAGAAAAAACCCCGTTCTTTATACGTACGTTTAAACGCACATAAAAAAACGGGGTTATTTTAGGCTCTTTTAATAGTACCTTTTTTAATACACTTGGTGCAGATGTAAACGGTTTTGGGGTGCTTATCGACAATAATACGCATCTTTTGAAGGTTTGCGTCGAACGAACGTTTGTTGCGACGGCATACTTTGCTGCCGGTACCGCCCTTTTTCTTGGCAAGACCTTTACGAGATACGGCCATTCCGACCATTGCACCTTTGCCGCATTGAACACAGTTTTTTAACATGGGTAACTCCTTTAAATAGCTTGTAATAAAAGTGGAACCTAGTTTACCAGAAATTGAGGGTTTGTCAAGGCAAAAATCGAAGTAACACTGGCATGGGTCACAAAGACATAGAGTCATGTGTCACAATGCCACACGTTTGAGTCCCGCCGGAGGCGGATTCGCAGTCGTGTATTTTCTGCAAACTACCAGCTATGAGCTCCGAAAAGCTATCAGTTGCGATCTGGAAGCCAAACGTGTGACGGTATGACCGTATGATGGTGTAATCAGAACCCGTTGTTTTCTACTTATTATGGATTCTCAAGAGTTCATTTTTCCTCAAATCAAGAAAGTCGAAGCTTCTGCCGGAAGCGGCAAGACCTTTGCCCTGGCACAGCGGTACCTGCAGCTTTTGATCAATCCTACCCTTAAGCCCGAAGAAATTCCCTTAAAAACAATATTGGCGGTCACCTTTACCAATAAAGCCGCTTTTGAAATGAAAGAGCGTATTCTTGATTTCTTAAAGTGTATTGTTCTTGATACTTTTGATCGGCCCGAGACTAAAGAGAGCGTGCTCGGCAGTTTGGGGGTTGATGAGGCTGATTGCCGGCTTAAAGCAGAAAAGGTCCTGCATGAAATTATCCGCGAATATAATTATTTTCAGGTTCAGACCATCGATAGTTTTATTAACGCTATTGTTTCCGGCTGCGCTTTTCGGCTTGATCTGTCGGCAAAATTCAGGACAAAGAAAGATTATCCGCAATACCTTGCCTATAGTCTTGATCGTTTGATTGACCGGGCTAACACGGATAAAGAGCTTGAGCGGTTTTTCAGGGAATTTCTTCTGCATTATCTCATTGTTGAAAATAAAACCTCCTGGATCCCAAAAGCCGATATCTTCGCGGTTGTATCATCTTTGTATGCCAGTGCCAACAAATACGCGGGTGATTTTGTATGTAACGCGACAGAGGATAGTGATATCCTGGCACTTAAGAAACAAGTCATTGCCGCAACGCAGGCCTTTGTTGCCGTGGCTCCCCGGGAGACGAATAAAACATTCTTGAAGGGGCTCGTGGATTTTCTTGACTCCCGCAAAGAATATTTTGATCTTGATGCGCTTTCCGCCGCTTTTAATAAGGAAGAAATAAAATTGAATAAAGGAGGAGTTGCTTCTGCTCATGCGACACAGCGCTGGCAGGAGGTGCGTTTTTCATTGCAGGAGCTCGCAGAAGCACAGGCAACCTCCGCGTATAACTTTTATGTGCGGATTTATCAATATGCATTAGCTGATTTTCAGGAGCTTTCACGGAAGGAAGATGTTATTTTTCTGGATGAACTCAATAAACACGCCGCGTCTCTTTTTGGCGAACGTGGTTTGACTTTACCGGAGCTTTATTACCGGTTTGCCTGCCGTTTCAGACATTTTCTTATTGACGAATTTCAGGATACCAGCCGGCTTCAGTGGGAAAATCTCTATACCATGGTTGATAATGCGCTTTCAGAAAAAGGCTCGCTCTTTTTTGTGGGAGACAAAAAACAGGCGATTTATCGTTTCCGGGGGGGCACCGTTTCTCTTATTGATGATATACGCCGGGAATTTCCCCGTACTCCCTGGATTGATAAGACATTGGATATAAATTTCCGCAGCCAGAAAACAATCGTTGAATTTAATAACGAAGTTTTTTCGGAGGATAATTTACGCAGGTTTTTCGCCACCCGTTATGAATCCTCCAAAGATGCCGGGGAAATTTCTCAGGAAGATCAGGATGAGATTGTTTCTGTTTTTGCATCACGTAAACAGTCCTGGCTGTCCGGTAAAGATGCCGGCTTCGTGAAACTTGATACAATTCCGCAAACGCTTGAGGAAGATTCTGATGAAACAGGGCGCCGCCTTGTTCTTGAACGAGTCAAAGATCTCGCCAATCGGTTTGCCTTGCAGGATATCGCGATACTCTGTCGTACGAATTCTGAAGTTGAGCAGGTTAGTTCCTGGATGCTTGAAGAAGGGATACCTGTTGAATCGGAAAAGACCCTTGATATCCGGCAGAATCGCCATATAAAAGAGATTATTTCGTTTTTGAAGTTTTTAAACTCTCCGATCGATGATTGCGCGTTTGCTTCGTTTATATCGGGAGAAATTTTTTGCGCTGCTTCAGGTATTTCGCATGAAACAATCGTTGATTTTATTTTCAGCGTGCGGGTTTCTCACAAGGAGCATACCTATTTGTACCGGGAATTCCGCACGGCATTTCCTCAGGCCTGGGAGTTGTTCATCGAAGAGTTTTTTAAGAGCGTCGGGCTGGCGCCGTTGTATGAATTAACAGTAAGTATTTACGCGGCGTTTGGATGCCTGGAACGCGTGCCTTCTTCACAGGGATTTTTTATGAAACTTCTTGAACTTATTAAGATGCAGGAAGAGGATTACGCCAGTATCGGGCTTTTTCTGGAGTATTTTGATAAGGCCCTTGCCGATGATTTGTATGTGCAGGTAACTGATTCTGTAGCGGTCAACGTGTTAACATATCACAAGGCAAAAGGCCTGGAATTTGCGGCGGTGATTGTGCCGTTTCTTGAAATGCCGGTGAAGGCGCGGCAGCAGGTTGTTGTTGATGACGGCGATCTGCGGCTTTTACATCTGAAAAATCGCTATGCTGATTTTTCAAGCCGTTTGAAACGTGTTGTGCGGGATGAGTATAAAAAAGCGTTTATTGATGAATTAAATACTATGTATGTGGCTTTGACCCGTGCTTCGGAAGAGTTGCATATCTTTGTCCCGGAATATGCAAAGGGGAAAAATTATGCCGGGTTATTATTTACTGAAACGGTTTGTGAGCGCGGCCGGATCCAACCGCGGAAAACGGCTCAGCGGAAAAAAGGAATCCCCTCGTTATTAATCCCGCTATCTCGGTATCGCGATTGGATTCCTTTACTGCAAAGTGAGTTTGTGCAGGAAGCCACGGTAGGGGTTGAGCGGAAGGCAGTGCAGCAGGGTATCATTATGCACGCGCTTCTTGCGCAGGTTGGTTCGCTTCATAATGCAAAGCTAAAAGAAGTTATCGCACACGCCGGGATGGCCGTTTCTTCAGAATTCAGTTTTGTGAAGGATTTTTCCGTGTATACCGACCTCCTTGAGCGTCTTATAATAAGCCCGGCGTTTCGGAAAATATTTTTTATTGAAGAAGGCCAAATCTTCCAGGAAAAATCAGTTATCGACCGATTCGGGAATGCAAAACGCATCGATCGCCTGATTGTTACAGCCGATACGGTTATGGTCGTCGATTTCAAATCAAGCCGGCAGGAAAAAACGCAGACAGCGCAGGTGCTTGAGTATATCAAACTAGTCCGGGAAATCTATTCCCAAAAAACAATAGAAGGGTTTCTTGCTTTTATGGATGATTGTTCCCTCGAAAGCGTACATGCATAACAGTAGTACTATCCCTTTGCACGAGCATTTTATTCCGCGGCTTGCCGAGTATCTTGATGAACACTATATCCGGCAGGGAAAGGATCTTTCCCGCGTTTGTATCGTTTTCGGAGGCAGAAGGCCGGCGCTTTTTTTGCAGAAAGAATTAGCTAATCGCCAGACCAAGGCAAGTTTTTCACCCCGATTTTTTTCCATTGACGAATTCATTGCGTTTATTCTGCGTCGCAAGGAACCGATACGATATATTTCTGATTTAGATGCTTGTTTTCTTGTGTATCAGATCGCGCAAAGAATTTCCCCCGAGATCTTGGAGAACCGCCGGGAATTTTCGCATTTCCTTCCTTGGGCGCGACAGATCCTGCAATTCATTGAACAGGTTGATCTGGAGGATATCCCTGCTGAGCGGCTGGAAAATATTCAGGCAAAGGCGGAGATCGGTTTTGATGTTCCCGATTCCATTAACGCATTACTGAAAAATACGGTTGCAATCCGGAGCACATATCAAGAAGAACTTGTACGCAGAGGTCTGTATTCGCGCGGGTTTATGTATCGTAAATCCGCTTTGGAAGCGGAGTCAGCTGAATTTCCCGAATTTGATGAAATTCTGTTTTGCGGGTTTTTCTATATGCATGAAACTGAAAAGAAAGTTGTGAAGGCATTATTCAGCCGCGGCATTGCCAAATTGTTTTTTCAGGGTGATAGCAGTCAGTGGAGTGTTTTAGAAAAACTCGGTAAAGACTTAGGGGTTGTGCTTCATGCCGAAGAGACGCCAGCCGTAAAACCCGAAATCATAGTGCAGGCCGGCTTTGATACGCATTCGCAGGTAAGCCTGGTGCGGGAGGCGCTTGCCGATTGTAAGGATCACGACAAGACAGTCGTGGTTTTAGCTGATCCGCAGGCGGTTATTCCGCTTCTTTCGGAAATTTCTTCACGTGTTGAGAATTGCAACGTCTCAATCGGGTATCCGCTTACCAGAAGTTCTCTGTATACACTGTTTCAGGCGATATTTAAAGCTCAGATGAGCAGAAAAGAAAACGCCTATTATGCCCCTGATTATCTGCATGTTTTAGCGCATCCCCTGGTTAAGAATTTATTTTTTGGAGAAAATCATTCGGTTACCAGAATTCTGGTTCATAAAGTGGAAGAGATCCTGGTAGGGATGGAGAAGACCGAGTTAAGCGGCAGTTTGTTCATTCAGCTTGCGGAGCTTGAGGGGTCACGGGAACTTTTTGATTATGCCTCAGTATTGATGAAGAAGATGGATGTTGAAGTGCGCCGCCAGGAACTCAAAACCATCCTTTCTCAATTACACGAGTTCCTGTTTTCTTCCTGGGAAAAGGCAGTTGATTTTGTAACATTTGCCGAAGCTATTAGCAGAGTCTTGGATACGGTAACGCATAAAAGTAATCTTAACCGGTATCCTCTCAATATGCGTATGGCAGAGAAACTTTACGAGATCCGTGATGAATTAGTTGCAGCATCATTTAGCCTGGAACGGTTTGATCCTGAGGATCTTTTTCGCATATTCGAAAATAAACTGGCTAACGAAATGATTAATTTTTCCGGCTCGCCGCTTGCTGGACTGCAGGTTTTGGGCCTTTTTGAAACCAGGTCACTTAATTTTGAGAATGTGATTATCATGGATGTCAATGAATCTGTTCTGCCGAATCTTACGATGTATGAACCGCTCATCCCGCGGGAAATTATGATTGGTTTAGGCTTGAATCGTTTGGAAAAAGAAGAAGAGATCCAGCGGTACCTCTTCCGCCGCCTGATTGCATCGGCAAAAAATGTGCGGTTGATCTATAAACAATGCGATGAGCGCGAAAAAAGCAGATTCCTGGAAGAGATTATCTGGGAAAAACAGCGGCAGGCAGGGTCGCTTGATGCCGTGCCAATTGCGCGGGCGCGTTTTTCCGTGAAGGTTACCACGGAGAAATCACCGGTTGCCAAGAAACCCGGAATAATCGCGTATTTGCGCGGCCGCACGTATTCCGCCTCAAGCGTTAATACGTATCTGACCTGCCCGATGCGTTTCTACTTCCAGTATGTTTTAGGACTTCAGGAGAAAGAGGATCTTCTCGACGAGCCTGAAGCAGCGGATATCGGAACATTTCTGCATGAATTCCTGGAAATGGCATATACTCCGTATCTTGGGAAGAAACCGTGTTTTGATAAAACGTTCGAAAAAGACTTTTTTGAACGTTTTGAGGAGCATTTTGAGAAGTCATTTCGCCGGAAAATGAAATCTGATGCGTTTCTTCTGCAGCAGCTTATCGAATTTCGCCTTAAAAAATTCCTTGAAAATGAACGCCGCAGGGATATTGCCGCAGTAATATCTGTGGAGAGGGAATTACGCGGTCCTCTTACGGTTACGCAGGGTGATTTTGATTTCAGGGCGTTTGTTGATCGTATTGACCGTCTTTCCGACGGCAGTATCCTGATCATCGATTATAAAACCGGCAGTACTAGTGTTATGCCCCACGATATCCGGAAAATAGAAGAGGCGGGGTTTAACCGCCAGGCGTTGCGTAAAACGCTTAAATCGTTTCAGCTGCCGATATATCTTTATTTTGTACGTAAGGAAAAATTTTGCAGCGGCGCACCGATCAATGCCGCGCTCTATTCGTTGCGGGATATGGATAAAAATCAGGGGCTGAGCCCGCTTTTCCGCAGTGGTTTAACGGAGCATGAGCAGAATGCAGCGATGGATGTCTATTTGAAAGCGCTTGATGCGATTTTGTCTGAAATTCTTAATCCCGATATCCCTTTTGTCGCGGAAGAGGATTCAACACGGCAATGCGTGTATTGTCCGTTTGGTTATATGTGCAGATAGTCGAGTCGATAACGTTATGCGCTACCAGTGCCCGTGTGACCAGATTTTTTATTCGTAATGAACCGTTTCATCATCGAAGGTATCTACTATGGGAAAGATCAAACTCGATTTACACGATATCTTTAATAAAGGGAGTCTTATTGAACGCGAATTGCAGCGGGTTATTGATGAAGCCGTTGCAAAACATATTGATGAAGTAGAAATTATTCCTGGAAAAGGAAGCGGTCAGCTTAAAAAAGCGGTTTTGCGTTTTTTAAACAGGCCTGATATCAAGAAGCTGTATCACCGCCTCGATATCGATAACAAAAACTTCGGCAGGTTGTTTGTGTACTTCAGGCACGTACGTTGAGCTCATAGCTCCTAGCTTATAGGAAAAACATCAAACTACGAGTCCGCCTCTGGCGGAAACAACCTGTGAGCAATGAGCTATGACCTACGAGCTACTACGCGGTAAGATTATGCTTGATGCATAAAACGCGGATTTCATCGATCAGCTTTTCAACTTCATTGAAATCATGCATGGAAGCGTTGAGCGGTAAATAGGTAATATCCTTGATGGAACTCCCGCCGAGCCTTTCGATGCGTTCTTTTAAGCGATAGTCTGATGCGTCAAAGAATCCTTGATCAAGAATGACCAGATCAGGGGACTCAGTGGAGAGTTTCTCGAAAAGTTCCTTTTCGTTTGTGGCAAGCCGCAATTCAATAGTTTGTCCCACAGCCGTGAGTTGTTTGATCTGAGAGTTCAGAAAGTGGAAGGTTTCCTGGGAAGGCTCTAAAAGCAATATTTTCGCCTGGATTATGACATCCCTGGCTGAAAATGGGCCCTCCTTCTTAAAGAAATCAATTTCAGGAAATTCTACTTTCTTAAGCAGGCGGATAATCTCTTTGTGCAGGTCATCAAGTTTGAGGGGTTTAATGAAAAGCGCATCATAGAGGTTATCCTTGTAAAGACCCGCTCCTTCATCGGGGAAAGCGGTTATAACGATAATTTGCGTGGTTGGAAATGTGTGGCGGACGATTTTGGCGACTTCTGTTCCTCGAAACTCCGGCATGAGAATATCAAGCAGGATAATATCGAAGCGTTCGGTTTGCATGATCTTGATCGCTTCTTTCCCGCTCAAGGATTCTTTGACAAGGAATCCTTTTGACCGCAAGTAGAGCGAAAGGGTTTCGACAATATCCGGTTCATTATCAACTACGAGTATACGTGAAGGTCCTTTTTCCATAGGGCTCCTTTGAAAGCTTATTATACAATAATTATCTTGCAAAATACGATTTTTTTGTTATACTCACTCTACCAAAGCTGTAAGGAAGTAGGAACTGCATATGCATTCCCTCCCGAGGCGTTTCAGAATCCCTTTCCTGACAGGTAATTTCGAATTTATTTGCTTGAAGACATCGGTAACATACGATATAATATTGACTCACATTGTAAAAGGAGGTGACTACGTTGGTTCTCGTAAAGGAAATGAAAAAGAAAGTAATTGAAGATTATAAAACGCATACGCAGGATACTGGTTCGACCGAGGTGCAGATTGCACTTTTGACCGAACGGATCAATAATTTAAGCGGCCACTTTAAATCTCACAATAAAGATCATAATTCTCGCCGTGGGCTCTTAAGTATGGTTGGTAAGCGCCGCAGGTTGCTGAATTATCTCAAGAAGAAAGATATTAAGAAATATGAAGCAATTCTTGAGAAGCTTAGCCTCCGTAAATAAGTGCGTGTTCGTATTATATATATTAGGTAAAAGGGAAGAAGAGAAAAAGAAGAGAAAGGTTGTGTAATGAATACACGTTTTGGAAGGAATGATATTGTTGTTGAAACCGGAAAAGTTGCGAAGCAGGCGAATGGTTCAGTGACGGTCCAGTACGGCGGCACGGTTGTTTTGGTTACCGCCTGCATGTCTAAGGAACCTAAAGTAGGCCAGGGTTTTTTCCCTCTTATGGTCGATTATCAGGAAAAAACCTATGCTGCCGGCAGGATCCCCGGTGGATTTTTTAAACGCGAAGGAAGACCTTCTGAAAGTGAAATTCTTACTGCACGCCTTATAGACCGTCCCATACGTCCGTTGTTTCCCAATGGATTCCTCAATGATGTTCAAATCGTTGCTTTGGTCCTTTCAAGCGACGGAGAAAATGACCCCGACATTATGGCTGTTAACGGTGCTGCGTTTGCCCTGGCAATTTCCGATATTCCGTTTTCAGGGCCGGTGGCATGCTGTAGGGTTGGCCGCGTTGACGGGAAATTCATTTTGAATCCTACCTATGCAGAACTTGATGCGGCTGATTTAGATGTTGTGTTAGTTGTTAACCGCAAGGGTGTGATGATGCTTGAGGCTAAATCAAAAGAAGTATCCGAGGATATCTTTCAAGAGGCTTTGAAATTCGGGTATGAAAATGTGCAGGTTATCCTTGATGCGCAGGATGATTTTGCTCAACAGTTCGGCAAGCCGAAAGCAGGCGTTCCTATGAAGACTGTTCCGCCTGAGTTATTTGCGAAAGTCCAGGAACTGGCACTCGATAGATTAAATGAAGTGTTCAAGCTTACCAAAAAAGATGATCGCGAAGAAGCGGTCGATATCTTAGCCCGTGAAATCAAAGAAAAATTGGTTTCCGAAGGGTATGAAGAGGCTGATATCAAAAATGCTTTGTATGAAGTTGAGAAAAAGTGTGTACGCGAAAGAATCTTGAATGCAAATGTCCGCGTTGACGGTAGAGGATTCAAGGAAGTCCGTACAATTACCTGTGAAGTCCCTTTCCTGCCGAGAACGCATGGCTCAAGTCTTTTTACCCGTGGGCAAACGCAGAGTATGGCGGTTACCACGCTTGGTTCAGGCGATGATGAGCAGATGGTTGAAGCGCTTGAGGGAGAAAAGACAAAAACATTTATGCTGCATTATAACTTCCCGCCATTTTCTGTCGGAGAGACGGGTCCGATGCGGGGAGCCGGCCGCCGTGAGATTGGCCATGGTGCATTG
Source organism: Candidatus Omnitrophota bacterium (assembly GCA_035403145.1). Lineage (GTDB taxonomy): Bacteria > Omnitrophota > Gorgyraeia > Gygaellales > Profunditerraquicolaceae > DAONEO01. Next base: position 18,425 of record DAONEO010000002.1, on the reverse strand, counting down.
GCTGAGAAGGCGCTTTTAGCGGTGATGCCGAAAAAAGAAGAGTTTCCGTATACTGTGCGAGTCGTCTCTGAAATCCTGGAGTCGAACGGTTCGTCAAGTATGGCAACGGTTTGTTCTGCCACATTGTCTTTAATGGACGCCGGAGTTCCTATTAAGGCGCCTGTTGCCGGTATGGCTATGGGGCTTATTAAAGAAGGCGATAAGGCGTTAATCCTGACCGATATTGCCGGGATTGAGGATCATTTAGGTGATATGGATTTTAAGGTTGCCGGGACTGCCAAAGGTATAACGGCGGTGCAGGTCGACCTTAAGATTGACGGAATTGACCTTGATCTGTGCCGTAAAATCGTTGAACAGGCCAAAGAAGGAAGAATATTTGTACTCGGTAAAATGCATGAAGCGATTGCCGGACCGCGCGCAGAACTTTCGAGCTATGCGCCGCGTATTGAAGTTATTAAAATTAATCCCGAGAAAATCGGAGGATTAATCGGGCCAGGCGGTAAAACTATTAAGAAAATTATCGCTCAGACTGGCGCAAGTATTGATATTCAAGACGACGGAACGGTTTTTGTTTCCAGTATTGAAGCTTTCCGTTCGCAAGATGCTATTCGGATGATTAGAGCACTTACTGATGAAGTTGAAGTCGGCCGTATTTATCCCGGGAAAGTCACTCGCCTGATGAAATTCGGGGCGTTTGTTGAGATTGCACCCGGCAAAGAAGGCCTCGTGCATGTTTCTGAGCTTTCCAAAACCTATGTCAAAGAAGTTGAAAGTATCGTTAAAGTCGGCGATACGTTTAATGTTAAAGTCGTAGGTGTCGATGAATTGGGAAGGGTTAATCTAAGTAAGAAACAAGCCGAAGACGATTCTGCACCTGCAAAGTGAAAGAAAGACGCTTAAATGAAATTAAAGGAGTAATCCTTATTGCGGCTGGCCTGATTGTTCTGGCCAGCCTCGTTTCATTTGACCCGTTTGATTTATCGTTTTACACCTCACACCCGAATTTTCCCGCACATAACTGGATTCGTACGTTCGGTGCGTATTTTGCCGGAGCAATTCTTTTTCTTTTTGGCTGGGCTGGATACCTTATCCCGGTTTTCATTCTTTTCCTGGGTGTCCGAATTTTCCGGCACGACATTCCTGATTTGCGCGTTCCCCGCATGGTTGGCCTCTTAGTTCTTATCGTGTCCGTCAGTTCTCTTGTCGGGATGTTTAATAGTTCCAATAATGCGTTGTCGTTTTCATACGGCGGTATTCTCGGATATGCTATTTCGACATTTGTGTCGACGTATTTTGGAAAACTCGGAGGATTCATTGTTTTCGTGACACTGATCCTTCTGTCATTAGCCTTAGTTACTGAAGTTCTGATCTCGACACTGTTAATGCATGCGACCAGTAAAGTCAAAGATATGGCCGAGCCTTTGAGCGGATTAGGACGTACTGGAGGAAAGCCCTTTAATCGCCGTCAGCCAAAAGAGGATCAGGAGCCGAAGCAGGAAAAAATATCTTTAATGGCGCAGATGAAAGCTAAAATTCAGGAAGCGGTGCATAAGCCTGGTATGGAAGAAGAGAAGCCGCGGATTCAGATTAAAGATCACCTGAAAGAAAAAAATGCTGAAGAAAAACCGAAACCGAAAGAGCGCCCGAAAGAGGTTAATATCGGCGATTACCGTCTTCCGACGATTGATTTACTGGAAGATGCCCCGGCGGTGAAACAGGTTGCTGAAGATCTTGAGGGGAATGCCCGTGTTCTCGAAGAGACTTTTTCCGATTTTGGTATTTCCGTCAAGGTTACGGATATTGAACGCGGTCCGGTTATTACCCGCTATGAATTGGAGCCTGCACCCGGTGTTAAAGTAGCTCGTATCGTGTCATTTGAAGATGACCTGGCACTTGCCATGAAAGCGCAATCAGTACGTATCATCGCTCCTATTCCCGGCAAGGCGCGCGTTGGCGTGGAAGTCCCGAATTCACATAGTGTTTCGGTTTATTTAAAAGATGTTTTGGCTTCGGAGGAGTTTACCTCGTCCAAGTCGAAATTGACCCTTGCTATGGGTAAAGATATTGCCGGGCATCCGGTTGTCGCGGATCTCGGCGATATGCCGCATTTGCTGGTTGCCGGTACAACCGGTTCCGGTAAGACGGTGTGCATTAATACGCTTATTATGTCGCTTTTGATGCGTAATTCTCCGAATGAATTAAAGCTCTTGATGGTAGATCCTAAAAAAGTCGAGATGGCCCATTATAACGGCTTGCCGCATTTGATTTGTCCGGTCGTAACTGATGCCAAGAAAGCGTCTGCCGCGCTTGGCTGGGTTGTCAATGAAATGCAGGAGCGGTATGATCTTCTGCAGCAGGCGGTGGCGCGTAATATTACCCAGTATAATCAGAAACGCGAGAAAGATAAACTTCCGTATATCGTTGTTGTTATTGACGAGATGGCTGATCTTATGATGGTTTCCCGCGATCAGATCGAAAGTGCGATCACCCGTCTGGCGCAGCTTGCCCGCGCTGTCGGTATTCATTTGATCATGGCAACGCAGCGCCCGTCAGTGGATGTTATTACGGGTGTTATTAAAGCGAATTTCCCGGCTCGTATCTCTTTTAAGGTTGCTTCCAAAGTTGATTCACGCACGGTGCTTGATGCCAATGGCGCGGATAAACTGCTTGGAAAAGGCGACCTTCTTTTTATGAACCCCGGTGACGAGAAATTAACGCGTGCACAGGGGGCATGGGTTAAAGACCGGGAGATTGAGGCGCTTGTTGATTTTATTAAAGCGCAGGCGCAACCGGTGTATAATGATGCTATCCTTGAGGAACAACAAAAGTCGGCTCAAGGAGAGACCGGGGAAAAAGATGAACTGTATGATGAAGCGGTGCGGGTTGTCCTTGAGAGCAATCAGGCATCGGTTTCAATCTTGCAGCGTAAGATGAGGCTCTCGCATACACGCGCAGCACGCCTTATTGATGCCATGGAGGCCGAAGGTATTGTCGGACCTTTTGAAGGAAGCAAGCCGCGGCGGATCGTTATTGATCGGGATGCATGGATCCGGAACAGTGTTTTGAATAAAAATGAAGGATGAGCATATGCATGTGTATGGCGCAAAATTAAAAGAGATCCGTCTTTCTAAAGGAATCAGCTTGGAAGATGCGCATCGCAAAACAAAGATTCACGTTAATATCTTACAGGCTATTGAAGAAGATAATCTGGTGAATATCAGTCCGGTTTATTTAAAGGGTTTCTTGAAAATTTATTGCGGGTTCTTGGGCGTTAATCCGACCGACTATATCCCTGATTTTAAGGATACGATCAAACGTTCGTATATCCCCGAAGAGGAGCCGGCTGAGGAAAAAATCACGAAAATGAAACGTCCTTCAAAGCCGGGACCCCGGAAAATTAACGCTCGAAGAATACCGTTCGGTGCGATTGCCGCGATCGTCGCGCTTATTATTGCGCTTATTGTGGTTTTTAATATTATGAAGGCGATCGTCGGGGGAATCAGCTCATATTTTGAGTCGCGTAAACGTAGTACCCCGGTCGCTGTTGAAACGAGATTGAAGTCGTATGCGCAGGAAAAAGTATTGAAGCAGCAGGGTCCTCAGTCACCCGCCGTGGTATCGGCAAAACCTGCGGATCAGAATGTGGTGCGTCAGTCGGTTGCACAGAGTATCCGTTTGGTGATTCGTGCCAAAGAAGATTGCTATATTCAGTTGAAGCAGGACGGGCATACTGTTTTTCAGAGCACGTTAAAGAAAAACCGTTTTGAGACCTGGACTGCCAAAGAAAAAATCGAGCTTTCGCTTGGTAACGCGGGGGCAGTTGTTCTTGAAGTCAATGGTAAACCGATTCAGCAGCTTGGCCGCCGTAAACAGGCGATCAAGAACATTGTTATTACCAAAGACGGTTTAAATATTCCTTAATGGCCGGGAAAGTAACAGTCGGGATTTTAAGTTTAGGGTGTCCGCGCAATCTGGTTGATTCCGAGCGGATACTGGGGCGGTTAAGTTTAAAGAGGTATAGAATTGTTGATATTGCCAAAGCAGATGTGGCAATCGTGAACACGTGTTCTTTTATAGAAGACGCCAAGAAAGAATCAATCGATGCGATTCTTGATTTAATCGAGCTTAAAAAGGAGGGCAGAATCCGCAAGATAATTGTCAGCGGATGCCTTGCTCAGCGGTATGGTTTAGAGCTTGCCAAGGAATTGCCGGAAGTTGACGCGGTTGTCGGACGCATTTCACTTGAGGCGTATCGCGATTCGTATCCGATTACTCCGTCGCATTACGCGTATTTAAAGATTTGCGAAGGGTGCGTTCATTATTGCAGTTATTGCGTAATCCCGCATTTGAAAGGGAAATTCGTTACTCTTGACCGGAAGTTAGTTCTTGCTGAGGCGTCACGGCTTAATGATAGCGGTATACAAGAATTAAACATAATCGGCCAGGACATTACCGGATATGGTTTTGAGCGGTATGATAAATTCCGCTTGCCGGATCTTTTAAAAAAGATTCTGAAGGTTACCCCGGACATCCCTTGGATCAGACTTTTGTATTTGTATCCTGGATCGGTGGTTAATGAACTCCTGGATATCATGGCTAGCGACGGGCGGGTGTGTAAATATATTGATCTGCCTATCCAGCATAGTAATGACCGTATCATCAGGCTTATGAACCGTCGCACGAACGAGAAACAAATTCGCCTTTTGATTGAGAACGTTCGTAAGAAAATGCCCGGAGTGGCAATCCGTACTTCGTGCATCGTTGGATTTCCCTCTGAAACTGATGCGGAGTTCCACGATCTGCTTGATTTTATAAAAGAGATGCGTTTTGAACGTTTGGGCGCATTCATGTATTCCCGCGAGGAGGGGACGCCTGCGTATTCGTTTGAGCACCAGGTGCCTCATGCGATCAAGGCTGCGCGCCTGAATGAGGTTATGGCGGTACAACAGGATATCGCGCGGGAAGTCAATGCACGATTTTTAGGTGCGACGCTCGATGTTATGATTGAAGAAGAAGAGGACGGCGGTTATATCGGCCGCAGTCAGTTTGATGCGCCCGAAGTTGACGGATGCGTTTATGTCTCTTCAGATAGAAAATTGAAAATCGGTGATATACTTCCCGTAACCATTCATGATACATTGGAGTATGACCTTGTCGGAAAGGCGTTGAACAGATGAATATCGCAAATAGATTGACTATGCTACGGATCTTCCTTACCTTTGTATTTATGTTCTTTTTATTCTGTCACGGTTTTTGGGCAAAGCTGACCGCATTGATTTTGTTTATCATAGCGGCTCTTTCCGATTATCTTGACGGTAAAATCGCCAAAAAACTTAATCTTATCACGGATTTCGGAAGACTGATGGATCCTATTGCCGATAAGATCCTTGTGATTGCCGCTTTTGCCGCCTTTGTGCAAATGCAGATCATTGAGGCCTGGATGTTCGTTATTATTATTTCCCGGGAGTTTCTTATTACTTCGCTGCGGCTTTTTGCGTTGTCCAAGGGGAAGGTCCTTTCCGCGGCTAAGGCCGGCAAACATAAGACTGTTTCACAGATGATGGTTATTTTCTTTATTCTTGGTTTTATTGTCTTGAAGGAAACGATGCTTACCTTCTTCACCTGGAATCCTGATTGGGAGAAATTCTTTTCGCAGGGTATTTATATTCTGATGATTATTACCGTTGGGCTCACGTTGTATTCGGGATTATCCTATTTGTGGGATAACCGTAAGATCGTCGCCAAACTCTAAAGGTTATTGATGCCGGGTCGTTTCTTCGTAAGAATGCTGAGTTCCTTTTTTGGCCTGGGATATGCGCCGTTTATTCCCGGCACGTTCGGCAGCCTCGGTGGATTGGCGCTTTGGTATGCGGTGAGGCATGATATTGTTCTGCAGTGTGCGACCCTTGTGATTGTTGCCAGTATCGGTTTTGCGGTAAGCGGCCGTATGGAAAAACTCATCCACAAGAAAGATCCGAGTGTCGTTGTTATTGACGAAGTGGCGGGTATCCTGATCACGCTTATTGCCATTCCGTTGTCTTTAAAAGCCGTATTCCTCGGTTTTATCCTTTTTCGGATCTTAGATACGACCAAACCATATCCTGCCGGGAAAATCCAGTATTGCCATGGCAGTTTTGGCATCATGGGGGATGATATTGTTGCGGGTATTTATGCCAACCTCGTTCTTCGTTGTATCCTTGCTTTATCCATCGTTTAAAATAATCCCATATTTTTGGTTTATAGTTTATTGTTGATAGTTTCCGCCACAAAACATGGCGGACAGGTAGATCGAGTTTCTTCAGGGACGGGCTCGTAGTATAAAACAAGATTTCCGAAGTATTGAACCGTTACTGACAGTTATTGCCAGGAGCCCGATAGTATTGTCGCAAGGCGACGTGACCTGTCTGCAGCAGGCAGGCAATCTAACGTGACTACCCCGCCTCCGGCGGAAAACAATCTATGAACCAATGTTTTTATTTTTGAAGAGGTGCTGAAAAAAGTTCCTCGTAGATCGGACCTTGCGGAGAGAGAGTGCTTTTATAGAGGGTAATTTTTGAGACGGGAAATTCCTGCGGATATGTTGCTGTCAGAGCGCTGGCGTTGGTTATGGCATGCAGGAGCTTTTCGATATTCTTGTGCGAGCGGACTCTGCCGAGCGTAATATGCGTGGAAAACGGTTTTTCTTCAGCGGGGATCCCGAGTTTTATTGCAGCTTCTTCGACGCGCGCAGCCAGATCCCGGGTTTCAGAATCCCCCGTACCAATGCCTACCCAGATAACGCGCGGGAAAGCCGGTTTCGGAAAAACCCCCAGTTCTTTGGTGCGCATGATAAACGTATTGTGTCCGGCAGCAATTTTTTGGAGCCCTGCAGTTATATCTGATCCGGTTTTATCGTCGATATCTCCCAGGAATTTAAGCGTTAAATGGATATTCTTTGGTTCAACCCATTTAACATCAGCGCCGCTTGCTTTTAGAATATCCTGGAGTTTGAGGAGATTCTTGTGCGCTTCTTCGGGAAGGTCAAGTGCGATAAATGCTCTCATCCGATTACCTTTTTGAGTATTGCTAATGCTTGCAGACAGGCAAGTTCCCTGATTTTTTGCCGGGATCCTTTGAAATGGAATTGGCGGCATACAAGCGTGTGGTGACTGCATGCCGCTATGCAGACGGTGCCAACCGGTTTCCCCGGGATTGTGCCGCTTGGTCCGGCGATGCCGGTGATACCGATGCCATAGGTTGATTGTGCAAGCGTGCGTATTCCTTCCGCCATGCGTTTTGCCGTTTCCAATGAAACAGCGCCGTATTTTTCAATAATTTCAACAGGGATGCTCAGAATTGTATTTTTAGCTTTGTTGCTGTAGGCTACTACGCCGAGCACAAAATATTTTGAGCTGCCCGGCGTGTCGGTCAAGAGTTTTGCAAGAAGTCCTCCGGTGCACGATTCAGCTACGGCAACGGTTCCTCCCCGGTGGGTTAACAGATAATGGATTGCTGCAATGTGTGCGTTCATGAGAAGTATTATAATGCGGATTTTTGCTTTGACAAGTGCGCTTTTTGTGGTATATTTGTACAGTAATCTTCGGGGAAAGGTGTAATTCCTGACCGGTGGTAAAGCCCACGAGCCCGTGCAGATATTCCAACGGGTTGATCCGGTAGTATTCCGGAGCCGATGGCCCTTCAAAATATTGCCACAGCATTTTGAAGGAACAGTCCAGATGAGAGAAGATTAAAGAGGTTGTATTCTATCCCCGAAGGTGTATCTTCGGGGATTTTTATTTTGAGCACCTCTATAAAACCAATAGAGCGAAACTCCAACGAATGTGTCAAATTTTGCGAAGCAAAATTTACACGGCAATGAGTTGGAGTTGGGCACCGTTTCTATAAAACCAATAGAGCGAAACTCCAACGAATGTGTCAAATTTTGCGAAGCAAAATTTACACGGCAATGAGTTGGAGTTGGGCACCGTTTCTATAAAACCAATAGAGTGAAACTGTAATCCATTATTTGAAAGAGAACGTACCTATGTTGAATACGATTTCCGAAATACGTGATGATTTAAAAAAGGGTCGGATGGTAATTGTTGTTGATGATGAGGGCCGTGAGAATGAAGGCGACCTGGTCATGCCGGCGTCGTTTATTTCTGCCAACGAGATTAATTTTATGGCAAAATTCGGCAGAGGGCTTATTTGTGTCCCGATGGAGGCAAGCCGTTTGAAAGATCTTGAGATCGAGATGATGCTCCCGGCAAAGAATCCGTATGGAAAAAAGGATCCGTATTCTACCGCCTGGACAGTTTCCGTTGATGCCGCTTCAGGGATTACAACCGGGATATCGGCTCAGGATCGGGCCCGTACCGTTTCGGTGCTTATTAACGGGCATTCTCAAGCCGAAGATCTCGTGCGGCCAGGACATCTGTTTCCACTCAGGGCGGTTGTCGGGGGAGTTTTGGTCCGCGCAGGACACACGGAAGCTTCAGTGGATTTGATGCGTCTTGCCGGTTTGTATCCTGCAGCCGTTATTTGCGAAATCATGAATGAAGACGGCACCATGAGCCGTTTGCCGCAGCTTTTGGAGTTTGCCGCGCGGCATGCATTGAAGATATGTTCGGTTGCAGATCTTATTGAATACCGCCGCCGGTCTGAGAAACTCGTTGTGTGTGTGTCAGAGGCATCTTTACCGACGGAATACGGGAACTTTACTATGAAGGTTTATCAGGATGTGCTTACCAGGGATATCCATACCGCGCTGGTGATGGGGGCTGTTTCCAGGGAACCGACGTTAGTGCGTGTTCATTCGGAATGTATGACCGGCGATGTTTTTGGATCATTGCGGTGTGATTGCGGCCGGCAGTTGAAAAAGGCAATGGCTCTTATCGGTAAGGAAAAAAGAGGTGTTGTCCTTTATATGAAGCAGGAAGGCCGGGGTATCGGACTGGTGGATAAAATTCGCGCGTATGGTTTACAGGATAAAGGCATGGATACGGTTGAGGCTAATGTCGCGCTTGGCTATCAGCCTGATTTGCGGGATTATGGGATCGGCGCGCAGATTTTAGCTGACCTGGGGTTGCAACAAATCCGTTTATTAACGAATAACCCGCGTAAGATTATCGGGCTTGAAGGGTATGGGCTTTCAGTTGTGGAGCGCGTGCCGCTTGAGACGGTTCCCCAGGCATTGAATTTAAAATATCTGAAGACCAAGAAAGAAAAACTGGGTCATCAGCTGAAGTTAGAAGAATCAAAAGATGTGTAGTCCGGTTATCGGTGAGTGGGGTTCATTGTTCGATAACCGTAATCCGAGTATGTCTGATATATATGTAAGGAGGGTTTAATCATGGCAAAAGTAATTGAAGGGAATCTGATTGCAAAAGGAAAGAAGTTTGGTATTGTTGCTTCGCGGTTCAATGATTTTGTGACAAAAGAGCTTGTCGCTGGCTGTATCGATGTATTCGTACGCCATGGCGCTGATGACAAAGATATCGCGGTGGCCTGGGTTCCCGGCGCGTTTGAATTACCTGCTGCAGCGATGAAGCTTGCACAATCAAAATCGTTTGACGCAGTGGTTTGTTTGGGTACTGTTATCCGCGGAGCAACTCCGCATTTTGAATTTGTCGCTTCAGAAGCCGCCAAGGGTGTCGCGATGGTCTCTCATGATACAGGGCTGCCGGTTATTTTTGGCGTTATTACCGCTGATACCATTGAGCAGGCTATTGAACGAGCCGGCACCAAGGATGGCAATAAAGGTGCGGATGCCGCGCTTTCAGCGATCGAGATGGCTAATCTCTTTGATAAGATATAAACGGGGGCTTGTATGAGAAAACGAACTCAGGCACGAGAAATTGCAATCCAGATATTGTATCAGATTGATATTACCAAGGATACCGTTGATGAAGCGTTGGCTAATTTCTGGCTGGCCAATGTCGATGAACCTATTGAGGAAGAAATAAAAAATTTTTCCCGCGGGCTTATCCAGGGGACCTTGGATAATCAGACTTTGATCGATGAAAAACTTAATAGTTACGCCAATAACTGGTCATTGGGCAGGATGGCGGTGGTTGACAGGAATATTCTGCGTTTAGGTTGCTTTGAGCTTTTGTTCCGCCAGGATATTCCCCCGAAAGTTTCCATTAACGAGGCGGTGGAATTAGCTAAAAAATATTCCGGGGTAGAAGCAGGAAAATTCGTTAACGGTATCCTTGATAAGATTAAGATGGAACGGCCGGCGGCAGGTGATGCGTGAAATTTGCTGATTTACACCTTCATACGCGTTACTCGGACGGGACGTATACTCCTGAACAGCTCGTGAGTGCTGCGCACAAAGCAAACCTTTCTTGTATATCGGTATGCGATCATGATACTGTCGAGGCAGTTGATCCGGTTATGGCTGTTGCAGTAAACAAGGGAATCGAAGTAGTTCCCGGTATTGAGTTGTCTGCTGAGATCGAAGGCGCAGAGATTCATATTTTGGGATATTACATCGATCACAAAAACGCCGTACTCGCAGCGAAACTTGCGGAATTGCGTCAGAACCGTATTGAGCGCATTCATAGAATGCTTGAAAAACTGAACGATCTTGATATTCATATAAAACCGGAAACGGTATTTAATCTCGCGCAGGGCGGGACCGTTGGCAGGCTGCATCTAGCCCGTGCGATGGTTCAGGAAAAAGCGGTGGCAACATCAGGCGAGGCGTTCCGTAAGTATATCGGCGACAAATCGTGCGCGTATGCGGCGGGATTTCGTTTTACCCCGCGTCAAGCAATGGAACTTATTGTGCAAGCAGGCGGTGTTCCAGTTCTGGCTCATCCCTATACTGTGCGTGATGATGCCGTAATCCCGCAGTTGGTCGAATGGGGGTTACAAGGACTTGAAGTATATTATCCGGAGCATACGCAATCGATGATTAATTTTTATTTAGATATGGCTCAGCGATACCGGTTGCTTGTTACCGGCGGCTCTGATTGCCATGGGAAAGCAAAACCTGAAGTGCAGATCGGTCTCATCCATTTACCGTATGAATATGTGGAACTGTTACAAAAGGCGCGACCATGAATGTCCATGAACGTTTTATGCGGCGTGCGTATGCGTTGGCGTGTAAAGCAAAGGGAAAAACAAGCCCGAATCCAATGGTCGGTGCCGTTGTTGTCAAAAACGGCGTCGTTGTCGGACAAGGCTATCATAAAAAAGCCGGAGATAGCCACGCGGAAGTAGTTGCTCTTAATGCTGCCAAAGAAAAAGCGCGCGGGGCGTCATTGTATGTGACGCTTGAGCCATGCGTGCATTTTGGGAGAACTCCCCCGTGTGTTAATCGAATTATAAAAAGCGGGATTAAGCATGTCTATATCGGGATGGTGGATCCCAACCCATTAACAAACGGGAAAGGAATCCAGACGCTTCGTGATCATGGCATATCAGTGAATGTCGGCTTTTGCGAGGCTGAACTTACAGCGCTCAATGAAGTATTTATAACCTATATAACGAAACACAGGCCTTTTATTACCGTTAAGGTTGCGCAGTCTCTTGACGGAAAGATCGCGACTGAATCAGGCGATTCGCGATGGGTTACTTCTGACCGGTCGCGCGCCTTCAGCCATCGCATACGAAGTCAGTATGATGCGATTATGGTCGGTATTAATACTGTTTTACGTGATAATCCCCGTCTTGATTCCTGGTTTTCAAAAAAACATCCCATAAAAATTATCGTCGATAGTCAATTAAGCACGCCGCAAAATGCCGTATTATTTGAGCACGGCAGACCGTGTATTGTGGTTACCATTCCCACGCGTCCCGGGCAGGAGACAGAAAATCGCGCGATACTTGCCCAAAAAGCAAAGATTCTTGAGGTAAAAGAAAAGGCCGGCCAGGTGAATCTCAAGGATATGATGAGAAAATTGGCAGGCCTTGAGATCACGAGCATTCTTGTTGAAGGCGGCGGTACACTTATCGGCTCTCTCTTTGATGAAGGGCTTGTCGACAGGGTGATGTTTTTCGTCAGCCCGAAGATTATCGGCGGGAAAAATGCTATTAGTTCAGTTATGGGAGCAGGCGCTCCGCGCGTTGACCGGGCTGTTGGGCTTAAAAATGTGACCATGAAACGCATGGGAAGCGATTTCCTGTTTGAAGGATATGTTTAGCGGCATAGTAGAAGAATTGGGTGTTGTCGTCGGAATCAACCGGCTTGCCCGTGTAACACGGCTTGCAATTCAGGCTTCCCTTGTGACTGAAGGAACAAAAATCGGCGATAGTATTTCGGTCAACGGGGTTTGTTTAACCGTTGTTTCGTGTGAGTCCGGTACACTTGCTTTTGATGTCATGCAGGAAACTTTTCTGACGACAAATCTCCGGGCATTGCATCTTCAGGAAAAAGTTAATCTTGAACGCGCACTGCTCCTGGGAGAGAGGATCTCCGGCCATTTTGTTTTGGGGCATGTTGATTGTGCCGGAATAATCCGTACGAAAACATACGTCGGAAAAGACCGTTCCTTTACCATAGCGGTGCCCGCATCATACATGCACTATGTCCTTCCCAAGGGTTCTGTCGCAGTTGACGGGATCAGTCTTACTATCCAATCGAAAACTTCCACAACATTTTCAATATATCTTATCCCGCATACCCTGCGCAATACCACGTTTTCTTTTAAAGGCCCTTCGAGCCTTGTTAATGTCGAATTCGATATCCTCGCAAAACGATAGTCGTGAGTTGTGCGCACCGGAGAAACGTACGTGGGTCGCAACGCCATACTATCATAGGATTAGCTTGTCGGTTATAGCCGATAACTCATTGTAAGAACAAGAATAATACGGGTTCAAAGTCACAATGACACGAGTAAATATAAAAATTTTTATGTTTTTTCTTGTGACGGTATAACAGTATGACGTTGTCATCCGGATTTTTTACTCGTAACAATGAGCGATAAGCTCGGCGCTTAGTTTTATCCTGCCAATCGTATTGTGGAAAAATTGCATCGAATATGCTACACTTTTTATATACGCGGAGGAGAGGCATGGATTTGAAAATGCGGATGCAAGACAACATTATTATTTTCGACATCGCCGGCGTAATCGATGTCAATTCCGCTGTCCTGGTAGAGACTGTAGGGCAATGTATCCGGGATGGCTATCCGGATATTTTGTTTAATTTTGAAGATGTGACCAACGTTGATTATATGGGCGTTTCGGTCCTTGCTATTGCCTATAAAGATGTGGTTAATAATAAAGGCAGATTGCGTTTTCTTCATGTTCCGATATTTTTAAGAAACTTATTAGGGGTTGTCGGGCTTGAACGTGAAATAGAAATTTTCACGGATGATAATCTTGCTGTGCGTAGTTTTCAGGAAGACAAAGCTATTGAAGATATAAAGAAGATGCATTTAAGACGCCGGTTCCGTCGCCTGCCTCTTGCTATAAAAGTAGAGGTTCATAAAAAATTCACCCGGAACCCGGTTTGTTATAAAGTTGATATGGTTAATTTGAGCGCAATCGGGGGATATATTTTTGGTTGTGATAAGTTTACCTTAGGAGATGATGTGACGTTGACCTTTCAGCTTCCCCCTGATCAAAAGGAGCTTAAGCTTGATGCCAAGGTTGTTTGGCTTTGTGATCGCCAGGTCCAGCCGCATCTGTACCCCGGAATGGGGGTTGAGTTCTCCAATATTTCCACTGAAATACAGGAAAAAATATTTGAGTTTGTTGAACGAAACGCCTCTCTTATGAACCAGGAAGAATAATATCTTCCTGGTCCAATCTCCATAAAATCAAATAATTATACAACTATTTGCATCACAGCGTGTTAAAGTAATAGAACTATTTTTTTTGCGTTAGAAATTATAGGAAATCGGGCAAATAAACCGTTTTTTAGGTAAAAATCGTAAAATTCTCCAATTTTTCTTGACATATACTCCCTGATGTGCTAACTTAAATTCACTAAATAAGATGCGTAACGAAATCAAAAGAGAGTTTATACGACTTAAGGCGTATCATCTTGTCAAATATCGGCTCTTAACTGAAAAAGGGGCGAGCTCTGAACGAGTGCTTGCTTCTATAAAAGATATAGGGGCAGGAGGGGTTTGTCTTAAAGTTGAAGAGTACCTGCCAGTAGCTACCCTCCTGGAAGTCGATATCAATTTCCCCCAAATAAATACATCATTATCAGCTTTAGTCAAGATTGTCTGGGTTAAACAAATTAAACGTACCAAACGGTATGAGATAGGCGCCCAGTTTGTCGAAATTAAAACCGGCATGAAGGAACTTATCGATCAAAAAGTTAAGAACGTTCATTTCTTGACGAAACACGCAAGTGTCTTAGAAGCATTCTAAGGAGGCATGATGAAGATTTTCTCGTTTATAATGATTGCAGGTTCACTTGTATGTTTATTAGTAGCTTTAACCATTAAGGTTACAACAGTCGGCCATATTGTTCCGGGTCCTGTGCCGGTTAATTGGCTGCGTTTGACTGATACGGCATTATTGTTCTCTATTGCAATTTCTCTTTGGAACCTTAACAAAAAGAAATAGGAGAGCTGAGAGAACCGTATGATAGTAAAACGTATACTGTTATTGGTAATTGCATATATCCTCGGTATAGGCGAGTTTGCTTGTGCCCAACAAATCCCTTTTCAATCTCGAGAGGTAACGATTTTTAACACAATGAGCCAGCTTCAGGAGAGGGAAGCTGCTTATAGTAATGCTATTCAGGAAGCGGAACTGAAGGCCATGGAGCGACCTGCCGTGAGTCGGGTTGTTCCCGTTGTAAAGCAGAAAACGGAAAAATCTTCCGATAACGAATTTTTCAGTTCCTTAGCCCGGCGTACGCATCCGTATGTAAACATAGGCGTTACGCAGGATGATAATTTCAAGAGCGCCCCTGTCAAACGCTCGGATACAATTACTACGATCAATCCGGGTTTTAAAATGAATTTTTATTCCGGCCCGAGCTCCACTGCTATAGATGCAAACATCGATTCTTCTTATAACAAACATTATCCCGACAATAACAATATTCAGACCGCAGGTACTTCAGTAGTTACCAACCAGATTATCGGACCATATACATTGACATTCAGCGATACGTATTCATCCAATTATATTTCGACACCGGAACTGGGGATACCGGTCGATACATTGGCGTTTAATTGGCAGAATTCGATACTTACGTCACTTTCACGAAATTTCAACCGGTATGGTTTCAATGTCGGGTATTCGCGCGGGGATTCTTATTATGATCAGAGAAATATCGGGAGTGAGTCAGAAAATGAATCATGGACATTGAGCCAGTATTTACGGGTTGCCACAAAAACAAGACTGGTGTTTGATTATTCGCATGGCCGTTCCACGGCGCACCATTCGGCGTTTGATAGTTCTAATAATAACAGCAATGCGTATACGTTGACTGCAACGGGGATTCTTTCCCCGAAGGTCAGTGTTTTGACAAAAATTTCGTATACGGGAACGAATAACAAATCCGGTGCCAATACCATATCCCGGAGTTTCGGCAGTAGTTTGGCGTATCGTCTGTCTGACCGGACGAACCTCAATTTTACATATACAGGGACGTTGCTTGTTTCCGGCAATAAAACCAGTAATTCGGTTGATAATTCTTTTTCGTTGTCGGGGAATCACCGGTTCGCCTTTAATCCCAAGCTTAATCTCAGTATGGGATATTCGTTTGATCCAACCACGTATCCTAAAACGGAAATTCTGACCGGAGAGCTTACGACGTATTCCTTTGATGCCAGCCTTAGTTATGCTTTTAAACAGTGGCTTGACGTATCCTTTGGTTATACGCGAACGAAAACCGCTGCCAATAATTCGAATGATTATCACGACAATCAATATATCCTGAAAGCGCAGGCTCATTTCTAATATGTCTATTCGGATTTTAATGACGGGGATAGTGTGTGCCTGTGTGATGCTATCATCGAGCTTTGCCGTTGGCGGTGATCGGCGTACTTCGGAACAGGAATATATGATTTCCGCCGATGATACGCTGGAAATTTCCGTGTATGGCGAACCGGATCTTTCGGTTACCGTTCGGGTTTCTCCCGACGGCTCAATAATTTATCCGTTCCTCGGGAATGTGCGCGCTTCCGGTTTGACTATCCGGGAGCTCGAGTCGAATATCAGTGATTTATTGGCGGAAGATTATCTGGTTAATCCGCAGGTAAGCATTCTTATCAAAGAATATTCAAAAATTTCCATCCTTGGCGCGGTAAAAAGTCCCGGATCATATCAAATTAAGGGAGTTAACACATTAACGCAGGCAATTGCTTTAGCCAACGGCTTTACGGATGCCGCCGATACCAGCAGGGTCAAAATAGTTCGTGCAACAAGATCGGGCAAAGAAACGATTGAAGTTAATGTTGACCAGATCCTTGAAAAGTCGGCTTCTGATCCTGAGATCCGCAGTAACGATGCTATTATTGTCGATGAGTTCGGGCGGTTCTCCGTGATGGGCCAGGTTATGAAACCGGGCGTTTACATGCTTAAAAGAGGGTTGACCGCAGTTGAAGCTATTGGTCTTGCTGGTGGGTTTTCTACAACTGCTGCTCAAAACGGCACTCGTGTTGTTCGTGTGGAGAATGGACAGAAAAAGGTCATTAGTGTCCCTGTCGCCGATATTATGAGAGGCGGCGATTCTTCGCGCGATGTTGTTCTCCAACCGCAAGATACTGTGGTTGTCCCCGAATCATTTTTCTAAGTAGTACCGTATTCTACCGTTTTTCCACAAGACCATGATAGTTTTTGTGCGTTTTGTCTCATGCTCTCGGATATGCTTGGCGTTTGACCGCGTTAGCGCCATCTCCAATTGTTTTCTCTTGCCAGGAGTTAGGAAAACAGAGCAGAAGCAATGAATAAAATCTTTATTTTTACGGCCATAATGTTACAATACTAGTGATGAAATTTCTATCCTCCCCGTTTGATGTTGTTTTAGGTGTTACCAATAAATGTAATTTTTCATGCAAACATTGCCTCGCCGGCACTTCGTTGAAAAGTGACGATGATTTAACGCGTCAGGAATTATTTTCCCTTATTGATCAGCTTGTTGAGGCCAAGGTTTTCCGTATTTGTATTTTTGGCGGTGAACCGTTTATCCGCGCAGATATTTTTGATATCCTTGACTATGTGCATGAAAAACCAGTCGGGATTTCTTTAAATACCAATGCCACGCTGATTACTCCCGCAAAAGCAATGCGGCTTGCCGGTTACCGGAAGCTTACCGGAATTATAGTTAGTTTTGATGCCGATCGTCCGGACGAGATGGACGAAATGCGCGGGCCAGGGGCGTATCAGACTGCTTTGGCCGGTATTGAAAATCTCCTTCAGCATGAGAAATTTGTCGTAACACTTTCGTGTACTGTTACGAAGCTTAATTATTCGCGTATCCTTGAAACTGCTGCTTTGGCCCGGAAACTGGGGGTTCAGGTTCGCTTTAATTCGGTTTTTTTTGGCGGGAATGCGCAGTGTAATATCCGGGATTTAATGCTTACTCCTGAGGAACAGCGTCGAGCGCTTTCTCTGGTGCGGGAAGCAGTTCATACATACGGTAACATGATTAGCGGGTCGTATGTTCAGTCTTTGGGTATTATTGAGAGTCTTGACCGGGCAGTTGTGGCAGATGCCGAAAGTATCTGCGTCAGCCCGTGTGGCGCCGCAACAAAAAAATGCTGTATCAGCGCCGATGGTTGGGTGACCCCGTGTGAGCTAATATGGGATGTCAAGGCGGGGAATATTAAGGAAGAGACGTTCACGCATATCTGGAATGATTCTTTGGTTATGAATCAGTTCCGCAAATCGTTTGATTTTTCGTTGAAAGACCGGCCGCGATGTATACCCTGCCGGTATAAGCGGTATTGTTATCAGGGGCATCGTTGTATGCCATACTGTTTTTCGGAGAATCCTGATTTGAAGTACGCAAATTGCATTGTTCCTCAATAAGTATGCCTACAGCCAACCTTAGTTGTGTATATTTTTACATATCGGGGGGATGTAACCTTTCCTGCCGTCATTGCTGGATAACACCTGATTCTGCGGCGCATGATATGGATACGGCGGGAGTTCGGCATGCCTTACATCAGTGCAAGGATGCGGGAGTTTCGATTATTAAACTAACCGGCGGCGAACCGTTTTTGAGAAAAGATATCTTCGAGATTTTTGATTGTATGCGTGACCTTGATTTGACTGCGCGGGTTGAGACAAATGGCACGCTTATTACTCCCGCGTTTGCCGAGCGGCTTGCACAATACAAAATTCAGCACATTGGTATTAGCCTTGATAGTACCGATGCTGTTTTTCATGATACTTTTCGCGGTAAGGCTGGGGCGTTTGACGCTGCGTTGTCCGGTATCAGTGCTTTGCAGGAAAACGGTTTCCGCCCGGAAGTGATCGCCAGTATTTATAGCGCCAATGTTGATGAGGTTGAAAAATTAGCG
>DAONEO010000001.1:178136-181222 GCA_035403145.1 Candidatus Omnitrophota bacterium | reverse complement strand
CCCCATAAATATCGTTCTCCTGGCAGTATTGGAGAGTTTAAGGCCTATGATCGCAACAGCGGTTGTAGGCCTTTTTATCTAGCGATGTCCCTAGGACTTAGGGGATTTTGCGTAAATAACGGCAAGACGTTTTACGTAACTTTCATACACACAATAACTTCTGAAATAATTCACTCTTCTATCTGAAAAATCACGTTTTTTTTTGCCAAAATAAGAAAAATACTTGACAATATTATTGTAGTCTGCTATATTTTTACTGTAAACCTCAAAAATAAAGGGAGTAGTATGGTTCAAAAAGAATGTACATTGCGGGAGAAGAAGTACGCCAGGACAAAGCTTGCAATTATGAATGCTTTTATGGAACGATTAAAGTGTAACCGCTATGAAGACATTTCTATCAAACAGATATGCGCGGATGCGGAGCTTGCCCAAGGTACATTCTTTAACTATTTCCCAGAAAAGATCGATGTGATTGTGTACTATCTTTCTTTGATTAAGATAAAACTTATCTGGCAGGCGGAAAAAGAGGTGCATTCAGAAAGGTATCTTCCTTTAATAGATGTCGTGTTCGGTAAACTCTCAGAGGTTTGGAATAACGATAATCTTGCGTATCAGATTATTTCCGTATTGATTGCTGAAACGAAAAGACCCAGACTCGTGTTTATTTCCGCACTTGAGAAAAAAATGGCTTTTCCCCAGTGCGATGGTATCGAAGATATTCAGTCCGAGGTATTCGATGTGTGGTTTAAGAAACGCGTTGAACTGGCGCTTAAAAACGGTGAGCTGCCAGTTGGAACGAATCCGGACGATGTTGTAATTTCATTGATGACAATAATAACGGGAACAATATTGGCGATTCGTTTCAAGGATGGGGATCGCGGGTATCATTATAAACGTCAACTTCAGCTTTTGTGGAAGGGTTTAGGAGTCAAGGGAGCGGCAAAATGAATAAAAAATCCAGAACATCTTTTTTAGGGACGGTATGTTTGATTCTTGCCGTTGTATTTTTAGCGCAAGGATGCGGCTTGCGGGGCCGTAAAGATACGCAACAGAAAGGGCCGGAGGTCAAGGTTGTCAAGATTCAGACGGAGCGCGTGGTTTTAACCAGCGAACTTCCCGGCCGTACTGTCGCCTACCAGGTGGCCGACATACGACCCCAGGTGAGCGGTCTTATCATTAAAAGAGTTTTTGAGGAAGGGGCTTTTGTTAAAGAGGGTGCTCTACTGTATCAGATTGATCCTGCTCCGTATCAGGCTGCCTATAATCAGGCACGAGCAGCAGTCGCTATGATTGAGGCGAATCTTCCTGCCGTTCGTTTACGTGAACAACGTTTTAAAGAGCTTGTCGCCACTCATGCTGTAGGGCAGCAGGATTATGATAACGCGCTGGCAACTTTGCATTTGACGGAAGCGCAAATGGAGGCCAGCAAGGCGGCATTGGAGATGGCTAAGATAAATCTTTCCTATACTCCTATTAAATCTCCGATTTCAGGAAGGATCGGCCGGTCAAGCGTGACGGAAGGAGCGATGGTTACTGCGTATCAATCCGTGGCGCTTGCCACTGTCCAGGCATTAGATCCTATTTATGTGGATGTTCCCCAGTCTACAACTGAATTGTTGAGACTTCAAAATAGTATGGGAGCAGGTACGTTGAGTTCCGATAAAGAGGGGCAAAACAAGGTTACGATTATCAGGGAAGACGGGTCCCCGTATCCGATCGAAGGGGTGTTGCGATTTCGCGATGTCACGGTGAGTCCGACTACCGGCTCCGTTATTTTGAGGATAGTCGTTCCCAATCCCGACAGTTTGCTTCTTCCGGGCATGTTCGTTAGAGCCGTGATCAATGAAGGTGTTGTTGATCACGGTATTCTTATTACGCAATCAGCGGTTAGCCGTGATCAAAAAGGCCAGCCGTATGTATTTGTGGTGGATGCGGAGTCAAAAGCGTCAATGCGTATGATTACCGTCGATCGTGTTATGGGGAATAAGTGGGTTGTTTCTTCGGGGCTTTCCGAAGGTGATCAGGTTATTGTTGAAGGGTTGCAGCGTGTGCGTAACGGCGTTTCCGTAACAGTTGCCGGTCAGGCAGCGGAGTAATCGTAGTAGGAGGCATTTTTTATGTTGTCAATATTTTTCCTGAAGCGTCCGGTTTTTGCCTGGGTTATCGCGATTATCATGATGGTGATGGGCCTTTTGGCAATTTACAGCTTGCCTATTTCCCAGTATCCTCCGATTGCCCCGCCTTCCATTGCCATCAGCGCCAGCTATCCGGGAGCTTCTGCAGAGACCGTAGAAAATAGTATTACCCAGATTATTGAGCAGAAGATGACGGGTTTTGATGATATGTTGTATCTTTCCGGCACGAGCGATTCGTCCGGTTCGTCCCGTATTGAATTGACGTTTAAGCCGGGAACTAATCCGGATCTTGCCTGGGCTAAAGTGCAGAATAAACTCCAGCTTGCTATGGCAAGCCTTCCCGATGTTGTTCAGCGTTCGGGCGTTAAGGTCAGTAAATCCACGAGAAATTATTTGATCATGATAGGTATTGTCTCCGAAGACGGCAGCATGAATGGAGATGATTTGCGGGATTACGCCCAATCTAACCTGGAAAAGGTGTTGTCGCGTGTGCCGGGCGTCGGAGAAGTGGAGAATTTCGGATCGCAGTACGCGATGCGCCTGTGGTTGAATCCTGACCGGCTTATCGATTACAGTTTGACCGTAGCAGACGTGATACAGGCGCTCAAAAATTATAATGTTGAAGTTTCTGCAGGGCAGTTCGGCGGTAATCCGACGGTAAAGGGTCAGCGTTTGAATGTTCCGATCGTAGTACAAAATCTCCTCCAGACTCCGGATGAGTTTGCTGCTATTCCTATACGTATCGATCCCGATGGTTCTGTCGTGCGTGTTAAAGATATTGCCCGGACGGAATTGGGAAGTGAATTGTATGACGTGCAGGTATTATATAATGGTAAGCCGTCTGCTTCTTTGGCTATTCGGCAAGCGCCTGGCGCAAACGCGCTTGATACAGCAAAGGCTATTAAGGATAAGCTTACGGAGATGAGCGCGTATTTCCCCAAGGGGATGAAA
>DAONEO010000001.1:174769-178036 GCA_035403145.1 Candidatus Omnitrophota bacterium | reverse complement strand
ATGGAACAGATCACTCCCGCTTTGATCGGTATCGGTTTGGTGCTTACCGCCGTGTTCGGGCCCATGGCATTTTTCGGCGGGTCTACCGGAGTTATTTATCGGCAGTTTTCAGTGACTATTGCCGCGGCAATGCTTCTTTCGGTATTGGTGGCTTTGATCTTGACACCTGTATTGTGCGCATTCATGCTTAAGCCAGTTGTAAAAGGGCATGAAGCAGCTGAAGGCGGTAATCAATACTTGCGTCCCTTTTTCTTGAGGTTTGAACATCAATTCCTGCGTCTTAGGTCGCTTTATGTGAGATGGGTTGGACACGCGTTGTCGCGGAAGAAACGGTATCTTGCCGTGTTTTCGCTGATAGTGGTGTTAATGGGATTTCTTTTTATGCGCATGCCTACGAGTTATCTGCCTGATGAAGATCAGGGCATTCTTTTGGCACAGTTAATGCTTCCGACAGGGGCTACGCTTGAGCAGACGTTACAGGTTGCGGATGAGATCCAGCATTATTTTGAGGATAATGAAAAAGAAGCGGTGGAATCGTGCATGTCGATTGTGGGCTCCGGATTTTCCGGACGAGCGCAGAATAACGGTATGGTTTTTATCAAGCTTAAGGATTGGAAATTGCGTAATCGGCCTGGCTTGCGGGTAAAGGCTATTGCTGCCCGTGCCACCAAGGTTTTTTCACGGAATAATAAAGCTTTGATCTTTACCTTTCCGCCGCCTTCCGTTGTTGAGCTGGGTAATGCCAGGGGCGTTGATTTCCAATTACTTGATCGCGGCGGCCTCGGACATGAAGCTTTGGTGGGCGCGCGCAACCAGTTGTTGGTCATGGCGTCTAAGGATAAGCGGCTGGCAAGTGTCCGCCCCAACGGTATGGAAGACGTGCCTGAGTTCCGTATCGATGTGGATTGGGAAAAGGCGGGGGCGCTCGGTGTTCCCATCAGTTCGATTCATGACACTATTTCCGCGGCGTTCGGCAGTTCCTATGTTAACAATTTTATTCAGGGTGGCCGCGTGAAACGGGTTTTTGTCCAGGCCGATGCTGAGTACCGCAGCCAGCCGTCCGATCTTAATAAACTCTACGTTCGTAACAACTCGGGGAAGATGGTTCCTTTTGCGTCGTTTGCTTCTACCCGCTGGACATACGGCGCCAGCCGTTTGGAACGCTTTAACGGGTTTTCCTCGATGAATATCTGGGGAGAGCCTGCGCCGGGTAGGAGTTCCGGAGAGGCGATGCAGGCGATGGAAAGTATTATCCCTCAGTTGCCGAAGGGATTTGGGTTTGACTGGTCAGGGCTTTCTTATCAGGAACGGCAGTCGTCTTCGCAGACAGCGCCGCTCTATGCTTTTTCAATTCTTGTAATCTTTTTGTGTTTGGCAGCGCTTTATGAGAGTTGGCCCATTCCTATCGCTGTTCTGCTGGTCTTGCCTTTGGGTGTTATCGGCGGTGTCATTGCTTCGTCAATGCGCGGCATGGCCAATGACGTTTATTTCCAGATCGGGTTATTGACTACTCTTGGGTTGACTACCAAAAACGCGATCTTGATCATTCAGTTTGCCAAGGCTCAAATGGAAGAAGGTAAGGGGTTGTTTGAGGCCGCTCTTGAAGGTACGCGTTTGCGGTTTCGTCCTATTATCATGACGTCGCTTGCTTTTGGATTCGGAGTTTTGCCTTTGGCGCTTGCTACGGGTGCCGGCGCCGGCGCTATGAACGCTATCGGAACTGCGGTGTTGGGGGGAATGGTTACCGGAACTTTGCTTGTCGTATTGTTCGCACCGCTTTTCTATGTTTTGATCGAAAAGACAATGGGGAAGCAAAAGCAGGAAAAGACGGATGTTACGAAATGAAAACAATACGGGTAATTCCGATTATTGGAGCAGTTATCCTTTTAAGCGGCTGTACGTTGAGCCCGAAATACACTCGCTCTGTGATGCCGGTTCCCGCCGAGTTTCCAAGCGGAGAGGCGTACATGAAGAACCAGGTTCTCGAGAACGCCCTTTCTCTCAGCGCCCTTAAATGGCAGGATGTTTTTACCGATCCAAAACTTCAAAAAATTATTGATATAGCGCTTTTGAACAATCGTGACTTACGCATTGCGGTGCTCAATGTTGAACGCGCGCGCGGTATGTACGGCATTCAATCGGGAGAGTTGTATCCGGCTTTGAGCGCATCCGCGTCGGGAACCGAGCAGCACGTACCTGGGGAGCTTTCTTCTTCAGGGAAAGCGTACAATTACAAAAAAGCGAACGTTGATTTGGGAGTTACGGCATGGGAGGTTGACTTTTTTGGCCGTATCCGAAGTTTAAAAAAACAGGCTTTAGAAGAGTATCTGGCGGCCGAGCAAGTTCAGCGTGTAGCGCAAACGGTTTTGATCAGTGAAGTAGCGCGCGTCTACCTGACGCTTGCCGCCGACCTTGAAAACCTGAAACTTGCCCAATCCACCCTTGAGTCGCAGCGTAATGAATACGATTTGATAAAGCAGCAGTTTGACAAAGGGATTGCTTCCGAACCAGATCTTCGCAGGTCACAAACTCAGGTTGATACCGTAAAACGGGATTTCGCGCTTTATATGCAGAAGGTTGCGCAAGATAAGAATGCTTTGAATGTTGCTGCAGGTTTTTCGGTGCCGGAAGATCTTCTTCCGATTGATCTAACGAGTGTCGGCACTCTTAAAGATATAAACTTTGAGCTTTCATCTACGGTATTGCTGCGTCGTCCGGATATCATGGCGGCAGAACATCGTTTAATAGCCGCTCACGCTTATATCGGCGCTGCCCGCGCGGCATTTTTTCCGCAGATATCTTTAACGAGCGTAATAGGTACCGCCAGTACCGATCTTTCAGGCCTTTTTGCCGCCGGTACGAAAGAGTGGACGTTTGCTCCTCAGGCAGCTATGGCGATTTTCGATACGCGTATCTTTGCCGCTTATAAAGTCAGTAAAGCTGACCGTAAAATCGCCCTGGCGGAGTATGATCGCTCGATACAGACGGCATTCAGAGAAGTGGCCGATTGCCTTGCTGTGCGTGGCACGGTTGACCAGGAATTGTCTGCCCAGGAGTCGATTGTTGATTCCGCGAAAATTATCTATGAGCTTTCGAATCAACGATATTTACAGGGTGTTGATGGGTATCTTAGTGTTTTAGACGCGCAGCGTTCTCTTTACTCTGCGCAGCAGCAGCGTATCTCTTTGCGTCTGACAAAGCTGGCCAATCACATAAAGTTTTATGCCGCCCTCGGCGGCGATAGCCAACCGGTTAATTCCAAGAAGT
>DAONEO010000001.1:83911-174669 GCA_035403145.1 Candidatus Omnitrophota bacterium | reverse complement strand
AAAAGTAGAAGTAATCGAAATAATGATGGAAATAAGTCAGAAAAATGCAGCACGAGACCCTTGCGCAAATCCTTAATCTAAGGATAATAAAATTAATCTTTAAAGGAGGATGTATGGCCAGGAAAATAGCGGTTTTCATATTTTCGGGGTTTTTACTTTTGAATTTGTGCGGTTGTTTTGTGTTATTTGCGGGAGCCGTAGGAGGAGCGGGGACTTCGGTTTGGTTATCGGGAAAATTGACTCAGGAGTTGAACGCTTCATATGATAAGACGGTAAAAGCGACCGAGTCAGCCTTGAAATCATTTAAATTTAAAATAGTTAAGGAATCCCAAGAGGCTGATGTTACGACATTTAGAAGCAACTATAGCGATGGTAAAGAGATATGGATTGATGTCAGAAGAGTTACTGATACTTCTACAAAGGTAGAGGTTCGCGTGGGAGGGGTAAGTTCTGATAAGGAAGCCGCAGATAAAATTTTAAAGAGAATCCAGCGGTATTTGTGAAATTTTTAAATAGTTCTATTTTTCCGGTATCATGGGAAAAGAAAAATATACTGCGTTATCAACTTGAAGATATGCCGGTTTTTCGAGTATTCGTGCCAGAGGCTTTCTAACTGCGCTTGAGGAGGTATTGAGATGGGAAATAGATTAGATATCATAAAGGAGCATTTTGATCGTGATGCTCAATTATTCGATAAGAATTTTTTCAGGTTTGCGCCTTCATATAAAGAAGCTATAGAAGCATTAGTTTCGGTTCTTCCTTTTGGCAAAGGCAGTACGATACGGGTAGTAGATCTTGGCTGTGGGACCGGTAATATAGCCAAAGCGATCCTGGAAAGATATCCGGGGGCTTCTGTGACATGCGTCGATTTGAGCGAAAAGATGATCGAACTTGCAAAGGCTAAACTTAAAAAATATAAAAACGTTAAATTTTATGTCGGCGATCTTAGGGATTTTAAATTTAATGGGGAATATGATGCGGTTGTATCGTCGCTTGTCCTCCATCATATTGAAGGGGCCGATAAAAAACTATTTTACAGAAAGATTTACAAGTGTCTTAAAAAAAACGGCGTGTTTTATACTGTAGATATAGTATTAGGATCAAGTAAACATGTGCAAGAAACATATATCGAAAAATGGATAAATTTTCTGCGTAAAGGGTGTTCTCCTTCCGAAATTAAGCGTACGCTCAGGAATCATAAGAGAGAAGACCGTCCAGCAGTACTTATGAACGAGCTGCAGATGTTAGCCGGGGCAGGATTCAAGGATATTGATGTGGTTTGTAAATGGTATTATTTTTCTGTTTATGGCGGGGTTAAGCGGATAGGAAAGATTATTCAATGATTGCCAGCCAGGGAATGCTGAAGATTTCAGTTTGATACATGCCTGGTTAATGATGTGTATCCGGCGGGCGAAGTTCTCGGAGGGTCTGTTAAAAACGCATGTTTTTGTCCCGCACCGAAAAACAGCCCCCGTTATTGTACGTATTGATCCCTGACCAATACGTACTAAATTATTTTAAAAAGGAGGTGAGACCAGTGAAAAGAATATCCTTATTGACGTTGATCTTTTGTTGTATGACAACTGTAGTTTTTGCTCAAACTAACACATCATCGGTTCCTGCTGCAGTATCTATGCCTGTTGCGGAGAATGCCATCACGCTTAAGGGCGATATTATTGACAATTTATGTGCAAACGGGCATAAAGATACTTTGGCTGATTTTGTAAAGACACACACCAAGGAATGCGCAATAGCGCCTGGATGTAGTGAGAGCGGATACTCTATCTTTGCCGGTGGTAAACTCTATAAGTTTGACAAAGATTCGAGCGTTAAAGTAGCGGAATTCCTGAAGAAGGCTGATAGCAAGCTGCAGGTAGCGGCAACTGTTAAAGATAATAATGGAGAGGTTAGTTTAATTTTTATAGAGAATCAGAAATAATCGTTTCATCCAGTTACAGGGAAGGCCACTTTTCTGTTTTATAAAAGCGGCCTTTTTGTTCCAGACATATTTTGAAATTTGTTTACGAAACGTATTTGTAGAACAATTGACCCGCTTTTTTACCGGGATTATTATAGTACGGTTAATTTTAATACGATATAAATAATTCAAGAGAAATATATCGCACTTAATACGGGAAGGTTGTGCTAAAATAATCATAGATAAATCCCGATATAACTGATGCATTCCGGAACGGTTTTGACCGGGTATAATTAGAAAAACAATAGAGGAGAGAATCTATGGGACAGAAAAGGATAGCTGTTTTTGTAGGGAGCCTTCGAAAGGATTCATTCAACCGTAAAATGGCCAGGGCCCTGATCAAGGCCTCTCCCGATTCGCTCAAACTCGATATTGTCGAGATCGGAGGCTTGCCTCTTTATAATCAGGACTTTGACGATAATCCTCCGGTTGCATATACGCAATTTCGAGAAACCTTAAATACGTATGACGGAGTTTTGTTTGTTACTCCCGAATATAATCGTTCTGTTCCTGCGGTGCTTAAGAATGCTCTTGATGTCGGATCGCGTCCCTATGGACAAAGTGTCTGGAATGGATTGCCGGGGGCGGTGGTGAGTGTATCAATCGGCGCAATAGGAGGATTCGGCGCAAACCATCATCTGCGTCAGTCGCTGGTTTTTCTTAATGTCCCTACTATGCAACAACCGGAAGCCTACTTTGGGAATGCCGATAACCTTTTTGATGAAACGGGGAATCTTAGTAATGATTCGACCCGTGAATTTATCACAAAGTTCATGCAGGCATTTGCGGAATGGGTTGCCCGTAATAGCATGTAGGAAGGTTTATTGCTTCATACGAGCAAGAGGTAGTTTTTAAGGCTGGATAATAAATGTAACCAGGGTTTTTTGTTGCAGATGACTGTATCTGAATTGATTCCCAACGTTATTCGAAACAGCAATTAATAAATATCCGTATAATGCATTGATTTAATACGAGTTAAAATATTGAGTATTTATTGTATGGAACACGGGAAGAGGACAATCAGGAATAATTCATTTTCGTGCTGGAGGTAATATAATACAGAAACGCAACAAAGGAGGTGCCTATGAGTTGCGAGAAATTCAGGAGTAAGAAAAAGGCAAAGAAGGTAATTGCGGTTTAAAGGGCAGAGGAGAAGTAATATATCTGCCCTTTATTTTTTTATGGAGGCATTATTTGAAAGTAACCAAGCCTAAGGGTGTTATAAAAGTAACCGATACGGTGAACTTCATTAAAAAAGTCCCATCGTTTACTCTTTTAGGTGACCCCGGTTGTGATGGCCTTGGTGTAGAGATCATGACTACGTTTGCAAAAGCGATGAGCTGCGCGCATACTGATTTTAAGATTATTTTGGGAGATCTGGTCCCTTTTGGAGAAGAACACTTTTATCAGCATATTTACGGGATTATAAATACTGTGTCCGGAAATGGCGTTTATACATTATGCGGGAATCACGACACCGAGTATTATACGGCATATTTCGGCCTCAGGAATTACCTTTTGGTAAGCGACAATGTATTGATAGTTGTCCTCGATAACTCAAGAAGAATGTTTGGAGCTGAAACGCTTAATTTCCTTAAGGAATCCCTTGAAGGATATGAACGTAAAAATATTGTCGTGTTGTTCCACATACCTCCTCCCAATAGCTTTAGCTCGAATAGTATGAAGATGGAGGAGTGGCAGAGACTGAAAGGGATTCTTGATCCGTACAAGGAAAATATCAAATATATAGTGTCGGGGCACGTACATTCTTTTTTCGAGGATGTTTTGGACGGTTATAAAATAATCGTATCCGCAGGCGCCGGGGCGCGGCTGGAATTTTTCGGGCGCCTTCCCGATAAACGAAGTTCTTTCCACCACGTATTACGATTCTATTTTAAAGCAGATTCCGAGCTCACCTATGAATATGTATCACTTGCCGACAAATCGTACGATCGCGAAATTAAGAATAAAAAGATCAAAAAATATTTACTGGAGGCTTTTCAGCATGAATCCATGGCTCATATGCGGTATAAAATCTTTGCGGACGACGCGCATGAAAAGGGTTTTGTCGGAATAGAAAAACTTTTTAACGTGTTTTCAAAATCGGCATTTTTCCACGCAAAAAATTATTACAGCATCTTGAATGAACTGCAGGGTATCGGCCATAATCTTAAGATGAGTCGTTTGATCGAAAAGTCGGAGAACCATATGCTCTCCGCTCAATATTTGCCCTATTCAAAAGAATCAAAATTACCGCTGGCGCAGTATTCTTTTGGTGAAGCATATGGCGCCAAGAATAAATATTCCGGTTTGCTCCTGGAAGCGATCAAGTCGTATAACAAGGGAGAGGACATAAGCCAAAACAACTATTATGTCTGTACGTCGTGCGGTAACACGGGGCGTTTAGACGGCGAGTTGGAGCATTGCCCGATATGTGGCGCTCCTGCAGATAAGATCATTAAGATTTAAAATAAAAGGAGATCAAATGTCTGTTAAAAAAGTTGGAGAGAAATATCGGTGTGCTATATGCGGTAACGAGGTGACTGTAACTAAGGTTGGCGGCGGTGAACTTGTTTGTTGCAATCAGCCAATGGAAAAAGTGGAAGGATAAAGAGGAAGCGAATGGATTTTATTTGTGAGAAACATCCCGACCTCTGATATAGTGTAGGTTTTCTGGTGGGCGAGCCGCTGTAATGATAGCGCTGATCCTTGGACACGATCAGCGCTATTTCTATCCTGTATAGAAAAATCTGTTATAAGAGAAGTTACAAAATAATGTTTTTGATGAGAGACGCTATTTCGAAACAGTTACGGTAATTTGGGAGGAAATGAACTTCAATCTGCCCAAGATTGCATTCGAGTTGTATTACCATTTGCCGGTGTTATAATAAACAAACTATTTCAGACGAGATGGTGTATAATTCAAAGGAGTCTTATTTCTTTAGTGAAGGGAATAGATGCATGTCGCTTTTAGTAAAAGACAGGGTCTTATCGACTATAATTCGCATGGCAGTCCCGATGCTGGCCGGGACATTTGCCATGAACGCATATAATTTGACCGATACGTGGTTTGTTTCCCGCTTGGGGACTAATGCATTGGCTGCGATGTCATTTACCTTCCCGGTTGTTATGCTTTTAGGTTTTATTTTGAGGGGTTTTGGAACTGGTGGCATGACAGTGGTTGCCTATGCGCTGGGCAGGGGGAAACATCAAACTGCTGCCCGGATTACCACGCATGCAGCTTTTTTGTCTTCGATCCTGGCTTTGTTCTTTACGGTGATCGGCTTGTTGACGATCAAACCGCTTTTTTCACGGCTGGGCGCTTCGGGAGAAGTCCTCATTTACACAGAACAATATATGTTGGTTTGGTATTGCGGATTGTTGTTTCGGGTGTTGCAAATGACATTTTCCGATATTATCATCTGCACGGGGCATACCAAGGCGGTAAGCTTTTTGATGGTTGCAGGCACTGTCGTTAACTTTATTCTTAATCCATTGATGATATTCGGATTGTGGGGGTTCCCGAAGATGGGAATTCAAGGTTCTGCAATGGCTACGGTTATTTCTGAGATGTTTGTATTAGCGGGGGCAGTCTATTTCATCCATTACCGGTATCATCTGATCCTTTTTACTTCACACACGCGTTTACGGATAATATCCTCGTGGCGCAAGATCCTTCATGTCGGGATCCCCACTATGTTGAGTTCTATTTTGACGCCGCTTTCCGCCGGGATTGTTATTAAGATAGCTGCAGGGTTTGGCGAGGCCGCGGTTGCCGCTATTGGTGTAGCCAGTCGCATTGAGATGTTCGCCTTCATGATTCCTATGACGGTCGGGATGTCATTAGTGCCATTTGTTGCGCAGAATTATGGTGCACGGCGTTTTGATCGAATCAGGGCCGTTCGAAAAGGCGCCATGCAATTTGCTTTGGTATTCGGCTGTATCATTGCCGTAGTTTTCCTGTTTTGCGCCCGGCCTCTCGGCCAGTTGTTTTCCCGTGATCCTGAAGTCGTCAATATCCTGGTTCAATATATCTATATTACGTGTTTTGGTTACGGGTTTCTTGAAGTGCATCGGTATGCCGGTTTTTGTATGACGGGCATCCATCAGCCGGTTTCCGCCACATTTTTAAATACGATTCGCGTGATTATTGTGATGCTGCCGTTAGTGTATTTTGGCGCAAAGGTATTCGGCATTTCCGGGATTTTTTGGGGAAGGTTGATAACCGACGTATGTTCTGCTGGTATAGGGATTATATGGACAAGGAATATCCTTATGAGAAAAGAATACAATTCATTGCCGTTTGATCAATCTGAACAGCGCATTTCTTGAGGTCCGCAGTTTATTGTCCGCATTTCGATACTATCTGCATTGTGGTCTGTCTTAAAAAGCCGTGCTGAATTGAGTTATTTGATTAAGAAAATAAGTGGATTTTCTTGGAAAGTAGTAAAAAGTCAGAAAAAAGGGTAATTAGCCAATTTACAAAGTTTGCGTATTTCTTTATAGTAATACAATCAGATTAAAATCAAAGAAAGTGAGGTGAGTATGATGCAGAAGATGAAAATGCATAAAATCAGTACACAATACCCGCAGGGACAATGTTGCGAAATGATCAAGAAAAAAGCAGAGGAAATATATGTAAAAAGCGGCCGCAAAGAGGGGCGTGATCTGGAAAACTGGTTAGAGGCCGAACGGATAATAAAGGCAAGGATGTGTTCTAACTTCTAACGCTTGGCGAGTTAGTATCCCTTGCCTGGGAGAAACTTTTTATCGGTGAAAGTATTGTGCGAGTGAGTTTTTTTGCGTTTTAATCGGCATGGCGCTTGAGTTGTATTCTTATAGTCACGTGTTATAATGGAGAAAAGATTGTTCAAGTAATAACTTGATAAAGTAAAAGGTAAGAAAAGATGCGGATATTTGATAACTATATCAAACGCTCAAAAGAATTAGGCGCGAAAAATGCCAAGATTATTTCTGCTCAAAGTATTGTTATTGCTGAGTGGGTCAGGATGAAATGCCAGTTTGGCTGTGATGGGTTTGGCCGGTCTTTAACCTGTCCGCCATATTCACCTACTCCTGATCTAACACGCCGTATGGTAGCTTTTTATAAACAGGGGATTCTTGTTCATGGAGATGCATATGCCGATATCCATGCCCTCATACCCCGATTAGAACGGGAAATTTTCCTTGATGGATATTTTAAGGCTTTCGGAATGGGCGCCGGGCCTTGTCAGCTTTGTAAAAAATGCGCTCAATTCTGCCGTCATCCGGATAAAACAAGGCCATCGTTAGAGGCCTGCGGGATAGATGTATATACGACTGTCCGGTCAAATGGATTTCCCATTAAGGTATTAAAAACCGAAAGCTGTACGGGAAATTATTACGGTATTGTGTTGATTGAATAAACAGATTTCCGGCAGTTTGCCGGCGTATGGGAATTGAAAATGAAAATAATCGCATTGAACGGTAGTCCAAGGAAAGAATGGAATACGGCAACTCTGCTTAAGAAAGCGCTTGAAGGCGCATCATCTCAAGGCGCTGCAACCGAACTTATCCATCTTTATGATTTAGATTATAAAGGATGCGTCAGTTGTTTTGCCTGTAAAGAAAGAGGGGGCAAGAGTTACGGTGCCTGTGTCATAAAAGACGTTCTTAAGCCTATTTTTAAAGACATTGAAGAATGCGATGCTATCATTTTCGGTTCACCGATATACCTGGGAAGTATTACCGGGCAGATGCAATCATTTCTGGAGCGTCTAGTTTTTCCGTATTTGACATACACCGATCCCCCGCAGTCTCTTTTCCCCCGTAAGATTCCGACCGGATTTATTTATACAATGGGGGTAACTGAAAAACAAATGGATGAATTCGGTTATGGGGTGCGTTTCGCAAATACGGAACGGTTCCTTGCGAGGATTTTTGGTTCAAGCCAGAAGCTCCTTTGTTTTGATACATATCAGTTTGACGATTATTTCAGGTTTGTCGCTCCCAGGTTCAATCCCGTAGAAAAACTTAAAAGGCGAGAAGAGGTTTTCCCCCAGGATTGTCAGAAAGCCTTTGAGATGGGTGTTCGATTTACCAAAGAATAATTGAGATGTTTTAAATCTGCTGTTTTCCGGTTGATTCTCTCCACTATCCGTAATCTGTAATTCTTCTATAAACGTTCTCCGCTATTATTCCCTGATAATTGGAGTATAATCAAATCAGACAATAATACTATTACAATGTTGATAAACGATAAGGATTGTATTGGTACATGCGAGCCGTAGCCCAAGGTACGTTCACGATAGCTTTTTTGCAATGCCAGATTGTCAAAGAATTGCCGCACATGAACATGCCTCTTTTTGTTCATGATATACATGAACTTGGTTGTACCTTCGAGTGTATTTGCGCCTCACGCAGCAGATTGGAAGATTTGACCACCTATCTGAAGCATAAGCACTTTGATCTATTTGCCCTCGATTATACCTTTCCCATTACGTTCCTTAACCAATTAAAAGGTCTTTTCCCGAAAAGTAAATTTGTTATTGGAGGGCATGGTTTTTTAGATACTTTTTTAAAGAGTAGGGTAGACTTTGCAGTTTTAGGAGCAGGTAGACAGAGTTTTCTGGAATTGGTAAAAGCTTTAAAGGATAATGGTGATATAACTAAAATCCCCAATTTATTTTTTAAGACAAAGCAAAACAATGCAATAGTTATTGATTACTCCGGTAAGAATATTTGCTTTGATTTAAAACGAGAGTTATTTCCGTATCAGCCGTTCCTTAGATGGAGATACGTTGGCTTTACGCGAAGAGATAGAATTAGTGATCCTCCCGCCATTGTCGCTGAATTCGGCTGTCCGTATCGGTCTAAAAAATTAAATCGTTTGTATGATAATGTTCCTTTGGTTATGCCGGAGGGGCTTATATTTTCACCAGCGGCAAAGAAAAGAATTTCTGCCTTATTTCGGGAACGTATGGGCGGTGGTTGCAGTTTTTGCACCTGCATGAACGCCCATGTTTTTCTGCCAATCGAAGAGACAGTTGATTGTTTGATGGGACAAATCAGGTTTTTACAAAAAGTTTACGGATTTACAGGGTTTGTGGTCGGCAGCGAGTATCCCTTTCGCTTTATTGTGCAACTGATCAATCGTTTGATACAAGAGAATATCAGCCTGGGGTTATTGGCTTTACGAAGCAGGGCTGATTGGGTCAACAAAAACAAACGCGTTTTGTTTCAGGTTGTGGGGCTTGCTCAAAAACATGATTTTGTGGTGAGTTTACAGCAACTTGGATTTGAAAGCTATCTTCAGAGCGACCTTGATGTATACAATAAAGGATATAAAGTAGCCGAGAATTTTAAAGCTGTTGAGTTGATACGGGAACTTCACGCGGTCGCGCCGAATAACTTTCAGGATGGAGGGCATGGTTTTATCGGCATTAATCCCTGGATAACCATGCGGGAACTTGCGCAATACTCGCGCTCGGCCGGCACTATGCAGTTTTTATTTGATCAATTCCGTTTCGGGAATGGGTTGATCCTGTATGACAGCTGTCTGCCGATTTATCAGAAATTAAAGAAAGATGGACTTTTGATCGAGTCTAAAACAGATTTAGCCCGTTGGAAGTTTAAAGATAAAAATGTTGCGCGATATATGAGAAAATAAAGGTACCGTTTCCGGGTTTTATTCGGACAATTCCTCTAAGTATTCCCACCGCGCGTAGGCTTTTTCAAGCTCACCTGACAAGAATTCTGATCTGGCCCGGGTTTTTTCGACTTCCAGAGGATCTTTCTGGTAAAAATTAAAATCAGCCAAAAGGGCGTAGATTTCTTTTTGTTCAGATTCGATTCTTTCGATCACTGCGGGGAAGGCATCGAGTTCACGCTGTTCTTTGGTAGTAAGCTTTCGTTTAACCGGAGGTTTTTTTGGTTTACTAGTTTCTTTTACGGGTTTTACTTTTTCCGGCGCAGGCGTAAGAGGCAATTTCTGGCGCAGCCAATCGTCATAACCGCCGGTATATTCGTTAATGATGCCGTTTCCTTCAAGCACCATGGTTGAGGTTACTACGTTATTAAGGAACACCCGGTCGTGACTGACTAAAAGAAGCGTCCCCGGATACTCAAGCAATAGTTCTTCCAAAAGCTCAAGAGTCTCTATATCAAGGTCATTGGTAGGTTCATCCATGACTAAGACATTCGAAGGTTTTGAGAACAGACGCGCCAAAAACAGGCGGTTGCGTTCACCACCCGAGAGGACTTTGACCGGCGTGCGCGCTCTGTCAGGAGTGAAAAGAAAATCCTGCAAATATCCGATTATATGACGAGGTTTACCGTTTATCACAATGGTGTCTGATTCCCCATTAACATTTTCGGCAACGGTTCTATTTTCGTCCAATTCTTCCCGCAGCTGGTCGTAATAGGCGATCTGCAGATTTGTTCCCAGGGTTACTTTACCTTTTTGAGGAGTGAGTTTCCCCAGTAAGAGCCTTAAGAGCGTAGTTTTTCCGCTGCCATTCGGGCCGATGACGCCTATTTTGTCACCGCGCATTATTTGCGTAGTAAAATCTTTAACCAGGTATTTATCCCCATATCCAAAACAAAGCTGTGATATTTTAATCACCCGATGGCCCGAAGGGTCGACAATTTGTGCCCGCATTTTGACCTGGCCTGTTTCTTTGCGTTGCGCTTTTTTTTCTTCCCGTAAACGTTCCAGGGCTTTTACGCGCCCCTCGTTGCGGCATCTGCGGGCTTTGACGC
Source organism: Candidatus Omnitrophota bacterium (assembly GCA_035403145.1). Taxonomy (GTDB): domain Bacteria; phylum Omnitrophota; class Gorgyraeia; order Gygaellales; family Profunditerraquicolaceae; genus DAONEO01. Next base: position 163,952 of record DAONEO010000001.1, on the reverse strand, counting down.
CTTTTCGGATCCAAATTTCTTCTTCGGCAAGTTTTTTATCAAAATGATTCCAGCGTGCTTCTTCTATATCGAGTGCTGCCTGTTTGCGTTCAAGGAATGTCGCGTAATCGCACGACCAGCTGAATATTTTCCCGCGGTCCAGCTCAAGGATTCTGTTTGCGATATGGGTCATGAACATCCTGTCATGCGTTACAAAAAAGACAGTGCCGGGGTAATTAAGCAGAAATCCTTCAAGCCAAAGCATTGAATCAATATCAAGATGGTTTGTCGGCTCATCCAGGAGGAGTACCTCAGGTTTGAGTACAAGGGCTCTTGCCAGCAGTGTTCTACGCTTTTGTCCTCCTGACAAACTGGCAAAATCACTATCAGGATTCAGTTTCATTTTCTCGATGACTTCATCGACTTGATTACTTACATCCCAGCTATCGGTATGATTAAGCTTATCTTGCACGGTGTCAAGCTGCCGTAACAATTCCGGGGTTTGTTCTGTTTGCAGGAGGTGGGTAAGGTGATGGTGCTGGCTTAAGAGTTGGGCGCGTGCCCCTAAGCCCGAAAGAACGATATCAAAGACAGTCCCTCCAATATCAGCGGGTACTTCCTGTGGCAGATGGGCAACCTGAATCCCTTTTTGCACGATAACATTGCCGCTGTCAACGTGAAGCTGTCCGGTCATTACTTTCATAAGGCTTGTTTTTCCCGCGCCATTACGGCCAAGGAGCGCGATGCGTTCACCCGGTTCCAACTGTAAACTTAAACAATCGAAAATAAGCGGCCCGCTAAACGCAAGATTAATTTCCTGTAAACTAATAAATGCCATTTTGTGGAAAACCTTTTTATTGGTATGAGGGATTAAGAAGGGCAGATCAAAAGGAAAGATTGCCGTACCAAAACCTTCGTTATGGGAATTATTCTACCTTAAATTACCGGTTTTGTATAGAAACAATAATCTCCTGAGTGTTTTATCAGAAAAATGCGGAAATTCGTAAAATCCGATATTTCCATATAAATAGCTTGCAGAAAGCATTTGTTTGAAGTAAAATCTTTAATAACGCGGTAGTATAACCGCGATTAAGGAAAAATCGTGGCCAGAGAAAATTATTCATTTAAAAAGTATCAGAAAGAATTAGCTAGAAAAAAGAAGGCTGAGGAAAAGAAACAAAGAAGACTGGAGAAAAAAGCGGCTGAGGCAAAGCAAGAGCCTGAGCAGGTTCCCAGTGATCAGCCAGTTTTGGAATAAAGAAATCCTTGCAATCTTTTTTAAAAGTTCTATAGTTACATATAGGACTTATTGTGAGTAGAAATACCCCCAGTTCTATAAGAGGATTGGGGAATTCGCTATTGCGAAGGAGAAAAGCATGGGATACCAGGGTGGTGGTGGTGGTGGATTCGGTGGTCCGCGGGAGATGCACAAGGCTGTTTGCTCTGAATGTAAAAAAGAGTGCGAAGTTCCTTTTAAACCAAGAGAGGATCGCCCGATATATTGCAAAGATTGTTATTCAAAGCGTAAGAACGAAGGCCGTTAAAAAAGAGATAAAAAAAAGGGGTTTTCCCTCGTTAACTCGGGGAGAGCTCCTTTTTTCTTTATTCCGGAATTCCATCTGCTTGAAACCCGCCTTGACGAGACCGCTTTTATCTATGCTTTCGGCTGACGAGAGTATTTGTTCTCACGACTTGAAATTTCGCTCGGGCGTAAGAAATAAATTCTAACGTATAAAAAGGATGAAGTATGAAAAAGGTCGATTGTTTGAAATGTACGCGGCAACATACCTGTTGTGATATCGGCGCTTGGGTGGATTTAGAAGAGGCTAAGAAGATAGCGACACTCGGGCTTAAGGGGGTTTTTTATCATCTTGAGGTAGATAAGAGTTTTCCTTCCGGATATAAAGTCGGCACCAGCTATGAAGAGGAGCGATGTTCGTTCCTTACCAAAAAAGGACTGTGTTCTATTCATGCGATCAGTTATAAATTGAAACCATCCCATTGTAAAGATTTTCCCTATGAAAACGGCAGGTTATCTCCGTTTGCAAAAGTATTATGCCACGTGGTAAAGCCAAAAAGGAAAACAAAGAAGAAACAATAGCGTTTTTTTTGTTTTTGTCCCGAGGTCTTCAAGGAAGGATACTCCGGGTTTATTATTTCCCTCCCGCTTAGTGCACGTACGGACCGCACATTAATATTACATTGACACCGGTGAGTTTTTTGTTAAAATAATAATGAGTGAGTGCTCACTCAATTAGGGAGAATGTCATGCAGGAAGCAGTTGCAGTAGATATGCGTAAACGGATTATAGACGCTGCGATTACCATCGCAGGGCAATCGGGATTTTCTCGCGCGACCACCAAAGAAATCGCCGGGGAAGCGGATTGTTCCGAGGGTATTATTTACCATTATTTTACCAGTAAAAACGAACTGTTCCTTGCAGTTATTAAAGAGAACGCGGAAGCTTTTATTGAGCAACTCAGGGCTGAAGTTTCCCAAGGAACGGGAGCTTACGATAAGCTTGAACGTATTATAGATTTCCACTTTTACTATTTTACCGGTAAAATCCATATCTTTCAGATCCTTTTCGGTAAATCTGCCGATGCGACTATCCCGTTCCCCTACGTGCTTAAAACCGTGTTACTTCCCTATCAGAAGATAATTGAACAGGTGGTTATAAAGGGGATGCTTTCGGAGGAGTTTTATCAGGTTAATGCCAATGTTATCGCTACAAGTTTGCTTGGAATGATGCAGATAAATATCATCAAGCTTCATTTTGGCGTCAAAGATAATTCGGTTGACGAAATCAAGAATACAGTCAAACATCTGATTTTTAAGACACTGCTAAGGACGCGATAATGCAAACCATGAAAAGACGTATCATTCTGGTGATCATAGGTGGTGTAATTTCCTTCGGCGTTACTTTGTGTTGTGCCGCAGGGTACGATCCTGCGTCTTCGTATAATCTTACGATAGACGAGGCGATAGGGCTTGCGTATAAGAATAACTTTGATATCCAGATTCAATCTCAGGAAATAAGCGCCGCTCAAGCTGCCATCCAAGGGGCGCGCAGCGAGTTTCTGCCAAAGTTGAACGCGCAGGCAGGCTTTACGCATACCGACAGCGTGCTTAAACTTGACATGCCGCAGGCAAAAAAGGATATGGGAATCTTTACCGGGTACAAGAATGATAACCAGGCAGGATTAACTCTTGATCAGACTATTTATAACGGCGGAGCAAACATCGCAAATTTACGCCAAAAGCAGGTTACCTTAAGAATTCAGGAGGAGACCTTGCGCGCGCGCAAACTTGATACAGAATTCGAAGTGAAAAGGCTTTTTTACGGGTTGCTCTTGGCGCATGAAACCGAACGTATCGCGCAAAATCTTCTTGATCAGGCAAAATCTCATTATGAAGAGGTGAAAAACAAATATGAACAGGGTACTGCTTCACGGTTTGATCTTCTGCAGTCCAAGGTGCAGGTTTCGAAATTGGCACCTGAACTTATTAATGCAAAGAACGCGGTTGAGTTAATTGATGCTGAATTGAAGAAGCTTTTAGGGTTAAAAATACAGGCAACGCTTATGATAAAGGACAGCCTTGCATATAATGAGATTGAGATCAAAGAAAGCGAGTTCTTAAAAACCGCGTATCTTGAAAAACCGGAAATGACGCTTATGGCGCTCGGTGTTGACGTCAAGAAATGGCTGATTGAGATGGCAAAGGCCGGGCATAAGCCGCAGATCAACGCCCAGCTTGGATATGCCTATCAGTCAAACGATGTCGGAGATTTAGTTAATAGGAGGCATAATAACTGGGATGCCGGTGTTTCTTTGAGTATCCCGATTTTTGACGGATTCTCCACTAAAGCAAAAGTTGACGAGGCAAAGGCGCGTTATACGCAGGCAAAATTAGAAAAGGAAGATTTGGGCGAACAGATTGCGGTTGATATCAGGAAAGCATGCCTTGACCTGGTGAAATCACAGGCAGTCATCCTTTCTCAAAAAGATACTATTGACGAGGCACAGGAAGCCCTCAAGATTTCCGAAGTTCGATATGATAACGGAGAGGGCACGAACCTTGATGTTATTGACGCGCAGGTTTCACTAAGTCAGGTTGAGGAAAATTTATCGCAAGGCATTTACGATTATATTATGGCAGAAGCGTATTTGAGCCGGACGATGGGCCGAAGTTCGGTAAAGGAGATCCGTAATGAAAAAACCTATTAAGTTTATTGTTCCGATTGTGGCACTTGCAGTGATCGCCGGATTTTCTGCCTGGTATATCCAGCAGAAGAATGGCTCGCATGAAAAAGTGATTAAGGTTTCCGGCAATATCGAAGCCACTGACGTTAATCTTGCTTTTCGGGTCCAGGGCAAAATCAAGGAACTCTTAACCGATGAAGGAATGACCATTAAGGCGCAGGATGTTGTGGCACGGCTTGAGATCGACGAGTTGACAAAAATAGAAACCGAAGCTGCAGCGTCTTTAAAAGCCGCTCAGTTTACCTATGAACGGGCACAGGAGGATTATGTGCGTTATGAAAATCTTCTAAAAGCAGGCGCAATCCCTGTGCAAAAGCGCGATACCGCGAAAACCGATGCTGATAGCGCCAAAGCAAATGTTGATGCTTTGACCGCTTCGCTGGATTTGGCGACAACCCGTCTTGGTTTTGCTGAATTGACGTCGCCTATTGACGGGTTCGTGCTTACCAAGAGCGCCGAGGCAGGGGAAGTGGTTGCTGCAGGCGCTACTGTTTTTACAGTCGCAGATTTAAGGAATATCTGGCTTACCGCGTATATCCATGAGACGGCGCTTGGAAAAGTAAAACTGAATCAGCCGGTTGATATTAGAACTGACACCTATCCGGGTAAAATTTACCAGGGACGCATTTCATTTATTTCTCAGGAAGCTGAATTCACTCCGAAACAGATTCAGACCACTGAAGAACGGGTGAAATTAGTCTATAGGATCAAAATCATGGTCGATAACACCGCTTTTGAACTGAAACCCGGCATGCCGGCAGATGGGTATATTACAATAGAATAATGGCCATTATACAAGCTCGTGGTTTAAGCAGGGATTTTGGCGCGACGCATGCCGTTGATACTCTTGACTTTGAAGTTGAGGAAGGAGAGATCTTTGGTTTAGTCGGGCCTGACGGTGCCGGAAAAAGTACAACCATGAGGCTGTTAACGGGGATCCTTGAACCATCAAGAGGAGATGCCTGGGTCGGCGGGTGTCATATCAGCAAAGATTCGGAAAAGCTCAAAGAGATGATCGCCTATATGCCACAGCGCTTCGGGCTTTATGAGGATCTTACGGTTATTGAAAACATAAACTTTTATGCTGATATCTATACGGCAACCGGCAGCACGAGAGCGGCGCGCATTAAACAACTCCTTGATTTTACCCGGCTACTCCCTTTTCAGAGAAGGCTTGCGGGAAATCTTTCCGGAGGTATGAAGCAGAAGCTGGGGTTAGCCTGCGCGTTGATACACACGCCGAAGATCCTGTTCCTTGATGAGCCTACCAATGGGGTTGATCCTGTTTCTCGAAGGGATTTCTGGAGTATTCTTTACGAACTTTTAAAAGAAAAAGTAACGATCTTTTTTTCCACCTCTTACCTTGATGAAGCAGAACGCTGTAAGCGTATCGGCCTTATCCACAAAGGGAGATTACTCCGTTGCGAGTCCCCTCAAGAAATCAAAAATGAATTCATGGCTCAGACTCTTGAAGAAGCTTTCATTTCCGCTGTAAATGCGTATGAAAACAAACAATAAGTATGCTGTTGAGGTTGAAGGGATCGAAAAGAAATTCGGGAGTTTCGTCGCGGTCAATAAGATCGATTTTACCGTAGGTAAAGGCGAAATATTCGGTTTCCTCGGGCCCAACGGCGCCGGCAAATCAACAACTATCAGAATGCTCTGTGGAATTCTTGCCCCGACATCGGGGAAAGGGCATGTCGGCGGGTATGATATTATACAAGAGCAGGACCGCATCAAAGAATCAATCGGGTATATGTCCCAGAAATTCTCCCTTTATAATGATCTCACGGTTGATGAAAATATTAATTTTTATTCCGGCATCTATCGTATTCCGCATGAAAAAAGGCTTGAGCGAAAAAAATGGGTGCTTACCATGGCAGGGCTTGATGAACTCCGCTTCAATTTAACGCGCACATTATCCGGTGGATGGAAACAGCGGCTTGCCTTGGGATGTGCTATTATTCATGAGCCGCGAATCGTGTTCTTGGATGAGCCAACCAGCGGAACGGACCCGATTTCACGCAGGCGTTTTTGGGAGCTTATACAAGCTATGGCTAAAGATGGAGTGACGGTTTTTGTGACTACGCATTATATGGATGAGGCGGAGAATTGCGACCGCATCGCGCTTATCTATAAGGGGAATATTATCGCTCAGGGAACACCTCTTGCATTGAAAACCGATTCTATGAAAGATCAGGTTCTGCAGGTTATGGTTGCTGAACCTGAATCATGGCTTGAGAAACTCCGGGGTGTTATGCATGTTAAGGATACCGCACTTTTCGGGGTAGCGATACATGCGGTTTCTGACGATGCAGAGGTTTCACTTTCCGGGATACAAGAATTATTCGCCTCTTCGCACGTCAGTCAGTTCAGTATTGCGAAAATCAAACCTTCGCTTGAGGATGTTTTTGTTTCATTGATCGAAAATTACGATAAGGCTTTATAGAATGATGAATATCATGCGAATCAAAGCGTTAGTGCGCAAAGAGTTTATTCAGATATTCCGGGATTACCGGAGTCTTTGGATGGCTATCGCTATTCCCGTGGTAATGATGGTTTTGTTCGGCTATGCTTTGACGCTTGATGTTGACAATGTTCCCCTTGCGGTCTGGGACCAGGATAAAAGTTCGCTGTCCCGGGATTTCATTTTGAATTTTAATAATTCAAAGTATTTTAAAATGCTTGGGTACTGCGATGACTATCGCCAGATCGAGGCGCAGATCAATAAGAACAAAGCGCTTATGGCGTTGATCATTCCAAAAGACTTCTCTCATCTGTTGAAGGCAGGAAAAATTGCTCCGGTTCAACTGCTTATTGATGGAAGCGACTCAAATACAGCGTCCATCGCTTTGGGGTATGCTGAGGCGATTGTCCTTTCGTATAACAAAACTCTTGTAAGCGGCGCCTTGAGCAGTTCCGGCGGGCGTTTCAGTAATCGGGTTGATTTGCGCACGCGTGTCTGGTTTAACGAGACACTGTTAAGCAGAAATTTCATCATCCCGGGTCTTATCGCGGTTATCATGATGATCGTTGCTGCGCTCCTAGCTTCGTTGACAGTCGCCAGAGAGTGGGAGCGTGGTACTATGGAACAGCTTATTTCCACTCCCATTAAACCCGGGGAACTCATTATAGGTAAATTCATCCCCTATTTTCTGATCGGTATCATTGATATTATCATTGTAATTGTAATGGGCAAGTTCCTCTTTCACGTGCCTTTCAGGGGTAATCTCTTGGATCTTTTTATATTCGCCTCTATTTTCCTGACCGGTGTTTCCTGCTGGGGGATCCTTATCTCAATTATAACTAAAAATCAATTTATGGCTTGTCAGCTATCTTTTATTACCACATTTCTGCCGGCATTTTTACTCTCCGGTTTTGCATTTCCCATTGCTAATATGCCGGAACCGATCCAGCTTATTACCTATATTATTCCCGCCCGGTATTTTGTTACCGTATTAAAAGGGATCTATTTAAAAGGTATCGGATTTTCAGTTTTGTGGCCGCAAGCTTTGTTTTTGCTGATTTTTTGCCTTGCAATGATCCTTCTGGCAAAGGGTAAATTCAAAAAGAAAGTAGCTTAAAATGAGGTACCGATACATTATGTGGGAACGTATAAAAACCATCGTGGTTAAAGAGTTTATACAGGCAATGCGTGATCCACGTATGCGCGTGGTGATGTTTGTAATGCCGGCGATCCAGCTTTTCATCTTCAGTTTTGCTGTGTCGACCGATGTTAAAAAAATACCGACCGCTATTTATGATCTCGATAATACTCAGGAGAGTCGTCGTTTAACGCAGGAGTTTACGTATTCCAAGTACTTTGTGCCAAAATATTATATTGCTGATGATAGAAGTCAGCGGCAACTCTTGGATACATCCTTGGTAAGTACCGTGATCCGCTTTAATCGCGGGTTTGGGAAGGATTTAGAGTCCGGTAAGACCGCTTCCGTGCAGCTTATTGTTGACGGGACCGATTCAAATACAGCGATGAATATTGTGCAGTACGCGGGTCGTATCGTTGAACAGTATTCGTCGGGTCTTGCAAGCTCCGGTGTCCGGGTTATGCTCAGCCCGGCTCTTGCTGTTCCGCAGGTTGAACTGCGCAATCGCAGCTGGTTCAATGAAAACCTTGAGTCGCGTAATTATTACATACCCGGAGTTATAGCGATGGTGATAATGCTGGGAACGCTGCTTTTAACGGCAATGGCAATCGTAAAAGAAAAGGAGATAGGCACGATTGAACAGTTGATAGTCAGCCCGATCAGCTCTTTTGAACTTATCCTGGGAAAATTCATACCTTTTGCCGCGGTGGGCATTATCGATCTGTGCATTGTTACCACAGTGGCGGTTTTTGTGCTGGGGATCACCGTTAAAGGGGATCTTCTGTTGCTTTTTATCGGGTCATGCCTTTTTATACTGAACACGCTGGGGTTGGGGTTATTTATTTCTGTGCGTGCTCGCACGCAGCAGGAAGCGCTCATGTCTTTGTTCATGGTTGCCCAGCCTATGGTGCTTTTATCAGGGTTTGTTTTTCCGATTGCCAATATGCCTTGGATAATACAACTCTCCACATTTGTCAATCCGCTTCGGTATTATCTGGTGATTATCAGAGGGATATTCCTCAAGGCCAGCGGTTTTGATGTGCTTTGGCCCCAGATGGCCGCGCTTTTAGTGATAGGGATATCGATCGTTACGATGAGTTCTTTATTCTTTCATAAAAGATTAGGATAGAGAATGCACGGTTATACAAAGGAAGGAAATACGCAACGCATGCGGAAACATTTTGTTTTTATGATACTAATCATTTTGTTTTCTCTTTTGTTGATTGAATGTTTTCTCAGGGGAGTGGATCCCATCGGCGTTAAATATTTTTCCGAAGCGTCAAAGTATTTTTCGTCTATGCAGCAGAATGATACCTATGCCTACATCCATAAGCCGTATTATAAGGCAAAACTTGAAGGTGTCGATGTTTCCATTAATTCTCAGGGATTTCGTGGTCCGGAATTTGATTCCGGCAATGCTTCTGGTAAGGAAAGAATTATTATTCTTGGTGATTCAGTGGTTTTTGGATGGGGAGTTCCTCAAGGGGTAATATTTCCTGTACGAATTCAGGAGATCCTTGATCCAGAAAAGAAGAATGTCGAAATTGTACCTATAGGGGTGGGGTCTTGGAACACCAGAACGGAATATGAGTATCTCAAGTCAAAAGGGATATCATTCCATCCGGATATTATTGTTCTGGTTATCGTTCATAATGATCTTGAACCTAAAGACAGAGGGCATACGGATATTAGAAAAGATGTGCTTTTTGGCAAAGATCAAAGAAAAGGATTCCCGGAGATCTTGCGTAATGCATGGGGTTGGATTGTTGATACCTCGTATATAGCCGGATACATACAGTATTTCTTAGAAGAAAAAATGGTAGGCGCGCGGATGACACGGGTAACGAAGGATTCTCCGGAGTGGCAAGATGTGCGATTGGCTCTGGATGAAATGGTGAAACTTTGCCGGGAAAATAATGTTGAGTTGGTTCCCTATATATATACATCAGCTGACCAGGTTACGGGGAATCCCATTTTTAACTTATATTACGAGCACTTGAAGGAGCTTGGTTTACGGGTGTTTACCTTACCGGATGTTTTATTTGTTAACCGAAAGTATGAGAACTCTATCGTGGATAGGCATTTAAACGCTGATGGGCAAATGATTATTGCTCGGGAGATGGCAAGGAATCTTAACGATCTTTTAGTCGCCAGGCATAAAATGATTATTTCTGATCATTCGAAATGATTTCCTCAGGTTGTAAACATACTGCTCCATGGTAAACTATGTATATGACAGCGCATAAATATTTGAAGACTGCCCAGACGTTTGTTTCATTCCTTGGGGGAGCAACCATAGACGAGCCTGATTGGCAGGCTTTGGCAGATTATGCTATAGAAAAGAAATTATCCCCCCCGTTTTTCTTGCGGTTACGCGAATATAAATCAGGAAGTATCCCTCCGGAAGTTATTGCCACGTGTAAGGTTTTTAACCTTATCAATATTCAGCATAATCTGGAATTAGAGAAAGAATTGAACAGGGTTCTTTCTTGTTTGAAAGAAAAGAATATTCAGGTGATGGTGTTGAAGGGGTTGTTCTTTGCCAGATATATGTATAATGATATTGCCTTACGGCAGGTTCCGGTAGACCTTGATTTGTTGATCAAACCGGATCAATTCGCGCAGGCGCGGAGTATTTTAGAAGACGCAGGGTATTATTGCGAAGAGAGTGTTATCGGACAAAAAAAGTCAGCGCTGAAATTAAAATATACCGGACAGATTGGGTTTAGCAGTAAGAAAGACGGCGGCAGGTATTTTATTGAATTGCATATTGATTTGCGCGGTTTGTTCGTATATCCTCAGGAACTTGATTTATGGCGCGCGGCAAAGGAATTGAATTTTGATGGGATGACCTTGTTAGCTCCGGAACCGGAAAATCTATTGATCTACCTGTGTCTTTTGACGATGCCTGTCAGCGAGTTGACGGAATTAAAGTATATTTATGATCTGCATGTTTTTTTGCTTAAATTCGGCCCCGATATAAACTGGGAAAAGATTCATGAAACAGTAGCTCGCCGGCATGCGGCGTGCGTGTATTATGCTCTTATGTTGAGCAAGGAATTGTTTGGTTCTGCAGTACCGCCTGATTTCCTGAAAGCAATACAACCGGGTTTGTTGAAGAGAGCAGTGGTATCTTTCTGGCTTAGAAAAAATAATATCATAACCGTAAGCCGGATGCAAAAGAGCAGGTGGTATTTCCAATTTAGCAGCTGGCATTATTTTGCTTCCAGTTGTCTGTATTCGCTCGGTATCATGGATTGCTTTGGTATAATATGGAAAAAGTTGTTCCCTTCACCAGAAGAAATCAGCCTGATGTATAACGAAACCTCCGCGTCAACATGTTGGCTCTATGTAAAGCGTATTTGTAAACCCTTCCTGCATATCTGTAGATAAAATCATAGTGCATGTAGCTTGTGGCGAATGACTGTAAACCCGTTAGTTTTTTTTGCTACAAAGTATCCGTCTCCGGTAAAACACAACCTTTGGGCATTGAACCTTGAACTAATGCCGCAACCTGTTTCCTAACCCGGCTCCGGAGGAAAATAACCTGTGAGTTATGAGCTAATCCCCGTTGACTTCCCCGTCATTAAGAGTAGAATATTTTTATAACCATGAGACAAAAGACAGGGAATAATAATCAATTTCTGAGGCAATTCTCTAAAGGAATAGGGGATTGCCTTAATTTTTGCAGGGAGAGTTTTTTTACGATATACGGGGAAAGCAAGATGCATACGATATTTCTTACAGTTTTTCTTATACTCTGTATTCACGGATTTGTTTGTGCTGAAACTATTATTTTGAAATCCGGAAAGACTGTTGAAGGTACGATCATAGAAAAGACCGATCAATACGTTAAGGTTGATTGTTATGGCGTAGGCAATCCCTATTTCCTTGATGAGATTAAAAGTATTGACGGAATGCCGGTTTCACTTACAACGGAAAAGGCGGTACCTGTTGCTCAGAAACAGGCACGTCCGTTTGTTCTATCAGTAGGGTCGACATTGGATTATCAGGGTTTTGCCAGTCTTGCCGATATAGGGAAGGATATAGATCTTAGTAAGGGTGTGCCTATGTCGCTCCAGGTGAAGATTACCGGTAAGGAAAGGCTGGGGGATACGGAGGTTTTTATCAGGGATCAATATGGCGGTCTTAAAGGGCAAGAGTCGGTATTGAATATGAGGGAGTATATTTCAGTGAGCGGCAGCTCTTTATTGTGTCACAAACGTGAGATCTATTCCAAGGGAAAGAAAATTAGCGATGAGACCTTTGATCCTGCCATAACGCTTATCAGACTTGATGTCCAGCCGGGCTTTACATGGAATGTGATGAAGGGTGTTACCATTACTTTTGTGGGCAAGGAATTGGTTGACTTGCCTCTTGGTAAATTTGAGGCGTATTCTTTTGACTTGGCTGCTGTATCGCAGGGGATTGAACAGCATGTGATGAGTATGTATGATCCTCAAATAGGTTTGATTAGAGAACTTACGGTGATTAAGGATGAAAAAGGGACTGAGGCTACGGCATTAGACTTAGTTCATAGCTCGTAGGTTATGTTTTCTCCTGGAGAGGTTGGTACATGATTATCCGGCAGGAAACAGAAAAAGATTTCAGCTGAATATATGAACTGGTTGAGGTTCGCGCTGAGAATGGTATGGTTTGTGAGCTGATTACAGGATCTTTGAAGGGGTCAGCGGAACGCAAAACCGCTTTAGTTTATTTCGTTAGAAATGGATATTTAACAACGAAGCATTTACACCGGATGAACCAGGGTATTGTGCGGTGACATAGTGCTTAATTCAGAATCCAGGTATAGTAAATACCACAAATGCCATCCTTAAATCGCAGCAACATCTATGCCAAGCTTCCTTCCGCAAAATTGAAAGAAGTCTTCCAAATAGTTTTGCAAAATAAAAAATTTCGCATTGAACGGATTGTCTCCTGCGGGCAGGTGACTGAACCGGGGAAATGGCTTAAAGAATTACATGATGAGTGGGTGATTGTTTTAAAAGGCGAGGGAAAGTTGCGCTTTGAGAAAGGCAATCGTCTGGTTCATGTGCGTGAAGGGGATTATATTTTAATTCCTGCACATACGTCTCATCGGGTTGCATGGACGCATCCGCGTAAGACGACGGTTTGGCTGGCAGTTCATTGCAGATAGCTCGCAGCTCAAGGAGGCATGCATGGTCGTGTTAAACATAATGCTTAGTTTGTTGTGGTGGGGGGTTATCATATTTGTTTTGGTGAAAATCTTCTCTGGCAGGCGCCGCAAATATTATTCCTGGCTGCAGCGGGAATTACCGGTATGGGAAGAGAAGCATTTGATCAGCAAAGAGCAGGGAGATGTGCTGCTTGGTTATTATAAGCTCAAGAGAGTTGCACTCAAGAAGAAGATGGATATGCTGAAAGTGCTCACTCTTATCGGAGCAATTTTTGTGGGCTTGGGAGTTATCTTTTTTGTGGGATCAAACTGGCAAAGGATTCCGGAGCACATCCGGACTACCATGCTTTTGGGTGTGACTATCGCCACACTCTATGCCGGGTATATCTTTAGTTTTGAGAAGCGGGGTTTTGATAATGTAGGGAAAAGCCTGTTGCTTTTAGCTACTTTATTTTGGGGTGGCACGATCGCGCTTATCGGGCAGATCTACCAGATCCCGGCGGATGATAATTGGTTCATTATGCTTCTCTGGGTTTTTCCCATTATTCCTGTTGCCCTGTTCTTCAAGAATGATTATGTGCACATCCTGGCATCGGTATTGCTTATTATTTGGAATTTCTTGTATAGCCAGAGCATGAGCTGTGCCAACTATTTTTATCCTATTTTTGTTCTGTTCATTATGTTGCCAACGGCACACGAGCGTATGCTTAGCCGCAGGATTAATATCGGAGGCCTGGTGATGGCAAGCGTGTATTGCAGTTTTAACAAATACGAGTGGCTGTCGCTTTTGATAAGCGCAGGGCTTTTGGCCTCGTATCTTCTTCGGAAAGAGGAGCGGGCGTATTTGTATGCGGCAACAGTTTCTTGTATGTCCTGGGATATCGTTTTCTTTGAGGCGCGGATGCAGCATCCTAATTTCTATTTTTTAGTGCCGATCGGGTTTCTTTTTTATCTGACATACAAAGATAAGGTTGAGAAGAATCTGCCGCTGTGTTTGGTTGGTCTGATGCTTGGGTTGCATTTGGCGCTTTGTTCTATATCAGAACGTTTCCATGTTCAGATCAGCCCGCTGCAAGGTATAATTTTTCAAGCGGTGTTGGGGATGGCTGCGTATACCGCCGGAGTTGTTTCGCGGCGTAAAGGATATCAATTTTCCCTGGTTTATACGGTATTCGGTTATAGTGTGGCATTTATTTGTTTCTATATTTTGGCATTCAGGGCGGTGTTGGATGATCAGGGGGCTGTGACAGGTAACATTTATTTATTTGCTTCGTTGATTTTAACCGGGATCATTGCCCTGTTTATTACGGATGAAATAAAATCTGAAGGCTTTAAAGTTAAAGCTAATCGTATTGAATTATCCGCACTGATCGCGGCTTTAGCGGGAATTATGGTTATCTCATTGACCCCGAAGACGGCGTTGTTGAATACGGTTGTGATGAATGCGGTTCTTCTGGTATTTGCTTTAAGCAGTATTTTCTTGGGCGTGGAACTTAAGAAGCCGCGGCTTTTTACCCTTGGAATCGTGATCTTTGTTTTGTTCATTGTTACCAGGTATGTCGATGTAACCTGGCAGCTTAAAGAGAAATCGCTCTTCTTTATTTTTGGCGGGTTGCTTATTTTATGCCTGGGAACTTTCCTTGAGAAACAACGTAAAAAGATAATCGAAAGGATGAAATCAGAATGAACAAAAAACTGATTGTAATCGGAGTAAGTTTGTTATGGATTGCGGTAGCGGCGGGCTTGATCATTTCCAAACAGAATATCCTCCGTACCGGAAAAACAGTGCTTCTGGAAACTGTACCGGTCGATCCGCGGGATTTCTTACGGGGAGATTATGTTGTTTTGCGGTATACGATCAGTACGCTTGATTTGGGGCACGTACAAAGTAACGAAAAATATTTTGACCGGGGCATGCGGGTATATGTGAAACTTGAGCCGGGAAAAAAGTTCTGGGAAGCGACGCAGGTACGCAGCACGAAACCGCTGCCCGATAATGACGTGTATATCAAGGCAAAGGTTGAGTATGCCTACGATAAAAAGCTGTCACTTATCTATGGTATCGAAAGCTATTTTGTTCCTGAGGGGCTCGGCAGGGAAATTGAGAGAAAGATGCGTGGGGATAAAAGCTCCGTAGAAGTTGAAGCGCTGATTGATCAATCTGGTAATGCGATCATTAAGAGTTTGTCGGCAGGCTCTTGATTGCGAAGCAGGCTGCAGGATTCGTATATAATCCATGGATTGAGTTTTATCAGGGATGGGCACTTCAGAAGAGATGCGACAGGGCGATTACGATGATACTCCCGTAGAGGACGGCTGCGACCGTCCCCTACGGAATATTCTTTACACGGGTAACTTCTTAGTAAGGATTTCCTTGCACTTTATACAAACGAGGACACGTTTCATCTTTTCGTTTATCAGCCTGAATATCGTTACTAAATAATTGTGTGACATTTTCTCGCCGCATCTATTACAGCTATTCATAGCAAATCTCCTTTAACTTCTGATAGAAAAAAATAGGGCTCGGCATTTCACACGCCGGGCCCTATGTAGTTTGGTAAGGTTATAACTTGGTGACTTTCGTCGCCTGGTCGCCTTTCGGGCCTTTTTCGATATCGAACTCGACTTGCTGGCCTTCAGCTAAAGACTTATATCCTTCACCTTGAATAGATGAATGATGTACGAATACATCATTACCATTTTCCGGCGTGATAAATCCATAACCTTTTTGATCACTGAACCACTTAACTAATCCTTTTGCCATTGTATGTTTCCTCCCTTTCTTTGAGATTATAGTAAAAACCTATCAGAAACTTGCTTCACATTCACCTGATAGATCCCTATAACCTCTAAAGGGTAAACTTGTGACAGCGAAAAAAAACCGCACGGCTAGTTTTCCTAATCCTTGCGGTCTAAGACTTCTAACTTTTTACTACACAGCAAGTATAACATGGTTTTGCGCATAGTCAACGTTTATTAGCAGATAGGCGGCGAGTTGCGAAACAGATTGCGACATTAGTCCAGGGCCCAATCTCCAGAGATTGCGTTTCACCGGAGACGGATTCTCCGTAGCAAAAAACTAAAGCTGTAGTCATAGAAGATCGTTTATCGACTATTTGTTAGACAGGGTAATTCTATAATAATTGCATTGAAATTGGCATGCTTAAGGGATAGAATAAGAGCACAAATATTCTGTGGCAATTTTTACACGTGTTCAATTTTTTCTAGGAGGTTGTCTTTAAATATGTTCCACCCCATTATTCCGCGTTAAATGATGATTAATTATCGTTTATACAGACTTACGCGAATATTAGAAGCGGTACGATTAAAGTTCTCTGCTGACCTTAAAGGGAAAAAGTGGCTTGATCTGGGCTGCCATGATGGCACTTTAGCAAGACTCTTAGTTGAACAGGGGATTTGTGTGACCGGGATTGATGTTTATCCCCCCTCGTTGAAAACTGAGAAAACCTGGGACTATGTTCAGTACGATCTGGATACAGGAATAATTCCTTTGCCTGATCAGGCTTTTGAAATTGTTTCGGGGATTGAAATTATTGAACACGTGACGGATACCGACATGTTTTTGAACGAGATATCCAGGGTTTTGAAACCGGGTGGGTTATTGGTGCTTTCGACGCCGAATATCTGTATGCTCAAGAACAGGTTCCGTATGCCGTTGGGTAAGTATCCGTACGGCATTGAATACCGTAACGCGCTTCATCACGTGAGACTTTATAACCTGCGATGCTTGGTTGATCATCTGAGAGAACATGGTTTTCGGGTGGTGTTATCCCAGGGCGAAAAATTACTTCCGCAGAAAATGGTTGAATTGAACTGTTGTTTAAAGAAGATTTCCGAATTTCTCGCTTTTCTTTTTCCTTCGCTGTGTGCAAATTTGGTGGTTGTCTGCGTAAAGAATTGAACTTTACAAGAACGTATAGATGTGTTTTTGGTTGGGGTGTCGGGGGACACACTGTTTAAATCTATTGATTAAGCGGCGGGTCCTTTTTTGTTGATAGTAAAAAAGATACGGGTACACAGTTACACGTAAATGAGGAAACAGATTGCCTGCAGCAGGCATGTGTCTTTGTGACCGGTACAGTTATTACTATGAAGTATCCGTTTCCGGTGGAACGAGGCCTACGAGTTACCAGTTATAAACGAGATTTTCGATCTTGTTGAAGTATATGAAGACCACTATTAAAGAAAATCTTATTGCGTCGTACCAGGAAAACGGCGGATTTATTGTGCATAGCCGTCAAATGCTTGAGCGGTTATACGGGTCGTTGGGAATTGATCCGAAAACTTCTCTTGATTGGCGGATTTTTGAACTGGAAGGTATCAGCCATTTTTTTCAACATGGGATTGCTCGTTTAGCAAGAGAACTTGCCATAACGAAAGATGATTATGTCTTGAGCCCGGGAGAGGGGAGCGGAGCGCCGTCGCGTTTTATCGCAAAGCTGATCGGGTGCCGCGTAGTAGGAGTTGACCTTAATCCTGATCAGATCACGAAGGCAAAAGATCTGGCTTTCTTACATGGAATTGAAAATAATGTTGATTATTACGAACAGGATATCGAAGAGTTATCGTTGGGAAAGAATGATTTTACGGTGGCATATTGTAATGAGACATGTACGCACTGGGAAAATAAAGCAAAAGCTTTTGAGCGCCTCTTCGCGCATTTGAAAGTCGGGGCGCGGGTTGGTTTTAATGCCTGGTTAAGCGGGGATAAAGGCTCGCTTAATGATGCGTATGTGCGCGTTCCTGATTTTAAGCCTCTGTATCAGCCCGGCATATGGTTTCAGAATGATTTGTATACCTATCAACGCCTGCTTCAGGATGCCGGTTTTCGAATACGTGACATGCGGGATTGTACCGATATCATTGATATACGAATGCGCGCGCGGGTTAAAGCATCGGTGCATTGGCAGCGCTATGAATTGGTGATGGGGCGTCATGCCAGGGAGAGCGCGGTACGTTACTACGAAGGTATGCTTAAGACGCATTATGATTATTTACGATATGGTGTGATTATCGCGGAGAAGCCGGTTTCGAAATCCGCGGGATGAAAGAAAATTCAATTGATAACGGATCTATTTTACTCTATACTATATGTAATCGAATGCAGCAATTGATTGGCTGATCGGGGAGCAGAAGAGACGGGGGACGTTTCCATATTTGTCGAATAGATAGAAATGGGAATGTCTCTTTTTTATTTATTGAAAGGCGGTTCCCCGGAATGAGGAGGTACTATGCAGAATATCATGGATAAAGCTATGGTTTATATCATGCAATATGGTTTAAGCTTTGTGTATGCCATCCTGATATTTATTATCGGTAAATGGCTGGCAAAAGTTGTTTCCCGTATCATAGGCACTGCCATGGCAAAAGCAAAGTTGAATGAAACGCTCGCCTCATTCCTTAAGAATATACTTTATTATCTCCTTTTGCTTTTTGTTTGTATTGCGGCATTAAATAAGCTTGGCATTGAGACAACGTCTTTTGTCGCGCTTATCGGTGCTGCCGGTCTGGCGGTTGGTTTGGCGCTGCAAGGCTCTTTGGCTAATTTTGCCGCGGGGGTAATGCTTATTTTCTTTCAGCCGTTTAAAGTAGGAGATGAGGTTGAGGCAGGAGGTGCCAGCGGTGTTATAAAAGAAATCCAGATCTTTAGTACGATCATGGATACGCCGGATAATAAAACAATTATCGTTCCTAATGCAAAGATCACCGCAGATAAAATAGTGGTTCATAATAAATGAAGGAGGTTTCTATGAAGGTACTAAAAGTGATTGTAGCGATTTTCCTTCCTCCGGTGGCTGCGTTCATGCAGGTAGGTATCTCCATGCATTTCTGGATCAATATCGTTTTATGCCTTTTGTTTGTATTCCCCGGCATACTCCATGCACTTTGGCTGGTGCTGGCCGATAAAAAGAAATAAGACATTTCGTGGTACTGTAGGTGTGATCCGCTTGAACAAAGACTACCTGAATACATGCCTTTGAGAATGCCGTTACTTGAGAGGATGACATGATCTGGATCGATTTGATTTACAACTTGGCGCTGTTGGTTGCTTTGAGCGTGGTCAGTGGATTTGTTGACGCACACTGTACCAGGGATACCAGGTTGGGGGTATTGCTGCAGGGTATCGTGTTTGGAGGCGCGGCGGTTATCGGCATGCTGCGTCCGTTCGTTTTTGCTCCGGGATTGATTTTCGACGGCCGTTCGGTGATGCTGAGTGTAGGCGCGCTGTTTTTCGGTCCGTGGACAGCGTTAGTGGCTTGTCTGATGACGATCCCTCTGCGCCTGGTTCAGGGTGGTCCTGGTTTGGTAATGGGTGAAATGGTAATCCTTAATTCTGCGGCAATCGGGGTTTGTTTTTATTTTCGCCGGCAACAAAAGTCGTGGGTGGAGTCAGGTTTTAGTTTATTATTGTTTGGTATCGTGGTGCATAGTGCTATGCTGGCGATGACGGTTGCCTTACCGCCAAGACTATTCCTGCCCACGCTCAAACTTATTGCTTTGCCGGTTATATTGGTATATCCTCTGGCAACTGTTTTAATCGGCAAGATCCTTTCCGATCAAGCTGCACGGTCCCGCTTGCTTAAAGAGTTGCGGGAAAGCCAGGCCAGCCTTGAACAGCGTGTTATTGACCGAACGACAGAACTTTCGACGGCGAACAAGAATTTGGATACTTTTAATTACTCTGTTGCGCATGATTTGGGATCTCCTTTGAGAGCTTTATCAGGATATGCGCATATCCTTCTGGAAGATTATCCGGATAAGCTTGACAGTAAGGGCCGGCGGTTGCTTGGTCTTATCAATGATAACGTGGTGAAAATGGGGCAGATCATTGATTCTCTCTTGAGCCTGTCCCGCCTTAACAGAAAAGAGATGACGTCTGTTTGTATCGATATGACGGTTTTAGCGGACTCCGTATGCAGGGAACTTAAAGACTCGATTTTCTGCGGTCGATGCATAGAAGTATCCGTAAAACCATTGCCGCCTTCCTGGGCTGATCAGATGCTTGCCAAGCAAATATTAATGAATCTTATCTCGAACGCTATGAAGTTTACTTCCTATAAAGAAAAGGCACGTATCGAGATCGGCGGGTACGCGCAAAGCCGGGAAAATGTTTATTACGTAAAAGATAACGGCGCGGGATTTGATATGCGGTTTATTGATAAGTTGTTTGGAGCTTTTCAACGGCTTCACGCCCAGAACGAGTTTATGGGAACCGGGGTAGGTCTTGCTATAGTTAAAAGTCTTGTGGGCCGACACGGAGGTACGGTTTGGGCAGAATCAGAGGTTGATAAAGGTGCGACGTTTTATTTTACTTTGCCAAAAGGTGAGCAGGTTTGAGACAAAATTACGTGCGGGTACATTAGCTGAAGTACCTGTAATAGCATATGCTGAGAAGGTCCGTTTCAACAAGGGCCGCTGGTTACGTTTAAAACTTATTTGTACGTATATTTCGCATAATGGTTTGTTTCCGTGCTGATGGATCGTTTTTCACGTAGTTTTTTGTTGTATCTCCGCCTCAGAAGTACTATAATTGGGGCATGTTTCCCTCCCGTTTTACAATTAATGTATTTGCAGTTGTAGGCATTCTTTGTTTTGTAACTGGCTGCGCCGGTATCGCTGTCCGTCGGCCTGATGTTGTCCTGAATAAGCAGGCTGATATTCCGATACTTTTATATCATCGTATCGATCAATTACCCGCTTGTGCTACGAGCGCACAGAGGCGCTGGACGCTTTCTCCGGAAAAGTTCGAAGCTCAGATGCGCTGGGTTTTTGAGCAGGGGTTTCATCCGGTTACCTTGATGCAGGTAAGTAAACACGTTAAATGCGGCCTTCCGCTTCCTGTTAAACCGATTGTTATTTCGTTTGATGACGGATATAAAGATCAATACAACAATGCCGTTCCTATTCTTAAAAAATACAGAATTCCGGCCACGTTTTTTATCATTACCGATTCCGTAGGACATTCAGCGTATATGAACTGGGATCAGGTTAAGGAATTGTCTGATTTCGGCATGGATATGGAGTCGCATACGCTCACACATACAAGACTCTCGAACGCGCCGCGGCAGCAGGCGTGGCAGGAAATAGTCAATTCAAAGAAAATCCTCGAAAAACATTTGGGGAAATCGGTTTCTATATTGTCGTATCCGTATGGCAGTTATGGCGAGGATACTATAGCCATGACGCGCGATGCCGGGTATGAAACCGCGGTCACCGTGAAATTAAACGGCGGGTATATTTATCGGGCTGATACATCCTATGTGATTTCTCGATATGCTGTTGAGGGCGATGAAGACTCTGATAGTATCGCTCGATTCTTGCATTCCGGCAAGGATCCTGTTTGTCAGTTTTTGTTTGTTTCACTGGTGCAGGATCCGTCAATATTTTCGAGCAGGGAAGCAATCGACGCGTTGCTCGATTTTGCTCAACGCGCCGGCATAACGACGCTTTTTGTGCAGGTCTACCGTCAGAATAAAGCATGGTTCCATTCGGAATTAGCCGATTCTTCTCAGTATGAAAAATCCCTCCAGGCGTTAGGGGAAGATCCTTTTGCCTACATGATCAGGCAGGCGCATCAGCGGGGAATCCAGGTCCATGCCTGGCTTAATCTCTTGAGTTTAGCGCAAAATCACGAAGCAAGGATTCTTAAAAAATACGGGACGGATATTTTAACGCGAAATGTTAAAGAGAAGAAGAATTTACGCGATTTTTTGATCGATTCGCAGTATTTTCTGGAACCAGGCGATCCGCGGATACGGGGAGATCTGTCTGCTATTGTGGCTGAACTTGTGCGCGAGTATTCGCAGCTTGACGGTATCCAGTTTGACTATATCCGGTATCCTGATATGGAACCTCATTATGGATACACGCAGAGCAATGTCGAGCGATTCAAAAAAGCAACCGGCGTATCGGCTATTGACGAGGAAAGCAGAGATTGGAAAAACTGGAAACGCGTCCAGGTAAACGAATTATTGACTGTCCTTGTTCAATCGGCGCGCGGCGTGCGTCCTGATATCCAGATCTCGGCAACAGGATGCATGCCGTATATCCGTGCCTATTACGAGGCGTATCAGGATTGGCCGTCATGGGTGAACAGCGGTATGGTTGATTTTATTACAGTGATGGATTATTCCGAAGACCCCCATGAATTTAGACGATGGCTTACGGTCGTGCGTTCGTTGGTCGATCAACCGTCAAAAATCAAAGTTGGTATCGGTGCGTATAAGTTTGTTGCAATGCCTGCGCTTTTCGGCCGGGAGATTAATTATGTGAAAGAACTGGGTTTTACGGGTGCTGTTTTCCATTATGGCAGTCTTCTGGAGAATCCTGAGCTTCAATCGATCGTCATTGATAAGAATAATCGAACGAAGAAGGAATAGTCCAAGAAATAGCCGGAATATTGCGTTGTTCACGACCAGATTTCATGTATTGCGAAGTCTGGTTTTTTTGGGCTCTTTTGAATAACTGCCTGACGCATGATATTTCGGTAATAAAATGGTTTTCCTCGATAATATGTGGTATACTTAATGTCTAGAATCAAGCGGTTTACAGGCATGTAAAATTCATGGAAAGCCAGGAGAAAATATTAAGAAAATCAAAACTTCATCGAAAAGCAGGAAATGTAAGTTTCCGCATTGCAAACAGATGTTGAGTATTTACAATCATGAGATATATTGCCATGTTCATCAGGATCGGTTAGTTCATGATTATAAATTTAAGAGGAAATAGTGTATGTTGCATAAAGAAGCGGTAAAAAGTACGGAAAAAGGGTTTTTTGGGCTGGGGATCGCTCCGAAGATATTGGATATTCTTGAACGTCTTAAGTTTAGCGCACCTACTCCAATTCAGGCAAAAGTTGTTCCGATCGCGCTTGAAGGCAAGGATTTGATCGGCATTGCTCAGACGGGAACCGGTAAAACACACGCTTTCGCGATTCCTATATGTCAGATATTAGCGCAAAAACCGGGAAAGATGGCGTTGATACTTGCGCCGACCCGTGAACTTGCTCTGCAGATAAGCGAAAATTTTCAACCGTTGATCCAGGCATTTGGTTTACGCAGCGCCTGTCTTATCGGCGGGGCTCCGATGGATTTTCAGGTTCAGTCTTTGCGTAAGAATCCTTCGGTTGTGGTGGCAACTCCCGGCAGGCTTATTGATCATATGTCGCAATGGAATATTGTTTTGGACGACGTAATAATACTGGTGCTTGATGAAGCGGATCGTATGCTTGATATGGGGTTTGCTCCACAGATAGAGAAAATTTTGCGATTTGTTCCCAAAAACAGGCAGACCATGCTTTTTTCAGCAACAATCCCTAAAGAAATCATGGAAATGGCGCGTAAGCATATGAAGCTTCCAGTTTCCGCTGAGATTGCTCCTTCCGGTACAACTGCCGAACATGTCACTCAGGAATTATTTATTGTCAAAAAAGAAGCCAAAATACGCCTTTTAGGGAAATTACTGGCTCAGTATCACGGAGCCGTGATTTTGTTCTCGCGCACCAAGCATAATGCCAAGAAAATCGCCCGTTCTGTGCGGGATATGCGGTATACTGCCGCGGAGATTCATTCAAACCGGTCGTTGAATCAGCGGCGCGATGCCCTTGAAGGTTTTAAATCGGGCAAATACAAGGTTTTGGTTGCTACTGATATTGCCGCACGCGGTATCGATGTCCGCGGTATTGAAGTGGTTATTAATTATGATCTTCCCGATGATGCGCAGAATTACGTGCATCGGATCGGCCGCACCGGAAGGGCAGGACATAAGGGGCATGCTATTTCGTTTGCGACGCCTGATCAGAGCCGCGACGTGCGTGATATCGAGAAAATCATTCGGGCAACTCTGCCGATCTCCCGTCACCCGGAGGTTCCTACGGAGGAATTTGAACGGGGAGATTTTTCTCAGAAACGGAATCAGCATATACCGCATAATCGCAATAAGCAGCAGCGTGGTGGATTCCGCCGCCGTTTTTAGGTCTGAAACTTTTTACAATAGTTCATTGGTAAGCGCCATTAAGGGTACAATAGAAACACACGCGGGGGCTCAAATGATTTTTCATACGTTGAAAGATCAAATGGGTCCTTTTTTTATAAGTCGGTTCTGGAGAATACCATAGTTCATTATTACGAAGCTGGACCGGAGAGCATGAAGGAGTATGTAGTTATGATACGTAAATGGCTTCTTGTATTGTGCGCGTTTTGCCTGATCGGTACGGTGTGGGGATGCTCGAAGAACGTTCCAATGAGGCCGCAGACTCCAGACGAATGGCAATTTTACCTGCGTTTCCGTCGTGATGAGGTACTGCGCGATTTGTTTAAGCTGCGGCCGGAAGCTCGTCAGGAAATAGCGCGGGCAGAAGGATACGCGGTATTTACGAGCCTTAATGTGAATGTGATCCTTGCCAGTTTTACCGGAGGCAGGGGGTTGTTGCATGAAAATGGATTATTCGGGAAAGAAACCTTTATGCGCATGGCGCAGGGAGGTGTTGGATTTGGTTTGGGGGCGAAAGATTTTCGCGCGGTATTTATTTTTGATGATCGCCAGGTGATGGAGAAGTTTCTGCATAGCGGATGGCAATTCGGAGCGGAAGCTGATGCGGCCGTTAAAGGCGGCGGCTCGGGAGCAGCTACGAGCGGTGCCCTAGCAGTCGCTCCGGGGTTGCGGGTATATCAGTTGACGGAAACCGGCATCGCTTTACAGGCGACTGTTCATGGGACAAAATTCTGGCGTGATTCGTATGTTAATAAAGATACGGGGATAAAAAGCGAGTAGCGGTTTCGTCTTGAACAGTCTGTTTTTCCTAAAAGAAAAGTAAAAAATCCTGGAATAAATTCGATTGCGGGACGTCTAATACGTGGGAACCAAAGATGAATGAAGATCTGCAGTTTATAGAACAGTTTTTAACCGGTGATGATAAAGGATTTGAAGCTCTGGTGAGGAAATATCAGGACAGAGCCTTGAATATTGTGTATTCCGTTGTCGGTAATGACAGGGATAGCCAGGATATTGTCCAGGAGGCATTTTTGAAAGTATATAATAATCTCCAAACGTTCAGAAAGAAAAGCCAGTTTACCACCTGGATTTATCGAATTGTGGTTAATACGGCGTATGATTTCTTGCGTAAGAGAAAGAACATTATTATTGACGGCGCTATCCTTGAACGAACTGCTTCTTCCGCCTTTGGGCCGTATGACGCGCTTTCTCGTAAGGAGCGGGATGCAATGTTGCAGCAGGCTTTGGGGAATGTTCCTGTTGTATATCGGGTTGCCTTGGTGCTGAAAGATATTGAAAATTTAAGGTATGAAGAGATTGCGCAGATTTTACAGTGTAGTATAGGAACCGTTGAGTCGAAGATTTATCGTGCCAGGCAGATACTGAAAGGTGAGCTGGTAAAACTTTCAGGGGAGGCGATATGGACAGGTGTTTAGATATACAAAGGTTGTTATCAGGCTATCTTGATAAAGAAATATCTGTTGCTGATTCTGCACGGATCGAAGCGCATGTATCTGCCTGCCGCGTCTGCAGCCGGGAGTTGCTGGAATTGACTCGACTTAAAGGGATTGTGGTTAACAGGGAGCGTAAGAGTTTGCCGCCGGATTTTCTGGTTTCCAGGTTGCGAGAACAAATCGCAGCCGTGCAGTGTGATCGGGGAAATGGTTCTTGGCTGGCGGGGGTTAGTAATTTTGCGCGCAAACTTTTGCCTGTTCCTATTGCGGCTGTTGTTTTGTCGACGATGGTTTTGATCTTGAGTTTACAGCAGACAGTAAACACGTATTCTTTGAATGACACTATGTTAAACGGTAAGCAAATAACAACGGAAGCCGCGTTAGGATTAATGCTGGGGTTACAGAATGAATATTGAGAGGAGGGATACCGATGAATAAGAATGCAATGTATCTGGCTGTTTTTGGAGTATTGTGTGTTATCGCAGGAGTACTGGTCGGAGCGGGGGTTGCTGTTACCGTTAATTCTCAAAGAGGAGGGTTTCATAGACCTGATTTTGCTGAGAGAGCCGGACATATGATGGGTTTTCAGCGTAACGCGGGGGAGCCCCGAGGGCCGGTTGAGATGCTTGCAAGGGAACTTAATTTAAACGTTGACCAGAAAGAGAAAGTCACGCTTATTTTGGAAAAAGCACGTCAGCAGATCGAAGAAGTGGGGAAAAATATCCGGAGCTCAATGCATCAGATTAAGGAAAAATCAGACGCCGAGATTATGGGTGTTTTAACGCCTTCGCAACAGGAAAAATTCAAACTGATGAAACTGAGGTTTGAAAAAAGATTTGCTGCACCGAGGGCCGGTCAAGGACAAGGATTGATGGGGCCGCAGGGTGAGCGCGGGCATATGGAAAAACCCGAAGCTGCGTCTGAAGCGGATAATCATCCAATGATGTAATGCAAAGATAAGGCCAGGCGGTGAATATGAGGTTCCCCTTCTGCCTGGCTTTACATAAGAAAGCGCGGTATAAGAGTATTGGAGGTAGCGTTATGAAAAGTGGAATACAAATTTTCTTGCTAGTATGTTTTGTGTTTTTTCCGGCAATGGGCGCATATGCAGAGGTTTATCAAAGTACTTCTCAGAACACAGGGTTATCCGCACAACCGCAGGTAAGTGATCAACCATCAGGACAAGAAAAAAACGCTCCTTCGGAAAAAGGGACAGCTCCTCAGGGTGGACCCGGCGGAGAAATGAAGATACCTCAGGCGGCTCTTGATGCCTGTAATGGCAAGAAAGAAGGCGATACGTGCCAGTGTCAGGGAGGGCCGGGCGGGAATACAGCCGGTAGCTGCGGGTATACCCCTGATAAGAAGTTTTTCGCCTGTAAGCCGAATTGTCCGCCTCCGGATATGAAGCATGAGGGGAATGGGCAGCAGGAACGCCCGGGTTTGCCTCGGCAGAGTAATGAAACAGGGGAGTGATCTTTTTGAACAATGTGTAACCGCTTGATTCGTCAAATAGTATTGATCGCAGGTTTTATTGTAGTAACGGTTGGGCTTTTTGGCTGCGCCAGTCCTCGGCTTATGAGCGCTTGGCCCAGGCATGAGGTGCAGATTAACGGTACGTATACCGGGTTTGGCGATGCCCTTGCTTATTTTGACGAGAAAGATAAGATCTCAGTGCATCTTTTTAACGACAGTGAATTTCTGTACGTTTGTCTTATTACCAGGAACCGGGAGATTGAGGAACGCATGGTTGAATCCGGCTTGGTAGCGTGGTTTGACGCGGATGGTAAAAGAGATAAAAAATTCGGGATCCGTTTTCCTATAGGTTTACGCGCAATGGGTATGACCCTCCCCCGGGCTAAAAAGAGTATGGAATCGTTTTGGAAAGATCAGATGGATATCCAAGATGAGATCAATAAAGCAGGGGATATAGATATTCCTTTTGATAAACAGCTGGTTGTTCTTGAGAATCTCCAGGATAGGTTACGGATTGTCGGTTCTGCGTATGAGAGGAACAAGGGAGATGGGGGTGCCCGTCATCCGCGAAAGGATACGCGGGGTAACGGTCCTTTGCCTCCGACAAACGGAGATCTTCCCGAGAAGGTATTGGAATTGGATTACGCGGGTGCCCGTGCGGCGGGGATTGAAGCGAAGATCGGCCGTCAAAATAATTATTTTGTCTATGGTCTTAAAGTGCCGCTGAAAAAATCAGCGCACCATCCGTATGCCATAGATATTCAAAGGGGTATCCCGATCGGTTTCGGATTGGAGTTCTCCGAACCCGGGTTTCCTCCGGGACGCGATTCAGGAGAAATGTCTCCGGATGATGAAGGTCGGATGCGTCAGCCGGATGGGGGAGGCTCACAAAAGAATGGCGTGTCGATAGTGTGGGGTGTAATAGATTTATCAGGAGTATGAAATGTAAATGATCGATGTACGATACGGGGTTTTGAATCATATAATCAAGAGGAGGATCATAATGAAAAGTAGAAATGTTGTGTCTCTGTTTGTTGGTGTTGCGGGTTTGTGTGGTATGATTCTTGGGCAGGCGGGGATTGCATGTGCTGAACCGAGAATGGGCGGGCCACGGGATCACCATGATTATTATGTGGAATCGCATCATGCGCATTATTATTACCGAGACGGGAGGCTTTATAGACCGGGCTGGTTTGGGTTATTCGAGATTGCGGTTAATGTGCCTCCGATAGGGGCTGTTGTTTCTATCCTGCCGTCTGGTTATCGAACAGTCGTGGTTGGCGGAAACCCGTATTATTATTACGAAAATGTTTATTATGCGACTTGTCCGCAAGGATATGTTGTTGTTCCGCAGCCGGTTATCGTGCAAACGCCTGTTCCCGCAGTTGCGGTTACTCCTGAAGTTGTGACGCAAAGCGCCGGTTCTTTCGTAACGATTAATGTTCCTAACGCCAACGGCAGTTTTATTCCGGTTACACTTGTCAAGCGCGGTGACGGGTATGTGGGGCCGCAGGGAGAATATTATTCGGGGCATCCGACTGTTGAGCAATTGAAAGTGTTGTATGGTAAATAAACTGATGCTGGCACGGCATGCGCGAGGGTATTGAGGGAAGCAGCGCGAGAATACTAGGATGAATATTTTGAAAGGAATACCATTGTTGTCTGTTCAACCGGAGGTTTAGGAAGAACCGGCGCAATACGTTGTTCGTACATGTAATAATGTTTTTTCGCAGCCAGAAGCATACTTTCCGCTGTTTTCTTTAGCGCGGTATCCTGTATAGCGGGGCAGTTTTTACCATATACAAATCACGATAATCTGCTATAATTATCACCTTGTGTTTTTCATTAGTAAAACAACCTGAAAAAGGCATTATATGATTTCAGTTCACAATGTTTCTTTACAATTCGGGCAGCGTAAACTCTTCTCGGGTGTTGATATTGTTTTTTCGCCGGGGAATTGTTACGGCCTTATTGGCGCCAATGGTTCCGGTAAGTCGACGTTCTTAAAGATCCTTTCCGGGGAAATTGATTCCTCCAGCGGTGAGGTTGTTGTTCCTCCCGGGAAACGCGTTTCTGTTTTAAAACAGGATCAATTTGCTTTTGACGAATATACGGTGCTGGAAACGGTAATGATGGGGCATAAGAAATTGCATGAAATTGTGGCTGAAAAAGACCTTTTATACGCCAAAAACCCGTTTACTGATGCTGATGGCATGCGCGCATCAGAACTTGAACAGGAATTTTCCGAGCTAGGCGGTTGGAACGCTGAATCGGACGCGGCTAAGCTTTTAAGCGGGCTAAATATCGATGAATCGCTGCATGGTGTTTTGATGAAACAGCTGGAAGGAGGCCAGAAAATGCGTGTTTTACTGGCGCAGGCGCTCTTCGGGAATCCCGATATCCTTCTTTTAGATGAACCGACTAACCATCTTGATGTTGATTCCTGTATATGGCTGGAGGATTTCTTGGCTGAGTTTGAGAATACCGCGATCGTTGTTTCGCATGACCGGCATTTTCTGGATAATGTCTGTACCCATATTGCCGATATCGATTTTGGTAAAATCAAGCTGTATCCCGGTAATTATTCGTTTTGGTCAGAGGCAAGCCAGCTGGCAGCGCGCCAGCGCAGTGAGGCAAATAAGAAGGTGGAAGAGCAGCGCAGGGAGTTGAAGGAATTCATTATGCGTTTTGCTAATAACGCCTCTAAATCGCGCCAGGCTACCAGCCGTAAGAAGATCCTGGAAAAGCTTACCGTAGACGATATCGGGCCTTCGTCTCGTAAATATCCATATATTAATTTTGAACAGGAACGTGAAGCAGGAAATGAACTTTTAAGTATTGCCAATTTTTCAAAATCAGTTGATGGGCAGCCGATGTTTGAACGGTTGAATATTACCATTCAAAAAGGCGATAAAGTCGCTTTTGTGGGGCCGCAAGACCTTGTAAAAACCGCGCTATTCCAAATTCTGACTGGTTCTATGCAGGCAGATACCGGAAGTTTTAAATGGGGATTTTCTACAAAGAGAGCGTATTATCCGCGGGACAATGCGGAGTTTTTTAATACCGATATCAGTATTGTAGATTGGCTGAGACAGTTTTCGGCAAATACCGACCAGGAATTTATCCGTTCCTTCCTGGGGAGGATGCTTTTTTCGGGAGATGAAAATCTTAAACCCGTGAATGTCCTTTCCGGAGGGGAAAAGGCCCGGTGTATGCTGGCGCGTATGATGGTTGTACAGCCGAATGTCCTTATCCTCGATGAACCGACAAACCATCTTGACCTTGAATCAATTACCTCTTTAAACCGCGGTCTAGAGAAATTCCGCGGCACCATTCTTTTTTCATCTCACGACCACGAATTAGTGCAAACAGTTGCAACCCGCATTATTGAAATTACTCCCCGCGGTTATATTGACCGGGAATGCCCGTTTGATGAATACCTTGCCAATGAAGAAATAACCCGCCAGCGGCATGCCTTATACGCGTAGCATACAACAATTGTTTTCTGTCAGGAAAAATTACATGTACGAGTTCTTTCAGGCGGTTCTTTCCATGGTATGTATGTTAAATGAGAGGCCGCGGAGTTGTTGCGCGAATCCCGCAGTTGCAGCAACAATAAGCAGTGTTATGAATCCTCCTACTGCGACGCAGGGGATAGTCCCTATCCAGGCGGCAAGCAGACCGCTTTCAAAAGCTCCCAATTCGTTTGATGCGCAGATAAAGATCCAGTTCGCCGAGGCGATACGGCCCCGAAGATGATCCGGAGAGAGAAGGCGTACCATAGAACGGCGGATAACCATGTTGATTCCGTCGAAAACTCCGCTCAAGAATAAGGCGGTGATCGAGAGCAGGAAATTCTTTGAGAAAGCAAAAATAATGATGCTTATCCCGAAGCCGGCAATTGCCAGAAGCAGGTTTTTACCGGCGTGCGTAATCGGCGGATGGCGTGTTGCAATAAGCGTAATGATCAAGGCGCCAAGCGAGGGTGCCGCGTTAAGGAGTCCGAGGCCTTGAGCGCCGACATGCAGGATGTCGCTGGCGTAAATCGGCAAGAGAATGATGGCACCGCCGAAAAATACGGCGAAGAGGTCAAGAGCCATAGCTGTCCAGAGGGGTTGATTTTTAAAGACATAGTTCCATCCGACTGCGATACTGGTAAAGAGAGGTTCTTTTTTTTGCGGAAGCGGTTGTGCTTTGGGCGGTATGGTTACCGTGAAGATGAATGAAAGCAGGAATCCTGCGGTGATCAAAAGATATGCGTTTGCGGCTCCCCAGGCGTCGAATATAAAACCGATAGCCGCTGGACCGATGACTGCGCAGCTTATCCAGGTGCTGCTTATCCAACTTGAGGCGTTTACGGTCAGGTGTTTTGGTACAACGAGGGCTTCAAACGCGGTGTTTGCCGGGTCTGCGAAACCGCGGGCAACTCCTGCGATAAAAATCATGGCGTAAAGTCCGAACAGCGGGTTTATACTCTTTTGCAGGGATAAGATCGCCAGTATCAGTGTGCATACGCAGGATGCTGCGCGCGTAATTACAATGATCTTTCTGCGGTCAAAATGATCCGCGACGTATCCGCCGAATGGAGCGATGGATATGGCAGGAATAGCTTCTACTAATCCCAGCCAGCCGAGAGAAAGAGGGTTATGTGTTAGTTTATAAATCTGAAAGCCGATAACGACGGCAAGGGCGCGGCTTGCCAGGGTAAAGAAGCCTACTGAACCGATAAAAAGGCGGATATCGACGAGTTTTAAGGCGTCCAGAAAGTTTTTTTGCGCATGAGGGGTTTTCATAGGAATATAGTTATAGTACGAATGGTATTTTCTGTCAAATAGTAAGACGGAGGAGATTTGTTGTGTTATAATATTTTCAAAGTTTGCTTGCCTTGATATCGCTAAACATTGGTGAACGATACGAGAGGAGCGCATATGAAGAAAAATATTGTTTTAGTGGTTTGTTGTATTGTCGGAGTTGTGGTTTTTTGCGCGCTGCGGGATTTCGTGATCAAGAATATTGTTACGGTTGTCGCAACCAATGTAAGCGGGGCGCCGGTGCATATCGGCGGATTTTCGTTCAGTGTTATCGGTCAGTCTGTAACGATGACTAATTTTAAAATGTATAGTCCGAAAGGGTTCCCCCGGGATACCTTGATCGATATCCCTTTGATTAAGGTTTCCGTCCAAATTGTGCCAGCCGTATTCGGGAAAATTCATATTCGCGAACTCTCTCTTGATTTAAAAGAAATATGGATGGTGAAAAATAAAGAGGGAAAGTTAAACGTTGATTCCCTGGCTTTTACTCAGAAGAAGGATACAGCCGCCAAACCGGTTCCGCAAATGGCTATGCAGATGGATCTGGTGCGGCTTCATATCGGTAAAGTGGTAAGTAAAGATTACAGCGTTTCAGGCCCCCCCGCGCTTAAGGTATATGATATCGATATCCAAAAAAACTATAAGAACATTACAAGCGCCCAGCAGTTGACGGCGTTAATTATCGCTGAGCCGCTTAAGGCAGCCGGTATCCAAGGAGTATCGGTTTATGGCGTTTCAATGCTGACCGGTATTGCAGCACTTCCGGTTGCAGCGGCGTTTGTGTTTGCGGGAAAAGACTTTGCACAGGCAACGTATACTGTTGGCTGGGATAAGGCGTATGCGGCCGGATTACGCGCTTTGAAGGAAGCAGGGGTTATAAAAAAAGAAAATATAGCTGCCGGAGTCATTAGCGCGGATATAAAGGGCGCCCAGGTTGTTTTGAAGCTTAAGAAAATATCGGGGAACATTACGGAAATAACGGTCTCAGCCAGAAAGATGCTGGTACCTCAAAAAGAGATTGCTTCGGGGGTTATGTACCGGATAGCAGAGGACCTGAAGTAGTTTTGACAGGAAACGCGGGATGTTCTTGGAGAAATCGGGTCCGTCATATGCGTCTTCAACTTTGGCGGGTGGTGATTTGGCTTGCCGAAACGTTTAAACAGAATATAATAATGCAGCATAGGTGAGTAAGGATATTGTATATACTTATTAAAATACCGTATGAGTCCCCGCAAACATATCACCCTTAAAGTTATTGCCGCACTCGTTTTTACCGATCTCTTGGAGACTCTGGCGCAATTTTGTTTTAAGAAAAGCGCTCTTGCCGCAGGCCCCTGGCAAATTGATTCCCTGGCAAACGTCAGGTCATTTTTAATAACAATTATGCAATCACCGTTCCTCTGGGGCGGTTTGGTTTGTGTTTTTGTTATTTTTGTTTGTTGGTCACTCATCCTTTCCAAGGTTGATTTGAGCGTCGCAGTCCCTATCGCAAGCACGAGTTATATTACTATTCCGCTTGTCTCGGTTCTTTTTCTGGGTGAAAAAATATCGCTTATCCAATGGTCGGGAATTGCTTTTATTATTGCGGGAATTATCCTTGTATCAATGAGTGTTACTGTGAAGGAAGAAAAATGTTCGTAGGCGGGATCATCCTGATCATTGCGCTAATTTTATTGACCGATATCTTGGATACCATCGGTCAGCTTATATTGAAGTCTTCGATCAACAAGATCGAGTTTCATGGTTTGCGCGCAAAACAGGTTGTTCAATTTATCACGGCTATCCTTCGTAATCCCCGTATTTGGATTGGTTTTATTCTGAGCGGGCTTTCGCTTATTGTCTGGCTGTATGTTTTAACGAAAGCTGAGCTTGGGTTTGCCTTTTCGCTCGATAGTATGCGCTATATTTTAATTGCAGCAGCTTCCGCTATGTTCCTGAAAGAAAAGATTACGGCGGGTCGTTGGATGGGGATTGTGTGTGTTATTATAGGAATCATGCTTGTTGCTGCCGGAGGGAAATAGTAGACGTGACAGAATTGCACTCTCCGTTGCGGGTTGTCCGTGTCCGTTCAATAAGCGAAATCCCCCGAACTGATTGGGAGGCTGTTTATCCGGCGGTTCTGGAAAATTACACTTTTTTTAAAACGCTGGATGAATCCGGCTTTGACCAGTTTTCGTTCTTTTACATTATGGTTTATAGGGGCGATAAGCCGGTGGGGGCGGTCAGTTGTTTTACCATGCGTTTTGGCATTGATATGACGGTTACCGGGTTTTTGAAACAGGTATTCGGACTCGTACGAAAAATTCTTCCGGATCTTCTAAGCCCGAACGTGCTTATGGTTGGCCTGCCGATGGGGATGGGGCGGATCGGTCTTGCCGATGTCCCGCAGGAAGTCTTAGAAGTTATCCGTTTTGAAGTTGAAAAGCTGGCAGCCGCGGAAAAAGCCGCAATGGTTATTTATAAGGATTTTACCGGTGAAAACGAGGGAATTCTGTCGCCGCTTTTGAAGAAAGGCTATTTTAAGATCCAAAGCATCCCCACAACCATTATGGATATCCGGGTTAAGGATTTCGAAGAATATCTTTTAACGCTGGGAAAAGTTTCCCGTGATGGACTGAAGCGGAATCTGAAAAAAGTTGATACCCAGGTAAAAATCGAGTTTTCTGCCAAAGATGCTCTCAATGAGCAGGAGCTGGAAGATATACACCGTTTGTATCTGCAGACATTTCGTAAACTTGACATGGGGCTGGAAAAACTGCCCGTTGATTTTTTCCGGGTTGCGTCTGGCAATATGCCGTCAGAGGCGAAATATTTTCTTTGGCGAATTGAAGGAAAAATGGTTGCGTTTGCTTTTTGTCTGGTTAAAGGCGACTATTTTATCGATTATTATCTTGGTTTTGATTATGATTTGTCCCGAAAATATTACCTGTATTATATTCGTTTCCGTGATTTGCTGCGGTGGTGTATTGACCACAAGATAGCGACCTATGAAATGGGCGTCACCAGCTACGAATCAAAACGCAGACTTGGATTCCGTTTTGTGCGGTTGTATTTTTATATAAAGCATTGCAATCCCGTTATTAATTTTTTCGGACCGTTGATTAAGTTCTTCTTTAGCCCCGAGCATTTTGACCCGGTTTTCAAGGAAATGAAAGAGGGGAATCTTGTGTAAATGTTCCAGCGGTTTTATGTGCAATGTTCCTGCAGAAACGATTGCAAAATCCTATGATTATGTGCTGCATCCGGTCCGGCAATAAAATAATAGAATTTGCTTCGCGCTATAAGGCAGGCATTACTTTCCATCCGGGAAATGATGGTGCCTGATTTTTTGAGAAGAGAAAATAGTCCCTCCTGCATTATAAACTCCATTCCCTGATATAATCCGACGCCGATAACGGAATTCATAAGGCAGTGTTTAACAGATGCCAGACGGTTTGTTGCAATAATTGCAGCGTCATTCCCTGTAGAGCGGATGCCCAGTAAGATAACCCGTGGTTTGACTTCATGGGTACAAATACGGGAAGAGAACTGCCGGATGTCTATGGTTAATTTTGCTGGAAATCCCATGCGTTTTGTATATCGAATGAATTCCTGGTTTACCTCAGGAATTGGCGTTCGAGGGTCGATTCCGATCCGTAAGGGAAAAGGGAGGAGAAAGCCATTTTTCTGCATGAGAGGCGAGTCTTCCGAGATAAGCTTTATTTCAGACGAGGGATCATTAAGAATAGTAAGCGAGATCGTTGATTTTCCTCCGCCGGATGGCATCATTAATAAAATTCCGGCATTTTTGTATGCAATGCCTAAGGCGTGGATTCGGTGCAGACCTTTTTTTTCAAGTAAGGCTGATACGTTTGAGAGGATACTCAGGTATGCGATTTCCCGTACTATATCGGGATCTTCGGCGTATATTAAACAGGTGGCGTTTTTATAATCAAAGATGTTCATGGCGTGCCCGAAATAATCGATGTATTTTTTTGTGCCAAAGGCAAAGGTGATATTACGGGGGGTAACAAAAGAGGAATGCATACGTGGGAGCGAAGCATAATCGAATTTTTCGCGAAAAAGTTGAAGGTTTAATGCGCAGGAAGAGAGGCCCGGGGCAAGGAAGTATGAAAAATCGTGGGTGATTGCTTCGAGAAGCTCGGGCCGGCTGCTGGTAACATGAACCCCAACCCCATAGAACGAAAGTCGTACCGCGTTGTCTTGCATATAAAAATTTTACCATTTACTCGATGAAAGTCTAGTATTATAATACTATTTAACGATAATCATTTAATAGCCGACGTAGTTTTTTGCAAAAGATACTGTGGAAAAGTATGGGCTATTATTGGTCTCTAACTGAAAGATGTTCGCAAAGAACTGCAATGTCCTTCTGTTGAATCGCATGTTACGTTCTTTATGTGCCACTGTGTCTCCTATGACCTCCCATCAAGTTCTCTCGTATATCTGCAGGGCCTTTTGATGAGTAAAAAGGTTGTTTTTATCTTCCGGTCGTTGAGTAATGCCGAAGCTAAGCTTTTTTCCGCGTTAGAAACAGTTCCCGTTTTTGTAGCGTTATCTCCTGAGGCAGCTGTGAGCCTTGAAAAGTGTCAATTATCCTACATAATTCCCCACGATTATTTCGATTCCCGAGAGTATAATGCATGGTTCGACGAGCTTCTTTTGATAACTCGGAAAACAGGAGAAGCAAGGATCGATGATGGTACGACTATCCAGGAGATTTTATCCGTTGAAGGGGAGTCATTGTGGGGGTTATTGTATCCGCATCTTGCGTATCATTTATTTAATCTCTTCGTATTCAAAAAGATAGTAGAAAAGATCGTTGTCCTTCAAAGTCCCGGTCAAGCGGTTATTTTGTCGTATCGGCAAGGAGATCGAGAAGCGGTTATTCGTGATGTGGCGGATTCGTTGCATATTCCCGTTTCACTGAAAAATGCTTCCCTGGTACTTCGTTTAAGGCATTTTTCTGACATTGTTTTCAATTATTTTTTTACGCGAGCGCATCCATGGATAGAGTTAATTAACCGTATGCCTAATTTTTTGTCGTGTATCGGATATTTCCAGGAAAAAAAAGAGATGTGTATTGTAAACCTTAAGAGAATCATACGCTTGTATAAGGGGGAATACGAAGATCCTTCGTCACCGGGAACGAT
The DNA here is from genome assembly GCA_035403145.1 of Candidatus Omnitrophota bacterium. Lineage (GTDB taxonomy): Bacteria > Omnitrophota > Gorgyraeia > Gygaellales > Profunditerraquicolaceae > DAONEO01. The sequence continues at coordinate 127,041 of DAONEO010000001.1, read as the reverse complement.
ACTTGCTGTTGCATTTGCTTCGTACCACTCTTTCGTGCGGAAAGTTGCAAACATGAAGATGGATGTCCGGGAAAAGGTTGTGATAGTAAAGGCCGATGTTTTGACTCGTGATTTCAAAAAGAAATGCGCAGCCCTGGGGATTCACCAGGTGCCATTGTATGAATATCTCTCGCCTGCCATGCATAAACGAATTTATGAAACAAGAAGTATGCTTTTGGGAAGATTAAAAAAACATTATCCGGGAATAGTTTTGGCGTTTGTAAAAGCAGTTGATTTTCCTGCGTATCAGGCGGTACGCCGATATTTCCTCGATCATTTTTCTTCGTTCAACTGAAAAAGCTGTTGAGATTCCAATATGTTGTTTCATCGGCTATTGAACGCGAACGTCCTTCCACGGTTCTCATTCAGGAGGATGGAACGAAGTTCGGGCAGATTGTTGCACGAGAAGCCCGGTCTCAGGAGGTGGCTTGTTTAGCTGTTTTTGGGAATATCCCTGCGTATGATCCTTTTGGGAATATTTTTGGGCGGGTTCCTCATGTGGCGTCGGCGTGCGCGGTAACGGGGCCGTTACTAAAAACAAACCGTAATGGTTTTGGTGCTTTTGATGAAAATAGTGTTGTTACCGGTAATCGTTTTTCGCCGGTTGATAATCACGGTATGCAAAGGGAAGAAATTTATGCGAAGCTTCATATAGAAAAGACAAAAAGACTTTTTGTTTTTTCTAGTCAGCCGTTTCCGGAAAGTGATAAGATACACAATGTCCTTATTGCCATGATGAAACATTTTCCTGAAAAGCATCTGGTGATTAGCTTGCATCCTCTTGAATCTTATTGGCGCAGCAGGGGTGCTGCCCGGAGAGCTGAATTGAGAAATGTGACGATTACGAAAAGATTTAAGACCATAGACCTTATTGCGATAGCGGATTTGGTTGGCACTATTTCTTCAAGTACTGCTTTGGATGCGAGGATACTAGATAAGCCGGTTTTTATTCTTGGCCTCAATCAGTATATTGTCGATCAGCCATATTTTGAACCTACCGTAAGTCCTTATGTGGAATGTGGCGCTGCTTTTGGCGTTTACCGGTATGCCGACCTTGTTCCGGCTATACGTTCAATTTTACAGGATACGTCTGCCCAGGAAAGAATGGCCCGATGCCGAGGTCAGTTTGTTAAGATGCATTCTGCCTGTAACGGAAAATCGGTTGAAAACAACATGTCTTTTGAAGCTGCCCTGAGAGGGAATGTATGATTGTTGTACGTATGTTTTTGCCATTTACTCGATGAGCGTGCAGCACTATAATATTTTTATCGTGTTGGCGCAGCATGTTGGTGTATTGATAAAACCCAGGCAATCAAATTGTCCAAGAAAATAATGAAGATACGTTTTCGGATGCAACTGCACCATGTTCTTATGCAATCAAATCGCATCTCATTTTTATGCGGGTTGAGTAGATGGTATTACCATGTTGGCGTAGCAGTGTTTGATTCCGTCATACGATCATGTGTTCCTGGCGTTGTGTCAGTGTATGTACGAAACAGTTTTGCTAATGGAACGTGGATCCCCTGGGTTAGCGATGTTGATTTTACGATTACTCTTTCGTGCGCATCGAGTTCGCGGGAAGCAGCGGCATTAACACGATTGTGGCAGTTGCATACAATATTTAAGATTGTATTTCCTTTTATCCAGCATATTGCTGTTTTTTCCCGTGAGGAGTTCAGATATATTTTTGACTCGCATGATCCGTCGTTTGCTCTTGCTATGGGAGATATGAGGGAGGTCGGGGGTAAGGACCGTATGCTTTTCTTGCGGGAAAAAACGCCGAGTTCATTGCGTATTCATGACTGGGTTCGGTTTTGTGAGTGGTTTTCCCGTTATGATTGCTCGGAGCTTGTGAGTTTTTATCGATACGAAAGATTTTTGCGAAAATTCCCTCCGTTGCATCCCGGTTCTGCCGAAGCCGGAGCCTTGGAAAAACTTTTGGCTGATCCTCGCCAGATGAATGGCGTATCTTCATTCGTTCGATCCGGCTTTTACTATGCAAATAGCATTGTTGCGTCGTTTCGAGACGTTATCCTCCCCGGTTCGATTCAGAAGTCAGTATTTGTATCGTATGCTATCCGGGAAAACATTCCCGATTCTATCCTGAAGATAGCTGAAGATTATGCCGCTCGTTTGAACGTATGTGCCGGTGCGGTTGCCGGGATTATGGTTGATTCAAATTCATTATGCGCAAGTTATCCGCGTCTTTGGATCTTTATGCGCAATGGTATATCGAAGGATTTATGGGAAGAAACAGTGAATTTTATTTGGATGCTTGGACGTAAGACGTCTCAGGCGACTCCCGTCTATATTTTTGATGAATATGCGATGGAAGTTTTTTTACATACGCAACGGTATTGGGCGTTTGAGTATGCGCATTTAATGAATCACCGGCGAATGGTCTGGGGAGAGGATACGATTGCGCGGATGCGCGCTGTGCCGGATGATTTTATCAGGAAAATGGCTTTTCCCAGTCTTTTGTTGAAACGTGCTGCTTTGCGCGAGAGTATATTTACTCATTCGTACCAGCAACTGCAAGTTGCTGCGCACGAAATGTTTCGTTTGCGGGTATTGTGTGAATACAATGTTCTAGTAACTACGCGGCAGGAACTTGCGCGTGCTTCTCTGTTGTTGCCAAAGGATGACGAGTATTTTTTAATTGAAGATATGATGCGTCAAAAGGATATTGATCGGAAGAAACTGTTTGAAGTTTGGTCCGTATATGCGCGTTCTGTTGAAGAAAATTGCCAGAGGATGTTGAGCTTGGAATCTTCTGAGTATACAGGAATTTCATCTATATCTGGCATCTATGCGTAAGATATTAATTGTGCGATTAAGTTCTTTAGGCGATGTTATCCTGACAATGCCGGTAATTACGGCGTTGCGTCAGGCATTTCCCGATGATCGGTTATATTATTTGACAACAAAACCGTATCAGGAACTGGTAGAAATGAATGCGTGTCTTAACCAGGTTGATTCTATTGATTCCTACCATGGGTTTCAGTGGTTTACCAGCCTTTTTAAAGCGATAAAGTTATTTCGAAATGAAAAAATTGACGTGGTTGTGGACCTGCATTTTAACCACTGGTCATATCCGCATGCGGTAATCTGGCTTTTCATTTTTACTCGCTGTATCGGCGTTTCAAAAAGAATAAAAGCGTATCGGCCTGCGTTTCAACGCCGCTCGATGCGTAATCAAAGTACCGTACATGTTTTGGATTGGTACCAGAGATCCTTAGAACGTCACGATATTCAGATGTATCCTGTTTTTTCTTCGTCAGTTTTCAGTGTTGACATGAAGCACGCGCGGGAATATCTGTCGGAACGCGGTATTATTCCTGGTGCTATGGTACTAGGTTTTGCTCCGGAAGCGAGTTGCCCGCATAAACGCTGGAATATAGAGAATTTCAGAGATGTTTCCCGGTCTCTCGCCAAGACAATGCAGGCAAAAACCATCGTATTTACGAAAGATGCCAGGTCTCCTTTGAAAACATGTTTTGGAAAAGATATCGGCGAAGGTACGTGTATCCATGTCGGTGGATTTTCATTGAAGGAGATAGCAGCTTTTTTGTCTTGTTGTTCGCTTTTAATTACCAATGATTCGGGTTTAATGCATATGGCTTTTGCATTGGGTATTCCTGTTGTTGCTATATTTGGCCCTACACACCCGTGTTTGGGATATGCGCCTTTCGGGCCGAAAGCGCGAGTGTTTTATTCGGATATTTCTTGCTCTCCATGCAGTAGTTGGGGAGATAAGAGATGTACATTAAAAGCGAGGGAATGTTTTAATCAGATCTCTCCTGACCAGGTTGTTTTGGGCGTCCGGGATCTTCTTAAACAACAATGATGCCGCCTGTTGTTGATAGGTGGGGGAGTAAAATAATCAGATATGCGTTCTGAGAAAATCCTTGTTATTAGTCCTAATTGGGTCGGGGACGCTGTAATGGCTATCCCGATGGTTTCCTTGTTGCGGAAGGAATTTTCTCTTGCGCATATCGCAATTTTGACAAAAAGTTATCTGGGAGACATCTGGAAAAGTAACGCCGCTGTTAATGAAATAATTTGTTTTGATTCAACGGACTCTGTGTTCTATGGCAATTTTTATCCGATGGTTCATAGACTGGGAAGGGGGAAGTTTAACACGGCGATCATTTTATCCCATTATGCAAGTCATGCAGCGCTCACTTTTTTTGCCGGTATCCCCGTTCGTATCGGGTATGCTGTGCGTCATCGGAAGATATTTTTGACGCATCCGTTCCCCTATTCGTCTGCTGTAAGGACTAAACATATGGTTGAGAATTATATTGATTTCCTGCTTCCGCTGGGTATACGTTCGGATCCCCAATTCCTTGTTATGCGTTTGGAAACTTCGGCTAAGGAGAGCGCGGCGAGGATCCTTGCTGAAAAAGGGATTTCTATCAATGATACAATTATCGGTGTTGCCCCGGGAGCGCGTTTTGGACCGGCCAAACGCTGGCCTGCAGAATATTATTTCCAGCTGCTTAGAACAATAGGTGAAGATTGGAATATTAAAACAGCTGTTTTTACGGGACCGGCTGATCAGGAGATAGCAAGGCAGTTGAAAGAACATGCGGGCAAAAACATCCTCTTTTTTGATGGGGTGCAATCGCTTACAACAGTTGCCGCGCTTGTGGCGCGATGTACGGTATTGGTCAGTAATGATTCCGGCCTGATCCATATTGCTGCTGCTGTGGGTACGAAAACCGTGGGAATCTATTGCTCTACGAGTCCGGTGTGGACTCGGCCATACGGAGAAGGCCATATTATACTGAGCAGCGATGTGCCTTGTCGCCCTTGTTTCAATGAAAGTTGCAGAGACGGCAGTTATCGTTGTCTTCATGCGGTGGGCGTTCAGGATGTCGTAGCGGCTGTTCATAAACAGTTTTATTCGTGAGGGCTTTGATTTGAAAGTTCCTGTATCGGTGGTAGTTATTACCTATAATGAGGCTGATCGTATTCAACAGTGTTTGGCCAGCCTTTCCTGGGCTGACGAAATAATTGTTATTGATTCTTTTAGCAGCGACGGTACTGTTTTACTCTGCCGCAACTATACGGATACAATATTGTTTCATGCCTGGGAAGGATACGCAAAACAGAGGAATGCCGGGTTTGATTGTGCCCGGCACGAGTGGGTCTTATTTATTGATGCTGATGAATGTGTCACGCCGGCATTAGCAATGGAAATTCAAACGGTGTTTTCAGGTTCGGCGCCTCTTTGCAGCGGGTTCCGTATCCCCCGCCGGGCATTTTACTGGGGGAAACAAATCAGATATGGAGAATGGGGGTGTGAAACAAAATTGCGGTTGGTACGGAAATCCGTATCTCGTTGGGCGGAAGATAAGAATGTACATGAAGAACTGTATGTGCAGGGTGAGGTGCAATCACTCCAGGCGCCTTTGTATCATTTTACAAACAGGAATTTTTATCATCACCTCCGGAAAACGCGTTACTATAGTCTGCTTTTTGCGCGGGATGCCTTTCTTGCGCGTAAGAAATTTGCATTCCCTATTATTTTCGTTGCTCCCGTGATGCGGTTTATGAACGGGTATATTCGTTTACAAGGATTTCGAGACGGAATTCGAGGGTTGGTTATTGCGCTTATGCAGTCTTTGGATGTTTTTTTACGCTATAGCAAGATTTATTTACTATACGCCGGCATTATGCGTATTCCACGTCAATAATTCATATGGCGATACAAACGCGGCAGTATAAAATTTGTTTGCTTATTTTTTGTGCGGTATTGCTTTCCCGCCTTTTTGTATTGTTGTTTATTGTGGGATATGGGGACCCCGGTGTTTTGATCAGAGCCGATGAACAGCGTTACTTTTCGGTAGGTTTAAAGTATATGAATAATGTTTATCAGTGGCAAGGGTTTCATTGGGATGCACCGCTCTATCTGCTTCTTCTGTCGTGGTTATTTAAGATCTTTCCGGCGACGTATCTGACAATGATTTTTTTGAATATCGTACTATTCAGCGCTTCGGTGAGTCTCGTCTATGTGATCGGGATGGGTTTCTTGAATGAAAAAGGAGCATGCGTGGCTTCAGTGCTGTATGCTTTGTATCCGACATTATGGATGATCAGTTTGTATCCTGCAACAGAGAATTTATTCATTTTTTTATTATTAGTTTCCGTTTACTTTTTTATCCGATACGTATATGATGAATCCTTGCAGTGGCTGTTTTTTAGCGCGTTTTGTTTTGGTCTTCTGACGTTAACGAAAGAAGTGGGGGTTTTTCTCCCGCTGCTTTTTGCGGGTATTCTTGTAGCAAGGGGAATGAAACGATTGCCACAAGCGGGGAAACGTGCGGGTGTTTTTTTAGCCGCGTACATGTTTTGTGTCCTGCCGTTATTTGGGTATCATTATCAAGAAAAAGGCCGGTTTGCTCTTTCGAAAAAAATGATCCGTGTCATGGAGTATGTCCGTGACCGGCGTCATGACGACAGGCAACAGTTAACTGCTGGTGGTTCGGGAAAACACGGTATCGGGGTCGGAGAGTATGTTTTTCGGAGAAGGCGATTTTTTCTTGGTACCGGGACTATCGGATTAATGCACGCATTCGGCAGGAATATCGATGCTTTAGAAAATGCGACCGCTTCCCCCCACTGTTTTGTTCGCGCTACGTTTAACTATGGAAGTGCGTGGTTCATGTATCATTGGTGGTCGATTGCGTATGTGGCATTCATGTATCTGTTGAGTTTTTGCGCAATGGTGAAATTGCTTCTGGAAAGGAAGGCGGTTATATTCTGTTCGATTGCGGCCGGGATTTTGTACTTTTTAACGGCATACTATTATATTTTTAATGCGAGGTATTTTATTCAGTTCATTCCGCTTATGGGATTGCTTGCGGTGTATTGCTTTCAGAAGTCACCTGCACGGGAATAGTTGTTTTAATGTCTTGTCGGGGGCCGGTAATGGCGCTATAATCAAAAAAGTTTATGGAATAGAGGACTAAGAGTATGTACATGATGCGCATTGTTTTAATTCTATTTTTTGGGTTCTGGGGGGGAGCGCCGCTTTCTGCCTTTTCGCTCGATGACAGGAAGATTGCTGTTGTCACTTCTTTTTATCCGGCGTATATCATGGCATTGAATGTGGCCGGTGATATTCCCGGCGTTTCCGTAGAGAACATGGCTTCTTCGGCAACCGGTTGTCCGCATGATTATTCCCTGACTGCCGATGATATGAAGAAAATATCCCGTGCAGATATTTTTGTGGTTAATGGCGCGGGCATGGAATCCTATCTGCAGGACGTCATAGCTAAAAATAACCGGTTGAAAATTATTGTTTTGTCTGATGGTATCGCGCTCCTTGAACATAATGGAGAGAAGAATCCGCATCTCTGGGTAAGTATTTCGAATGCAATTGAGCAGGTAAAAAACTTAGGGAAGGCTTTGTCTGATATGGATGCTGATCATGCTCAGTTGTATCAAAAGAATACGAATATCTATGTAGAAAAGCTTGAGAAGCTTAAAGAAAAAATGCATGCAGCACTTGCTTCGTATAGAGGAGAACAGATTGTCACGTTTCACGAGGCATTTCCGTATTTTGCCCGGGAGTTCGGTTTTCGCGTTGTCGCGGTGATTGAGAGAGAACCGGGAAGTCAGCCGAGCGCACGGGAATTGGCCGATACAATTGATGCTGTGAAGAAAAACAAGGTGCGTATTATTTTTAGTGAGCCGCAGTATCCGGCTGCCGCAGCGCACCTTATTGCCAATGAAACAGATGCGACCGTTTATGTGCTTGATCCCGCGGTTTCAGGTCCTGCGGATCGTAATGCGTATTGTACTATCATGGAAAAGAATTGTGCGGTTCTGGAAAAGGCATTTTCAGAAAGCCTTGTCCAAAAGGAGTAACCGGTGCCGAATACCTGCGAACATTGCTGTACAAAGATTGATAATCTGGGGGTTTCGTTCGGATGTTTTCCTGTTTTACAGGGAGTCAGCCTGCATTTAAACTGCCACGAGATCCTTGCGGTTATCGGCCCTAATGGAGCCGGTAAAACCACGCTTTTGCGCGCTATAGCAGGGGAGGTCGCCTATAGCGGGAGAATCAAATTTTTAATTCGCTCCGATCCCTCCAAAAAGCCGCGTTTCGGTTATGTTCCGCAAAAAGTACTTTTTGACCTTGATTCGCCTGTCAGCGTATTGGATCTGGTTGCTACGACAATTACCGATAAGCCTATTTGGGTTGGAATAGGCGCCTCGGTGAGGAGGCAGGCTCAACAAGTCCTGGAAAAAGTTGCTGCGGACGATCTTATTGATAAAAAGATCGGCGAGCTTTCAGGCGGGCAGCTGCAGCGAGTGTTGCTGGCGATGGCGTTAACTCCGGTGCCGGATTTGTTATTGTTGGATGAACCGGTTTCAGCGGTCGATGTTAAGGGTGCCGCGCTTTTTTACAGTGTTGTTGACAGTCTTAAGAAGGGATACGATATTTCAATTATTATGGCGACGCATAATTTGAACGATGTTGCTCCTTTTGCCGACCGGATGATCCTTTTAAATCATACGATTATATCTGAGGGGACCCCGCACGAGGTGCTTTCGGATAGGAAGACTATTGAAATGTTCCAAAAGAATCTATGACGATAAGCCAGGTTATTTATAACGGGATGCAGGCGTTTTTGCCTTTTAGCTGGGCGCAGTACGATTTTATGAAAAGCGCTCTGTTGGCGGTTCTTCTCATGACACCGCTTTTTGCTTTGGTTGGTACGGCAGTTGTTTCAAAACGCATGGCTTTTTTCTCGGATGTTTTGGGCCATTCTGCATTGACTGGTGTGGCGCTGGGTGTTCTTTTGGGAATGCCGGATCCTTTTTGGGCGATGCTTGTTTTTATCGTTGTTCTTGCGGTTTGCATGTATCTCTTTAAAGGGATAACCCGTGCTTCGTCTGACACCACCCTTGGCGTTTTTTTTGCGATAACAGTTGCGTTTGGCGTTATGATGCTCAGTAAAGGGGGCGGTTTCAATAAATATACCGTCTATCTTATCGGCGATATCCTGACGGTTTCTATCCGGCAGCTTGCGATTATGTCTGCGGTTTGCGTTGCGATCCTGACCTATTGGTTCATGTTCGGGAATAAGATCATACTTACCAGCGTTAATCCGGTTCTAGCGCGCAGCAGGGGGGTTTCCGTGGTGTTCATTGAAATAAGTTTTGTGATTGTCGTGGCTGTCCTGGTGGCTGTTTCTTTGAAAGTCATCGGGATCCTGATGATCAATTCGCTTTTAGTTTTGCCTGCGGCAAGCGCCCGCCTTGTGGCAGGTAATACGCGGGCATATACATTCTTTAGTGTCGTCATAAGCGTTATCTCCGGCGTGGCCGGGCTTATCTATTCGTATTATTGGGGGACTGCTTCGGCAGCAACGATTATTCTCTGGTGCGCGGGGTTCTATCTGCTTTTTGCGCTGGCGGGAAGGTTTGTAAGGTTTGGACGGAACTCAATTTTAAAAAATACTTGACGCGGTTTTTAAATGTGTTACGATATTCTGAAATATAACACGATAGAACTATGGCAAACCTAGTCAGATTTGGCGTTTCTCTGGAGCGTGATTTGCTGCGGGAATTCGACCAGCGTATACAAAGTAGGAACTACTCGAATCGCTCTGAAGCGATCCGGGATATGATCCGTCAGGAACTTGTGCAGAAGCAGTGGCAGGCTGATGACGAAGTCGCAGGGACTGTTACGCTTATCTACGACCACCATAAAAGAGAATTGGTCAATAAACTTATGGATATCCAGCATGATTTCGGAAAGATGATCATAGCGGCTCAGCATATTCATTTGGATCATAGCAATTGCCTTGAAATAGTTGTGGTGAAAGGGTCGGCGCGTGAAACTCAAAAACTTGCCGATATGTTAAAAGCAGTGAAGGGGGTAAAACACAGTACCTTGAGTATGTCAACAACAGGAAAGGGATTGAGGTAAGGGCATTTTTTTTAACCATCAGTAACACGAATATAATAATCGTAGCAAGTAAAATGGGGGGACGGTGAAGAAACTAATCGTAATAATGTTTGTTTGGTATAGTATGATGCTGGGGATATCATGTGCTGAAGATGTTGCGTTTGGCGACGAATTGAATGAACTTAAGGCACGGGTGCTTGCTTTAGAACAAAAAATTGCCGCGCAGGAAGCTTGTATGAACGAACAAAAACAGTGTATTTTTGAGCAGAATAAAAAGATCGCAGTATATGAATCAAAATTGACCCAGTTCGATATGGACTTACATAGGCAGTCAGGTGTTCCGATAAGTATTGCTGAAGGCCTGGAAATAGGCGCCGGCGGTACTATGATTGTTCAAGGGGCCAATAATGGCAATAACGCAGTAACTGATGTTGCAAAGAAAGTTTCGCGTACCGACGCTTCGTATTCAGCCGATATAACTATAGGTAAAGAATTCAAAGAGGCGCAGGGGAAAGCGTTTTTGCATCTTGAAGCAGGTCAGGGTGCAGGGCTTGAGGATGATCTAACGCTTTATTCGAATGTTAATCGTGATGCGGATAATGATAATACCGTGCGAGTGACCGAGTTCTGGTATGAACAGGGGTTTTTCAAAGGTAAAGCTGCGGTTACCTTTGGAAAGCTTGATCCGACCGCGTATTTCGATAATAATGAGGTTGCCAATGACGAAACAACACAGTTCTTAGGACGGTTATTCCGTAATTCGGCAACCATTGAATTTCCTGATAATAGCGCAGGTATTCGTACTGCCTATATGCCGTATGAATGGCTCGAGTTAGGGTATGGCGTTTTCGATGGTAATAGCGATTGGGAGAAGATCGGAGATAACCTGTTTAACATCGGACAGGCGACGTTTAAGACACACCTCTTCAATAAGGAAGGTACTTACCGTTTCCTTGGGTGGAATAATAATGTGTATCATACCACGTGGCTTGATACGGAGAAGACAAAAGAGTCTAGTTATGGTTTTGGTTTAAGTTTTGACCAGAAGGTTACGGATAGTATTACCGCGTTCTGCCGTTATGGATGGCAGAATCCGGAAGTGTATAATCCTGATATCATGGCAACCGGTGACCTGAATTATTCTCTTGAGCATTCCTGGAGTGCTGGTTTTCAGGTTGAAGGAAAACCTTGGGGTAGGGAAAAAGACGTTTTTGCTTTTGCTGTAGGACAGGCGATTGCTTCAAAAGATTATAAACAAGCAGGAGAAGGGCTTGATCCGGCGCGTAAAGCCAAACCAGAGGGACATCTTGAGACGTATTATAGGATCCATGTTAATGACCATTTGTCGATAAGTCCGGATTTTCAATATATCTGGAATCCGTTCGGTAAGGATATTGCGGATGATACTGCGGGTATTTTTATCGGCGGCATGCGTGCGCAGGTTGATTTTTAATGAGGCCGCAACGTACGGGATGAGCGTACGCGAGTGAACATACGTTGTTTAGCCGAATTATTGATCACCACAATTGGATTTAGTGAAATCCCGCAAAGCGGGCACCCCTTGCCTGCGAGAAGATTTCGAAGAAATCTTTGAACGTATAGGCATAGGGGTTGAGCAAAGGGATGGTTTATGGAAGCGCCAGAGGCGCGACATTAACCATAGACTGCCTGAGAATTATTGAATATAACAAAAGGAGATAGTATGCATATACCAGATGGATATTTGGGGCCGGCAACATGCGGCGTGTTTTACGCTGTGATGGTGCCGATATGGGCAGTTGCTTCCAAGATCGTTAAAAAAACGCTTCAGGCAAAGCAGGTGCCGCTTTTGGCAATAGGCGCTGCGTTTAGTTTTGTGATCATGATGTTTAATGTCCCAATACCCGGCGGAACGACAGGACATGCGGTTGGCGGTGTTTTGGTTGCGATACTGGTGGGACCGTGGGCTGCATGTATTGCGATTACCGTTGCCTTAATTGTGCAGGCATTGTTGTTTGGCGACGGAGGGATTACCGCAATAGGCGCCAATTGTTTCAATATGGGGGTGGTGCTGCCATTCGTTGGATATTATGTATATAGGGCAATTAGTCATAATTCGTCAATAGTTTCTAACAGAAGAGTTATTGCTGCAGGCATTGCCGGATATATAGGTATAAATATCGCTGCTTTATTGGCAGGTATTGAATTTGGATTACAACCGATCGTACATCATACGGCAAGCGGACAGGCGTTGTATTGTCCGTATGGCTTCAATATTGCCGTACCTGCAATGGCAGGTGAGCACGTGTTAGTATTTGGCTGGGTTGAGGCAATTGTTACTGCGTTGGTGGTAAAATATCTTGCAAAACAATCTCCGGAATTGCTCAGGGAGGTGGCATAATGAAAATTATAAATAAATTATGGATTGGATTGGGGATTTTGATTGTGCTTTCTCCTCTCGGGTTAATTATTCCCGAACATTGTAAAGCGGGAAGTGCATGGGGCGAGTGGGGTGTTGATGAAATGAAAGAATTGGTCGGATATATCCCCTTGGGATTGGAGAAACTTGCGTCTCTTTGGAATGCGCCAATCCCTGATTATGCGTTTAAAGGATGGGAAGAGAAAGGATTAGTACACGTGAGTTTTGCGTATGTAATTTCCGCGATCGTAGGCATTACGCTTACGGTTGCGGTTGTGTTGTTGCTTGGAAAACTTCTTTCTCGTAAAGATGTGTAGTTCTTATTACACGGGATAGCGTAGAGGACCAAAGTTAGTATTGTTATTTGTAATTGGCGTGTTGAGTGATCAGCACGCCAATTTACATTTGCAGAGAATGCTTCGCGGGAGGTGGTATGATTGTTTTAACTGGTGGGGCTGGATTTATCGGGAGTTGTTTCTTATGGAAATTGAATGCGGCAGGTATTGACGATATTATTATCGTTGATGATTTTGGGAATCCCGATAAAAAATTGAATCTCATTGGCAAGAAATATAGGGATTTTATCCAGAAAGACGCATTTTTGCGTTTGGTCACTTCTGATAGCTTGGAGCCGGCAACATGTGTTATCCATATGGGTGCGTGCAGCTCAACGATAGAAACCGATGTCGACTATTTGCGGCGAAACAATTTTGAGTATTCTGTTAGACTTGCGGAATGGGCGTTGCGCAAGAAGGCCTCTTTTTTATACGCTTCATCTGCTGCGACATATGGCGATGGTCGATTTGGCTATGACGATAGTAATAAGAATACTCTGCGGTTACAACCATTGAGTCCCTATGGAGAGTCGAAGCAGCTGTTTGATCAATGGGTAGTGAAGCATGGATTCAACAAACGGGTAACTGGTTTTAAGTTCTTTAATGTGTTTGGTCCGAATGAGTATCATAAGAAAGAAATGAAAAGCGTTATTTGCCGCAATTATTATAGCCTTGCGGCTGGGAATCCGATGCGGCTTTTTAAATCGTATAATCCATCGTATCCAGATGGAACGCAAAAAAGAGATTTTGTTTATGTTTTGGATGTTATTGAAGCGATGTATTATTTCTTTTGTAACCCTCAGAATACGGGGATATATAATCTGGGGACAGGCAAGGCCCGTTCATGGAATGATTTAGCGGCTGCGATATTTTGTGCGCTTGGCGTTCCTCCGTCTATAACGTATGTTGATATGCCGGAAAATATCCGGGCAAAATATCAGTATTTTACTGAAGCAACGATGGATAAGATGCGACGTGTTGGGTATACGAAACCGTTCCGTTCGCTTGAAGAATCGGTCGCCGATTATTGCGAATATCTAAGGCGGAAAGCTAGGCTGTGAGAAAGGAGTTCTTCGATGCATGAACAGAAGTTTGCGAATGAAATTCTTTATCGGGTTATGGAAGCGCTTATTCGTTGCAGTCAGCCGGTTTCAGTTGTGGTGAACGTTCGTTTAAGCCCTGCTAGTCATGTTACGCCCGATGGGCTAAAGGGAGCATTTGAATTAACTGCGGAAGTTAACGACCTGCAGAATATTTCTTTAAATATAAAGCCGATGGTTTTGGAAATTATTTGTAATGACTGCGGAAAAATATTTGAAAGCTTGAAACTTTCCTTTCATTGCCCGGGGTGTTTAGGTACCAATATTTCAATAAAAAAACATGACGAGTTTGTGGTTGATAGTATTGAGATGGAAGAAGCCTGATCTTCTGCGTAAATGTATAATTGCTATTTGTATGGGGAGATGTATAATAATCTAAATTTTATGTTTAATCGTACTGGATTTTTGGCTGATGCACAATGATAGAGAATATCCGTGATGTCTTAAAAGAGAAGATTTTGGTTTGCGATGGCGCGCTGGGGACGATGTTTTACAGCTACGGTATCCCTGTCGAGCAGTGTTATGAATCTTTAATTATTGACCGGCCGGAGTTGGTTTTATCTCTTCATCAACAGTATGTTGATGCCGGAGCGGATATTATTGAAACAAACACGTTTGGTGCAAATTCTGTTGCCTTGGCGCATTACGGACGTCCATTTGATGTACATCGCCTTAACGTGGCTGCGGCGCAGTGCGCGCGCCAAGCAGCGGGCAATAAGGTTTATGTTGCCGGGTCCGTTGGCCCACTTTTTGACAATAAGCTTTCCGAAGAGCATGTCGCTGATGTTTACCGCCGGCAGATCCTCGCACTTGCTGAGGGCGGGGTTGATGCGGTTATTCTTGAAACCTTTTCTAGTCTGGAACATATAAGAATAGCGGTGAGTGTTTGTAAAAGAGAGACGTCGCTTCCCGTTATCGCGCAAATGTCTTTCTTGAACGGGCTGCAGACGAGCTCCGGTGATACGATTCGCGTTATTATCGATGTTTTGAAAAATACAGGTGCTGATGTAATCGGTGCGAACTGCAGTTGCGGCCCGGCTCATATGGTAGCGGTGGTTAATGCGTTGTCCGGTTTTACGGACGGTTTTATTTCTGCGCAGCCGAATGCTGGATACCCTCAGACAATCGACGGTCGGTCAATGTATGTAACGAGTGCGGAATATTTTGCTTCTTACGCCTTAAAGCTTGCGCAAGCCGGAGCAAATATCGTTGGTGGTTGTTGTGGAACCACGCCGGAACATATTCGGTGTATGGCCGAAGTGGTACGATCTAAAAAACCTGTTTTTCGCACGCGTCATACGTGTGCTTCTATTCATGTCTCCTCACGAAAAGGTTTATTCCCGCACCATCCTGTTTGTCGTCCAAAGATCATTGTTGAACTGCTCCCTCCGAAAGATTCAAATGCAGAAAAATTAGTTGCAACTGCTTCTATGCTGCAAGCAAAAGGAGCGGAGGTTTTTAGTTTTCCTGAGAGCCCGTTAGCGAAAGTGCGTATGAGCGCCATTATTGCCGCGGGGTTGGTCAAACAAAAAACAGGCGCTGAGGTGATTTTTCATTGCACGTGCAGGGATAGGAATCTTATTGGGTTACAGGCAGATATTTTAGGGGCTTATGCGATGGGATTGCGTTCGGTGTTGGCGGTTACCGGAGACGCGGTTGCTTTAGGAGGGAATACGGAAGCATCGTCTATTTTTGACGTCGATTCGATTAAGCTGGTTACATTGATTCAGAATATGAAGCAGTCATATAATCTTGATTTTCGTATCGGCGTGGCATTTAACCCGAATAGCGGTAATGTTCAAGCGCAGTTTATGAGGTTGAAAAGAAAAGTTGCGGCAGGCGCGGAATTTGTTATGACGCAACCGCTTTACGATGCAGATGCGATTAAACGGCTGTCAGAGATGTCCGGTGAATTAAACGTTCCGATTTTTGCCGGTATTTTGCCCCTTGTCAGTAAACGAAACGCAGAGTTTTTACACAATGAAGTCCCCGGTATGCGCATACCGGATGCTGTCCGCAATCGCATGGATATTAATGACAAGGAAAAGGCACAACAGGAGGGAATCCGTATTGTGTTGGAGCTTATTCAAGCGACGAAGCAGACGGTAAACGGATACTACTTGATTTCTCCTCTTCATAAGTATGAAATTTCAGCACAGATCATTCATTGTGTCCATGAGGGAATATACTGTGGCAATGACGTCTGATCAACCACGGATTTTTATTACTGGAGCAACCGGATTTATAGGTGCTGCTGTTATTAATGAGTTGGCTGAACGCGGATATCATGATATAACTGCTTTGGTACGGGAACATGCCGATACGCGTTTTCTTAAAAGTAAGGGGGCATGTTTGGTAATCGCAGATATAACGGATCCCTCTAGTTTAGATCGGGTTCTTGGTTCGTTTGATTATGTTTTCCATTGTGCTGGTTTGATAGATAATGATGATACGGCTGGGCTTGAACAAATTAATGTCTGTGGGACTGAAAACGTCGCGCGGTGGGCTTTTAATCGCAGTATTCGTAAATTTCTTTATACCAGTTCAGTTGCGGTTAACGAAGGGAACGATTCCGAGATTTTGACCGAGGGATTAGCGTATCATGCGCTTTGTCCATACGGCATTTCAAAGATTGAAGCGGAGAAAAACGTCGTGAAATATATGCGTCAAGGATTTCCTGCGGTGATTGTGCGTCCGTGCATGGTATATGGCCAAGGGGATCCGTATTGTATGCCTTTTTTGATACGTTATATTCATCAGCCTTGGGCTTGTATGCCATTTTGGGGACGAAGAAGATGGCATTTGGTTTCTGTCCGTAACGTCGCTGCCTGTTTGGTTTCTTGTATGGAGGATAATCGTGCGCTCGGTCAAATATTCAATATAGCTGATAGCGATATCCTGACGGTACGTGAGATCATGCGAATCCTTTGCGAGGTGTTTTTGTTACAATCTCCGTTTTCGGTACCAGGCTGGTTTGCCGATCTTGTCAAACGTATTCCTGTGTTAAAAGATACTATGCAATTACCCGCAAACAATCACACGTACAGCATTGAGCGAATTAAGGACTTTTTGGGGTTTGTTCCTCCGTATCGATCTCAGGGCGAATTGAAATTAGCCGCCGAGTATTTCTTAGAGGCACAGTTGACCCCGAAGAAAGGTATTCTGAATGAAAAATAATATGTTTATAGAGCGTTCGATCGTGGGTGCTCTTGCATTTTTGAAGGAGTCACTTTTTGCCGAAGAGTACGCGCTTCGTTACGGGTTTATGCAGTCACTGGATCCCCGGGCAAAGATCATCGGGATAGTGATGTTCATCGCCGCGATTTTGTTTACCAGGAGTATTCGTGTCATTACAGTGTTGTATGGGGTTTGTTTGTTGCTGGCGTTTTTTTCAAGGATACATCTTCTGTTTTTCCTCAAAAGGACATGGGTGTTCATTCCGATCTTTTCCGTGTGTATCGCCTTACCGGCATTTTTTAGTATTGTTACGCCCGGGGAACCTCTTTGGTCAATACAGGGGGCAGGCTTTGTGTTGACGGTAACAAAACAAGGTTTTTATGGAGCAATTTTGTTTATTGCGCGCGTAACCGCGTCAGTATCATGTGCGATCCTGGTAAGTATCACAACCAGGCATTTTGTGTTATTAAAAGCCTTGCGTGTTTTTGGGATTCCTTCGGTTTTTGTGATGACGCTCGGGATGTGTTATCGGTATATTTTTCTTTTTTTAAATATAGTTGAGAATACATATTCTGCGTTAAAGAGTAGGGTAGGAGGGAAGGTGCATTATACAAAAGGGCAGCATATTGTTGCCTGGAATATTTCTTCGTTATGGTATCGTTCGTATCAGTTGCAGGAATCGGTTTATCATGCTATGCTTTCCCGCGGATACCGGGGAGAAGCGTTTGTCTTTGAAGAGTTCAGGATGAAATCGCGTGATTGGCTTTGGCTTGTCGCAGTCAGTTTGCTTGTAACGGGAGTCCTCTTGAAAAACGTTCATATACTATGAAGAATATACTTTTTGCTTTGCGCGGGGTTACGTATTCGTATCTGGGAAAAATTCCGGCACTGAACAATATTGATTTAGCGGTTGAATCGGGTTCAAAAATAGCGATTATTGGAGCCAATGGTTCCGGTAAATCAACGTTGCTGCACCTTTTGGACGGGCTTATTTTTCCTGATGCCGGTTCAATAATGTTCCGAGGAAGGGAGCTGTCAGAGAAGGTGCTCTTTGATGAAGCTGTTTCCAGGGAATTCCGTTCTTCCGTCGGGTTTGTTTTTCAGAATCCGGAGGTACAGCTTTTTTGCCCGACCGTGCGTGAAGATATCCTTTTCGGGCCGTTGCAGCTGGGGATGGCAAAACAGGGGATCAAGGGCCGGTTGGAAAAACTCGTTGAGCTTTTGGATCTCACACATCTTCTGGAACGCTCACCGCATCAGTTGAGTGTCGGTGAAAAACGTAAAGTAGCTATCGCTTCAAGTTTGATTTTGAATCCTGCAGTGCTTCTTCTGGATGAACCAACTGCGGGCCTAGACCCGCTTACCACACGTAAAATAATAGATCTTCTTATCGATGAGCATGCCTGCGGTAAAACAATTATCACTTCGACGCATGATCTTCATATTGTTGAAGAAATTGCTGATTTCGTTCACGTTTTTTCAAGCAATAAACAAATTGTCGCTTCCGGTTCCGTGGATACCATTCTTGCCAACGTCGAGCTTCTACAAGCGCACAACCTTGTTCATATCCATCGCCATAAACATGAGGATACGGAACACAGTCACCCGCACCAGCATATAGAACATCACCACCACGCATAAGGTTCTGTAAAGAATCTGCTTGAAGTTAGGCATGGTACTATACTATAATTGATCCATGGAAGATGCAGGTATAGTATTGAAAACCCCATTCGGAAGACATTATAAAAGCCCCTCTCGCGATGGGCTTTTTTTGTTGTTTCTTTGCATGCAAGAAAAGGGGTTCTGATGACTTTCCTTGAACACCAGGCCGACTATTTCACTTTTACATCCGGGTTAATGCTTGTTCTTTTCGGTGTCATTTGTTTTAATTTGCGGCGTCACCGGGGTACGGGTATCCGTTGGATTTACCTGGCCTGTTTCGGCCTGATTCAGGGTTTGCACCGGTTTATTCATTTAGCAGGAATGTATTTCGGCGGATCATTTTGGGAACAGATGATCGGAGCCGGTTTTTTGATAGTTTCCGGTATCTTTCTCATCGAGTTTGGGCGTGTCCATTTTTCACCGCGCTGGAAGAGATATTGTTTCATCGGTTTTTATCCGGGGATTCTCACCGTTGCAATGTTAATAGCTATGATCTATCCGCACGGGTTTTACCTGTTTGGAATGCGGCTTGTTGGCGTCGGGAGCGTGTGTGCAGCGGTGGCTATACTTTTACAATTGCGGAGGACGTCGTATTATCGAATTGAATTTCTGGTCGTTATCGTTGGTTTCGTAGCATATGCTTTTATAGAGTTTATTTCCCTCCCCGGGGCATTTATTCTGTTCCCTTTTGAAATCCTTATTAGCACTGTTTTGATTTTTGCACTTCGTATTTACGCATCCCGTATTATGATGCAAAGATATCTGTATAATCGGCGTAACGAGATGGTCCTGCATCATGGAGGGATTTTTCTATCGGTGTCTTGTATACTTGTAGCCGGTTTTTTTGTTACGTATTGGGCCGGTGAACGAGCGAATCAAAAAATCAGGGATTATTTGATTGAAGAAACCAGACTTACGGCTGCTGCTTTGGATAGTGATAAATATGCCGATATCTTAAGCTCGCCGGTACCTTCTGCCAGTAAAGGGTATAGTAGTTTACGCAAGCAGTTCTGTAATTTGCAGATAATTACTCCACAAGAGTATCGTTGGTTTTATACGATGAGCCTTGTTGATGGGAAGCCGCTCTTTGTGGTTGATTCGGTTCCTGTAGGACAGTTTGGGCATGAAGAACCGCTTATGCTTGCTTATAAAGAGCCGCCGGAAGAGCTTTTGGCTGTTTTTAAAACAGGGAAGGCGGTTACTGTTGGTCCGTATACCGATGAATGGGGATCGTTTCTTTCGGGGTTTGCCCCAATTTTTTCTTCGGTCGATGGCCGTGTTATCGGTGCCTTGGGTATAGATATTGAAGCTAAGGATTGGAGAAAGTCGATTTTTGCCGCGCATTTCTGGCCGATGTGTGTTTTCGGACTTTTGGTCGTATTGGTTATAGCAGCGTTTTCCTATCAACAGCGCAGTGCGTTACGTCTGATGTTGTCGAGACAACACGCAGACTTCCAGAACATGCTTTTGGAGTTTAACCGGATGGTTAAAGATGATATTGCAAGCGTTATCCAGTCGATTACCCAGATGGTGGCTCAGAAGCTTGATGTTAATCGGGTGAGTATTTGGAAGTTTCAGGAAAATGCAACAGTGGTTGTTTGCCAAGATTTGTTTATAAATAACAGCGCTCTCCATGAGCATGGTGCACAAATTAACCGGAACGAGTACCCCGCGTATTTTAAGGCTTTTGAAAAAGAACGTGTTATTAATGCTCCTGACGTAATGCATGACCCCCGGACATCGGAATTTAATGAAACCTATTATAAAGAGTTTGATATCCGTTCGTTGCTGGATGTATCTTTGTGGAGCCAGGGGAATATGATCGGGGTTTTAAGCCTTGAACAAACGGGTACCATGAGACAATGGAGCCAAGAAGAGGTTAATTTCGTTATTTCGTGCGCCGAATTAATCTCTTCTTTAGTAGAACAGTATGAACGCATTTGCGCTGAGATGAAATTAAAAGATGCGTATGCCAAACTTACTCAGACACAGGAAGAGCTTGTGCAGAGTTCAAAGATGGCTGCGGTTGGCGTTCTTGCCAGCGGTATTGCTCATGAAGTTAAAAATCCGCTCGCTATTATTCAGCAGGGGGTCACGTATTTTGATCATGCCTTGCCTGCGGATGCGGATGAGCAGCGAAGAATCTTAGCTATGATCAATGAGGCGGTGGAGCGCGCGGATACGATTATTCACGGGTTGACTGATTTTGCGCCAAGTTCTTCGTTGCAGAAGAATCGCAGAGGCCTTGATGCTATTGTAGAGAATTCCCTGCTTTTGACGGGAAAACAGTTTGAGTTCAGGAATATCGAGCTTGTCCGCGAATTAAAGGCGCATGTTTATACGGTTGAAGTTGATGAGACTAAAATTCAGCAGGTTTTTGTGAATGTTATTATTAATGCCATTCAGGCGATGCCTCATGGGGGAAAATTGATTTTGCGTATTTATAATCGTGCCGGTTCACAGTTGAAGGATGGTATCGGCAGGCTAGCTCGTGATTTCTTCAATGACCAGGATATGGCAGTCGTGTGTGAAATTGAAGATACCGGCTGCGGTATTCCTCAGGAACATCTGGAAAAAGTATTTGACCCGTTTTTTACTACGAAACGCGAAATGCGCGGTGTTGGTTTGGGTTTAAGCATTTCGCGGACAATTATTGAGGATCACCAAGGCCTTATAACGCTTGAAAGTTCTCATGGCGAGGGTACAAAAGTTACTATTGCTTTGAAGGCTTCATTGGGTTAAGGGGCGAGAATTGTTTTCGTGATTGCATCATACTAAAGGAGGGGATATGTTTTTGTTACGATTGGTTTTTTTAGGCTTTTGTATCGCTGTTCTTTCTGCCTGTCATGTCCAGGCGGAGGATCTTTCGTCAGGAAATGATTCAGCGGCGGCGGGTGCCAATTCGACAAATGATTCTGCCGGGCAATCTCTTTCGAGCACTCAAACTTCCGGCAACAGTACAGACACAACAGAGAATACGACATCATCAAAAATACGGGTCAAACATATGAGCGGATTTTCCAGTGATATGTCGTTGGATACAAAAACAGGTACGGCAAGTAATACGAGCAATACGTCGGTTTCAAGTAAATCCTTGACGCCTGAGGAAATGGACAAAGAGTTTAAAGAAAAGTATAAAGTTTTGCGCTCACAATAACGTATTTTTAAAAAGGCAGCATGTATTTTTTCCATGGCTGCCTTTTTGTTTGAAAGGACGTATGCCCATGGCAGCCGCTACGGCAGCAGAGGCGCGCAGAAAATTACGGTTATGTGCTTCTTACGAGAAGGCGCGTATCCTGGGACGGTTTTTCAAGACCGGGCCGGGAGAGTATGGCTTTGGAGATGTATTCTTAGGTGTCAGTGTACCTGATATCAGGCTTGTTTCACGGGAATATTTTCGTTTGTTGCCGCAGCAAGAAATTACAAAGCTCGGATGTTCTCCGTACCATGAAGAACGCATGCTGGCTCTTTGTATGCAGGTGTTACGGTTCCAAAAACCGGATGAATTCAACCGGCGTAAAATCTATGTCTGGTATATGAAGCATACCGCCTTTATTAATAACTGGGATCTAGTTGATTGTAGTGCCGCGCCAATTGTTGGCGCCTACCTTTGGGGGAAGGATGTTTCGCCGCTGTATGCTTTTTCCCGGTCGCCGCAGCTCTGGAAACGCAGGATTGCCATTGTGGCGACGCATTATTTTATCAAACAGGGGCGGTTAGGCGATACGCTTGCCATAACGACTATTTTGTTGCAAGATACCCACGATTTGATCCATAAGGCCTGCGGTTGGATGTTGCGTGAGGCTGGCAAAAAAGATTCAGGCCTGCTTGAGGATTATCTGCAGCAGTATGCTTCCCGGATGCCCCGTACCATGTTGCGATATGCCATTGAGCGTTTCCCCGAAACAAAACGGCGGTTTTATTTACGCGCGCATTAAAGCCGCAAGAATTCTTTTCGTAAGGCACGATCAGTAATTTCAATAACCGTAGGTCTTCCATGCGGGCACACGAACGGATCGTCACAGGCAAGCAGGTTTACACGGAGATACGCAGCGCCTTCTTTGGTAACGGTATCTTTTGCCATTACCGATGATCGGCAGGCCATGCGTGCAAGTGCCTCCGGCGTGAGTTTGTTAAATGTACCGCCGGCTAAAAGATTCCGGATGCTTGTTTCCGGCGTGGTAATGAGAGCCGGGTGAGCATGCACGGCGAGGGTATTTTTATCAAAAAGCGTACAGTCAAATCCTACCGCGGTCAACTCCTTTGCATTTTCCCCCCAGGCAAGTAATTCTTGCGGTGATAATGCGATGAGTATCGGTGATAAGAGCGGCTGACTTTCTACGTGACCACGTTTGATTTGTTCTGTCAAACGCTCAAAGTTGATGCGTTCAGCAGCCGCATGCTGGTCAATGACAAGCATGGAATTTTCTGTTTCAAAGAGGAGATATGTTTTGAGTAAGCTTCCGATAAAACAGCTATGCTCGAGTTTTTTCCGGAGCGAATCATTGCTGCGTAACTGAGGAAGGGGAGATTCAAAAAGCAGGCGCGTTTCTTCAAAGGGCAGTTTGTTTGCGCCTGCCGGAAAAGATTGTTGCCCCGGATACTGTTGAGGAGAGGGACTATCCGTTTGGTTTGCATCAGATTGAGGCATCGTGAAAATCGTTTGTTGCGATTGCCGTGCCTTGCTGGCGGTCATTAAAAGTTCTTCGGTAAACGGGCGCAGATAAGAGGCAAGGACTGATTCATCTTTTAGTTTGATTTCACGTTTCGTGGGGTGTACGTTGACATCTACTTCATCGAGAGGTACTGATAGAAATACACAAAAGAAGGGGTGTACTCCCGGTGCCAGGAGGAGATGATAGATGTCATTGACGTGATAGCGTATTGTTTTATTCTGTACGGGACGGCCGTTAACAAAGATGAATTGCAGATCTTTTCGGGTACGTTGAATATTGATATCTCCTAGAATAAGCTTTATGGTATAGCTTTTGTTTCTGAAGGAGCGTTCGTTTTCAAGAATGTCGCCGGCATTGAGATGGAGGATATCGCAGATCCTGCTTGTATGGGTATCGGTTGATTTTGCATGAAACAACACTTTTTCGTCATGGACAAAACGCATGCTGACTGAAGGATAGAGGAGCGCGTAGGGGATGCTTACGTCAAGCATGGCGCCAAGCTCGCTCGTATTTGATTTCATGAATTTTTTACGGGCAGGCGTATTATAAAAAAGTTCATGTACTTCAATTTCAGTGCCGTTGGTTGTTGCCGACGGTTTTAAAGATACGCGTTCATTGCCGTGAAGGGTTATTTCCCATCCGTGCGATTCGTCTTTGGTTTTTGATGACAGCCGCACATGGGAGATTGCTCCGATACTGTAGAGCGCCTCACCGCGGAACCCCAACGATGTGATTTGGCAGAGGTCTTCCAACGCTGATATTTTGCTGGTTGCATGCCGGTGAAAGAGCCGTTCGATATCTTCGCGGGAAATGCCTGAACCATTATCAGTAACTTTGATAAGCGATTTTCCCGCGTCTTTGACGAGGATGTCGATTGTAGTCGCGCCGGCATCAAGGGAATTTTCCAAAAGTTCCTTAAGAACTGATGCGGGACGTTCGACAACTTCACCGGCTGCTATTTTTGAAACAATTTCCGAAGGCAGGATTCTGACTGAGCTCATATGTGTGGAGTATCCAGTTTTTCTTTTAATTTTTGCAATTTATTCATCGCTTGTAACGGTGTCAAGGCATTAAGGTCGGTTTTCTTTAGTTCATATTCAATTTCTTCAAGCGCGTGGTTTGTTTTTCCGGTACATAAGGTCATCTGGTCTTCAGCAGGGATCCTGTTTTGTATGCGTTGCTGTAAATTACTGGTTAATTCAAGCCGCGCCAATATTTGTTCGGAACGCCGGACAATATCGTTGGGCACACCCGCGAGTTTTGCCACATAGATACCGTAGCTGTCATCGCAGCCGCCGGGAATGATCTTATGCAGGAAAATAACCTCATCATTCCATTCTTTGATCGAGACGTTGAAATTCTTAACTCCGTGATATTCGTCAGCCAGCGCGGTAAGTTCATGAAAATGCGTGGCAAAAAGGCAGCGGGTTTTTGTTTTGGCGATATACTCGGCGATTGCCCAGGCAAGGCTTAAGCCGTCAAAGGTTGATGTGCCGCGGCCGATCTCATCAAGTACCAGAAGACTGCGTTGTGAAAGGTTGTTTAAGATCCCCGCGGTTTCGCTCATTTCAACCATAAAGGTGCTCTGGCCTTTGGTTATTTCATCGTGCGCGCCGATGCGGGTAAATATTTTGTCGACAATCCCGATGGAAGCGCTGGCAGCAGGGATGTAGCTGCCTATTTGCGCCATAATCACGAGAATTGCTGTTTGTCTGATATAGGTTGATTTTCCCGCCATATTCGGCCCGGTGAGGATTGTTAAATGATTGTCGCTGCAATCAAGGAGCGAGTCATTGGGGATAAATGGTTCGGTAATCGATTTTTCGACCACCGGATGGCGGCCATCTTTGATATCGATTGTAAAGTCATCCGTAATGCCGGGGGCGCAATACCCTGGCCCGGTGCTTACTATTCCTAAGCTTTGCAGAGCATCAAGCTGCGCAAGCTGCTTGCAGAAATCAGCAAGGACGGAGGCATTATCAAGAATAATTCTGAAAATGTCATCGACGAGCCTGCGTTCAAGAGCCAGGATTTTTTCTTCCGCAGTAAGTATTTTTTCCTCAAATTCCTTCAATTCGGCTGTTATATATCGTTCGGCGTTAGCCAAGGTCTGTTTTCTGATATAATCAGCGGGGGCTTTCTGGAGATTTGATTTGCTGATTTCGATATAGTATCCAAATACCTGGTTAAATCCGACTTTCAGGGAATGTATCCCGGAGCGTTTGATTTCACGCTCTTGCAGATCTTTAAGCCAGTTTTTGCCGTTTTCACGGATATCATTCAGGCTGTCGAGTTCAGCATTGTACCCGTGTTGTATGATATGGCCCTCAGCGTGGGCAAGCGGAATATCGGGATTGATTGCTTTGGCAAGAAGGTGCCGCAGATCAGGGATATCCGATAAGACAAAGAGCATATTTTTTTCTGCCAGTGCCGCCAGTGTTGTTTTGATTTCCGGTTGTTTTAACAATGCAGAGCGGATAGCAAGGAGGTCTCGAGCGGCTGCGGTATTACATGAAATCCGCGAAATACTTTTTTCAATATCCGGCGTATTATTCAGCAGTTTTCTCAGGTCCTCGTTTATCCGTTGATTATTGTGTACGAGCGTTACTGCGTCCTGGCGGTTGAGGATCTCGTTTTTATTTTTCAGCGGGTGGTAAATCCAGTTTCGTAAACATCGTTTCCCCATGCTGGTGCGCGTGTTATCAATGGCGCGCAGGAGCAGTTCTAAATCAAGGCCGAAACAGGCAGCAGGCGAGATATACGCGAACTCCGAGTCGGAATAAAGAGCAATTCTATGCACATGGCGCAAGGGTTGTTTGTGAACTTGTTTCAGGTATTCAAGGAGTGCTCCTGATGCTGCGATTGCAGCGGGTAATTCGTCAACGCCAAAACCTCGCAATGAATGCGTTTTGAAATGTTCCTGTAACGATTGTCGAGCCATATCAGTGTTAAAGGCCCAATCTTCAAAAGGGCTGAGTGTTATTTGTTTATTGCGCAGTGCAGGATCTTGAAAGAGTTCACGGACAACGGTTTCTTCCCGGTATGCGTAGATGCATTCGTAGGCGTTCATTTTTGCGATACCATCGATGAGTTGTTTTACCGTTGGAAATTCATTGGTTTGAATAATCCCGCTTGCTGTATCAGTAAAAGCGATACCGAATGAATTGTTGCGGGTTGTGATACTGATAATCTGGCGTGATTCAAAATTGGCTTCGTCTATATAGGTGCCTGCGGTTATCAAACGGATAACGTCCCGCTTAACGATTCCTTTAGCCAGGGCAGGATCTTCAAGTTGTTCGCAGATAGCTACTTTTAAGCCTGCTTTAATTAGTTTTGCGATGTACGTTTCAGCGGCATGATACGGAATCCCGCACATCGGGATCCTGCCTGATTTACCGGCATCGCGGCTCGTTAAGACGACGTCTAAGATTGCGCTTGCTTTACGGGCGTCTTCCCCGAACATCTCATAGAAATCGCCTAAACGGAAAAAAAGGATAGCGTGCGGGTGTTGTGATTTGATTTCCTGGTATTGTTTGAGCATCGGGGTGGTTTGTTCCATAGTTTTGCTATTATACCGTAAAAATGCAAGAGAGAGAATAGTTTTCACCTATTTTACACCCCAGGGGTGTTTAATGTCTACGAACTAAAATCGCTGAAGTATTTCATGGCTGATAGCTTGTAGGTTGATTTCCGCCAGTGGCGGATTATACGTTTTTGATATACACCTCTGAGCAATAAGCTATCAGCTGAGAGTTAAATTTTATAAGTGATTACACGTTTTTGTTGTATAATTAGAACAAATGAATTCATCTCGTATTTCCCGCATTGAAGTTTTCCCTTTGAACGCGCCTTTGGTGCAACCTTTTCGTACGGCTTTGGGCCAGCACGATAGCCTGGAGAATCTTTCCGTTAAAGTAACTCTCGCTGATGGAACCGTTGGTTTTGGCGAAGCAGCTCTTGCCCGGCACATTACCGGTGAAACACGAAGCCAAACCAAGAAGAATATTTCTTGTATTGGCGGGATTCTCCTTGGTAAAGATGCTCTGCGGTATCGGTCAATTTCTGATTTGTTGCACGAAGCCTTGCCAACTAATAAAGCAGCGGTTGCCGGTATTGAAACAGCGCTTTTTGATGCTTTGGCGAAGCAAAAACGGATTCCCTTATGGAAAATGTTTGGCTCTCGATGCAGACGGTTGAAAACCGATATTACGATTGTCATAGCTAGTCTGAAAGAAAGCGAAACGACTGCAGCAGCGTACTATAAACAAGGGTTCCGTGCTTTTAAAATAAAAATCGGGCGTGATGAGGAACTTGATTTTCAGCGGGTTGTTGCGGTTAGGCGTGTTGTTAAAGATTCACGTCTTTATTTAGACGCTAATCAAGGGTATAGCGCTGCAATGACTCTGCGTTTTGTTGAGAAGTTGAAAAATGCCGGTATTCGGCCTGCCATGATTGAACAACCGGTGCCGAAAGAGGATTGGCAGGGTCTGCAAGAAGTTACTCGGTTATGCAAGGTTCCGATATGCGCGGATGAGAGTGTGCGGAATCTGGCTGATTGCAAGGCGGCTATCCGCGATAAAGCGGTGGATGTCATTAATATTAAATTTATGAAATCCGGCATTGTCCAAGGTCTTGCAATTGCCACGCTTGCTCATAAAGCGGGGATTGCGTTGATGATCGGGGGGATGATGGAGAGTTCTCTAGCCATGACTGCTGCCGCGCATTTTGCCGCCGGGCTTGGATATTTTAAATACGTAGATCTTGATACCCCATTTTTTATTAAGGACGGTTTGTGTATGAATCCCTATTTGAGCCGTAGCGGGGTATACAATCTTACGGGTGTTAAAGCAGGCATAGGAATTGAATGAGCTCGTGGCTCTTAGCTCCGTCACAATACGTGGAGGACAGGCATAGCTCACAGGTTGAGTTCCGCCGGAGGCGGGGTCTTCATAGTTTAAAACAATAAGGGTTACAATGTCACAAAGTCAGAAGGTTACAAGTTTTAGTTCCGCCGGAGGCTGACACAGGTTTTTGTTTTTGCTATCACCTATCAGCTACGAGCTCAGTGCTAAACTATGTTGAAAAATCCCTACGCAATTATCCTGTATCTCATAAGTATTGAATCGCTGGTGCTTTATATTGCAAGCCGCAGGCGGTTTGCCAAGTATTTTCATTTCATTCCGCCGGTTTTCTGGATTTACTTTCTGCCTATGCTTTCTTCGACGGCCGGTATCCTTGATTCTCAAAGTCCCGTATATCAAACTATCACTTCTTTATTGTTGCCGGCAAGTTTAGTTTTGCTTTTGTTATCGTCTGACATAAAAGCTATTATGCGTTTGGGCAGGCCGGCATTGATTATGATGTTTGCCGGTAGTTTGGGTATTATGATTGCTGTGCCGCTGGTTTTTGGGTTTATGAAACAATTCGTAGGGAATGGTATGTGGTCTGGTTTTGGCGCGCTTTCCGCGTCATGGATCGGCGGAAGCGCTAATATGGTCGCAGTAAAAGAGGCACTTGGTACGCCGGATGCGGTATTTGCTCCGATGGTTATTGTCGATACGGTAGTCCCCTATGTGTGGATGGGCTTTTTGATAGCGGCTGCCGGATGGCAAGCGGCATTTGACGCATGGAATAAGTCCGATACGCGTATCACGAATGATCTGCATCAATCGACTAATCGCGTGCAGAATGTTTTTAAAAAGGGCTTAAGCCTGAAAGCCGTTGGTGCTATACTAAGTGTTGCGGTTCTGGGGACAATAATCCCGAATTTTTTGGGCGGCACGATGCCGATAGTAAAAAATGTTTTTTCAACGTATGCCTGGACGATTATTGCGGCTTCAATCCTGGGTATCGCATTTTCTTTTACGCGTCTGCGGAAGCTTGAATCAAGCGGCTCGACAAAAGTCGGGTATGTCGTATTGTATTTTGTTTTAACCGCTATCGGTGCAAAAGCGAATATTTCCAATATCAATGCCACGGCGGTTCTTATTGTTTGCGGTTTTTTGATTGTGCTGATCCACGGTATTGGTATGCTGGTCGCGGCTCGAATTATTCGTGCTCCTATGTTTCTGGTGGCGACGGCAAGTCAGGCCAATATCGGCGGCGTTGCTTCAGCTCCGGTGGTTGCTGCGGTCTATCAACCAGGCTTGGCGTCTGTTGGGTTGCTTTTAGCGATTTTGGGTAATATAATGGGTACGTACCTCGGTATCATAACAGGACAATTGTGCCGGATTGCAGGACAATAAGATGATGAGAACGTGTATCGCGATCATCGCGATTCTTGTGTGTGCAGGTTGTCAAAAGGTTGAACAGTTTGAGTATGCTGCGCCCGTATCTATTCCGCATACCGCCCGGCAAATGAAGAGTCCGGGGTTTTGGATCGGAAAAATCCCCTATCCCGACCTCACCGCTCTTACTCCGAGTGAAATTGTAAAATTCAATTATCATATCGCCCACCAATTAAAACTTACCACGGACTTTAAAAGCATCCCTTCGAAATTTTCCGGTACATCGTTACGCCAGTCATTTTCTGAGGATCTTCAAGGCCAGCAGCGTAATGCGCGGTTTGATAAATCAGGCAGGAAAGTCAGTCGGCAGTTTTTTGACCAGATAAAGGCGAATATTAATATGGCCGCTATTCCCGCGTCGGTTCCTGCCCGGTTTGGGTTTGTCAGCCGGTATGCCGATCAGCGTATTCTTCCGAGCGATGAAATCCTGACCGGTAAACCGTTTGATTTCGAGTTTGACGAACTCCAGAATAGTTCTCTTGATATCGGAACGCCGCTTGTTATTGTCGCGGAAACCAAGGATCAGGTTTGGGTGTACGCGCATGCGCCGACAAGTTCCGGGTGGGTAAAAAAGAGCCGCGTTGCTCTTTGTTCCGAGGATGATTTCAAGCAGTTTTCCTATGGCAGGGCAACGTTTGTCGTTATTGCACCGAAAGCCGATATTTATTTGGATGAGGGGTTAACGAAATATTATGATTATGTCCGCATGGGGGCTGCATTTCCCGGTATTGGCGCCAGCGGCGATGCGGCGCAGATTATCATTCCGGTGCGTTCAATTGACGGGAAGTTCGTAGAACGGGCAGCTTTCGTAAAATACAGCGATGTCCATATCGGATATTTACCGTTTACTTCTCGCGTTATTATTGAGCAGGCGTTTAAATTGCTCAATGCCCCGTATGGATGGGGAGGTACGGATGGAGAGCAGGATTGCTCGAGTTTTATCCAGCAAATATTTGCGACGGTTGGTATTGATTTGCCGAGGAATTCAGCTGCTCAGGGGAACGTGGGAAAAAATCTGGGTGTTTTTGATGCCACAACCCCGGAGCGTAAAAAGATTTTTACTTTGATAAAAGAGGGTATTGGCGGCATAACATTGATTCAATTGAAAGGTCACGTACTTTTGTATTTGGGGATGGATAAGGGGCGTTTTTATGCTATTCATGAAACCTATGGATATGGCCAATTCCTTGGTGCCCGTAAAATCAGCAGGATCGTTAATCGTGTCGTGGTAAGCGATCTTTCACTCGGGAAAGGGTCACAGAAAGGTTCTCTTCTTGAACGGGTTGTTTCAATCAGGAAATTGGTTTTTTGAGGCGATTACGGATGCGCATGAAACGGGCGGTACTATTTTTTTGCATGGCGGCGATTGGTTCGGCGTTTGTATGGTGGGGTGGGCTGGCCAGCGGTGAAGTAAGAAAGGAAAATGCCATGGGGACAGAAAAACTGCAGGTAGCTACTTTTGCCGCGGGTTGTTTCTGGGGAGTGGAGGAATCATTTCGACTCGTTCCGGGAGTTGTTGCAACGAGAGTAGGGTTTACCGGAGGTACTATGCAGAATCCTACGTATAATGACGTTTGTTCCGATAGGACGGGGCATGCGGAAGCAGTTGAGGTGCAGTTTGATCCTGCATTCGTTTCGTTTGATGCTTTGTTGGAAGTTTTCTGGAAAATCCATGACCCGACTACTATTAATCGTCAAGGTCCCGATACGGGAAGCCAGTATCGCTCGGTGATTTTCTTTCACGATCAAGAACAGGAAAAAGCTGCGCGTGCTTCTATAGCTGCTTTGGAAAAATCAGGCAGATTCAAACGCGCAATTGTTACGCAGGTTGTTCCTGCGCAGGAATTTTATCCGGCGGAAGAGTATCACCAGAAATATTTCAAGAAACGCGGTATTTCTCCAACCTGTCATATTCCATAAACGAAGGGTGATTATAGTGCGGAAGCCTTTTGTGGCTCCTTTGAAAGAGGGGCAGCGGTATCAGCGTTTGGTGCAGGGAGTATCTGATTCCTGCGGTATTAAATCCGGTTTTGTTACCTTGCAGCCGGCAGAATCAATTGGTGAACATGTAACAGAATCTAAAGAAGAAGTTATTGTGTTGTTAAGCGGCTCGGCAAAAGTTTCGTATGGTGAAGGGCAATCGATAGATGCCGAGGCGCCATCCGCAGTCTATATGCCGCCCGAGACAAAGCATAATGTTACTAATGCAGGAACGAGTGAGCTTCGGTATGTGTTCATAACGAGTCCGGTTAATAAGTAAAAGAGGAGAGTAAAAATGAAAGTCGTATTGAAGATATTCGGCATTTTATGCATAGTCATGGTTGTTGCTTTTATCGGATTAGCAGTATGGGTTAAATTTTCCGGCAAAGGGTTCCTTGAAAAACAAATTACCGATGCGTGCAAGACTCAGACGACAATACAAAAGGTTTCGCTGAGTTTTCCTTTGAGGGTGACTCTTGAAGGGTTGCGATTTGGAGATTTGGCGTATGCTGAGAAGATTTCTTGTTCGCCGAATATTGTGGCTTTGTTGGCCGGAAAAATCGTGATCGACGGACTTGCCGTAGTTAATCCGGTGATTACGTTGCGTCAGTCACAGGACGGGTCTTTGAATATACCCGTTTTTGATCAAAAGGGCACACCCCCGCCTCAGGTTTTTGTGAACGGGCTTACGGTTAAACAGGGGAAATTTACGTTTACGGATTATAAAATCGATCCCGCGGGATTCATGATTACCGCAGATACGATCAAGGCGGATATTTCCAGGATTTCGTTCCCCTTTACGCAATTAAAAACCGATTTCTCGGCGTCCGCTGATTTGTTCGGTAAATCAAATGAAAAAATCGGAAGTTTTGACGCACAGGGTTGGTTTAATCTGTTGTCAAAGGATTTGGATGCGACAATCCGCTGTCAAGAAGTGCAGGTGGCATACTTTGCTCCGTATTACGGCGACTTCCTATCTAAAAAGAAACTTACGTCCGTTACCTTGAATTTAACCAACAAACTAACCGCGGTTAAAAATGAACTTACGGTAGTTTCAGATCTGAAATTGTTTAACTTTGTCTATGCCCAAACGGAGTCGACAGAAACGACGAGCGGGGTTGGTCAGCTCCCTGCGTTTACTGACGCGCTTGATCTATTTCGTGATGACAAGGGGGATTTGTCTTTGCAGTTCGTGATCAATACGAAATTGGATAATCCTGCTTTGAATGCGGAGCAGCTTAAAAAGACGGTACTTACCGCTGCTATGAAGAATTTAAAGAACCAGTCTCCGGAGCATATCATTCAAAAAGTAATTGATACGGTTTCGAAATTCAAGTCATTCGGCGAAGGGATGAAGAAAATGTTCGAGGAGAATCAAGACGAACAGAAATCATCGGATTCAAATGCGGGACAGGGGGTTGGCAATGAAACGAAATAGAATAGTCTTTCTGGCTGTATGTATTATGTGTATGGCACCATTCGGATTGGGTGCGCTGGCGTACGATATTAAAGATACCTTGTCAGTTATTCATTCGCGTAAAAGTGTCCGCCAGTATACGGGAGTCCCTGCGACAAAAGACGAGCTTATGACAATTCTTAAAGCAGGTATGGCCGCGCCTACTGCTATGGACAAGAGGCCGTGGCAGTTTGTCGTTATAACGCAGAAAAAGACGCTTGAGAAACTTTCTCTCGGTATGCCGTATTCAAAGATGCTTGTTTCAGCGGGCGCGGCGATTGTTGTTTGCGGGGACCTGTCCAAGACTATGCCGGGGAAAGCGCAGGAGTTTTGGGTGCAGGATTGTTCTGCTGTCTCGGAGAATATCCTTCTTGCTGCTGAAGCGACCGGGTTAGGGGCGGTTTGGACGGGTGTCTATCCTGCTGATGAACGCGTAGCTTTCGTGCGTCAGGCGCTTGGATTGCCGGAGACGATTATTCCATTGAATATCATTGCTGTTGGCCATCCGGTGGGAGTTGAAAAACCAAAAGATAAATTTGACGGCGCTACAATTCATTGGGAGAAGTGGTGAGATATTCTTTTCAACGCCCTGCCTGTATGTTCATGCGGGCAGGGCTTTTCTTGGGTAGACAGAGTAGAAGAAAAAAGTCAAATAAAAGGGGAGAGCGCCAATTTACAAGTTTGTAAGGTAGAGAGATACTATTGTTTACCATGCCTATTCCTTTACGCGTATTACTCGTTGAGGATTCTCAAAATGACGCCGTGCTGCTTGAGCGCGAACTGACGCGCGCAGACTATGCAGTAGTTTGTGAACGTGTTGAAACTGCTGAAGCCTTGCGGCAGACCCTCGATAAAAACCATTTCGATATCGTTATCGCCGATTATTCTCTTCCTTCCTTTAATGGCCTGCAAGCTTTGGCGATTATACGAGAGGTGAATGCAGATATACCGTTTCTTCTTATCTCAGGCACCGTTGGTGAAGAAATCGCCGTTTCTGCTATGCGCGCCGGTGCTAATGATTATATTTTAAAAGCTAATCTAGCCCGTATCCCGTCGGCTGTTGCCCGGGAGTTGCGCCAGGTCCGGGTTCGTATTGAAGGCCGCCATGCCCTTGAAGCGCTGCATCGCAGTGAACACCGCTTTCGTAACCTCGTTGAGCAAGCTACCGATTCCATTGTTGTCCATGATTTTCTGGGCAAAATTGTTGATGTTAATTCCCGGACATGTTCGGCGCTTGGTTATACAAGAGAAGAGCTGGTTGGCCGTACCATCTCGGATATCGAAGCGACATACACAAAAGAGCGTTTAACCCTGTTGTGGAAGAAAATAGCCGCGCATGGCACTATGATTGTAAACGGGATTTTGCGCAGAAAAGACGGGACGCATTTTCCGGTTGAAGTTAATATCGGCACTTTTGAAGCTGATACGGAGAAGCTTCTTATTGCCATTGTGCGTGATGTTACCGAGCGCAAAAGGCAGGAAGAAGCGCTGCGCCGATCAGAAGCGCAATATCGGCTCCTTTTTGAATCAAATCCGCATCCTCTCTATGTGTATGATAATAAAACACTGGAATTTTTGGCGGTGAATGAAGCTGCTGTTAAAAAATATGGATATAGCCGTGAAGAATTCCTGGGGATGAATCTCCGCACTATTTATTCAGCAGATGACTTTATCCGTTTTCAAAAGATACTACGCAAGCCCGGCGATAGCAACGGGGGGGTTGATGAACAAGGCGAGTGGAAACATTTTAGAAAAGACGGGACGTTGATGAGTGTGGAAATCATTTCGCACCCGATTATCTTTGAGGGGAAGGCAGCCGAACTTGTTTTATCAAATGATATTACAGAAAAGGTTAAAGCTCAGGAGATGAAGGAGAAATTGATCAGGGATGTTTCCCATGAATTAAAGACTCCTATTGCCATGATTGAGATGGCAGTTGATATGTTAAGTCGGGCATTGGAGGCGGATAATGCGGGAGCGGTTATCCGGGCGCATCATATTATCGATAACAATATTAAGCGTCTCCATAAGGATGTTTATACGATACTTGACTTTTCTGCGCGTACCCAGGGGAAAGGGAATGTTCCTCAAAGACGTGTGCGTTTGCGGGATATCATTGAGGAAATTCAAAATGATTTTAAGGACTCTGCGGCGCACAAAGGGCTTGTATTTACCATAAAAATCGACGCTTTCAGCGCACGCAAACAAGTTTTTTACAATGATATAAAAACTGTATTATATAATCTTGTCGATAATGCCGTTAAGTTTACGAGCCAGGGTTGTGTTTCCGTGAATATTAAGAAGCTCGTGAAAGGCCTCCAAATACAAGTTGCTGATTCAGGCTGCGGGATAGAAGAAAGTAACCAAAAAAAACTTTTTCTTAAGTTTTATAAGAGGCATCCGTCGTTGCCGGGTACGGGGCTTGGTTTGTCAATTGTGCGGGAGATCGTGTTAACATATAAAGGTACTTTGCGCGTTGATTCAAAAGGCGAGGGACAGGGGTGTCGTATTACGGTAGTTTTGCCGATAGGCGAACAAAGGAGGTCAGATGAAAAGAATTCTCATCGTAGAAGATGACCGGGATATGATTAATATTTACAAAGATATTTTCACGGGTACTTCAAATGCATTTTCTATTGATTATGAAATTAATGCTCCGGCGGGTTTGACGAAGCTCGAGAGAAACGACTATGATTTGATTATCCTTGATATTATTATGGAGCCGATGACCGGCGATTCATTCTTTTTATACGCGCGTAATAAAGAAAGATCCAAGAACACGCCGATTTTGATCGTGAGTGTGCTTTCCCGGGAACTTCTTGAGGCTTTGCGTAAAATGAACCACGTACGGTTTGTGAAAAAGCCGATTAAGAAGGAAGATTTCTTGCGTTCAGTCAATGATGCCCTTATGCTTAACAATGCTTCAATACCTTCCAGTTAGCCGCTGCCATTGTCTTATCCATTGCGCAAATTTTATTGAAGACGCCTCTTAAATAGAGTACAATATCTCCCTATATGCAAGGAGGTATTGTGTCTATTGTAGTGAATAGTATACTCGAGATTTGGCATGTTTTGAGCGATGCTTCAGTCTATATTATTTTCGGCTTGCTAATTACCGGGATTATTCATGCGTTAGTCGATCAGCATAAAATCGCTCGATATTTAGGCAGGCCGGGTTTGCGGTCTGTGATACTGGCTGCTTTGTGCGGTGTCCCGCTGCCTTTGTGCTCCTGCAGCGTTATTCCCGCAGCTATTTCATTGCGTAAAAGCGGGGCTTCAAAAGGAGCCACGCTATCTTTTTTGATTTCGACTCCGGAATCAGGGGTTGATTCAATTGCGATTTCCTATGCGCTTCTTGATATTCCGATGACTATTATCCGGCCTGTTGCAGCCTTTATAACCGCGTTTGTTGCGGGGATCTCAGAGAATATTTTCGGCAAAGAACATAATCCGCACACGCACATACATTCTAAAACCTGTATTTTGTGCGATGAGACTCTTGAACATGTTCATGCAAGGACGGAACGTTTTCGGCTTGCTATGCGGTATGTTTTTGGGGAATTGCTTGCTGATCTTGCGATGTGGTTATTGTTAGGGATAGTATTGGCGGGAATAATTTCGTATTGTATCCCGGCTTCGTTCATCGGACAGTATCTTGGTTCCGGTTGGCAGGCAATGCTGATTATGCTTATTATCGGGATTCCGTTGTATATTTGCGCGTCTTCTTCGACCCCGATCGCTGCCGCTTGCATCGCAAAAGGCATGAGTCCGGGCGTAGCGCTGGTATTTCTACTCGCGGGCCCTGCTACCAATGTGGCGACAATTCTTGCGGTTGTTAAATTTTTGGGAAAACGTTCAGCGGTTATATATGTAATGTCAATAGCCGTGTGCGCGGTTCTTTTAGGGTTTGCGGTTAATTATATATATGGATTATTGGGTCTTCAGGCGTCTTCGGTGGTTGGCAAAGCCTCTGAGATTGTGCCGGAGCCGATACGTATTGGTGCGGCATTTTTATTGTTGGCACTTATGATCCGGGCGTTGTTTTTCCAGAAGAAACATTGTTCCGATAAGTCGTGTGCGTGTCATTGAAAGAAGGTAACGGTATGGGGCTCATCAATATTCAAAAAATTCCTACGGTTGAAGAGATTCTTGCGGACATGCCGCTTGATAGCCAGTTGCGGGCTCGTAAAGAAAAGCGTGATTCCGAGATCCAACAGATCTTTCAAGGAACGAGTAAAAAATATCTTATTATTATCGGTCCTTGTTCGGCAGATAATGAAGAATCGGTGTGTGAATATACCCGGCGGCTGGCTGATCTTCAATATAAAGTGCAGGATCAATTGGTTTTGGTGCCGCGGATCTATACGAATAAACCGCGTACGACCGGCAAAGGGTATAAAGGAATGGCTCATCAGCCGGATCCCGGAGAAGAACCCAACATTGTTCAGGGTTTGAAGGCGATCCGCAACCTTCATGTGCGCGTGTTGCGGGAGACAGGGCTTTCCGCAGCGGATGAGATGCTGTATCCGGGGAATTATCCGTATCTTGAAGACGTATTAAGTTATGTCGCAGTTGGTGCTCGTTCCGTGGAGAACCAGGAACATCGCCTGACCGCAAGCGGACTGACGGTGCCGGTTGGGATGAAGAATCCCACGAGCGGAGACCTTAATGTAATGTTGAATGCTGTGCAAGCCGCGCACATGGCGCATGTTTTTATTTACAACGGCTGGCAGGTAAAGACTTCCGGCAATTCATTTACTCATTGTATCCTGCGCGGATCGGTTAATCAGTATGGCCAGAGTATTCCCAACTACCATTATGAGGATTTGATCCGCACCGCTCAGATGTATCAAGAGCGGGGATGCGATTATCCGACGATTATTGTCGATACTAATCACGCTAATTCCAATAAACAGTTTTTTCAGCAGCCGCGTATCGCTCATGAGATTATGCACAGTATCAAAACCTGCGAATTGTTGCGCGGGATTGTTAAAGGTCTTATGATCGAGAGTTATTTGGAGGAGGGGTGCCAGGATGCTCCCGGCAAAGAGTTTGGGAAATCAATTACGGATGCCTGTCTTGGTTGGGATGATTCTGAACGTCTCGTTCTTGATCTGGCAGATATCGTTTCAAAACTGTAACCTTTTTTAACAACCACACGGGGGTGCGTGTGAAGGAGGTCGTGCAATGACAACAGGCTTAACTGCGATTAACGAAAAAGTGAAGAAAGAGAGCGCGTTTGTTTCGACGCTAACAGCCGAGATCCATAAAGTTATCGTTGGCCAGGAGTATCTGGTTAACAGGCTTTTGATCGGTTTCTTGTCAAACGGCCACATTTTAGTTGAAGGTGTTCCCGGTTTAGCAAAGACCCTTGCCATTAAAACGCTTGCCCAGACGATCCACTCGAAATTCCAACGGATTCAATTCACGCCGGATCTTTTGCCGGCTGATTTAATCGGGACGCTTATTTATAATCCGAAAGAGGGCGTGTTTACCACGAAAAAAGGGCCGATTTTTGCGAATATAATTCTTGCTGATGAAATAAACCGCGCACCCGCCAAGGTGCAGAGCGCGCTTTTAGAGGCGATGCAGGAGCGCCAGGTTACCATCAGTGAGACAACATTTAAATTGGAAGAGCCGTTTTTGGTTATGGCGACGCAGAATCCTATTGAACAGGAGGGAACGTATCCGCTTCCGGAAGCTCAGGTTGACCGCTTTATGTTGAAAATTTCTATCACGTATCCGACAATAGAAGAAGAACAGAAAATCTTGAAGCGTATGGGGTTTACCAGCGTTCAAACGGGCGTGAATCCCGTTATTGAGCCCGGAGATATTCTCCGCGCGCAGCATGTTGTAGATGAAGTTTATATGGATGAAAAAATCGAAAAATATATCCTGGATATTGTTTTTGCCACGCGTCAGCCGGCGCGGTATAAACTTGACGATTTATCAGGTCTCATTCAGTACGGCGCTTCTCCCCGCGCAACGCTTTGTTTGGTCTTGGCCAGCAAAGCACATGCTTTTATTGATGGCAGAGGGTATGTTACTCCGCAGGATGTTAAATTCATAGCAGCCGATGTGCTCCGGCACCGTGTTATTCCCAGTTATGAAGCAGAAGCCGAAGAGAAGACTTCTGATGATATCATTAAGCGTATCTTAAACGAGATCGAGGTCCCCTAACCCGTATCGCGTCTGATTCCTGGTTTTGCATTGACAAAACTTTTGTAATAAGGATATGCGATGATCCCCAAGGAAGTATTAAAAGATATCCGCCGTATACAGATTACGACCGCACGCATGGTCAGCGATGTTTTTGCCGGCCAGTACCAGAGCGTTTTTAAAGGTAAGGGCATGGAGTTTGACGAAGTGCGTGAATATCTCCCCGGTGATGAGATACGTTCTATTGATTGGAACGTCACTGCCCGTATGGGGCATCCCTATGTGAAAAAATTCGTTGAAGAGCGTGAATTGACGGTTATGCTCCTTTTGGATATGTCGGCTTCGTCATATTTCGGTTCTGTCCGGCAGCTTAAAGTTCATTGCGCGGCGCAGATCTGTTCGGTGCTGGCGTTATCGGCTGTGCGTAATAATGATAAAGTCGGTTTTTTAGGGTTTACTGATTCCATCGAAAAATTTATTCCTCCGCGCAAAGGCGTTCGCCATGTCCTGCGGGTTGTGCGTGAAGCGTTGTATTTCAAAGCTGCCGGTACAAGGACTGATATTGCAGCTGCTCTGGAATACCTGAACCGGGTTGTACGCCGACGCAGTGTTGTGTTTCTCATTTCTGATTTCTATTCCCCGGATTTCAAAAAAGTCCTTCGTGTCGCCAATAAACGGCATGATATTGTCGCTATTACGATCACTGATCCGCGGGAACTTGCACTGCCGCCTGTTGGTATGATCCGTTTGATTGATCCTGAAACTAACGAATCCTTTGTGGTTGATACTTCTGATAAACGGGTACGGGATGATTTTGCGCAGGATGCACGTGGCCGGCTTACAGAGAGACAGTCATTGTTTACATCTGCGCATGTTGATACTATTGACGTGCGCACTGATGTGCCATATGCCTCAAGTCTTATCCGTTTTTTCCGCCAGCGTGAAAGGAGGAGATTGTGATCCGGGATATCAGGGATATTAAAGCTCCTCTTGAGATTATTTCGCCATGGCAGGTTGCGATGATCGCGCTTATTGTTCTTTTTGTGATCGCGACAGTAATCCTGATTATTATGACGCTCCGGAGAAAATCCGCTGAGGGTGTTGTGCGTTTGCGCTCCGCACACGAAATTGCCTATGAACAATTAGAGACATTGCTGGGGAAGCGATTGCCTGCTTCAGGCAAGTTGAAAGAGTATTTTAGCGAGCTTGCGGATATCGTCAGGCATTATTTGGAAAACCGGTTTGATTTAAGGGCGCCCGAGATGACGACTGAGGAGTTTTTGCTTTTTGCGCGGGACGTTTCTTCCCTGGCGGTTGCTCACCGTGAATTATTACGTGATTTTCTGACCACCTGTGATTTGGTAAAATTCGCCAAATACGCGCCGGCAGATACCGAGATAGATGCGGCATTTCAGATCGCAAAAAAGTTTGTTGATGAAACAAAAATAGTGATTCCTCAGCAGAAATGATCATCCATTCGCCGATTTTTTTATTGTTGATTCCTTTTGCCGTTGCGTTTGTATTGTATGCTCAGATTAAGACGCGTTCGGCGGGAATTCGCTTTTCAAGTGGCACGATCGTGGAAGGCATTAAGCCGACCCTTACGATGCGGCTCCGGCAGTATGTGTTTGTGGTCCGGATTATTGCGTTGATTCTTTTGATTATTGCTTTGGCGCGTCCGCAATCTCCGGTTGAGGATTCGAAAATAGAGACTGAAGGTATCGATATCGTCCTGGCGATCGATTCTTCAACGAGTATGCTTGCTGAAGATTTTACTATCGGCGGCAAGCGGATGAGCAGGGTGGAAGTTGTGCTTGATGTTGTTAAGGATTTCATCAAGGGAAGGCAGAGCGATCGTATCGGCTTGGTTACATTTGCTGCGCGCGCGTATACCGTTTGTCCGTTAACCAGGGATTACGGATGGCTTCAGACAAATTTACAACGGATCCGCGCGGGTATGCTTGAGGATGGCACTGCTCTTGGCTCCGGTATCGCCGCGTCACTCAATCGCCTGAAAAACTCAAAAGCAAAGAGCAAAATCATTATTCTACTGACTGATGGCCGTAATAATACCGGATCAATTTCTCCTCGAACTGCTGCCGAGGCAGCGCGCGCTTTGCGCGTCAAGATATATACTATTGGCGCGGGGGCTCAAGGTTTAGTGCCGTTTCCGGTGCGGGATTTCTGGGGGAATAAAGCATATCAACAGGTAGAACTCGATCTGGATGAGAATTCATTACGGGAGATTTCATCGGTAACGGGCGGGAAATTCTTTCGGGCAACCGATACGGAGACATTGCGGAAAATTTACGGTGAAATCGATCGTTTGGAAAAAACACCCCTTGAAGATAAAAGTTATCAGGAGTACCAAGAGCTATTCCCCGGATTTTTAGCCGTAGGTCTGGTATTTTTACTGTTTGAAATAATTGTGTCGCAAACAATTTTGAGGACGATTCCGTAGGAGATAGGCGCGTATGCATTTTGCCCGGCCGGATTTTTTATACATCGTTATACTTGGTTCCACGCTAATAATCATATTTCTTGTTATCAGCTTCCGTCAACGCACCAGGGCTTTGCAGCTTTTTGCTGATAAAGCATTATTAGGCGAGCTGTTGAAAGGCGTATCGTTCCGCCGGAAAAAGATAAAAGCGTTTCTTTTGGCCGGCGCAGTGATTTTTTCTTTATGTGCGTTGCTTCGGCCGCAGTGGGGTTTCCAGTGGCACGAGATTAAGCGACGGGGGCTTGCTATCATGATTGCGCTTGATACCTCAAGGAGTATGCTTGCCAGGGATGTTCTCCCCAGCAGGCTGGACCGTTCAAAACTTGCTATCAAGGATTTTGTGGGGAAGCTTTCCGGTGACCGCCTTGGTTTGGTGGCATTCGCCGGGAGTGCGTTTGTTGTTTGTCCCCTGACTAATGATTACGGCGGATTTCTTTTGGCATTGGATGATACTGATACGTCATCTATTCCCCGGGGAGGGACAGCGATAGTCAGCGCTATCCGTGAGGCGATGCGTGCGTATCGGAGCCAACCTTCGGAACACAAAATACTTATTCTTATAACTGACGGCGAAGATCATGAAGAAGATCCTCTTGCTATAGCGCGCCAGGCAAAGAAGGAAGGGATCACTATATATTGTATCGGCATCGGGACTCGGGAAGGCGATCTTATTGCAGTTGAGAATCAGAATGAGCGTTCATACGTTAAAGATAGTTCCGGTAATGTGGTAAAATCCCGGTTGAACGAAGATATTTTACAGAAGATTGCCCTTGCAACAGGGGGAGTTTATATCCGCTCAACATCAACTGAATTCGGGCTCGAGTTGTTATATAAGGAGAAGTTTGCGGGATTTGAGAGACAGGAATTCCAGGGTTTATTGCACAA
Organism: Candidatus Omnitrophota bacterium; assembly: GCA_035403145.1. Classification (GTDB taxonomy): domain Bacteria; phylum Omnitrophota; class Gorgyraeia; order Gygaellales; family Profunditerraquicolaceae; genus DAONEO01. The sequence goes on along the minus strand of DAONEO010000001.1, from coordinate 84,459 downwards.
GCGTTATTCCGAGCGTTTTCAGATACTTCTTGTGTTGGCAGTCGTTTGTATCCTGATTGAGGTTTTTATTTCAGAGAATAAATGAAAAAACTTATTGTGGCTGCAGGTATGATTGTTACGCTGGTTATTCCCGTGTATGCGGGGCAGGGAGAATGGAAGTTACAACAGGGGAATCGGTTTTATCATCAGGATAAATTTCAGGAAGCTACGCAATTATATTCGGATGCCGTCGAGCTTGATCCGAACCGTTCATTATACCGTTTCAATCTGGGTGACGGGTTCTATAAATCAGGGAATTATCCTGCTGCAGCAAAATCTTTTGAGCAGGCAATGGCCACGGCTGACAAAAAACTTGAAGAAAAAGCGGCATATAATTTAGGAAACGCGGAATTCAAATGGGGGGTAAGCCAGGAGAACGCGGATATTAACAAAGCTATTGAATTGGTCGAACATTCGATCAGGCATTATAAACGTTCTGTTGAGCTTTATGCATATGATACCGATGCGAAAGTCAATCAGGCGGTTGCTGAGGAGAAGTTGAAAGAGTT
>DAONEO010000001.1:4784-83811 GCA_035403145.1 Candidatus Omnitrophota bacterium | reverse complement strand
GTTTAAGATACAAGTATTTGCGTGTGACGTGGTGACAGGGGGTCGTGGAAACCCTGCGAGTTATTCGTTACAAGCTTCCATGAGCTATCAGCTATGAGCCAAGAGCTATAATTGTAAGTATTCCTTAAACATATGATTAAACGTTCTGTTAGTTTCCTGATCATTTTTTACTGTTTAAGTTCGGCGGCGTTTGCTAAAGATATCTCGTTTGAGCTGACGGCAGACCGCGATCGCGTTGCCGTCGGACAACCTGCTGTTGTCTACCTTACTTTTAACGGTACTCAAGATATTCCTGCGGTTGAACTTAAAACAGGTGATGGTTTTCAGGCGCGTTATGTCGGCCCTTCAACGCGTATGTCTATTGTTAACGGTAAAGTCTCCAGCTCTATTACGCACATCTATTCACTCCTTGCCGTAAAGACCGGTACATTTACGATCGGGCCTGTTACTTTTACCTATAAAGATGATACGTATACGTCGAATGCTCTTTCTGTTGAAGTTCTTGCAGGCGATGTCCCGCAGCAACAACAATCATCCGAACAGCCTTCGCTGCAGGCGCACGATCTTAAAGACCGTATTTTCCTGGTTATGGATGTTCCTCGTGTGACTGCGTATATCAATGAAAATATCCCTGTTAAACTGAAATTATATGTTACTAGGTTAGGTGTTCGTGATATTCAATTCCCCGAATTTTCCCACGAAGGTTTTTCAGTGAAAGGGTTTGATCAGCCAAAACAATATCAGGAAACACTCAAAGATATACAGTATGATGTTATTGAGTTTGATACTATGGTTTTTGGCACACGCAGCGGCGCGTTGCAGCTGGGGCCGGCGAGTCTCAAATGTAATTTAATACTAAAAAAGGAATCAAGCCGCGGCAGGCAGATGGGATCAGATGATTTTTTTTCTAACGATATCTTTAACGATTTCTTTGGCCGTTATCAAGCCTATCCGCTTACTATTGCTGCCGCGGAAGTCCCGTTGACTGTGCTGGAACTTCCGCAAGCAAACAAACCGGCTGATTATAAAGGGGCGATAGGTACTTTTGATATGGATGTTTCGATAAGCCCTTCCGAGGTTACGGTGGGAGATCCGATTACGATTCGAGCGGTCATCCGGGGAGAGGGGAATAGCGATACGGTAACAATGCCTTCATGCAATGCCGGAGCCAATTTCAAAGTCTATGAACCGCAGGTAAAACAAGAGAATGGCGTTAAAACGTTCGAAGAGATCGTTATGCCGTTATCATCCGATGTTGTTGAAATCCCCGCGTTGCGATTTTCATATTTTGACCCTGCTGGCGGGCAGTACGAAACTAAAACCAAAGGCCCCTTTCCTATCCGGGTAACAAAGCCCGTGAAACCTGAAGAACAAAAAATTGTTGAGGCCGTCAGTAAACCGGCGTTGCCGCGCGACGAGAAATTAGGCAGGGATATTGTTTATATCAAAGATTCAATGGGGGAGTTGAAACCGCTCCCCCAGAAGAGCGTATCTGCCGGTATGCTGTTGAGCGGTATTCTTATTCCTCCGCTAGGGCTTTTGTTCGCGATCGTGTTCCGTTATTATCGTCTCAGGTTGAAAACAGATACCCGGTACGCGCGTAAACGTAATGCTCCCAGGAAAGCGTCAATCGGCATTAAAAAGGCGCGCCAAGCATTGCATGCGGGAAACAAGAATGAGTTCTTTGACGCGGTTTTTTCAACCGCACAAGAATACTGGGGTGATCATTTCCACCTTTCTTCACAAGGCATTACCTTGAGCGTGGTTGAAGAGACGTTGCACGGTAAGAATGTGCCTGCTGAAATTCTGGCTGACGCACGGGATATTTTTCAGGTTTGCGATATGGCACGGTACGCTTCCGCTGAGTTAAGTCAGGCAGATATGAACGGTACCCTGAAAAAACTCGAAACGGTGATTGCATACTTTCAAAAAAATGCGGTATAACAAATGAAAAAACAAATCTATCCGGTTATTATTCTTATCATTGGGTTGTTCTTTTCTGGCGTTCCCCTCCGCGCGCAGGCTATGACGTCTGCACAAGCTCAAGAGCATTTTCAAAAAGGGAATACTTTTTATAAAGAGGGCGCGTTCGCAGAAGCTTGCTCTGAATACTCCGCTATTTGCGGTGCAGGTCTTGCCAGCGGTGAAATTTACTTTAATATCGGCAATTGTTATGCAAGACGTGGTATGATGGGTTTGGCGCTTGTTAATTATGAGCGGGCCCGTTTATATATACCGCAGGATAGTGATCTGAAATCGAATTACGGATTTGTCCGGTCGGAACTAGCACTTACCGGAGTAACACAGGGTTTGCAAGGAAGGATTCTTGATGCAGTCAATGAGGCGCTGCCTTTTTCTACGATACAGGTCATTGTATTGATTGCATATGCGCTTATATTTGTTTGTATTGGTTTGGCTATCGTGTTTGCGTCTCAACGAAAGATTATTATAGGCATTTTGGTGGCCATCATTCTTGTTACGATAACGGGTAGTGCTGCCTGGTTCCGGAGAATAATTTTTATTGATCGAGGCGCGATTGTTATCGCTCAAAATATCCCCGCGCGTTTTGAGCCGGCAGAAGAAGGCACAGTTTATTATACGCTTACCGAAGGCAGCCGTATTGAAATTTTGGAATCAACGGGTTCGTGGGCCAAGGTGCTGCGTAGTGACGGAAAGATCGGCTGGATTAAAGATGCAGCTTTTGAAAAGATAATGCGGGATAAAACCTTATGATGCGACGACTCGCGGTTTTTATTTTTGTCTGTGCTTGCGTGTGCGCGTGCTTGTCTGGCGCCTATGGTCAACAGGGGTCATTTAGTCTGCGCTGGGTTGAAACTGATGTTTCGCTTGATAAAGACGGGGCTGCACAGGTTATTTATAGCGTACGGTGGTCATGCCGAGGCGCAAATCTTCACGGGTTTTATTTCGAAGGATTTAACGGAAAGCCCGAATTCGATATCAAAGAGTCGTATGCCGTAGATGATTCCGGCAATCGGTATGCGTTAGATATTTCAATGATTTCAAGCCGTAAGTATGACGTTGTTCTTGCGCAAGGCGAGGCTTTTCAAGACGGGGAGATAACCTATTTCTTGCGGTATGCCGTTGATATGGAGAGAGCCGGGAGTTTGACGCAGACAGAGAGCCCTGCGGGGCGGCTTGCGGTTTTTAATTGGGCGCCGGTACAGTGGAATGATTCGCTCGAACATGAAACCCTGACCGTGCATTACCCCATCGCCCTTGATCATGAAGTCCCTGTCCCGAGCGATCTTATCCGTCTTAACTTCCGTACCGAAAAATTCGTAAATGAGCGGTATCAGGTTGATTATCTGACGGTAAAAGGCGGCTCTGACAAAAACCTTTTCTCCGTCAGGTTCCATCGCAAAGACATCCCTGCGCAGTATCATTTTCAAGTTCAGGCATACGTTGATGCGACGTATTTTGCTTTGACCTCAATGGCTCCGGCCCTTGCACAAGGTGTATCCGGGTTTAAGGTTGCAAAAGAAGATTATGTATTCAATCGTTTTCTTCCCGGCAGCATCCTCTCTGAGATCCCCCTTCGGCTTCAAACCGTGATCGGTATTATTTTTATCGGGTGCCTTTGTTTTGTCGGGATCCCTTTTTTGATTATGACGCGTAAACAAATTTCGATGCTCCATGCTCAGGACGGGCTTTCAAAAGTGCGGTGGGAAGGGACTGAATGGATTCCTCCCAAGATCCAGATGGGGGTCTTTCGCAAAAAAGGAAAGATCTGCAAAGATCTTGTGCCTCTTGAGGCCGGCTTGTTGATGGATGTCCCCCTTTCTACGCTTGTTACCCTTATGCTTACCAATATGGAGCGCAAAGGTTTGATCCATATTGCACGTATGAATCCGTTAGTCCTCCAGAGAGTTGAGACTGCTCCGGTATCAAGCGACACATATGAAAATATGTTGATGAGCGCGTTGAGCGGAGACGGTACGGTATCGGAAACGATTGTCCAGGATATTTTTAAGACGGTTGGACAGGGACTTGAACAAAAAATTTGGGATGCCGATCTTGAAGAGACAAAAAAGTATTATCATGAGCGGTTAGGCGAATTTTTACGCGCCGCTGAAACTCAGGATGATTCTTTTTATTGGGATGGATACAACCATTTCTATTACGGCCGGAGCTATTATCATGATGATGATGTGTATCGTCGCACGTCTGATTTCGGAAGGACGATTGAGAAGTCGATGCCGAATATGAATCATACGTTTTCGACATTTCGGACATCCGCGGTTTGTTATGACGGTCCTTTTGTGCAGAATGTATGTCATGATGCGTGTCATTCAGCGTGTCATTCGGCATGCCACTCAGCGTGCCATTCGGCCTGTCATGGAGCCTGTCACGGTGCGTGTGTTTCCAGCGGACATTAACGTATGGATTATTACTCTCGAATAGCCTGGGTCAATGAATATATAAAGGATGTCTCGCCGTTTATCCGCGTGCGACGGGAAGATTGTCTTTTAATTAAGATCCCTAATCAGGCATATAAATTGAATGCTCAGGCTGTTGCCGTTGTGTCTGATCTCCTCGAAGGAAAGAGTGTGTATTCGATCATTGACGCATTTGCCGATAAAGAGACGGTTGCCCGTGATTTGCATTTTTTCTTTTCCGATCTGCGTGCGGTTTTAAAGGGATGTTACCATGAGCGTCAGGAACGTTACGCTGTTGAAAAATTCACCTTTGCTCTCGGTTTCAATGAATTACCTGTTTTAAGCGAGATCGCGGTAACCTATCGCTGTAATTTAACCTGTCGATTTTGCTATGCCGCTTGCGGTTGTAAGAAAGATAATTCGAGAAAAGAATGTGATTTGCGCTCGATGAAAAAAATACTTCGTATCATACGCGATGAAGCCAAAGTCCCTTCGGTCAGTTTTACCGGAGGGGAACCAATGTTGAGAAAAGACCTCACGCAGCTTATTGCCTATGCCAAGTCGCTTTCACTCTGGACGAACCTTATTACCAATGGCACGTGTGTGACTCATCGTGCAGCTGAAGAACTTAAGGCGGCTGGGCTTGATTCAGCGCAGGTCAGCATTGAGGCGGGTTGTGCCGATTTACACGATTCTATTGTTCAACAGGAGGGTTCGTTTGATAAAACCTGTGCCGGGGTGTGCGCATTACGTGATGCCGGGATCCGCGTTCATACGAATACGACAATTTCGGCGCTTAATAAGGATTCATTGCGCATGATTCTTCCGGTAGTCAAAAGTTTGGGGATGGATCGATTTTCCATGAATATGCTGATGCCGGAAGGTTCGGCAAAAATGAATATGAGCGAACTTTTTGTTTCTTATTCCGAGATTGGCGCTTGTATCCTGGATATCCGGCAAAAAGCTGCGGAGATGGGGTTAGAATTCATGTGGTATTCACCGACACCCCTGTGTATCTTTAATCCGGTTGTACATGGCTTAGGGAACAAGGGGTGCGCTGCCTGTGATGGATTGTTAAGTATCGCTCCGAATGGGGATATTTTACCGTGCTCAAGTTTTCCTAAGCCGATGGCAAATATAGTGCGGAGTAAAGGGAAATTCCGGGAAATTTGGCGCAGTGAGGCATTTGCCTATTTTCAGAAAAAGAAATTCGCTCATCAGCGTTGCCAAGCCTGTGAGCATTTAGCTGTTTGTAACGGTGCTTGTCCTCTTTATTGGGATGCGGTTGGTTTTCAAGAATTGCACCGGGCGCATGAGGAGTTGCCAGTATGAATCTTTTTCCTGAACAGCAGCGGTGGGGAGATATAAAATTCATTTTTGCCAAGGATATGCAGTATGATGAAAGGGCATGGTGTATTGTCGGCTTTCTTGCGGCGGGTGTTTTTTTACAGTTTTTTGTTAATTTTTGGGCAGGATTCTGCGCGTTTATTATCGGTACTTCGCTAAGTTTAGTGCGGGGGTACCGGGTTACTGCTCGCCTGAAAGGTGTGGAAGAATGGGCGCAGGTCACACCCGATGAATATGAAAAAGTAAAAGAGAAAGACGCTCAATTGCGCCGATGGGATCTTGACTTTTTTGATATAACCAATCATAGGGGCGTTGCCGTATTCGTGCTTGTCGGTTTATTTTGTTTTGTTATCTGGAAAACGTTCATTATAAAAGGATTTTACCGGATTGCTTTCTATTGGGTACTTGATTGTATTGTTTTGATTATTCCGCATTGGGTAACCGGTATCCGTTCCTATTTGAAGAAAGATAAGCTGATTATTAAAATAGGGATTTTGAAGAAGATTATAGCGTATCTTGTTTCTCCCGAAGATATCCAGGTTCTGCCGATGCTTGCAACGCAGGAGGTGGTTGGTAAGGGACGAATCCCAACGGACGCGCGGTTAATGCTTCGGTTTTTAAATGCCCCCGATTATTTTCTGGGGGTTCAGGTGCAGGTTTCCATTAATACCGTCGAGGGGACCGATTATCCGTATCTCTATTGCGTTATTCTGGCAAAATCGGGTGCGGGTCTGGCGATTTTAAAAACCGATGATATGGATATTCCGCTTCAACGGGTTACTCTTGAGAATCAGGTTTCGGAAGATGTTGATGTCTTGGTGGTGCGCCAGACGACTTCGGCGAATTCCGGGTATGATACGAATGAGTTAGACTGTCGGAGGCTTCTGGATACAGCCGTTGGTTTGGCAAGGAGGTTTATTTCACAATGAGTTTGAATAAAGGGTTGCCGCCGATAAAAGAAAAATTTATTGGTGTCCGAACATTTAGTTTATGGGCAGTGGGCATTGTTGGTTTCTTGATATCGCTTACTATATGGCAGCTCTTGCTGCGGTTTGGCGAGGGGCAGGCCAATAAACTTCTTCAGTTGCGCGCTGATTATGTTAAGAATGAGTTGATCACCCGTTTTGGCAATAGGGGTATAGTTTTGCAAGGTATGGAGCGCCGGTGGGAGCTTAATAAGGGCGTTAGTAAGGAAGTTTGGGATTCTGATGCGGCGCTCTTTTATAACCATTATAAGGGGTTGAAGTCTGCGATGGTCACTGATGCGTCATTTGCGTTGCGTTGGATATTCCCGCCGGAGGCTGGGAGCGAGCATCAGGCCCTTCAGTTCCGTGATTACGCTGATAAGTTGATCGATTTTCAGCAGATAAACATTCGCGGAGAAGTTACTGTTTTACCGTCGGTACATCTGAATGACGGCACGACCGGTATTTTGATGTGTGTTCCGTTATACAGCAGCGATACGTTTGACGGTTTGATGATAGCGGTTAATGATCCGAAGGAGCTTTTTGACAATATTTTCCGTAATATCGTTCCCGGGTATGGGATCTCGGTTTTTGCCGATGATATGTTGTTATATACGCGTCAGGAGTATTCTTCCGCGTATCGCAAAGAATGGGAGAAAACAGCTTCGTTTGAGCTCTTCCAGGTTGAATGGAAAGTTTCCATTTGGCCGGGCAGGGAACGTTTTTCCGAAGTGAATACTCTGTTGCCGGCGTGGGTTTTTGCTTTTGGTATTACCGCAACCATATCGCTACTGGTTATTTTGTATCTGTCTCAGCTGACAAAAATCCGCGCAAAGAAAATCGATGATACAAACCGGGAATTGGTGTATGAAATTGTCGAACGGCGGCTTGCTGAGGATAAATTGAAGCTGGGACAGGAGCGTTTGAATGCTATCCTAAACGATGCAAATGCGTTTATTTGTATCGTCGGTATGGAGGGCGATTTAATTAGTATCAGCAGATACGCGCTTTCATTGCTGGGGATTGCCGATGAACAAACGGTACTTGGTAAAACGTTTGACGTGATCTTCCCGCCGGAAATGGCAGCTTGGTTTGAGCACCAGAGTTCGCTTGTGATGAAAGAGGGAGTTCATCTTATTGAACAGAAAGAACTTGATTTCAAGGGGAACAAGATTGTTCTTCGGTTTGCGTTCTTTCCGCTTACGTATGTGCAGGAACATGTGTATGCGGCTTGCTGTATCGGTATTAATGAAAAGGAGCACGGTTTGTCATGAAGAAAGGTATATACATCGTCTGTGTTTGCGCGGCTCTTGTGACAGCGGCAGGTTTTGGCGGGCAGTATGTTTATAATGAAAAGGTCCGGATTGAGCGTCAACGGCTGGAACTTGCCCGCCGCAAAGTTGCCTGGGAGGCGCTCACGAACGTTTTAATGAGAGAGATTAACGGATCCCGGCAAGAGGTTGCCGTGGTTATAAAAGATCTCGATTGGAATCGGGAGTTTGTTTTGAATGAGAATGAACCGTTTCCTGCGGCAAGCCTTGTGAAGGTTCCTATTATGGCCGCTGTTTTTCAGGCAGTGCAAGATGGCAAGGTTGACCTGAACGAAAAGATTGTTCTGAAGGGATCGGTTAAAACACTCGGGTCGGGGATTCTTAAGAGTAAGCCGTCCGGCACTGAATATACGGTTGAAGAATTGATACAGACAATGATTACCTACAGCGATAACACGGCTGCCAATATGCTTATTGACAGGCTTGGTTTTGATTATCTCAATGCGTATTTTAAAAAACTTGGCCTTGAAGAAACCAACCTTTCCCGTAAAATGATGGATTTCCGGTTCCGCCGGAAGGGAGTGGAGAATTTTACTACGGCACGGGATATGTCGATTGTTTTGGAGCGTTTTTACCGCTTGGAGCGTATGTCTCCCCAGGCGCGGCAGTGTTTAATCTTTTTGGCCCAGCAAAAAATCAACGACCGTATTCCCCGGCGATTACCCGAGGGTGTAACCGTTGCCCATAAAACCGGTCTCGAGCGTAATGTCTGTCATGATGTTGGTATTGTATACACGGAAAAAGGTAATTTCTTGATTTGTGTTTTAACCCGGCATGCCAGCACAAGCAGGCAATCAAAGGATTTGATATCGCGGCTGGCTTTGCATACCTACAATTATTATCAACGGTTGTAGAATCAGGAGAAGAGATGGAGAATACAGCCAGGGTTTTGGTTGTTGACGACGAACCGGATGTCCTTTTTTTAACTAAAACGCAGCTTGAGTTAGCCGGGTACCAGGTTTTTACTGCTTTTAACGGTAGAAGCGCTTTAGAAGGTATTCGCGCCAATAAGCCCGCATTGGTTATTCTTGATATTATGTTGCCGGATATGGATGGATTTGAAGTTTTGCGTCAAATCCGGAATGATCCTGAAATCGCGCATATCCCGGTTTTACTGCATACCGCGCATAAGGCAATGGAAGTTATTTTACGTACGAAGAGAGAGCTTACCCAGGGAAGGCAGGAATTTTTGTTTAAAGATGTTTCTTCTGAAGTATTCTTGAGCCAAGTGGAGGCTATGCTGAAACCTCATGACTGAATCGGCAGTTATCCGGCAGTTCAGGTCAGTTGACCGTGCGCATGTGAGACGGATTTGTTATGCGACTGCCGATGCAGGGAGTTCAGCGGAGTCATTTTTTGCCGATCGGGAAATTTTCTGCGATGCCGTAACCGCCTATTATACCGATTATCAAAAGGATTTATTGCTGGTTGCTGAATCACAAGGGAATGTCGTCGGGTACCTCTGCGGATGTTTTGATACCAAGCGGTATAATCAGGTAATGGCGTACGTCGTGATCCCTAAAATTTTTTTGAAAGCATGCCTGCGCGGTCTTTTTTTTCGACTCTATTTCTGGCGGCTTGTCCGGGGTATGTTTGCGACATGGGCTAAGGGAGGGTATCATCGGCCCTCGTTTGTGCAGGAATACCCGGCGCATCTTCATATTGATATCGATAAGGATTCCCGGGGGGGCGGCATCGGCCGGCTGCTCATGAAACGTTTTCTTGAACAGGCGCGTACCCGCAGCGTTTGCGGGGTTCATCTTTCGACCCGACAGGATAACACGGCTGCCTGTTTGTTTTTTGAAAAATGCGGTTTCCGGATTTTGGGTACGTTCCCGGTTATCTTTCCCAACGGCAAGACGTATCAAGAAAGCGCAATCGTCATTTATGGAATTAAACTGTGAGTTCAAGTATTTGTGAGTGACATCGCTCCTAGCGGTATACATTCTATGAGCTATGAGCTACGAGCCATGAACTAATTATCGTTACCCGTATGCTCCAACCCGTTGTTTCTTGACAAACTAAGTTTCAAAGGCTAAGATAAAACAATGGCTATAAAAAGCGTTGCCGATCGATTCCGACGACCATTTAACAGCCTCCGTTATAAACTCTCCTTCATTACTGTTTCTATCACCCTTGTGGTCCTTTTTTTTGCTATCAGTATATCCTATATCTGGGGATATCGTCTTCTTTCGAGTGTCATCCTTTCAAACAGTAAAACTATCACCGAGATCCTTTCATTTTCTTTATCACAGGATTTAATAGAAAAAACAAAAGATTTTCAGGCATATGCCAGAGATGTGCGTGTACTGCAGGCTGTTCAGGCTGGTAATGCTTTTATCTCAGCGATGAGCCCTGCTGTCAGAGAGCAATATGTTTTGGATATGGATCGGCAGTGGCTTGCGGCTTCTCCTGATAGCGGTTTAGTCCAGGGATATATGTCCAAGGATGCAAGTGTTTATCTGCGGTATTTTACCAGGGGTGATGAAGTTCTTGGTGAAATGATTTTAACCGATCAGTTTGGCTGTTTGGTGGCAGCAACCGGTAAAACAACAGATTTCTATCAGGCGGATGAAAAATGGTGGCTGGACGCTTATAATGGCGGCGTTGGAAGGATCGTGATTGGTGATGCTGAATTTGATGATTCAAGCGGGATCTGGATCATACCGGTCAGTGTCCCTGTTGTGGGTGATCGTGATCAGGTAATTGGTATTCTGAAGGCATCTATTTCCGTTGAACGCTACTTTGCTTATTTAAGCCGGTTGCATTTTGGTGCCAGCGGTCATGCGCTCATTATCAATGAGAAGGGGAACGTCATTGTCCATGAAAAAGTAAAGCCTATGCAGTATCAAGTATTTTCGGGTTCGGTTTTCTTTAAGGATATAAACACTCAAAAAACAATTACCTTGGAAGATTCGCCTATCCATGGCAACGGGTACTTTGTTGTTTGTTCTCCCGTTTCTTTGGGCCAATCACTCGTGCAGGATTTCCATTGGTACGTATGTGTTGAGGTTAAGAAAGGTCAGATATTTGCTCCGTTGGATCGCTTTCTTATGGGCATGCTTGTTTTGGCGCTTATTTTAATTACCGTAGCTGTTATGTTAGGGATTCAAAGCGGCAGGAAATTTGCGGAACCCGTGCAAAAATTAAAGCAGGCAGCCGAACGTATTGCGCGCGGTGAGTTTGATACGGATATTCATATTGATACGCATGATGAAATTGAGGCCTTAACCGATACTTTTACAGCCATGGCGGCAGACTTGCGACGGTTTACCAAAGAGTTGAATCTCCGCAATGAAGCGCTGGAATTATCGAATGTAACCTATCAGGAAATGGTGGAAAAATTAAATATCGCCAATCATGAGCTTGTTGTCTTAAAAACCGAAATGGAAGATAAAGTGAATCATTTGGAGCAATTCAGCAAGATTTCTATAGGGCGGGAATTGCGGATGCGCCAACTGAAGGAAAAGATAGCGGCGCTTGAAGAGGAATGTGCCCGGTTGAAGGGAGCGTCTTCATGAGTAAAGAAAATCTGCGGGTTTTAATGCTTGAGGATAACGGCGCTGAATGCCGGCTTGTTGAAGAGATGCTGGCAACGATTGAATATCCGCATTTTGAAATGCATTGCGTTGCGACGCTTGCTGAGGCTAACCGTGCGTTGGTTAAGGACAGGTACGATGTCCTTATCTTAGATCTAGGTCTTCGTGATAGCCAGGGAATCGAGACCTTGAAATCCCTTTGTTCATTTGTGCGCCATATACCGATAGTTGTCTTGACCATGCTTGCCGACGAAAGAATCGGCCTTGAGGCGATGCAGGAAGGTGCTCAGGATTATCTTGTCAAAACCCAGGTTGATGCGCCTCTTTTGTCTCGGGCATTGCTCTATGCGATTGAGCGCGCCAAAACTCAGGACGAGCTGCGTTCAGCTTCTCGTGAATGGGATATGACGTTTAATGCAATTACCGATTCAATCATGCTTATCGATAAGGATTACCGTATTAAGCGTGTTAACAAGGCGACATTTGTTATGTTTGATTTACCCCAGCAGGATATTGTGGGGAAACAATGTCATGAAGTTGTGCATCGAATGGATAAACCCTGGCCTGATTGCCCTTTTACCAAGACAGTGGTTGATTTGAAATCGCATGCGACGGAAATTATGAATACTGGAACAAACACATGGTACCTTGTTTCTACATCTCCTATTTTTGATGATGCCGGTGATTTTGCTGGGGCAGTTCACGTTACCCGGGACATTACGGAGCTTAAAAAAACAGAGAGATACCTGGAACATAGGATTCATGACCTGGAGATTTTTCGCAAAGCGGCAGTTGACCGTGAGTTGGTCATGGTCCAGCTGAAGAAGAAACTTAGAGAGATGGAAGAAAAAACGAAGTTTGAAGAGGGGACCCGATAAAATGTTTTTTGGCAAAAAACGGTATAACGGAAATATTCGAGCCGATGAAATTGCCGCGCATTATAAACTTTTTATAGATCATGTGCCGCTTCTCGTATGTATTATATCGGAAACAGGTGTATTTTTATCCTGGAATGCCTATGCGCAGAAGATCCTGGGTTATTCTTCCGGCGAGATAGTGCATCATAAGACACTTGCCGATATCAGTATTGATGCTGGACTTGCCGGAGATATCTTGCGCCAGGCAGGTTTAAAGCATGTTTTTACTGCGCCGCTTGACGTGCGTCATAAAAACGGCTCATTGGTTTCTGTCCAGCTGGTACTAGCTCCGTATAAAAATTCCGAGGGGAATATCGTTTCTTTCTATGGGTTTGCTGAAAATATCGGATATCAAAAAGAGTCGGAATATGAGCGGCGCACGTATGAAGAGACCTTGCAAGGGGTCGTCGATAATGTCGGTATAGGTGTTTTGCTTATTAATCCGCAGATGGAAATTGTGCTGATGAATAAGCAAATGAAAGAATGGTATCCGCATGTTTCCCTGGGGATGAAGGCATCATGTTATACAATGCTGCATGACCGGGGAGACGTACAACCGTGTCTGCATTGCCCTACGGAAAAAACGTTCCAGGATGGCCTTGTCCACGAAACCATCCAAGAAATTCTTCGTGACGGAATTGTTGTGCATCAGCGTATCTTGTCTTCACCGATCAAGGATATCTCGGGCCGGGTTATTTCGGTGGTTGAAATTATTGAAGACGTGACAACCCAGAGAAAGAAGGCATTAGAGGAAGAAAAGCTTTTTGCAGAAGCGGATAGTGCCAAACGGGAATTGGAGAAAACCAATGCCGAACTTCTAGCCGCGAAGGTGCAAGTTGAAGAGATATCACGCGGCCTTGAAGAAAAAGTCAGCCAGCGCACACAGGAGCTTCGTGATATCCAAGAAGCGACCATCAATATCCTGGAAGATTTGCAGGAATCAAAGGATGTTATTGAATTAGATAAACTTAAAATGGAGAGCATGATCCAGAGTATGTCGGAAGGGGTTATTCTGCTTGAGGAAGGTGTTGAAACGATTGTTATGAATCCTCAAGCCAGGAGGATGCTGGATTGTGCGCCTGATCAGGCGGTTTCAAGCCGGCATATTCAAGAAAAACTCAAACAGCATAATCTTCTTGATGCCTGGAATGGTTGCCGGAGCCAACATCATCCCGTGGCAAAAGAGATTTCGATCGGCACTTTGCAGAAAACGGTATTGCGTGTTGAGATGAACCCCGTCTATAATTCTGCGCACGCGCTTACCGGCGTCGTTATAGTTGTCCATGATATTACCAGAGAACGGGAAATAGACCGGATGAAATCAGAATTCATTTCGACGGTTTCTCATGAATTACGTACTCCTTTGGCGATAACCAAAGAGGGGATTTCGCTTGTTCTTGACCGTATCTCCGGTCAGATAAATGAGCAACAGCAGAAAATTCTAACGAAGGCAAATGATAATATTGACCGGCTCTCCCGTATTATCAATAACCTGCTTGATATTTCAAAGATTGAGGCAGGTCGGGTTGAGTTGAAAAAAGAGCTGGTTGATATTGCCGAATTAGCAAGGGCGGTATTAACAGCTTTTGAATCCCGTTTTAAAGAAAAAAACCTTTCTGTTTCATTTGAAGCTGATAGCGGCGGGGTATGGATTTTTGTTGATGCGGACAAAATGGTCCAGGTTTTTACTAATTTACTGAATAATGCGCTAAAATTTACAAATCAGGGGGGAGTTACCGTAAAGATTCATTCCATGCCCGATAGCGTTGAATGTAGTGTTGCCGATACAGGTATTGGCATATCGGAAGAAGATATGCCCCGTGTTTTTCAGAAATTCCAGCAATTCGGCAGGATACCGGGAGGCGGTGAAAAAGGGACAGGCCTCGGGCTTTCTATTGTCAGGGGTATTATCGAACTTCATAATGGAAAGGTCAAAGTCGTTAGCTCGCTTGGTAAAGGAACAACCTTCATCTGCCGGTTGCCGACGTACACATCGGATGAAATACTGTTCGAGTACATTACCAACGGTATTGCGGCAGCGACGGTTAAATATACTGCAATGTCGTTGGTTTTAATTTCGATAGCCGGGGTTGATCAGCTTGTTGCGCAGGAGAGCCAGGAACGGGGCGTCAATGTCCTGCACGAGATCAAGGAAATACTGCATGATGCGCTTCGTGGCGGCGGAGACGTGATTGTGAAAGACCGCGGAGAACTTGCTCTTGTGCTTGTTGGTTGTGATAAGCTGAATGTCCTTCGAGTTGAAGGAAGGTTAAGTCATGCACTTGAGGATTATCTGGCCCGGCATAATCTTTCCGATCAATTGTCGTTCCATTTTTCTTCCGTTACGTACCCCGAAGACGGGGCTACCGAGATGGAGCTTTTAACGAAAATCCGAACGGAGTAGTTCTATGGATTATATTTATTTCTTTTACGGGCTGTCTTTTTTGGTGTTCGGTGGCGTTTGTTTTACGCTTACGAGAAAGAATGCCGGGGCTCTGCCGTGGTTTTGGCTGGGTTTGTTTGGTTGTATGTATGGTTTGTACGAATGGCTTGAGCTGGTTGCATATATGTTTGCTGATTCGGTTTTATTTTCGTCTCTCAGGTGTGTTTTTTTAATGCTTCCGATGTATTGCTTATGCCTCTTCGGAATTTTAGGATTACACGGTAATACTGAAAAGCGCCTTCGTGTCTGGTTTATTTTTGCCGGGATTTTTATTGTAGGGATGTCGGTTTTGAATGGAATTCCGGGGGCGCATGCGGCACTCCGGTATTCTCTTGGTTTTCCCGGTGCTGCGTTGGTAGCACTGGTTTTTTTCAAATTTGCCCGTGCGTTTGTTTCCCTGGAACGGATATCGCTCCTGGTGATTTCTGCTTCGTTCCTTGCGTTTGCTTTTTTGACCGGGATTGCGGTACCTCGCATCCCCTTCTACTTGCCGGCGTTATTCAGTACGGATTCTTTTTTACGTACGTTTGCGTTGCCTGTTCAATTGGGGTGTGGTGTTTGCGCTTTTTGTGCTGCAGGAGGGATACTCCTTTTTTACCATAATTTTTCACTTCGAGGGGTACGGAAACACACTGGTTTCGGACGGGTCGAAATGTCAACGGTCGTTTTGATCTTCCTGTTTTTCATCATTCTTGGAGGAGCGGTTTTTACGAATTTCCTCGGGGTTCTTAAAACCCGGCAGGTGACAGAAGATGCTGTCCGAAGATTGGCTATCGTGAAAGTTGATATTGAAACGGTTTTGCTTAAAGTCGATCAGGGAGTGCGGTCTCTCAGCGAAGGAATGGCTATTGCTCCGGCACTTGAAGCCGGCGCGGATAAGGAAACAATAGATAAGGCGAATGCAACGTTAGATCGTTATCAAAAATCGTTTGAGTATACGGTCTGTTTTTTACTGAATACGGAAGGTTTGGTTATCGCCTCTTCAAATAGGGATACTCCGGACAATTTCATCGGTATGAATTATGCGATGCGTCCGTATTTTAAAGAAGCGATGCAAGGAAAGAGCGGAAATTATTTTGCGGTAGGATTGACTACCAAAAAACGCGGATATTTCTCAACATGCCCTTTTTATGGACAGGACAAGTCATTGATTGGTGCCGTCGTTATTAAACAAGAACTCGACACAGTAATCCTTAATATCCGGACTTTCGGGTTTCTTTTTTTAGTTGACCCGCAAGGGGTCATTTTTATTTCGAGCGACCCCGCGCATGCGTTCCAATGCGTATGGCCGATGAGCGATGCAACACGTGCGTCAATCCAAAATTCAGAACAATTTGCTGATCTTAAGCCCGGCAATTTGCTCAGGCATGAGCCGGTAAGCGGCTCGAATATTTTTTATCAAGGGAGGAACTATTATATTGTACGGGCTTTTCTTGGCCGGGGGGGATGGTCTCTTATTGAAATGATGCCGATCGATGATGTTTGGCACTATCGGGCTTTTGGCATGCTTTTGACGTTGTTCCTGTTTATTCTTGCGATCGTTATGTATTACTTTATACGCCAGGAAGAGAGGATCGCAGAAACAATAGAGACATCGAATGAGAAACTTCGACACATCGATAATTTGAAATCTTACTTTGTCAGTGTCGCTTCTCATGAGTTGCGTTCTCCTCTGACAATATTGAAAGAGCAGTCCCGGATTATTCTTGATAAGATCGCAGGTCCTCTGAATGAAAAACAAGAAAGGATTTTGAGGTCGCATCTTGATACGCTTGATCGTCTGACCCGCACGACAGATAATCTTTTGGATTTGTCTAAGATTGAGGCCGGGAAGATGGATTTGCGCCGGCAATACTTTTCTATTACTGATGTTGTTCAGGAAACCGTGGAGTTTTTTAAGCCGATGGCAAAAGAAAAGCATCTGACTTTGTCAAGCCGTTTGCCGGAGTATCCGATTTCAGTTTATGCGGAAAAGGATAAGATTATCCAGGTCCTCACCAACCTTATTTCTAATGCGCTTAAATTTACCAAGGAAGGGTCTATTGAAGTTTCGCTGGGAGAGCGCGATGATATGATTGAATGCAGTGTTTTTGATACGGGGCCCGGCATTAGCGCTGAAGATTTACCTCGCGTGTTTGGCAAATTTGAACAATTGAATGTTTTGGCTACCGGAGGAGAGAAAGGAACGGGTTTGGGGCTTGCAATTGCAAAAAGCATTATTGAAATGCATGGGGGAAAAATCTGGGTTACCAGCGAACCCGGGCTCGGCGCGAAATTCTATTTCAGCCTTCCGCGCCTGGATATGTTTGAACTTATGAATGAGAGTATTCATTGCGGCATTAAAAGGCGTGAGGAGGTCTTTATTCTGGGTGTTGTCTTGCTTACGGAGTGCCCCGATGCGGTTTTTACTACTGCTACGGAATTAATCGGAGCAGCGTTTAAGGGAGTTTCTCTTCTCAGCCGCTCGAAAGAAGGGGAATTAATTGCGCTTCTGCGTTGTGAAAGCAATGACGCGATATCAACCGTGTCGCGTCTTGGTCGTACCATAAAAGAGGCAATGAAAAAAAACGGGTTCGAGTCTTTTGATAAAGTCAGATACGGATATGCGTTTTATCCTATTGACGGTTTTACCGCAGGCGAACTCATGGAGAAGGCCCGACAAACACGCTTGTCGCTTTCAGAAATGCTTTTTAAGAAGCAGATCATGATTGTCGATGACGAGCCTGATTTTGTGGAGACGCTATCTCTTAACTTGCAAAAAATTGGTTTTAGGGATATTATCAAATGTCATGATAGCGCAGAAGGCCTGGTTGTTCTTGAAAAAGAAACGCCCGATATAATTCTTGTTGATATGAAGTTACCGCAGATGAGCGGGTATGAATTTGTCGGCAGACTTAAGGAAAACGTTAAGACGAAGGATATCCCGATTATTATCATGTCTGCCTATACGGTTGAAATGGAACACATGGGTGATTTTGCCAAGAAGAAAGCTATTCCAATGGTAAATAAACCATTTACCGTTAAAGAGTTGTATGCGTGGCTTAACGTATTATTGTAATAGGCCGGGGTTAGTTCCGCTGTATAAAAGCGGGGACTGTGCTTAACGGAAACTATTGGTTATCGTCTCGCCTCATACTGAGCGCCGAGACCTCATTAAACAAAAGTTATTGGTTATCGGGGAGGATACACCTATGGATGCGCTGCTCAAGAAGTTACTGGATGTTTCCGGAATATCGGGATATGAGTCTGAAGTTGCCGCTCTTATGTTGCATGAGTTGAAAAAAACGTGCGACGAAGTTTGTATCGATTCATTCGGGAATGTTATTGCACGTAAAGGAAAAAGCGGCACAAAGATCATGCTTGCCGCGCATATGGATGAAATCGGGTTCGTGGTCAAGCATATTTCAAAAGAAGGATTTATCTGGTTTGTTAAGGTGGGTGGTATTGACGATAGAATCCTTTTGGGTCAGCGCGTGGTTATTGCATCGAAACAGGGGGAGATCAGAGGAGTGATTGGCGCAAAGCCGCCCCATTTATTAAAAGAAGAAGAGCGCAGGAAGCTGGCCCGTCATGAAGATATGTTTATTGATATCGGTTGCTCGTCAAAAGAAGAGGTGTTGCGGAAAGTTTCGATCGGGGATCCCATTGTATTTGAACCGAATTCAGGAGATTTAAACGGTCGTCTTTGTTATGGCAAAGCAGTTGATAACCGCGTCGGTTGTTACGCGTTGCTGAAGATTATGCAAAAATTAAAAAAGGTTCATGCCCAGGTTTATGCGGTTGCGACAGCTCAGGAGGAGGTTGGTTTAAAGGGGGCCCGTACCTCATCATTCCGTATTGCGCCTGATTTTGCCCTTGTTCTTGATACCGGAGTTTCCGGTGATACGCCGCAGACCGCGGAAAAAGAATCCGCGTTGAAATTAAGCGGCGGAGTCGCTATTACGGTAGTTGAGGCTGGCGGCAGGGGTTTGATTGTGAACGGCCGCGTCAAGGATCTCTTAATCGAAACTGCTCAACGCAATAAAATCAAGTATCAGATAGATGTTGTTGACGGCGGGATGACTGACGGGGCGACGATTTATATGAACAGGGAAGGGGTGTTAACGGGTGTGCTTGCGATTCCTACGCGGTATGTGCATTCTCCAACCGGAGTTTTTAGCGCGGCCGATGTCGAGGCAACGGTTGATCTGGCGGTTAAGGTGATTGAACGAAAAGCCGCAGAAAAGTAATTTTCATGTCAGGTCATTCTCGGTATGTGCGGCTTGTGTTTGTTTTTCTTCTGGGGAGTAGTATCTGTGCAGTCATCTTCGCCGGAAGTATTGTTAAGGGTATAACTGCTGCGATCTTTACCAAAACGCTTGCCGTTTCTCAGGTTCGTATTGGAGATTGTCAGATTTCCTGGGGAAAGATTCGGTATAGGGATATTGTTGCTTCAGGCGGGCAGATTGATCAGGTAACTATCCCGTCTCTTACTGTTACCTTTTCTGCGCGGTCCCTGGCGGCTTTGACCGCGCAAAGAATAGAGTGCCAGCAAGCAGGATTTTCTTTGCAATCTCCTGCGGTTATTGTCAGTGGTATTACCTGTCGCTTTGAGCCCTTGCAAAAGAAAGGGAGTGTCGCTTTTCACCAGTGCTCTTTTGGGAAAGTGGTTTTGTCTGATATGCAGGGGGAGCTGTATCTGGAACAGAGTGATCTTGTTGTGCGTCAGGCTTCCGTGCGTGTTTTTCAGGGGATTGTCCGCTTTGATGCCCGCCTTGGTTTGGCACGGGCATTTTTTTATTCGGTGAATGGAAATCTAGAGGGTGTTTCTTTGCGCGAGATCGAACGGGCCTTTGAACTGGAAAAAAGAGTTCATCTGGACGGATCTTTATCCGGCACTTTGTTTGTTCAAGGTGATGGGCATACCATTACCGGGTTAAGCGGTACGCTGGCTTCTCCGCAGCCGGGAGGAGCGATAGCATTGTACGATGATACGATGATTAGGAATATTGCTCAGGCAAGCCAGCAGCCGATTGAAATCATTGCGGAAGGGTTCAGGGATTATCGCTATTCAGACGGAACGCTTTTGATGCGGACTGAAGGCGGGAATATTATTGTACGCCTGTTGTTGGAAGGTGCTGCTGGAAAGAGAGACATAACGATAACAGTACATGGGGATTCCCCGGAGAGGATTTGATCATGAAAAACGGTTATATATGCGCGCTTTGTTTATTGGCTTTTCTTGGATTTGGATGTGCACGGGTCAAGGTTGAGGCGCCGAAGGATCCGATTAAAGTTGATGTTTCGATGCGGCTTGATATCTATCAGCATGTTGCCAAAGATATCGATGCTATTGAGAATATCGTGACCGGTACGCAGAATAAACCGGCACCTGCTGATAACCGTAGCTGTCTGTCGGTTTTTATTGCGACGGCATATGCGCAGTCTTTAGATCAGGATGTAGAGGCGGCTGCGTTGCGCAGACGCGATCGTTTATCAAACCTGGAAGCATATGAATCAAAAGGTGTTTTGGGTGAGAGTAAACAAGGCCTTGTTGTTATTCAATCTGCGGATAAGGCGGATACTCAGGCGCGGGCGCTTGTTGAGTCGGAAAATTCCGACCGGTTGGTTATTTATCAGTCTGTTGCCAGGAAAAATGGAATTCCCCTTGCCGATGTTCAGAAGATGTATGCTAAAAAATTACAACAGAATGCGCCTGCGGGAACTCCGCTGGAGACTGAAAGCGGCTGGCAGATAAAATAAATATGGCACGCAACGAGTCGGATTCTTTATGATACCGGTTCCGGAATATCCCGTATTTGAGCCGATGTGTTTAGGGCACCAGGGATTCTTTGACCAGGCGTTTGCCAAAAATCCTCCTGAAATTTCGGAGTTCACCTTTACCAACCTGTATGCCTGGCGGAATGCCTATCGATTTTATGTCGCTCGATATGATGATTTTCTTATTGTCCGTTCTGATGCAAAAGGGATACCCTGTTTTTTAGAACCTATCGGGACTGGCGATAAACGTGCAGTTATGGAGAATATCCTGGTTGATACCGCAGGTTCTTTTATACGGATACCGGAAACAGTAAAAAAGATTTTTGCCGGGGATACGCGTTTTCACGTTGAACGTGATGCCGCCAACTCCGATTATCTGTATCGTACGGATGATCTTATACGCCTGGTTGGCAGAAAATTCGACGGGAAACGCAATCAAATCAAGAAATTTAAAGCGCAGTATTCGTTTGCATATGTTGAACTTGATGCTGTTGCTGGCCGTGAGTGCCTGGATTTTGCCGATGGGTGGTGCATTGTCCGCGATTGTGACGGTGTCGAGGGGTTGCGTCATGAACGTGCTGCAATTGATGATATGATCAGCCATTGGAATACGTTTGGTTTGGTCGGCGGGGCAATCAAGGTGGAGCAGAAGGTCTGTGCGGTTGCGTGGGGACAAAAGCTGAACCCTGAAACGATTGTCATCCATATCCTGAAGGCTGATCCTGCCATGCTTGGCCTTTATCAGGTTATGCATCATGAATTTGTGAGTCATCATGCTGCTGGTTTTCAATTTGTCAATATGGAACAGGATTTAGGAATCGAAGGCCTTCGTAAATCAAAGCTATCCTACCAGCCTATCCGGCTTGTTGAGAAATTCACCATTCGCCTGACATAATATGAATTTTGGGAAAATGTTTTCCAGTAAGAGTATGCGTTCGATCCTTGCGCATAGTTGGTCTTTGAGTTGGCCGATGACGCTTATTATGTTCTGCGTTTTTGTGATCGGTCTTACCGATGTTTATATCGCAGGAAAATTCGGAAAAGAAATTCAGGCGGCGTACGGGCTGGTTTTTCAAGTGTATTTTATTTTTAGTATTGTCGCCTCAGCGCTTTCCGTCGGTTCAGTCTCCGTCATTTCCCGTCTTTTTAGTTCCGGCGAATCCCGCCATTTAACTGATGCAGTGGACTCCTCATGTATCCTTTCCTTGGTTGCCGGAATACTTGCCGGCGCCGCAGGGTATTTTTTTTCTCCGCAGATTATAGCTGCATTGCGTGTTCCGGAAGTCTTGAAAGGTCATGCTGTTGTCTTCATGCGCATTTATTCGCTGGGGATTGTGTTTAATTATATCCTTTTGAATTCTAACGCCATTTTGCGCGCGTGTGGTATGGTGCAAAAATCGTTGTTAACGATGACGATTGTTTGCGTTTTGAATGTTGTCCTGAACTTTTTCTTTGCGTTTGGTTCGCCTCTTGGGTATCAGGGGATTGCCGTAGCTACGCTGGTGAGTACTGTTGTAGGAGGAGTACTCAATTTCATTTATTTGCGGGTGTTGATGAGTACCCGCGTGCGGTTTTTAAAGGAGATTGCACGCAAGATCATTGTGATTAGTTGGCCTGCGGGGATTTTGCAGATCTTATGGCAGGTAGGTGCCATGGTTTTATTCCTTATTATTGCAGTTTTGCCGCGTCAGGCAATTGAGATTATGGCAGCATTTACGAATGGTTTAAAAGTTGAAGCGGCGATTTTCTTACCCGCGTTTGCTTTTAATATGGCAAATGCCGTTGTCGTTGGTAACCTCCTGGGGAAAAAACAAAAAGATGAGGCATATGCCGCGGGGCTTGTTACAGCATGTGTGGGGGTCGGTATAGTTTCTGTTATGAGTGTTGTGGTAATGATGAACGCCCGTTGGGTAGCATCCTGGCTTTCGGATAATCCGGTTGTTATCAGTGAATGCATGCGGTATATTTATATCAGTTTATTGTTTGAGCCGCTTATGGCGTGGGGTGTGATTCTTGCGGGCGGCTTAAACGGTGCGGGGGATACCAAGAGCGTTATGATTGCGGTTACAACCAGTGTATGGTTGATACGTATTCCGATAAGTTACTTTTTTGCTATTCATCTTGGGTTTGGAGCTGCGGCAATCTGGTGGTCAATGAATGCCTCAATTTTGGTACAGAGTTTCTTTATAACCCGCCGCTATCTCGGCAGACGATGGATGGTTTCGTAGCAAAAGAGCTCGTAGCTGATAGCTTATAGGAAAGCTCAAGGTTACGATTCCGCCTCCGCGGAACATGTCCTACCAGCTATGAGCCCAAGGTATGTTATTTTCTCGAATTTATGCTATAATGCCACAAATGTTGGAGATTGATATGGAAAACAGTGCGGCAAAAAAAGCTAGTTTTTTCTTAAGAGGCGGTGATAAGGCAGTCCTCTTAATCCATGGAATTACCGGAACTCCGGCGGAGATGCGTTATTTAGCAAAGGCGCTTCATAAGGCAGGCTATACTGTTTTATGTAATACGCTCCCCCGCCATTGCGGCACACTTGCTGAGCTCAAAAAAGTCACCTGGCAGGAGCTCTATGAGGCGTGTGTTAAAGACGTAAAGCGCCTTACTGCCGAATTTTCATCAGTGTATGTCGGGGGGCTTTCGGTTGGCGCATTATTGGCGGTACGCCTGGCGTATCAATATCCGAAAGAAGTAAACGGTATCGTTGCGCTTGCCCCGACTCTTTTTTATGATGGATGGTCGTTGCCCCGGCGCAGGATTTTGTTAAATATATTATGGCATATTCCTCCGGTGCGCCAGCACATGCTTATTCGTGAGACGTCTCCGCATGGCCTTAAAGACGAGCATTTACGCGACAGTGTCGCGAAATTCTATGCCAGCGCGAAAAAAAAATCTTTTGACGATAAAGTGGCAACCTTTGGAAGCCCGTTTTTCCCGCTCGCTTGTTTATATCAGCATTGGCTTTTTGTGAATATTGTCAAAAATGAACTCTCAGAGGTTAAAACTCCGATTATTGTTTTGCATGCCAGAGAAGACGATATGACCAGTCTCAAGAATGCCGAATATCTCTATGGAAAAATCGGCTCGTCCGATAAAACATTCGTAATCCTTGAAGATAGTTACCATATGATTGTTATTGATAAAGAAAAAGATACGGTAGCAGGAGAAGTGGTTAAATTCCTTAATACGCACTGATGAAATATGATGTTATTATAATCGGGGCTGGCGTTGGAGGGCTTTTTAGCGCCTATCAGCTTACCAAAGATGGCAAGAAGGTACTGCTTATCGATAAGCAATCAGTGCCTGGTGGGGTAGCGACGACATTCACCCGGAAGGGGTTTACCTTTGAATCATCCATTCACTGTGTTGACGCGATGGGGACAGACGGGGAGGTCCGCCAGTATCTCCGGGAATACGGCCTTGATGCGCGGGTTGAGTTTATCCCTATCAAAGATTTTGGCCGCCTTATTTATCCCGATCACGATTTTATCGTGCATTCCGGCAGGGATGCTTTTTTAGAGTCATTACGGAAAGCGTTTCCCCTGGAACAGAAAAATCTTAAACGGCTTTTTATCCATTTCGACAAATTTTTCCTTCATTTCAGCCGATACCGTGATTCAGCGGTGCCTACCTGGCTGGAATTACTGCTCATGCCTTTTCTATGCCCGTTGGTTATGAAGGCTTCCTGTATGACTGCCGATGAATTCATGCGGGGATATCTGCGGGATACAAAACTTCAGGCAATGTTGAGTGATATCTGGAGATATATAGGCCTTCCTCCGAAACGGGTTTCCGCATTTTATTTTCTTATGCTCCTGGGAGGGTATTATTATCAACCGACTGCGCATATCAAGGGCGGTTTCATGAAGCTTTTTGAGGTTATGGTTGAGGAGATCCGCATGGCCGGTTCAGAGGTCTTATTGAATACCGAGGTCACGGCAATAATCATGCGCCACGGTGTTGCTGAGTCTGTTCAGACGGCCACGGGCGATGTGTTTTCTGCGTCCGCGGTGATCTCTAATGTCAATCCGATTACAACGCTTACCGGTCTTATTGATGATGCCGGTATCCGGAAAGCGTATTCTCTGAAGCTTGCTCAACTTGAGAAATCTCCTTCAGCTGTGCAAGTATATCTTGGTCTTTCGAAACATCCCAGGGACTTGGGGATGGTTTCACATCGCTATTCAATCAATACTTCATATGAACATGAGGAAAGTTTCAAACGTTGTTATGACGGTGATTATGAGACCTGTTGTATTGAGCTGACCAGCCATTCGCAATTGGATCCCACCCTTGCGCCATCAGGGAAGGGGAGCCTGGTTATTATGACCTATGATGTGTATGAACATTGGGCTGGTTTGGAGCGCAACGATTATTTGAAGAAGAAAGAAGAAGTAGCGCAGATTCTAATCCGCCGCGTAGAAAAGTATTTGCCGGGGCTTACGGCTGCGATTGAACTCAAGGAAGTAGCGACACCGTTGACTATGCAGCGTTATTCCGGCTCACCGGAAGGTTCTTTGTATGGTTTTGCTCAGACCGTTTCGCAGGCAGGGTTACATAGACTGAAGCAGAAAACCGCGGTGCAGGGGCTTTATTTGGTCGGGGGTTGGACATTTCCTGGCGGAGGAGTCCATGCCTGTTTTAATTCAGCCATGGAAACTTCGCATTTTGTTTCGGAGTATCTGCAGCGGAAACGCCCATGAACCTTTCTGGAACCAGAAGTTGCCGGGGCTGGAACCCCATTGCAACTCTTTGATCCTTCACACGGCTATAAACAACCGTTGTCAATAAAGAATTTTTCTTGACATAACCTTAAGTGCGCTCTATAGTTAAGGCATATTTAATGGTTAACCTCAATCAAAGGAAGAATATGAAACGAACACTGTTTTTCGTTATTTTTTCTTTTGTTATTGGTTTGGTATCGCAGGCACTGGCTGTAGAAAAAACTTCGACAAAGAGTCTTAGTGGGATTGAATTCCTGACAGGTTTTATGAAGAGTGACAAGAGCCTGGAAGATAAGGGGCTTTTGCGTACAGCTCCGTTATTGTTTGATTTTGATTTTGACCTGAAAGACTTCACTCACGAAAAGTTCAATCTTTTTTGGCCCGGATTATTACAGCTGCAGCTTGAACCTTTTGTCGCGCCGATTTATTCCCCTAGTAACAATTTTGAAACAGGCATGTCCGTTTTTTTAAAAATCGGATTTGTTCCGGATACTTGGAAATTACAGCCGTTCGGTAAAATCGGAATAGGCCTTGATTATATGACGCTGCAGACCAGGGAACAACGAACACAGTTTAATTTTATTGATACGGTATGTTTAGGCGCGCATTATTTTGTGAAAAAAAACGTAGCTTTAACGTGTGAATATCGCCTGCGTCATCTTTCAAACGCGGGTATTGATCATCCCAACCACGGTATTAATGCGCATTTCGCTCTTTTAGGTGCCGCGTATCAGTTCTAGCTTCGGTTATCGGTGTTCGGTTGTCGGTTATCGGCAGCGATAAAGGTACCTATTTAGGCTTTCAACCAAAAACCGTTAACCGTTAACCGTTAACCGCTAACCGAAAACCTAAGACCCGAGACCCGAGACCGTAAACCGCATTATGGAAAAATCCCTAATTACCCCTGTTCGTTATCTAAAAGGTATTGGTCCCCGTCGGGAAATTATTCTCCAAAAACTCGCAATTAACACGGTTGAAGATATATTGTACTACTTTCCCCGCCGTTATGAGGATCGCACGCATTTTGTTCCAATCGCTCAGCTTCAGGAGGGGAAGGTTTCGACGGTAACAGGCACGATTATCGGAAAACGCGAACGGCAGTCATTTAAGCGTCGGGGGTTTCATATACTTGAAGTTTTAATAGGAGATGATTCGGGGAGGATTTTTTGTATTTGGTTTAATCAGCGGTATCTGCTTGATTATTTTAAAACGGGGGTTACGATCATTGTCTATGGTAAAGTTGAGCGGTATGCCGGTCACTTGCAGCTAACCAATCCGGAATTTGAGATTGTTTCTGATGGCGAAACTGAAGCAGGTGAAGAAAAGTTGAATATCGGCAGAATCGTGCCGATTTATACAACGCCTGAAGGTATCGGTCAACGAACTATGCGCAAAGTGATAAAACACGCTATTGATGAATATGCGCGTTTTGTAAAAGATTATGTTCCGGTAGAGATCCGGAAATGTAATCAATTGTCTGATCGTGCGGTTGCTTTGGCGCAAATCCACTTCCCGGAAAATGCCGCAACGCAACAGCAGGCGTATCAGCGTTTATCGTTCGATGAATTCCTTTTTTTTCAGCTGCCCCTTGCGATACGAAAATTGAAACGCCAGCAAAAGAAAGGGATAGTGCATCAAACGCGCGGGGCACTCGTCGATCAATTCATACAAGGGCTTCCGTTTAATTTGACCCGGTCTCAAACAGCATGTTTGGCTGAAATTGAAGCGGATTTAAAAAGCCAGCATGCGATGCAGCGGCTTCTCCAGGGGGATGTCGGGTGCGGGAAAACCATTGTTGCGACAATTGCTTGTATGATGGCCGCACAGGGAGGGCATCAAACGGCGTTTATGGTGCCTACGGAGATTTTGGCGCGGCAGCATTTTGAAAAAATTACCAGTCAAACAAATCGGCTCCGCATCGTTCTTCTGACTGGTAGTCTTGCGCAGGCTGAAAAAGATGAAATTATAAGCCGAATTGAACGCGGTCTGGTTGATGTCGTTATTGGAACGCATGCTTTGCTCGAAGCTTCGGTAAAATTTAAGCATTTGGGATTGGTTGTTATTGATGAACAGCATAAATTTGGGGTTGGGCAGCGGTCACTGTTACCTGCAAAAGGCCAGAATCCCGATGTCTTGATCATGACGGCAACTCCGATTCCCCGCACGCTTGCGATTACCCTGTATGGGGATATGGATATTTCCGTGATTAATCAAGTACCTCCGGGAAGGGGCCTGATCCATTCGCTGCTTTTGTCGCATGAAGAAAGAGAAAAAGCATTTTCGATCTGTCGTAATGAAATTAAAAAAGGGCATCAGGCATATATAATTTATCCGGTTATTGATGAATCGATCGCACTTGATATAGCCGGAGCCACGTCTATGTACCATGAGTTAAAAAAAGGCGCTTTGAAAGATTGCCGCCTGGGACTTGTGCATGGCAGGATGAAGCAGAAAGAACAGGAAGAGGCTATGTCGGCATTTAAATCCGGTACGCTGGATGTTTTAGTCGCGACAACGGTACTTGAAGTTGGTGTTGATGTTTCAAATGCTACGTGCATGATCATTGAGAATGCCGAGCGTTTTGGTCTTTCCCAGTTACATCAGTTGCGTGGTAGGGTAGGCAGGGGAAGTGCCGAATCGGTATGTGTTTTGGTAACACACCTTAATCCGGAAGAAGAGGAAGCGGCGCGTCTTCAGGCGCTTGTAAAGCACACGGATGGGTTTCATATTGCCGAAGAAGACCTTAAATTGCGCGGACCCGGAGATTTTTTTGGGAGCAGGCAGCATGGTTTGACCGCGTTACGTATCGGGAATCCCTTGACGCAGATGCAGTTATTGAAGCGTGCTCATGATGAGGCAGTACGTATCATCCGTAATGACCCGAATCTTGCGGCTGAGGCCAACGCCTTGTTAAAAGAGAAACTCTTGCAAAGATTTCCGGAATATGAGAAAGTAGTGATGGTAGGATAGTTCATGGTTCATAGTTCAATGTTCAAGGATGCATTCCGTTAGAAACGGCTATATGCTATGTTTTAACTCCGAACTATTAAACTATGAACTTACTTTGAACTTTGAACCATGAACATTGAACTAAACTATGCGTATCCTAACAGGAATTAATAAAGGTAGGAACCTGAATCAGCCAAGCGGCATACGGCCAACGCAAAATGTTGTTCGGAAGGCTTTGTTTGATATCCTCGGAGATGTTGAGGGTTTATCGTTTCTGGAGCTTTTTGCCGGTTCTGGCGCGGTTGGTTTTGAAGCAGTTTCACGCGGAGTCAAAGACCTTGTTTTTGTTGAGTATAACTCCGAGTGTGTGCGTGCCATACAGAAGAATATTGATGGGTTAAAACTTTATTCCTGCTGTTTGTATCAGAAAGAAGCAGGGGCTGCAATCAAGGATTTTCATCAGGAAAAGAGGCTTTTTGACATTATTTTTCTTGATCCCCCCTATTACCATGATATACCAAAAAATATCTTGCATACCCTGGGGGCTTATGATATACTTTCGCCCGATGGTTTAATAGTAGTTCAGCATGTAGAGAAAGACACTCTCCCAGAAACCCTGGGAGATTTAACATTATTAAGGGAAAAAAAGTACGGGAAGACATTCCTGGCTTTTTACGGTAAGCAATGTGTCAAATAGCGATTTATCCCGGAACCTTTGATCCGGTAACCCACGGCCATATTGATATCATCAAGCGCGCGCTTGCCATATTCCCCGATTTAGTTGTCGCAGTTGCCCATAATCCGCATAAAAAACCGCTTTTTTCAGTGCAGGAGAGGGTAGCGATGATGAAAGAGGCGACAAAAGATCTTTCCGGGGTTACGATCGAGTCGTTTGACGGGCTTGTTGTTGATTATGCGCATACAAAGAAGGCGCATGTGATTGTCCGCGGTATTCGCATGCTTTCTGATTTCGAATATGAATTTCAAATGGCGCTGACCAACCGTAAATTCAGCCCTGATATTGAGACGATATTCCTGATGCCGCAGGAATCATTCAGCTATTTTTCTTCGAAACTTTTAAAAGAAGCTGCCGGCCTGGGCGCTGATATTGCGAGTTTTGTTCCTGAGCATGTTGAAAAGGCCTTGCGGAAAAAAATAGGCTCGTCGTGAAAATAAGGCTTTCACAAATAGCGTTTGACGGTTCAGAGTTTAACGATTCAATAGACCCCAAAACGCTTGATTTAGATACTGACGTTATCCATTTTCTTGGACCTTTGGCGGTGAAAGCTGAAGTTTCCAGGATTACAAACGCCGTTTTAGTAAAAGTGCTGCTGACGGGAAAAGTAGAATTAATCTGCAGCCGCTGTTTACAGCCAATTAAGACGGATTTACACAAAGAAGTGGCGCTTACGTATATGGTTGAGCCAAGGGATCTGTCTCTTGACCTTGATCCGGATATCCGTGAAGAGCTGATCTTGGATTATTCCATTAACCCGTTGTGCAGCGCTACCTGCAAGGGGCTCTGTCCCCGGTGCGGTAAGAACTTAAACGAAGGAGGGTGTACCTGTGCCATTACCAAAACAAAGACATTCTAAGGCGCGCGGACGAAAGCGCCGTACTCATTGGAAAATCACCGGAGCAAGTCTTTCGTCATGCCCGCAGTGCAAACAGCCGAAAGTTCCGCATCGGGTTTGCGCGGTGTGCGGTTATTATGACGGCAGACAGGTGATGGAAGTTGCGGTTAAGGAAAAGAAGAAAAAGAAGTCCGCATAAAACTTTGTTACCCAATCGATAACAACTCCATACAAACGAAAGAATACTCATGAAAATCATCGTCGATGCTATGGGTGGGGATCATGCACCCGACGTAGTTGTTGAAGGCGCGATTGCTGCGGTGAAAGAATATGGCGTTGATCTGGTTTTAGTCGGGGATGAATCAGCCATCAATGATCTTTTGAAAAAGCATCGGTATGCCGGTACTCGGATAACCGTGCATCCGTCGCAGGAAGTTATCGGGATGTCGGAACATGCGGCAGCCAGTGTCCGTAAAAAACGCAAGTCTTCCATTGTTGTCGGTATGGGGCTGGTGGGTGCCGGTGTTGGCGACGCATTCGTGAGCGCCGGTAATACGGGTGCTGTTGTGTGCGCAGCCACGCTTGAACTGCGGCTTTTGCCCGGTGTTGAGCGCGCCGGTATCGCGGTCATTACACCGACATTGAACGGGATTTCTCTTCTCATTGATGTTGGGGCTAATATTGACCCTAAACCAATCCAGCTGGTTCAATATGGCATCATGGGCCAGGCCTATAGCAAATTTATTCTTAATAAAACCAATCCGACTGTCGGGCTTTTAAATATCGGCGAAGAAGAGACCAAAGGTACCGATGTGGTTAAAGATGCCTATGAGCTTCTCTCAAAAAGCGGCCTTAATTTCGTCGGTAATGTTGAGCCGAAGGATATTTTTTCCGGAAAAAGCGATGTTATTGTCTGCGATGGTTTTGTCGGCAATGTCATGCTGAAAGTCGCCGAGTCAGCCGCGGAGACATTGAACATTCTATTGAAACGCAGTTTGATGAGCAATCCACTGGGAAAATTAGGGCTTATTCTTTTAAAGAAAAGTTTTGTGTCATATAAAAAGCAGCTTGATTACTCTGAATACGGCGGCGCACCGCTCTTGGGAGTTAATGGTGTAGTTATTATCAGCCATGGCAGGTCTAATCCCAAGGCGATCAAGAATGCTATCCGCGTCAGTAAAGAAGAAGTTGAACGTAAAGTTAATGAAAAGATAATCGAGGCGGTTTCAAAAGCTGGCGACAAGGAATTGGCATGAAGAAAGTCGGTTTTATAGGTATTGGTTCATATGTCCCCGAAAAAATCCTTACCAATGCGGATCTTGAAAAAATGGTTGATACTTCCGACGAGTGGATAACATCTCGTACGGGGATCAAAGAGCGACGGATCATAGCACAAAGCGAAGCGACGTCTGATTTGGCGTATAAAGCCGCACTGCAGGCACTTGCCGAAGCAAAGCTTAAGCCTGAGCAGATCGATCTGATTATTGTCGCTACCATTACTCCTGATATGCAATTCCCTTCCACTGCGTGCTTTGTTCAGCACAAATTAGGTGCTACCAATGCGTTTTGTTTCGATGTTGCGGCAGCCTGCGCCGGTTTTGTATACGCGGTTACTATTGCCAAACAGTTTATTGCCCGCGGTGCGCTTAAAAATGCGCTGGTTATCGGTTCTGAAACGCTTTCGACGATCACCGATTGGCAGGATCGTAATACCTGTGTTTTATTCGGCGATGGAGCGGGAGCGTGTGTTTTGTCCGAAGTAAAGTCAGGCGGGATACTTTCAAGCTATTTAGGCAGTGACGGGTCGATGAGCGATATATTAATGGTACCCGGAGGCGGATCGCGGAATCCGGCATCACATGAAACCATCGACCAACGGCAACATTTTATTAAAATGCGTGGTAACGAACTTTTTAAGATCGCCGTCAATGTAATGGCAGAAGCGGCGTGTAAAGCTGTTGAGAAGGCCGGGCTTAAGGCCGACGATATTGATTTAGTTATTCCTCATCAGGCAAATATCCGCATTATTATGGCTGTCGCTAAAAAATTAGGGCTTACTGAAGAAAAGGTCTTTTTTAATATTGAAAAATACGGGAATACATCTTCTGCTTCAACGATTATCGCTTTAACCGAAGCCGTAAAAATCGGCAGGGTCAGGAAAGGCGATATAATACTTTTAGATGCTTTTGGCGCTGGTTTGACCTGGGGAGCGTGTGTTATACAATGGTAAGTTATCTATTCGCAGGCCAGGGGAGCCAATATATAGGTATGGGCAAAGACCTGTACCAGGCATTTCCTGCCGCACGGGAAGTTTTTGACCGGGCCGATGAAGCGCTCGGGTTTTCATTATCCGCACTTTGTTTTGAAGGTCCGCAACCAGAATTAACCAAAACCAATAATTCTCAACCGGCTATACTGACCATGAGCATTGCATGTTTTGAGTCAATGCGTGCGTGTGCCGGCAATACGTTTGAACTTCCGGCATATGTTGCGGGTTTGAGTTTGGGCGAATATTCTGCCTTGGTGGCTGCGGAAGCAGTTTCATTTACTGATGCGGTCAAACTTGTACGTTTACGCGGTCAATTTATGGAAGAAGAGGCGCGCAAGAAGCCGGGTACAATGCTTTCAATTATTGGCCTCAATGTCAGCGAGGTTACACGCATCTGCCAGGAAGTTGGCGCTGAAGTGGCAAATTTCAATTGTCCTGGACAAACGGTTATTTCAGGACAGGAGAGTGCGCTTACGAAAGCAGGAGTCATTGCTAAAGAGCGGGGTGCAAAGTTAGCGGTTATGCTTGAAGTCAGCGGCGCCTTCCATTCTTCTTTTATGAAAGGTGCCGCAGATAAGCTTGCCACGGAACTTGGGAAGGTTACTTTTCGTAACCCGCGGTTCCCGGTAGTCAGCAATGTTACGGCGCAGCCGTTTATGAGTGCCGGGGAAATACAAGAAAATTTGATTAAACAGGTATATTCCAGCGTCCGCTGGGAAGAGTCAATGCGGTATATTCTTGGCAAAGGCGTATCGCATTTCATTGAATTCGGATCCGGTAAAGTTTTAAAAGGATTGATGCGCCGTATTGATGCCAATGTTTCAGTGGTAAACGCCGAAAAAAAAGAAGATATCGAAAAGATTGTATCCGGGGTTTAATGAGGAGGATTGACTCATGCGTTTAGAAAATAAGGTAGCTTTAGTTACTGGTTCGGCACAAGGGATCGGCCGTGAAATTGCATTGACGTTAGCGCGTGCCGGAGCAGATGTCGTAATCAGCGACGTTAATCTTGAAAAAGCGCAAGCAACGAGTGCCGAGATTGAAGCGATGGGTAGAAAATCCATGGCTCTTACACTTGATGTTACCAGGTTTTCAGCCGTTGAAGAAGCAGTAAATAAAATTCTTGACAAACTGGGAAAGGTTGATATATTAGTTAACAATGCTGGCATTACCAAAGACGGTTTATTGCTTCGTATGAGTGAAGCAGATTGGGATGCGGTGTTGAATGTAAACCTTAAGGGCACATTCAATTGCACGAAAGCCGTCTCAAAAGTAATGATTAAACAGCGTTCTGGCAAAATCGTCAATGTCGCTTCGATCATTGGTATTATCGGAAATGCAGGTCAGGCTAATTATGCTGCTTCCAAAGCTGGGGTTATTGCCTTAACACGGACTACTGCCAAAGAGTTAGCAAGTCGCAATATTAACGTAAACGCGGTTGCTCCGGGCTTTATCCAAACGGCAATGACTGATAAGCTTTCCGAAGATGTGAAGCAGAAAATGATGGCAGCTATCCCGCTTAATAAACTGGGAACGCCGGCTGATGTCGCCAAACTTTGTTTATTCCTGGCTTCGGATCAGTCCAGTTATATAACCGGTCAGGTTATTGTTGTAGACGGTGGTATGGTAATGGCATGATAGCTGGTATACACGGTTTTTTATTACACGGAGAAACACATAAAGGAGGACAGAATGTCAGTACAGGATAAAGTGAAATCAATTATTGCTGAACAGCTTGGAGTCAAACCCGAAGAAGTCACTCCTGAGGCATCATTTATTGATGATTTGGGCGCTGATTCTCTGGATACCGTTGAGTTAGTTATGGCATTAGAAGAAGAATTTGGCATTGAGATTCCGGATGAGGATGCTGAAAAGATTACTTCTGTCGGTGATGCCGTTAAATATATCGAAGAAAAAACGGGCAACAAGTAAAGCCTGTGAAGATATAAATACGATACGATTATTACCCCGCCACGAAATGTCGGCGGGGTAACTTTTAATATTATGAGCGAAAATAGAGTAGTTGTTACGGGTCTTGGAATTATTTCACCGGTTGGCAATGATATCGGAACTTTTTGGAAATCATTGTGCGAAGGCAAATCCGGTATTGATAAGCTTACTACCTTTGACGTTTCAAAATTTGAAAGCCGTATTGCCGGTGAAATCAAGAATTTTGATCCGCAATTGTATGGCCTTTCCAAAAAAGATACTCACCGCATGGAAAAATTCGTGCAGTTCGCAATCGCCGCAAGCCGTCAAGCTGTGCTGGATTGCGGCATGAATTTGGAGGCGGAGAATAAGGACAGAATCGGTGTGGTTATCGGCTCAGGTATCGGCAGTTTAACGATTATTGAGCACGAATATGAGAAATATTTGAAAAACGGTCCTGGTCGCATTACCCCGTTTTTGATTCCGATGCTTATTGTTAATGAAGCAGCGGGGCAAGTGGCAATGACGTATAAATTCAGGGGGCCGAACACGTGTACAACAACGGCGTGTGCTTCGGGGAGTCACGCCATAGGTGACGCCTTCCGCATTATTCAGCGGGGTGACGCGGATGTTATGGTCACGGGTGGCACCGAGAGTTGTATCGCACATCTTGGTGTCGGGGGTTTTTGCGCGTTAAAAGCGCTTTCCGTACGAAATGATGAGCCGCAGCGGGCAAGCCGGCCGTTTGATGCCGAGCGTGACGGATTTGTTATTGCGGAGGGGTGCGGTGTGGTTGTTCTAGAGAGCCTTGAACACGCTCAAAAGAGAAATGCGCATATTTATGCCGAGTTAGTCGGTTTTGGCATGTCCTGTGATGCCTATCATATTACTGCTCCTGATCCCGAAGGGGAAGGAGCGGCGCTTGCCATAGGATGGGCTATGAAAGACGCTAAAATTAGACCGGAGGATGTTCATTATATCAATGCGCATGGAACTTCAACAAAGCTTAATGATAAAATTGAAACACTGGCAATTAAAAAGTCGCTTGGTGCGCATGCCAAAAAAGTTATGGTTTCATCGACAAAGTCTATGACCGGGCATTTGCTGGGAGCTGCCGGTGGGCTTGAATTTGTTGTCTGCTGCCTTGCTATCCGCGATAAGGTTATCCCTCCGACCATCAACTATGAGCATCCCGATCCGGATTGTGATCTTGATTACGTTCCGAATACGGCTCGAAAGTTTGATGTTCAAGTTTGTATGTCCAATTCGCTCGGTTTTGGCGGACACAATGCTACACTGGTAGTTAGAAAATTCAAATAAATCCATATTGCGTATAGCGTCGTGCGTATTGTGTTATGGAAGTACGCAATTGGCTATACGCAATAGACAATACAAACATTAACTAGTACGATTTAAATGCCGCACACAATAGCCGAAAAAATATTATTAGCGCATACCGATAAAAAGGATATCAATCCTGGTGAATTTATCGAGGCCCATGTTGATATCGCCTTGGGGAACGATATTACGGCACCGTTGGCAATTAGTGAGTTCAAAAAAGCAGGCTTTACCACGGTGTTTGACAAAAAGAAAATAGTTTTAGTTCCGGATCATTTTGCACCAGCAAAAGACCTGCGCAGCGCAAATCAGTGTAAGGTTTTGGCTGATTTTGCCAAAGAGCAGAAACTGGCACATTATTTTGAAGTCGGCTGCATGGGGATTGAACATGCTTTATTGCCGGAGCAGGGGATTGTTGTCCCCGGTGACCTTATTATTGGCGCTGATTCTCATACGTGTACGTATGGCGCATTAGGCGCGTATGCAACAGGCCTTGGTTCGACAGATTTAGCCCGCGCATTTGTTGACGGTATGTGTTGGTTTAAGGTTCCTCCAACCGTGCGGTTTGAGTATACGGGGAAACTCGGGAAGTGGGTGGGCGGTAAGGATTTAATTCTCTATACGATCGGGCAAATCGGTGTTGACGGCGCTTTATATAAGGTAATGGAATTTACCGGGCCCGTTATCAGAAAATTAGGGATGGATGATCGATTCTCGATGTCTAATATGGCTATTGAAGCAGGTGGCCGCGCAGGAATTATTGAGGCCGATGCAATTACATTGGCATATTGTAAGCCAAGGGCTCACCGTAAATTGCATGTTTATACGAGTGATGCCGATGCGCACTATGAAGTGGTTTATTCCTGGGATGTAACGAAGCTTGAACCGCAGGTTGCCTGCCCGCATTTACCCAGTAATGTCAAACCGGTCAGCGCGTTAAAAGCCGTTCAATTACAACAGGTTGTTATTGGCTCTTGCACGAACGGACGCATGAGTGATTTACGTGTTGCGGCAAAGATTTTAAAGGGTAGAAAAATTAAGTCCGGATTGCGCCTGATCGTTATTCCCGCAACCCAGTTGATTTATCAACAGGCAATTGCCGAAGGGTTGGTTGAAATTTTCGTAAAAGCCGGCGGTGTTGTTTCGACTCCGACATGCGGGCCGTGTTTGGGTGGTCATGTGGGGATCTTAACGGAAGGTGAAACGTGTCTAGCGACAACAAATCGTAATTTTATCGGGCGTATGGGTTCACCGAAGAGTTTTGTGTATTTATCAAATCCGGCCGTAGCTGCGGCGTCAGCGGTTACCGGCAGCATTACCCATCCCGGGGAGGTTTTGTAATATGAAAAGAGGAATTTCTAAGGTGGTGGCTGGTTTTGCAGGGATTGCGTTGGCTCTTGTATTTGCCGGGACGGTTTTTGCACAAGCACTTTCCTCGGTTGTGTATGATTCAACGATGACGTTTGCGGGAATGCCGCCGATACAATCGACAACGTATTTGAAGGACAAGAAATTCCGTTTTGAAATGAATATGCCGAACCAGAAGATGGTGTATATATTTGACGGGAATAACGCGTATATGGTTATCCCTAATTTAGGTACAGCAATGAAGATGCCGGCTGAAAAGATTAAGGAACAGATGGCCGAAAGTCATGATACCACGGATTATCGTAATATCCCCGGTATTAAAAAAGTCGGCGATGAGACTATTGACGGGGTTTCCTGCGAGGTTTTTACGTATGTCAGGAGTGAGGCGAACGCTAAAATATGGGTTTCCAGGGATATTGATTTCCCGATTAAGAGTGAAGTTCAGACAAAAGACGGCACCGTTATAACTCAAAATCGGAACATCCGCAAGAATGCGTCCATTAATGATGGATTGTTTCAATTGCCTGCCGGGGTGCAGCTCATGGAAATGCCGGATATGGGGAATGCGGTGTCCGGTGGCGGTATGGATATATCAGGACTTTTAAACAAAGCGAAAGAGTGAGTGCGATGATCTTAAAGGGCAAAGCTCATATTTTCGGGGACGATGTTAATACCGACGATATTATTGCGGCAAAATATTTGGTGACGACTGACGAAAAAGAGTTGGGAAGTCACTGCATGGAGACTATCGCACCGGACTTTGCCAAGAGAGTATTGCCGGGAGATATCATTATTGGCGGGAAAAATTTTGGCTGCGGATCATCGCGCGAACATGCGCCGTTAGCTGTGAAAGGATGCGGCGTTGCAGCAGTCATCGCGAAAAGTTTTGCCGGGATATTCTTCAGAAATGCTATTAATATCGGTTTGCCATTTCTGGAACTCGATGCCGCTTCTCATATTAAACAGGGCGATGAATTGGAGATTGATTTATCCGCAGGCGTTATTAAGAATCGTACGCAAGGCACGACCTATCAGACGCAAGCATTTCCGAAATTTCTACAGGAGATTGTTGAGAAAAAAGGATTGATGAACTGGATAAAGCAAAAACAGGGAGCCGATCATGAAAGTAGAGAAAGAAAAGCGTAGAATCCAAATTGCTTGTAACGACGGGGCTTCTATTAAGGGTGTTATACATATTAATCCGGGAGAACGGGTCTCCGATTATTTGAACGATGCCCGTGAGCAGTTTTTAGTGATTACGAACGCGGAATTTTATTTTACCGAAGATGTCCAATCATTTAAACTTGCTTCTAAATTGACTGCTCGCAAAGAAGTGGTTTTTTTGAACAAGGTAGCTATTAAGCTGGCTGAGGAGATTTAAAATGGGAACTAGAATGTATAAAATCGCGGTCATCCCCGGAGACGGGACAGGTCCGGAGGTCGTCAACGAGGGACTGAAAGTTTTGGCGGCGGTCAGCAAAAAATACGGGTTTACATACGAAACAAAAACATTTGATTTTAGCGGTCAGCGGTATTTGAAGACCGGCAAGCTTGTCGATGATAGTGATATTGAAGAGTTGAAGAAATATGGTGCTATATTCTTGGGCGCTGTTGGGCATCCCGATGTAAAACCCGGTATTATGGAGACGCAGGTTCTTTTGAAATTGCGTTTTGCGCTCGATCAATATATTAACCTTCGTCCGGTAAAACTTTATAATTCAGCGTTTTGTCCCTTAAAGGATAAAAAGCCGGAAGATATTGATTTTGTTGTGGTGCGTGAGAACTCGGAAGGCCTTTATAAGAGTATGGGTGAGTTCCAGAATAAGGGGACTAAGGATGAAGTTGCGATCCAGATATCGTATAATACCAGAAAAGGCGTCGAGCGCTGCATCCGGTATGCTTTTGAATGCTGTCGCAGGCGTAATAAAAGGAAGAAACTGACGTTGTGCGGGAAAACCAATGTCCTGACGTTTGCCTGGGATCTTTGGCAGAGGACATTTAACGAAGTAGCCAAAGAATATCCCGACATTAAGACGGATTATGCTCATGTCGACGCAACAACCATGTGGTTTGTGAAGAATCCCGAATGGTTCGATGTTATCGTAACGGATAATATGTTCGGTGATATTATTACCGATCTGGGCGCTATCGTGCAGGGGGGTATGGGTATTGCTGCGGGAGGTAATATTAATCCGCAGGGTGTTTCCATGTTTGAGCCTATCGGCGGCAGTGCGCCGAAATATACAGGGCTCAATGTTATTAATCCGTTGGCTGCAATTTGCGCTGTGGGGATGATGATTGAAAACCTGGGTGAAGTTGAGGCGGCAAAATCAATTGAGAACTCGGTAATTTCTCTTGTCAATTCGAAGTTACGATCGCTGGCTGCGGGAAAAATGGGTTATTCAACGACGGAAATCGGCGATTTAGTGGTTTCAAATTTACAATAAGGTACGGAGAGTATACGCGATGAAAAAGTACAACGTTTGTGTTGTAGGTGCAGGTGTGGTGGGAGTGGAAATGTTACGCGTTTTACGCCAGCGTAATTTTCCAGTCGGCCAGATTAAGGTTTTGGCACGTTCTGCCAGGAATATGGTGGTGGACGGCATTACGTATGCAGTCGAACCGATTTCACCGGAAGCATTTACCGGTATCGATATAGCTCTTTTTGCCGGGACTGAAGGTGAAAAAGGTGCTGCGGTAACCTTTGCCGCCGAGGCAGTCAAGCGCGGCGCTGTCGTTATTGATAACGGCGCTGATTTCCGTATGGATCCGAATGTTCCGTTAGTTGTTCCTGAGGTTAATGGGAAAGACGTAAAAAAACATAAAGGGATTATCGCAAATCCGAATTGCTCGACCATACAGATGGTGGTTGCGCTTGCTCCGATCCATACAAAGGTTGGTATCAAAAGGATTATTGTGACAACCTTGCAGGCTTCTTCAGGCGCAGGAAAAGGCGCTGTTGAGCAACTGAAAGAAGAAACTTCGCGTATTGCAGCCGCCGGTTTTGAGAATCTCAGCGTCAATGTCGAAAATAAATCTATGGCTCAGCAATTGGCTTTCAACGTGTTCCCTCATATCGGCAGTTTTGCAGAGGCGGATTACACGAATGAAGAGTGGAAGCTGGTTAATGAAACGCATAAGATTATGCATGATAATAAAATTAAGGTTTCGGCGACTACTGTCCGCGTTCCGGTTCGTACAGGCCATTCAGAATCGGTTTATATTGAGACCAAGAAAAATATTTCTCCCGATGCTGTACGTAGCTTGTTGCGCAAAGCGCCGGGGATTGTTCTTATGGATGATGTGAAGAATAATGTGTATCCTATGCCCAAAGATGTTGAAGGCAAGGATGAGACTTTTGTCGGCCGTATTCGTAAGGATTGCTTTGTGAAAAACGGTTTGTGGTTGTGGGTTGTTGCCGATAATCTGCGTAAAGGCGCTGCATCAAACGCTGTGCAGATCGCAGAAGAATTGATCAAGTAAATCTTTGGAACGCACGATCCGCCTTACTCTTGAATATGATGGCACTGATTATAACGGTTGGCAGGTCCAGAATGCCAGTCGCAAGGGGGGCATCAGGCAGAAAAAAACTGTTCAATCGGCTCTCGAAGCCGCGCTTGCACGACTCTTCTGCAAGCATATCCCAATCATAGGCTCAGGAAGGACAGATGCAGGAGTTCACGCCTTAGGTCAAACAGCGCATTTTTCGGTTGATTCAAAGTTGCCGCTTGAACGTGTTATAACCGGATTAAATGCGTTTCTTCCGGATGATATCGTTGTTGTGGATGCGCGGGAAGAAACACCAACATTTCATAGCAGGTTTAGTGCAGTTTCAAAACTGTACCGCTACACGATTGCTAATAGGCCATATCGGTTGGCGTTAGAGCGCCGGTATGCCTGGCTTTGTTCTTTTCCATTGAATGTGAAACGTATGCGGAAAGAAGCACGGGTTTTGCAGGGGAAACACGATTTTAGCGCGTTTCGTATTTCCGGCAGCTCAGTAAAAAGTTCAGTTCGTACGATTAAGAAGATTGCTGTGCGTAAACATGGTGATCGCATTATGATTGATATCGAAGCGGACGGTTTTTTATATGCCATGGCTCGAAGTATAGCCGGAACGCTCATAGATATTGGCAGGGGGAGGTTACCACCCGGCAGTATGCGGAAGATCCTGTTATCAAGGAAGCGGGCAGCCGCTGGAGTGACTGCACCTGCATGCGGGCTTTGTCTGGTTTGTGTCCATTATTCATAAGTATTTGTGTGTGTGAGGGGAGGAATGAAAAACATTCTGATTGTCGCAGGAATTGTTTTTTTTGTTCTTGTGGGAGCATGGATATATAACGAGATTATTGCGCCTAATGTAACACGAACAAATAAAGCAGAGAATCAAATGGCTGCTGTTGCAAATTGTCAAATCGTTCGGATGGCCTGTGAAACGTATAAGAATGAGATTGGCGTATATCCGGGTAGTTTGAACATACTCGTGTATTCGAGGCCGCCGTATATTAATGGAACATTGGGGTGTGCACTTCTGAAAGGATATTGGAAAGGGTACAAGTACTTTTATACGAAGACTGCTTCGGGTTTTACGTTTACCGCATCTCCGGAGGTAATGGGTGAGACCGGAGTAATGAATTTCATTATTGATCAAAGCGGTTCGTTACGGTCATGTGATCAAGATAATACGTGTGAAGTTTTGTGAAACGGAAATAAGCGCATGCAGGAATAATTAATAAAAAACATTTGACTAGAGGAATAAATGTGCTATACTTTTATTTCTTTACGTATGGACCCCTTTTAAAGGATTAAACTATGAATACGAAAACATATTTACCTAAAAAAGAAGATATAAAGAAGGTTTGGTATATTGTAGACGCCTCAGATAAGATACTGGGACGATTGGCTACGAAGGTAGCTGTTGTTTTGCGCGGCAAGCATAAAGCGATCTTTACCCCGAATATGGATACGGGTGATGGCGTGATTGTTATTAATGCCGCAAAGATCAAGGTAACCGGCAGAAAAATGACCCAGAAAGTATATCGCCGTTATTCCGGTTATCCGGGAGGTAAACGGGAAGTTACGTTAGAAAATATGTTGGCAAAAAGACCGGAAACGGTTATCAGGCTCGCAGTTCAGCGGATGCTTCCTCAGGGGCCGTTAGGGCGTGATTTAGTTAAAAAATTAAAAGTGTATGCGGATGATAAACATGGTCAGCAGGCTCAGAAGCCTATTGTTTTGGAGGTTTAAGGTATCATGACGAAAGCTCAACAGACAAAGAATATTTCTACAGGCCGCAGAAAAGAGGCGGTTGCGCGGGTTATTTTAACACCCGGTAAAGGCGATATTACCATTAATAATACGCCGTATGATATCTACTTTATTCGTGAAACCGATAGGATTATCGGTAAGCAGCCACTTATTGCGACAAATACGCTTACGAAATTTGACGTTTCGGCAAAACTGTGTGGCGGTGGGCTTACGGGCCAGGCAGGCGCGTTGCGTCATGGCATTGCACGAGCATTGCTTGAGACAGATGTTTCTTTTAAGGAAATTTTGCGCAAGCAGGGATATTTAACACGCGATCCCCGAACGAAAGAGCGTAAGAAGTATGGTCAGAAAGGCGCTCGTAAACGTTTTCAATGGACTAAGCGATAACGAAATAACGCAGTTTGTTTCAGATAAGTCCCGCGGGGATTACCCCGCGG
Source organism: Candidatus Omnitrophota bacterium (assembly GCA_035403145.1). GTDB lineage: Bacteria > Omnitrophota > Gorgyraeia > Gygaellales > Profunditerraquicolaceae > DAONEO01. The sequence goes on along the minus strand of DAONEO010000001.1, from coordinate 41,247 downwards.
GACTTTTTGTTTTGTATAACTACAGGCAGTTTCCGACACCATTGGCATGGGTCTTGACTTTACGTTGGAAAGCGCACCTTTTTGAATACGGGACGAGGGGTACATCGGGCTTGCGAGTTCCGCAGGGCCGTTTCCCTTCGTAGGTAAACAATAAACGGGTTTCAAAGTTATCCGCCGGAGTCGGGGTGTTTCTAGCCAAGAGTCCAGAGCCGCACGTATTACGTATTGCGTTCCTCTTCCTCCGGAGGCCGGCTGTTATACGTAGATTCTCTTACGTGAAGTCGGTAAAATAACTTCTTACACGGCTAATGAATTCGGGATTTTTAGGGTATGTCCAGATGCGTCGTTTTACAAGTTATTCGTGTCGTCGAGAAAATTCTTGACGGCCGACGGATTTTATCTTAATATAGAGGAGTTGTATCGGGAAAGCATCTATGCGTTTAATGACCGCAACTCCGCATTTTATCTGATTGGAGTTTTCATGATACAAGTTGGTATTATTGGTGCAACCGGGCATACCGGAGAGATTTTGATTGGCCTGCTTCTCGGGCATTCTCATGCACGGATATCCCGCCTCTATAATACGAGCGAAGAGCCGCAACAGATTTCGCAGGTATTTCCAAAATTCAAACATCGACTGGACCTCGTTTGTAAAAAACCTGATTATACGGAAATCGCAGCGGCATGCGATTGTGTTTTTTTAGCATTGCCCCATACGGTTTCCATGGATATTGCTCCCAAGCTTATCAAAATGGGGAAGCGGGTTATTGATCTCAGCGCGGATTATCGCCTGAAGGACGTCGATGTGTACGAAAAATTCTATCACGTCAAACATACGGATATATCAAACCTGAAACATGCGGTGTACGGTTTGCCGGAATTATACCGGGAAGATATCAAAAAAGCGGGTTTCGTCGCTAATCCTGGTTGTTATCCGACGGCCGGGATTTTGGCGCTTGCGCCGCTGGCTGTTCGTGATGATATTGATATGTCGTCGATCATTATCGATGCAAAGTCGGGTGTAACAGGCGCAGGGAAAAAACTTTCGCAAGGTTTTTTATTTGTTGAGGCAAACGAAGATTTTAGAGCCTACAAAGTCCGGGGACATCAGCATACACCTGAGATCGAGCAGGTTCTTTCGAAACTTGCGGGCAAAAAATTGCACATTACGTTTGTTCCGCATCTCTTGCCGCTTAATCGGGGCATTTTGGAAACGATATATATCAAGAAAACAAATGCGTGGCGATCTAAGGCGGGGACGTTGGTATCGCTGTATAAGAAATTTTACAAGAATGAGCCGCTTGTGCGGATAAAAGAGAGCGGTGAGTTCCCCCGGATTAAAGATGTGGCTTACACTAATTTTTGCGACATCGGTATCGATGATACCGGCGACACGATTATTATTATTTCCGCAATCGATAACCTTTTGAAAGGTGCCTCTGGTCAGGCAGTACATAATATGAATATCATGTTTGGCTTTCCCGAGACAACAGGATTAGTATGAACGTAGTAAAAAAAGCCATCCTCCCGACTGGATTTGTTGCAGCCGGTATTCCCGCAGGAATTAAGAAGAACGGTAAACTTGATGTTGCGCTTATTGTATCTCAGTCGCCTGCTTTGGCTGCTGTTGTATCGACTTCCAATACGATGCAGGCTGCTCCGGTAATCTTGAATAAGGCGCATCTGAAAAAGAGTTCCGCATTTTATGCGATTATTGCAAACAGCGGCAATGCCAATGCTTTTACGGGTAAAGCCGGATTAAAAGACGCGGATACTATGGCAACCGAGGTCGGGTTTGCACTTTCTATAAAAAAAGAGAGTGTGCTCGTCGCTTCGACCGGCATTATCAGCAAGAGAATGCCGATAACAAGGATTAAAAACATCGTGCCGCAGCTTGTTCTGGCTCTATCCCGCCAGGGGATTGCGCAGGCAAAACAGGCCATTATGACGACGGATAAATTTGCCAAAGAAATTACCGTAAGTTTTAAGGTCGGCACTAAGACGGTTACCGTGTGCGGTATCGCCAAAGGGGCAGGGATGATATCCCCTAAGATGGCAACCATGCTTGCCTTTATTACGACAGACGCAAACATCAGCAAACACGCACTTGACCGGGCATTGCACGAGGCTGTTGCCCCGACATTCAATAGCATGACCGTAGATGGTTGTATGAGCACGAATGATACGGTGATTGTTTTGGCAAACCGTCGTGCGGGTAATTCACAGATTGACGGCGGCGCCGGGTTTAAGAAATTTGTTGAAGCGTTAAAAATTGTTTGTATGGAACTTGCCAAGATGATCGTGAGAGATGGCGAGGGCTCGACGAAGCTGATACGCATTACCGTTATGCAGGCGAAGCATCATGAAGAAGCAAAACTGGTTGCAATGGCTGTTGCCAATTACAATTTGTTCAAGATCGCTATGTTTGCATCAAGCCCGAATATGTATGGCCGGATTGTTGCTGCAGTCGGCTCAACGGGTGTTCCTGTCAGGGAAGAGGAATTGAAAATCAAATATTCTCCTCTTCAAAAGAACGAAGTTGATATTACCGTGCGGTTGGGCAGGGGTAAGGCGCGGGCAGTTGTTTATACGTCGGATCTTAGTCACGAGTACGTAAAAATTAACGCGGAATATAATTAGGGCCAAAGACAATCATGGAAGAAGCAATTAAAAAGGCGCAGGTGCTTATAGAGGCGCTTCCGTATATAAAAAAGTTTCATAAGAAAGTGGTTGTTATCAAGTATGGCGGCAGTATCCTCGGTGAGGAAAAAATAAGGCGCGGCGTTTTGGAAGATATCGTTTTCCTGAGTTTTATGGGCCTTCGGCCTGTTTTAGTGCATGGCGGTGGCCCGAATATCAGCGACCGAATGCGCACCAGCGGTAAAAAGACGGAGTTCGTTGACGGGATGCGCGTGACTGATGAGGAGACTTTGAAGCTTGTTGCCGAAGAATTGCAGTCGTTAAATGAACTGATTGTGCGCGAAATTACCGAGCTTGGGGCGCATGTTGCAGGGCTTAATGGCAAAGATAAACAGATCATTCAAGTCCAGAAAAAGAAAGCCAAGATTGATTTGGGTTTGGTGGGGACCATTACTGCTATTAATACGAAGCCGATCCTGGAGCAGATTGATGAGCCGTCGATTTCAGTTATTTTGCCGATGGGGGCCGGGGCTGACGGAAAAACGTATAATGTTAATGCGGATGAGGCCGCGGCACATATCGCGATTGCTTTAAAGGCTGAAAAATTTGTTTTGTTGACAAACGTACGGGGTATTATGCGCAGGGCAGATGATCCCAATTCATTCTTGTCGACATTGACCGAGGTTGAAGCAAAGCAGTTGATGGAATCGAATATTATTTCTTCAGGGATGATCCCGAAAGTGAAGGCTTGTTTTGACGCGCTTGATGGCGGAGTCAAAAAAACACACGTTATTGATGCCCGTATCCCGCATGGTTTGCTGCTTGAAATTTTTACGGATAAGGGTGTGGGGACGGAGATTGCGAAATAAATAATTAAACAGGCTACCGTCTATGGTCTATAGTCAATGGCTAAAGGCCTAGATTGTTGAATGAAAAAAATAGAAAGTTATAATTTAGGCTTAGCCATAGACCATTGACTATTGACTATCGACCGATTAGGAAATATTGCGAAAATGAAATTACAGGAAGTTTTTGATTCATATAAAGAGAACATAATGCCGACGTATACCAAAGTTCCTTTGGTATTCGTTAAAGGGAAAGGTTCTCGGTTGTGGGATATTGATAATAAAGAGTATCTTGATTTTTTTCCTGGCTGGGGTGTTGGTAATCTTGGCCATTGCCATCCGAAAGTAATGCAGGCGATCAGGGACCAGGTTTCAAAGTTGATTTTTATTCCCAATAGCTATTATCATATCCCGCAGGCAAAACTTGCCGCTGAGTTGGTAAAACGAAGTTTTTCTTCCAAGGTTTTTTTCTGTAATTCAGGAGCCGAGGCAAATGAAGGCGCCATCAAGCTGTCCCGTAAATTCGGCCAGGGCAGGTTTGAAATTATTACTTTTGAGAATGCGTTCCATGGACGGACATTGGCGGCTCTTGCTGCGACCGGTCAGAAGAAATACATGCACGGATTTGAGCCGTTTCCCGAAGGATTTAAGCAGGTGCGGTTTAACGACCTGGCTGCTGTACGGGCAGCTGTTACTGATAAGACTGTTGCGATTATGCTTGAGCTTATTCAGGGAGAAGGCGGTATCAATGTTGCGTCAAAGGAATTCGTTTCGGGGTTGCGTGCACTGTGTGATGAAAAGAAAATGCTTTTGATCGTTGATGAAGTTCAGACGGGTATCGGACGCACGGGCGAATTTTTTGCCTTCCAGAATTACGGGATCACGCCTGATATCATGACCCTGGCGAAAGCTTTGGGAGGCGGCACGCCTATTGGCATGATGGTTGTAAAAAAGGAGATTGCGGATACGTTGCAGCCGGGAATGCATGCTTCAACCTTTGGCGGAAGCCCTCTGATTTGCCGTGCGGCCCTTGCTGTTATGAAAGCCGTGCGGGAAGAAAAGCTTTTGGTTAATGCAAAGAAGATGGGCGCGTATCTTTTCGAACGGCTCGTTGTTTTGCAAGAACATTGTCCCCTTGTCAAAGAAATCAGGGGTATGGGGTTAATGGCGGGTATTGAGCTTACTGGCCCTGGTAAACCGGTGGTTGATGCCTGTATTGAGAAAGGGCTTTTAATTAATTGTACTCATGATACGGTGCTGCGGATAATGCCGTCGTTGACGATTTCGAAAAAAGAAATTGATAAAGCGCTGGGGATTCTTGAAACAGTGCTTAAAGGAATGGCATGAAAAAAGATTTGCTTTCTATCGGTGATTTGACTCTTCAGGAGATTGAAGAACTTTTTAAGCGTACCGATCAGCTTAAAAAAAATAAAAAAAAGTTTGCTTCGGTTCTAACGGGCAAAACCCTTGCGCTTATTTTCCAGAAACCGTCGAATCGAACGCGTGTTTCTTTTAGCGTCGGGATGTATCAGTTGGGAGGCAACACCACGTATTTGTCACCGGGTGAGATCAATCTCGGTGTGCGTGAATCGATCAGTGATGTGGCAAAAACCTTGTCACGCTATGTTGACGGCATAGTCTTGAGGACATTTGAACATAAGAATTGCCTTGAGATGGCTGGTGCCGCGAGTGTCCCGGTGATCAACGGACTTTCAGATTATTCGCACCCCTGTCAGGCGCTCGCCGATTTATATACCGCGCGGGAAAAGTTTGGCACGGTGAAAGGAAAAACATTAGCGTATGTCGGTGACGGCAATAATGTTTGCAATTCGCTTATTTTTATATGCGCGAAAGTAGGTATGCATATGAATATCGGTACCCCCAAAGGCTATGAGCCGTTGCCGGGGGTGTTGGCGGAGGCTGCCCTGATTGCGCAGGCCAGCGGTGCGCGGATACGCGTTACCAATAGTGCAGTGGACGCTGCCTGCGGAGCAGATGTGCTCTATACGGATGTTTGGGCGAGTATGGGACAGGAAACGGAAGCAGCAAAACGCAAGCTCGATTTTAAGGATTTTCAGATCAATATGGAACTTGTCAAGAAAGCGAACAAGGATGTGGTCATTATGCATTGCCTGCCGGCTCATCGCGGAGAAGAGATCTCCGCCGAAGCAATTGATAGCGCGAATTCAGTTGTATTCGATGAGGCTGAAAACAGGATGCATGTGCAGAAGGCTGTTTTGATAAAATTGTTGCAGTGAGCAGGAGAGAAAAAATGAAAAAGGTTGTTTTAGCGTATTCGGGTGGTTTAGATACTTCATGTATTGTTCGTTGGCTCAAAGACCGGGGCTGGGATGTTATTTGTTTTGTCGCCGACCTTGGGCAGGGGCTCGGTAAAGGGGAAAATCTTAAGAAGATTGAAGAGCGGGCATTAGTTGCCGGTGCTTCGAAAGTATATATTAAGGATGTGCAGGATGAGTTTATTGCCGATTTTATCATCCCGGCGCTTAAAGCAAATTCGATTTATGAAGGGAAATATCTTTTGGCAACGGCGCTTGGCCGTCCGCTGATTGCAAAATATCTGGTCGATATTGCGCATAAAGAAAAGGCGCAGGCCGTTGCGCATGGCTGTACCGGCAAGGGAAATGACCAGGTTCGTTTGGAAGTAACGACCGCGATACTGGATCCAAAGCTGCAAATTATCGCTCCGGTCCGTGAATGGGAGTTTAAATCGCGGGAAGAAGAAATCGAATATGCGCATGCCTATAATATCCCAATTGATGTTACAAAGAAAAAGCCGTACAGTATTGATAGGAATATCTGGGGCATTAGTATTGAGTCTGGTGTTTTGGAAGACCTCCGGAATGAACCCCCTGAGGACGCATATCGTATTACGAAAAGCCCTGCCCAGGCTCCCAATAAACCGAAATATGTTGAAGTGTATTTTGAAAAAGGCGTCCCGCGGAAGCTTAATGGAAAAGCGTATCCGTTAAAAGATTTGATTGTAAAATTGAATGAAATCGGCGGTAATTACGGCGTCGGACGGATGGATATGGTTGAGAACCGTTTAGTGGGGATTAAATCCCGGGAGATTTATGAATCGCCGGCTGGAACGATTCTCTATCTGGCCCATAAGGATTTAGAGAGTGTTGTTTTGGATCGGGAATTGATGCATTACAAGGACGGTGTGTCGCAGCGGTATTCCGAATTGGTGTATACCGGTCTTTGGTATTCCGCGTTGAAGAAAGCGCTTGATGCCTTTGTTGAGTCAACGCAGAAGTATGTTACTGGTTCTGTGAAAGTAAAACTTTTCAAGGGTTCCTGTGTTCCGGTCGCGCGCACATCGCCGTATTCGTTGTATAAACTTGCATTAAGCACCTATGGTAAGGAAGATACATTCAATCAGAAGTTAGCGGAGGGATTTATCCGGCTCTGGGGAATGCCGTATCAGAGATAGAGTGTAGCGATTATAGTTCATAGTTCAATGTTCAAGGTTCAAAGTTTGTTTTCCGCCGGTGGCGGGGGGTTAGTTCACAGAGCACAGTAGACAGATGACAGACTGAGTTCCGCCGGAGGCGGATACGTAGTTTAGATTGCCACGCCCACTATACGTAAGATAGCGGGAAAAGCGGACTCGCAATGACGATTTTCTTGTCGTCATTGCGAGGAATGTTTAATATAATCGTTATCGTGACGAAGCAATCACGTTTTTGTAGGAGAAGATAATGAGTAAAAAACTGTGGGGAACGCGGTTTGCAAAAGGGACGAACGCTTTGACTGATACGTTTACCTCAAGCATTGCTTATGATAAACGGCTTGCCAAGGTTGATGTGATTGGAAGTATTGCGCACGCACGGATGCTTGGCAAAACCAGGATCATCCCTAAAAAAGACGCGGACTCGATTGTCCGGGGGTTACAGGCTATTTTGAAGGATATTGAATCGGGAAAATTCAAATTTGATCCAGCGGCTGAGGATGTGCATTCGAATATCCAGGTTATTCTAGAAAAAAAGATCGGCGCGGCTGCGTTTCGACTGCATACCGCGCGTTCCCGTAACGATCAGATCGCGCTTGATATCAGGATGTATCTGCGGGATGAAATCGATGATCTCATTGAGTTGATCTCACTTTTGCAGAAATCGATCCTGAAATTCGCCCACGCTAACAAGCAGGTTATAATTCCCGGGTATACCCATTTGCAGGTAGCGCAGTGCGTTTTATTGGCACACCATCTCTTGGCTTATATTGAGGGTTTAGAAAGGGATAAGGAACGGTTAAGCGATGCGTATGCGCGTATTAACCGGATGCCGCTTGGCAGTTGCGCATTATCAGGCACCGGGCTGCCTATTGACCGGGAGTTTGTGAGCAGAGAGCTCGGATTTGCTTCGGTTACCGGCAATAGTATGGATTCCGTCAGCGACCGTGATTTTATTATCGAGGTCTTAGCGGATCTTTCGATCATAGCCGTGCATTTATCCCGTACGGCGGAAGATTTGATTCTGTGGTCAACCAAAGAGTTCAATTTTATTGATATTGATTTTTCTTTTTGCACGGGGTCAAGCATTATGCCGCATAAAAAGAATCCCGATGTCCTTGAGTTGATCAGAGGATCGGTGGGGAAAGTGCAGGGAGATTTAACCAATATCGTAGTGTTGATGAAAGGGCTACCGCTTTCTTATAACCGAGATATGCAGCTGGATAAACCGCCTCTGTTTAACGCGATTGATACGGTGTGCGATGTTATTGAGATTTTTATCGCGCTTTTTCAGAACATCGTTGTTGAAAAAGAAGCAATAACCGCGAAACTTCTTGATGAAGCACTCTTTTCAGTTGATATTGTAGAATACCTGATTAAAAAAGGCGTTTCATATCGTCAGGCGCATGATGTTGTTGGAAAAATAGTGCGGGAGTGTCTTGATAAGGGGCGTAGAATTTCTACGCTAAGCGCGGGGGAACTCAAACACTTCTCACCGTTTTTAGGAATGGATGTTATACGGATCCTTAATGCGCAGGCGTCTGTTAACTTAAAGACCTCATGGGGCGGCACGAGCCCGGTTTGTGTTGAGAGACAGATAGCGCTTTGGAAAAAGAAGCTTAATGCATAAAAGTATTTTTTCTGTTTTGTGTCTGGTATTTTCACTTGCTGGAGGCGTGTTTGCTCAGGAAACGCTGACGATAACGACGTATTATCCGTCACCAAGCGGCAGTTATCGTGAACTTGCAACGCATCAGTTAAAAGTAGGAAGAAACTATTCTACTGCAGCTGTTGCCGATGATACTGCGATCATTGAAGGAAATGTCGGCGTTGGAACGCAGAATATTCAACAGCCGGCGCCTAACGGACAGGTCAAGGGTAATGCGGATGTGAATGACTTGTATCTTCGTTCCATTAATCGCTGGGCTAGCCAAGTGACCAGCCCTACCATGGGGACAACGAATCGCATCGCGCAGGAGTGGGGACCGTCTGGCTGGTTGCCTACGACGACGAATATTGGGGCTCACCGAGCCTGTTTTGCCTATATCTATGAATATACCCATTGGCTGGGTGGAAGCGGTGGGCGATATAATGATATGGCGTGCCGCTATGTGCCGGCTACGGGCGATATCGAAGGAAGAGTCGGCGGCGGTTACCTTACGTGCGGCTGGGTTTGTTTTGATTAATATAAGGAAACTATGCACGATTTCGGGTATAAAAAGAACAACTTGTGTTGTGAGGATGTGCCTCTTGAAACTATCGCACAAAAATTCGGGACGCCGGTATATGTGTATAGTTATCAAACACTCACGGGGCATTTGCTAAAACTGCAGGAAGCGTTCAAGGAAATCCGGCCGCTTATCTGTTATTCGGTAAAAGCGAATTCCAATCTTGGGATATTGCGTTCTCTTGTCCAAAAAGGCGCGGGACTTGATATTGTGTCGGGTGGTGAGCTTTCCAGGGCGTTGAAAGCCGGATGCCCTCCCGAGCGTATTGTTTATGCCTCGGTCGGTAAAACTGATGTTGAAATAGAAGCGGCGATCCGGAAAGGGATTCTTTTCTTTAATGTTGAATCCTTGCCGGAGCTGGCAAACATCAACCGCATCGCTGGAAAACTTCGTACGGTTACGCGGGTGGCTATACGGATTAATCCGGATGTGGAAGCTAAGACGCATAAATTTATTACAACGGGAAAACTGACGAATAAATTCGGGATCGATTTAAAGAACGCGTATACAATACTTTCTTGTGGCGGATCATTTAAAAATGTACGAATAAGCGGGTTGCATATACATATCGGTTCCCAGATATTAGAGAGCGCGCCGTTTATCGCAGCGATTAAAAAAGTCATAGATTTTATTGAGCGACTGAAAAAAAGAGGTATTGCGCTGGAGTATTTGAATATCGGAGGCGGTTTAGGTATCATTTATAGAAAAGAAAAACCGCAGACCGCGATTATCTATGCCAAAAGGATCGTTCCTCTTTTAAAGAAAACAGGGTTGAAAATTATTATGGAACCGGGCAGGTTTATTGTCGGGAATGCCGGTGTTTTGCTGACAAAGGTTTTATACGTCAAAAAGACCCCTCAAAAAACCTTTCTTATCGTTGACGGCGGAATGAATGATTTGATTCGCCCGGCGTTGTATGATGCGTATCACCAGATCGTGCCTCTTAAGCGAGCAGGGGCACAAGGTCACAAAGGCGCCCGGTCATACGTCAAAGTTGATGTTGTCGGCCCGATCTGTGAAAGCGGGGACTTTTTTGCTAAGGGACGCCGTATCCCGTTTGTTAAAGAAGGAGCCTATATCGCAGTTATGAGTGCCGGGGCTTATGGATTTAGCATGTCCAGTAACTATAATTCCCGGTGCCGTTGTGCTGAAGTTTTGGTTGTTAAAAATAAAATGTTTGAAATCCGCAGGAGAGAAGATTTCCGGGATTTGATTCGAAATGAAGTGGTCCCCGCATTTTTACGGAGTACGAGATGAGCGGTCTGGTGTTTACAAAAATGGTTGGTACCGGCAATGATTTTATCGTGATAGAGAATGGCCTCACGATTATACAGCCACATAGGCGCACGAAGTTAATTCAATGTTTGTGTGATAGGAAATACGGTATTGGCGCTGATGGGGTTTTGTTTCTCGAGAAGTCGAAAAAAGCCGATCTGCGTATGCGTATTATTAATTCCGATGGTTCAGAAGCTGAAATGTGCGGAAATGGCGCCCGCTGCGCAGTGTTATACGCGCATAACCGGCTTGCGCTTAAAAACAAAAAAAATATCCGGCTTGAGACCCGTGCCGGGATAATTGATTCCGAGGTCCATAAGGATTCCGTAAAAGTTAAATTAACGGATCCGCACAAGCTGAAATTGGATATCCCGCTTGTGGTGAACGGCAGGAAATTACGGGTTAATTTTATTAATACCGGCGTACCGCATGTTGTTGTCTTTACCGAAGGACTCGGTTCTATCGGCGTGGTTGCTATCGGGAGGGCTATTCGAAATCACCCTTATTTTGCGCCGCGCGGCACGAATGTTAATTTTATCGAAGTGCTTGGTAAGAACTCGATTGCGGTCCGTACGTATGAACGCGGCGTTGAGGATGAGACGCTTGCCTGCGGGACGGGGAGTACTGCCTCAGCGCTTATTTTCGCGTCAAAAACCTGTTGTGATGGGGACGTGGTGGTTCATACGAGAAGTAACGAGAACTTACATATCTATTTCAATCGTCAGGGAAATAGTTTCAGGGATGTCTGGTTGGAAGGTAAAGTCAGTTTTGTTTTTGAAGGGAAGATCTGCTAATATCCCTTAAAGGAGGCGTATGATGACGCTTTGGATACTTCTTGCAGTAGTCGTTATTATTGTTGTCTGGCTTATCGGTACTTTTAATGGTTTGGTTTCTTTAAAGAATGAAACCTTAAACGGCTGGAAACAAATCGATGTTCAGCTTAAGAGACGGCATGACCTTATCCCGAATCTTATTGAGACCGTTAAGGGCGTTATGAATTTTGAGCAAAAGACCTTGACCATGGTTATCGAGGCTCGTAATAAGGCAATTTCCGCTCAGGGCGTTGCTGAAAAGGCGGGAGCTGAGAATATGCTGACCGGCGCATTGCGGCAATTGTTCGCGTTGGTCGAGAATTATCCGACATTGAAGTCGAACGAAAATGCTTCGAAACTTCAAGAAGAGCTTGTTTCAACTGAAAATCGTATTGGTTTTGCCAGGCAGTTTTATAATGATATTGCGACGAAATTTAATATTGCACAGCAAACATTTCCGTCTAATATTGTTGCAGGTATGTTTGGATTTACCAAACAGGAGCTTTTTGAGATTACCGATGCTGCTGAACGGGATGTGCCAAAGGTCGACTTGAATTTGAAATAATGAATATTCTTGAACAGGCTGCTGCCAATAAACGCGCAAGTTGGGTTGTTATTAGCTTTGTAATACTGCTCTTTCTTTGTATCGGGTTCGGGTTCGATTATTTTTATGGATCGGGTATGCAATTCCCGGTTTTTACCGGGGTAGCGTTCCTGTTCGGGGTCGGATCAAGTTATATGAGTTTTGCCTATGGTGACAAGATGATACTTTCATCGACTCATGCAGTGCCGCTTGATATGAATGATCCGAAACAACAACAATGGCATAATATCATTGAAGAGATGAGCATTGCTGCCGGAATCCCTGTGCCGAAAACATATATCATTGATGACCCTGATCCCAACGCATTTGCAACCGGGCAAGATCCAGAGCATAGTTCTATTGCGGTAACCAGGGGGCTTTTGGAGGCACTGAATCGCGATGAACTGCAGGGTGTTGCTGCCCATGAAATGAGCCATATTAAGAATTTTGATATCCGGCTCATGCTCATTCTGGCGGTTATGGTTGGGGCGATTGCGTTACTTGCTGATTGGGCGGGCCGATCTTTATGGTTTGGCCGGAGCCGCTCAAGCAGACGGTCTGAAGGCAGCGGGCCGATTGCTTTGATTATTCTAGCAGTGTGGTTTATTGCAATAATCCTTGCGCCGATCCTTTCGCAGCTTATGGCTATGGCAGTTTCCCGTAAAAGAGAATCGCTGGCTGATGCTTCCGGCGCCGCTTTAACGAGAAATCCATTAGGGCTTGCTTCGGCACTTGAAAAAATAAACGGGTATACTTCTCCAACACGCTCCATTAATCAGGGGACAGCGCATTTATGCATAGCCGATCCCAAAGGTTCTGCCGTTGGGATGCGGGAGGATTGGATGGGGAATTTATTCGCAACCCATCCGCCGATTGAAAAAAGAATACGTGCTTTAAAGGAAATGGCATATCAATTTAATGCTAGTAAAGGAGAGTAGAGGGATGTTTAAAGGTTCAATGGTAGCGTTAGTAACGCCGTTTAAAAATAAAAAAGTTGATGAGGAAAAGCTTGCTCAGCTGATTGAGTTCCAGATAAATAACGGCACATCCGGTATAGTCCCCTGCGGTACGACTGGTGAGTCGGCGACTCTCTCACTTGACGAGCACGAGAAAGTAATTGAGATTACCATTAAGCAGGTTAAGAAACGTGTTCCTGTTATTGCGGGGACCGGTTCAAATTCGACGGAAGAAGCGGTGATTTTGACACGGCACGCAGAGAAAGCAGGGGCTGATGCTTCACTGCAGGTTTCGCCGTATTATAACCGTCCGACTCAAAAAGGGTTGTACGAGCATTTTAAAGCGGTTGCCGATGCGGTAAAAATCCCGATTATCCTCTATAACATAGCATCGCGTACGGGAGTTAATATTGAGCCGGAGACAGTGGCAAAGCTGGCCTGTGATTGCAAGAACATTGTCGGCGTAAAAGAAGCTTCAGGCAATGTTGAACAGATGTCGCGGGTAAAATATTTGTGCGGCGGCACGTTCGACCTTATAAGCGGGGATGATGCGTTAACGTTACCTGTTTTAGCAATCGGTGGTACGGGGATTATTTCTGTTGTTGCCAATATTATTCCCCGCGACGTGGCTGATATGGTGAGCGCTTTTGCTCAAGGCGATATCGCCGGAGCGCAAGCACTTCATTACAAAATGCTTCCGCTTATTAAAATGATGTTTGTTGAAACCAATCCCATCCCGGTAAAAACTGCTATGGGTCTTGTAGGGATGTGTGAGCCTGGTTTACGTTTGCCGATGAGCGCACTGCTGCCGGAAAATGTTGCAAAACTTAAAAAAGCGTTGCTTGATTACGGATTGTTAAAATAACTACCGCCCTCGTGCCGGTTACGGCGGCTGGAAGGAAAGCGTATATGATTAAATTAGGGATAGCTGGTGTTTGCGGAAGAATGGGCAGGAGGATTTTTGAGCTTGCGAGTGCGGATAAGGATTTTGATATCACATTCGGTCTTGAAAAAAAAGGGACGCCGCTTATTGGTAAAGATTTGGGAAGGAATTTGAAAGTTTCTTCCAATTCAGAGGGCCTTTTTTTGGTCGATGTTTTTATCGATTTCACGCTTCCAGATGCTACCGAAGAGCATCTTTCATATGTGGCTAAACACCGTAAAGCGTATATTTTGGGGACAACGGGTTTGACTGAGGCGCAGGTCAAGAAAGTACATGAAGTTGCTGAAGTCGTGCCGGTCATGTTTACGCCTAATTATTCTATCGGAGTTAATGTTTTATTTTCCGTGCTGCCTGAGATTGTAAAGAAACTGGGCCCGGATTATAGCATTGAAATTGTCGAGGCGCATCATAAGGCAAAAAAAGACGCTCCGTCAGGTACGGCAAAGAAGATGGCGGAAATTATTGTTGATACCGTGGGACGTCCTGTCCCTACGCATGCCATTCGACTCGGCGATATTGTCGGAGACCATACTATTATTATGTGCGGCAATTCTGAGCGCATTGAAATCAAACACCAGGCGCATACGCGGGATCTGTTTGCTTTGGGGGCTTTGCGTGCCGCTAAATGGATTGTGGGTAAGCCTGCGGGGTTGTATTCGATGCAGGATGTGTTGGGTACGTAAGAGGGAAGTGGGTAGTTTTTAGTTGCCTCTGGTGGGCGGGGTTCGGTTATCGGTGAACCGTTCAACGCTGATTAATAATGGTTAAACGCAAACCGAGAGAGTAATTTTTGAGGAGAAGAAAAGGCATGTTTAAACTTTCAAAGCGATTGAAGAGTTTGCCGCCTTATTTGTTTGTTGAGATTGACAAAGCTAAACGCAAAGCGCGCGCCGAGGGACGGGATATTATTGATTTAGGTATTGGAGATCCTGACCAGCCGACGCCTGCGCATATTATCGAAAAGTTGTATCATGCCGCGCAGGACCCTGCGACGCATAAATATGCCCTTGATCAGGGCATGCCAATTCTCCGTCAAGCGATCTCCGATTGGTATAAACGCCGTTTTACCGTTACGTTGAGCCCTGAAAATGAAGTTCTCCCCCTTATCGGTTCAAAAGAAGGTATCGCGCATTTTCCTCTGGCGTTTTTGAACGAAGGAGACTATGCACTTATTCCTGATCCGTGCTATCCGCCTTATAAAGGAGGCACAATATTTGCCGGCGGGAAACCGTACTTGATGCCGCTTTTGGAGAGCAATAGTTTTCTCCCCGATTTGAAGAAAATCCCTGCCGCGGTACTGAGAAAGGCTAAAATCCTGTATATTAATTATCCGAACAATCCGACCGGCAGGACCGCGGATAAGGATTTTTATAGGGAGTTGGTCGCATTTGCCCATAAACATAAGCTTATTGTGGTATCTGATCTGGCTTATTCTGAAATGAGCTATGACGGGTATAAGGCGCCGAGTTTTCTTGAAATTGACGGGGCCCGGGAAGTCGCCATTGAGTTCCATTCACTTTCAAAAACCTATAATATGACAGGGTGGCGTGTCGGCTGGGCCTGTGGGAATTCGCACCTCGTTGCCGGGCTTGCCAAAGTGAAATCAAATATCGATTCCGGTATCTTTACTGCTATTCAACTTGCCGGTATTGTAGCTTTAGAAGGTCCGCAGGTTCATATTGAGAATATGCGCACGCTGTATCAAGAGCGTCGCGATGTTTTAGTGGCGGGACTTCAATCTTTGGGATGGGATGCGACGCATCCGAAAGCTACGTTTTATGTCTGGTTTAAAGTCCCTAAAAAAATGAGTTCTATTGCTTTCGCAGCGCTGTTGCTCGATAAAGGCAATATTGTTGTGACACCGGGGATTGGATTTGGTAAGCATGGAGAAGGGTACATTCGCATGGCACTCACTGTTCCAAAAGAGAGAATAGGTGAGGCTATCGAGCGCTTGCGGAAAATCGCATAACTATGACTGTTTGTTTTTTAGGAATCGGATCGAACCTCGGTAACCGCAGGGCATACATACAAAAAGCTTTGCATTACATGAAAGCATTGAAGAAGACCAAAATCATTAGGATGTCGAGTATTATCGAAACGCTTCCGCAGGGAGGGCCTCGTGGCCAGGGGAAATTCCTGAATGCAGTTGTAAAAATCGAGACATCTATTCCACCCGTTAAACTCCTGCACGCATTAAAAAAAATCGAAAAGATGCTGGGACGTGTAACAAAGGTCCGGTGGGGGGCCCGTGTTATAGATTTAGATATCCTCTTTTATGGAGATCGGATTATCAGGACTCCGTTGTTGACAATTCCGCATCCGCGGATGTTTAAACGTGATTTTGTGATGACTCCTTTGTGTGAGGTTATATGATTGTTATAAAAAGTCCGCAGCAGATGCAGGCGTATTCTTTAGCGCAGCGTAACCTTAAAAAACGCATTGGGTTGGTTCCTACGATGGGCGCTTTACATGCCGGACACGCCAAGCTTATACAGGTTGCCAGAAAAGAGAATGATCTGGTTATCGTCAGTATTTTTGTTAATCCTACTCAGTTTGGCCCGAAAGAGGATTTCAGAAAATATCCCCGGACATTTCAGAAAGATTTGAACGTCTGTAAAAGTTCGGGAGCCGATGTTGTATTTGCGCCTTCTGTTCAATCAATGTACCCGGATGGTTTTTGCACATATATTACGGTTGGGAAAATGGGTGATGTATTGTGCGGCTTAAGCCGGCCGGGACATTTTCGCGGCGTTGCCACGGTGGTTGCAAAATTACTGAATAGCACGATCCCTGCCAGGGCATATTTTGGGCAAAAGGACGCGCAGCAGGCTGTCATAATCAAACGTTTTGTTGAAGATTTGAATTTTCCTGTTTCCGTGCGGGTTGTTCCCATCGTTCGTCATGCTGACGGGCTGGCGATGAGTTCGCGGAATGCCTATTTGAATCCTGCTCAGCGAAACGATGCTGTGATCTTAAGCCAATCGCTTATGGTGGCCAGGACATTGATTCGGTGCGGAGAACGTAACGCAGTGTCTATCAAGAATGCTATAAGGAGATTAATTGCTCGGGTGCGCCGTGCCCGTATTGATTACGTGGAAATAGTCAATGCGGCGACGCTTGTCCCATTACAAAAAATATCGGGAAAGACGCTTATCGTTTTAGCAGTGTATATTGGGTCAACCAGATTAATCGATAACATTGTGATTGAAGGAAAATAATATGTTAAAAATCGCTCTTGTTGGATGTGGTGCCATCGGGAGTTCCTTGGCTAAAGGTATTCGCAGTAAATTCTCGGAATCTGCCAAGCTTGTCGCTTTGTTTGATATTGATATGGATAAGTCACAGGCATTATCGCGTCTTGTTTCCGGAAGGACGTCGTTGGCTGTTGCCTGTCTTGAGCAGGCTATTTTAAAAGCCGACCTTGTGATTGAAGCGGCATCTGCTAAGGTTTCATCCGATATTGCTCTCAGGGCCGTTGATAAAGGCCGGGATGTTATGGTTATGAGCGTTGGCGGGCTTGTGGGGAATATGAAACAGCTCATGAGTGGTGCGAGAAAAAAGGGCTGTCGTGTTTATATCCCCAGCGGTGCAATTTCCGGTGTTGATGCGGTAAAAGCGTCCGCGTGTGGAAAGATAAAGAGCGTAATCTTAACAACACGGAAAAATCCCAAGGCATTCAAAGGTGTTGCGTTTGTCGAAAAAAAACGGATCAATCTTGCGAAATTGCGGCAGGATATGGTGCTTTTTAATGGGACAGCGCGGCAGGCTGTTATTCATTTCCCGCAGAACATTAATGTTGCTGCGGTGTTGAGTTTGGCTGGTCTTGGTGTTGATAAGACACGTGTGCGTATTATTGCTTCACCAAATCTGCAGAGGAATGTTCATGAAATTGAAGTTGTTTCGGATGCCGGGCGCATCGTTACGCGGACTGAAAATGTGTTGCATCCCGATAATCCAAAAACAAGTTATTTGGCAGTTTTGTCTGCTCAAGCTGCATTGAAACAGATACTGGAACCGGTGCGTATTGGTTCTTAACAATGTAACTCGTGAAGGGGGGTGAAACAAAAATGGCTGAAAAAGTCGCGAAAGTCGGAGTTAAGCGTGAAAAGGGGTTGCTCTATTTCATCGACAAACAAGGTGATGTTTCTTGTGCGAAGATGGCTCGGGGCGGAAAGAAAGGTGGTAGCCCCAAGAAGGTCGCCAAGGTTGGTATCAAGAGGAAAGAGGGATATCTCTACTTCTTGGACAAACAGGGTGATGTTTCTGCTGCCAAAATGAAAAGAGGCGGCAAAAAAGGTAAAAAGAAATAAGTAATACAGTTCCGCCCTTTTTTCGTCGTGAGTATTGTGTCGTGCGTATGGCATTTAATTAGGCAATACGCATAACACGATCGCAATACGCGAAAAAAGGGCGGGATTTTTTAGGCATACTATTTACGTTATGAATGATTCCATCATAATCAGGGGAGCCCGCGAGCATAACCTGAAAAATATAAATCTTACCCTTCCCCGCAATAAACTTATCGTCGTAACCGGTCTTTCAGGTTCGGGTAAATCAAGCCTTGCTTTCGATACTATTTATGCTGAAGGGCAGCGTCGATATGTGGAGAGCCTTTCAGCCTATGCCCGTCAATTCCTTGATCAACTGCAGAAACCCCTGGTTGAGTATATTGAAGGCCTTTCTCCCGCAATTGCAATTGAACAGCGTTCGGCAGGCAGTAATCCGCGTTCAATAGTCGCAACCCAAACCGAGATGTACGATTACCTGAGGCTCCTTTTCGCCCGTATCGGCATTGTGCATTGTTATCAATGCGGACAGCCGATTACTCGGCAGAGTTCACAGGAAATTGTTGAGCGTATCATGAATCTGCCGGAAGGCAGTCACATCCAGGTTT
The DNA here is from genome assembly GCA_035403145.1 of Candidatus Omnitrophota bacterium. Classification (GTDB taxonomy): domain Bacteria; phylum Omnitrophota; class Gorgyraeia; order Gygaellales; family Profunditerraquicolaceae; genus DAONEO01. The sequence goes on along the minus strand of DAONEO010000001.1, from coordinate 22,599 downwards.
TGGCCCCTCTGATTGCGGGGAAAAAGGGGGAGTATCGCGACATTTTTTCGCATATTCAAAAAGCCGGTTTTACGCGCTGCCGTGTTGACGGAGAACTCTATGAATTGCCGGCAAAGATCGTTTTGAAAAAATTCAAGGTGCATACCATTGAAGTTGTTGTTGACCGTCTTGTGGTAAAACCGGAGATTAAAAAACGCCTGACCGATTCTGTCGAGACAGCGTTAAAGGTCGGCAAAGGGATCCTGAGTATTGCCTCGGCTTCTTTTAAAGATATACTTTTTAACGAACAGTATGCTTGTTCAAAATGCGGCATCAGTTATGCTGAAGTTGAACCGCGTATTTTTTCTTTTAATTCCCCCTATGGCGCCTGCTCTGCCTGTAACGGACTTGGCATTAAACTTGAGTTCGATCCCGACCTGGTGATTCCCGATAAAAATAAATCAATCAATGAAGGTGCTATTGCGGTTTGGAGGCGGGGCGGTAGAGGGTATATTATGTATTATCGCTGGCTTTTGAGGGAACTTGCCCGCCAGATGGATATTGACCTTGACGTGCCTTTTTGCAAGCTCCCCAAATCCATACAAAAAGCTCTTTTGTATGGCACTCATGTTGAGGTTAATGATAAACCGTTTGAGGGGATTATCCCGCATTTGGAGCGGATTTTTAAGAATTCAGAGAGCGATTATTTAAAAGAGGAGATATCGCGTTTTATGTCGACTCTTCCATGCCCGGATTGCCACGGTGCCCGCCTAAAAAAGGAAAGTTTGAGTATTTATGTCGGTGGGAAGAATATTTATGAAGTAACGCAGATGTCGATTGCCGGTGCTCGTGAATTCTTTAAAACGCTGAAGCTTTCTCATGAGCAGTGTGTTATTGCCGAAGAAATACTGAAAGAAATTAACCAAAAGCTTACCTTCTGCTCGAACGTCGGGTTGGAGTATTTAACGCTGGACCGGATGAGCTCGACGTTGTCGGGAGGAGAGGCCCAGCGGATACGTCTTGCTACACAGGTTGGATCCGGGCTTGTGGGAGTTCTCTACGTTCTTGACGAACCTAGCATAGGATTGCACCAACGGGATAATGAGAAGCTCCTTGCAACATTGTGCACATTGCGGGATCTGGGCAATACGCTGATTGTTGTTGAGCATGACGAATATACGATGAAAGCTGCCGATTATATCGTTGATTTGGGGCCAGGGGCAGGCCGTCACGGGGGAGAAGTTGTTTGCGCCGGGTTTACCGATGAATTTATGAAATGTAAAGATTCTTTGACTGCCCGGTATTTACGGGGTGAGATTGCCGTTGCCGTTCCACTGACCCGGAGGAAAGTACGGGAGAATAAATGTATCCATGTTATCGGAGCAACGGAGCATAATCTCAAGGATATTGACGTCACATTCCCGCTCGGTGTTTTTATCTGTGTCACGGGAGTTTCCGGTTCCGGAAAGTCGACATTGATCGATGAGATTCTCTACCGTCGTATTGCGCAGAAATTATATAAATCAAAAGATCGTCCGGGAGCCTGCCGCAAGGTAACGGGTCTTGAGCATATTGATAAAGTCATTGTTGTTGATCAATCTCCGATAGGACGGACTCCCCGGTCAAATGCCGCGACGTATACGGGTGTTTTTGGAGCTATCCGTGATTTATTCGCAAGCCTTCCTGAGTCGCGCGCGCGCGGCTATAAGTCCGGCCGGTTCTCGTTTAATGTCAAGGGAGGGCGTTGTGAAGCCTGTACCGGTGACGGTATCAAGAAGATTGAAATGCATTTTCTTGCCGATATCTATGTGAAATGCGATGTTTGCAAGGGGAGGCGTTTTAACGCGGCGACGCTGGAGGTTACCTATAAAGGTAAATCCATTGCCGATGTTTTAGAGATGACGGTTGAGGAAGCATTGGAGTTTTTTGAGAATATTCCGCGAATTAAGAATACATTGCATTATTTGCATGAAGTCGGGCTGGGATATATTCAAGTTGGCCAAACCGCCACAACACTTTCAGGGGGTGAGGCGCAGCGTATTAAACTTTCCGCGGAATTGAGTAAAAAAGCGACCGGAAAAACCTTGTATATCCTGGATGAGCCGACAACAGGGTTGCATTTTGCCGATGTTGACAAACTCGTACGTGTACTGCAGAGGCTTGTTGATATGGGCAATACCGTATTGGTGATCGAGCATAATCTGGAAGTGATCAAATCAGCCGATTATATTATTGATTTAGGGCCGGAAGGCGGAGATCGCGGCGGGTATCTTGTTGCCTGCGGGAGTCCCGATGAAATCATGAAATCGGAAAAATCATATACCGGAGTATTCCTGCGAAAAGTATTGAAGCAGCTCTGAGACAGTGGTATAGTGAAACCAAATTACAACCATCCTTACGAGAATGAAAAATAATTGTGGAAAAATTGATGCCTGCGTATTCTTTTTTGTCGTCGGTGTTCTTTGTTGCGCCGTGGTTGAGCCTTCGTGTGCATACGCGCAAGAAGCAGTGCAATCAAAAGAAGACGAGTCTTTGTACGTCGCAAAAAAGGCATTTGAAGACGGTTTCTATGATGTAAGCCTCGGGCTTTTGGAACGATTTCTGAAGGCCTACCCTTCATCTGAAAAAGCGCCGGAGGCAAGCCTTTTGGTGGGGGAATGCTATTTCCATCTGAGCCGGTTTCTCGATTCTCTTTCAAAATTTGAAGAATTGCTGAAGGATCCTTCGTCTAAAAAAATCCAGGATGCGGTTTTGTATTGGATAGCCGAAGTTCATTTTAAAGGTAACAATTTCAGCAAGGCGGCGGCATTCTACCAGAAAGTCATCGATGAATATCCCCAATCTTCGTATGCGGTTTCCGCGTATTATTCCCTCGGCTGGTCCCTTTTTCAAGAACAGAAATACAAAGAAGCACTAGCGCGGTTCTCCTTTATCGATGAAAAGTTTCCGAATGAGCCGGTCAGCATTGACAGCCGCCTTAAAATCATTGAATGTTTATACAACCTTAAAGAGTATGAAGTATTGAAATCAAAGATCGGGTCATTCGAAAAATATTTTGCAAAAGATCCCATCAAACTTTCGTACCTGTATTTTTACGCTGCCGAAGCAAACTATTACCTGAACAATTTTGCCGAAGCCATTGATAGCTATGCTAAAGTTGTGCGGGATTCTAAAGACGAGCGTTTGCAGGCACTTTCCAGGCTCGGTATTGGATGGTCAAATCTGAAATTAAAGAAATATAAAGAGGCTCAGGATGCCTTTTCCGATTTAAAACAGGAAAATCTTGAGAAAGCGGGACGCGATATCCTTTCTTTGGGAAAAGCGCTGCTTTTTCTCGAAACGAAACGGTATTCGGAGGCCCGCGTTTCGTATGATGAGTTGCTTGGTTCTTGTGATGATCAGGACGTACTTTTGCAGGGATTCTTGGGGAAAGCAGATGCGTTATATAACATGGCAGAGTATAAGGATGCCGCTGAGGTGTACACAAAGGCTTTGGAGAAAATTTCCGGGTCGGTCCCGCAGGAGGTTGTTGATAAACTTCATTACGGCCTGGCGTGGGTTTATTTAAAAGAAGGCGAATTCAAGCGGGCTATTGAAGAATTCCAGAAAATTGCCAAGCTGAGCGAAGATAAAGTAGTAAAAGTTGCCGCGTTGTGTCAAATCGGCGATACCTATCAGGATTCCGGTGAATATCGCAAGGCAGTTGATGCCTACGATGCTATCTTACGCGATTATCCCGATAGTTTTTACAGCGATTACGTGCAATACCAGCTTGGGTTAACGCTTTTAAAAAGCTCCCAGTATGATTCGGCGGTTCTTGCTTTCCGTAAGTTGATCGATACCTTTCAGAATTCAAAACTTGTCGATGATGCTACCTACGCGTTAGGTTTGACCTATTTTCAGAGGGAGGATTATAACGCAAGCCGTGAAATCTTTGCAGGGTTTCAACAAAAATTCAAAGACAGCTCGTTACGTGCCCAGGCAATGTATTTATTGGGCACAAGTTATTACAATCTTTCAAATTTTGCCGAAGCGATTGAAGTGTTTAAAAGTATTACCCGGGAGTTTGCTCAAGATCAGGAGATGTGTCAGAAAGCAGAATATGAAATTGCCGATGCCTATTATCGTATGGGCAATGAAGATGAAGCTATGGCCCGCTTTAAGGCCCTTCGTTCAAAATATCCCGATTCGAGCCTTACCGTCGAAGTTATGTGGTGGCTCGGGGAATATTATTATCGTCATCAGGATTTTAATCTGGCGCGAAGATATTTTTCTTCGTTAATTCAGGATTATCCCAAGAGCAATCTGGTTCCGGATGCATATTATGCCTTAGGTTCTATTGATGACGATGAAGGGAATTTTCAGGCAGCAATAGAAAACTTTAAAAAAGTTACCGAACTTGGCAAGGCCGATTTAGCCGGAACCGCGGTTATTGCTATGGCAGATGTTTATGCGAAGTCAGACCAGATAGATCTGGCTTTGAAAACCTATAAAGATGCGGTGACGGAAAAGCCGAATTTTGCAGGGCTCATTTATCCTAAGATAGCGGAGATTTACCGTAAGCTTAATAATTATACCGATGCGCTCGATTATCTCCGAAAAAGTCTCCAGGTAGTTTCTGTCCGTGAGACCGCAAGTATCCAGTTCAAGATTGCCGAAGTGCTCCAGGCCCAGGAAAAATTTGAAGATGCGGTAGCGGAGTATCTGAAAGTCACCTATTTATACGCTGATAATAAGGATTTGACGGTTAAGGCTTTGTTGCGTGTAGCAGGCATGTATGAAGACGCGCACAAGTGGAGAGAGTCCGCAGCTATTTATAAAAGAATTGTCGCTTTGAATGTTGATGAGTCAAAATTCGCCCAAGAGCGCATTGATGCTCTTAAGACAAACTTAAAATAATCGAGGTGAGAAATGAGTTCTACCCTGAATGCGTGGCAGCTTTTTTTAGCAGGCGGTCCGATGATGTTTCCGCTGGTGCTTTGTTCGATTGTAGCTGTTACGATCATTATTGAAAAGTCAGTTATGTTGTGGCGGATCAGCCAGGACTCTCAGGAACTGCTTTCGGCTCTTTTGGAAAAGGTTAAACGGCACCAAATTAAGGAAGCACTCGAGTTGTGCGAGAAGAGTAAAACCCCGGTTTCGCACGTTTTAAAAGCCGGTATTTTAAAATATGACCGTTCCCGGCCGCAAATAAAAGAAGCTATTGAAGATGCTTCATTATATGAGATTCCGCAGCTTGAACGTAACTTGCCAATTTTGGCGACGGTTGCCCATATAGCTCCATTGTTGGGTTTATTAGGAACGGTGCTTGGTATGGTGAAATGTTTTTATGAGGCGCAGTCACGGGCGCAGTCGGCGGGGGTATTTACCGCTCTTGATTTATCCGGTGGGCTTTGGCAAGCTCTTGTAACTACGGCATTTGGTTTAGCAGTCGCGATACTTGCCTTTGTGGCATATAACTATTTTGTAGCCAAGGTCAATGCCTGTATTTTAGATATGGAAAAGTCCTCAACTGAACTGGTTAATTTTCTTACTGAATAAAGCCCATGAGATTTAAACGGAATCTGCATTTTGAAAGTGGATGGGGCGGCATTAGTTATGTCCCTTTTTTATCGGTTTTATTCCTGCTCCTGATTTTTATTATTGCGGCGCCTGTTCTACAGATCCAACCCGGCATTCGGGTTTCGCTTCCAAAGGCTGTTACGGCAGAGGGGATAATGCACGAGCAGATTGTCCTTGTCCTGTCTCAGGAACATATTGTTTATTTTGAAAATAAACCGCAAAGCCCTGACCAGATGGTGAAATTATTTTCTTTAGCGGCTGACAAGAAATGTTCTTTATTAATTAAGGCAGATGCGGCATGCCCTTTAGAATACACTGTTTCTCTGCTTGATGCGGCTCGAAAAGCAGGGGTTCAAAAGGTTGCGCTCGCCACTACTCATTAACGAAATGACACGATCGCTCCGTAATGCGAGTTTAGCGATTTCTCTTGCCGCCCATTGCTGTGTGGCGGCGGTTTTTTGCGTTTCTTTCGGTAAACCATTTTCTCCTCCCCGTTATGCCGAAGTATCTTTTTTGGGACGGCTTATCGAGCATATCGATATCGATGTTTCCTCAAAACAGTCAAACAGTGTCGCACGGAAAATCGATCAAACGCTGCTTATCCCGCATCAATCGCCGATAGAATATGATTTTCGATATGCGATAAAGCCTGCTGTCGGTATGGCGGTCCCGTATGAAAAAGAGCCGTGTCGTCTGCTGCCTGATATTAAGAAACCGGTCCCGCTTCGTGCGGAATCTGTGGTTATGCTGTATCCGCAGCTGCCGTATAATTTCCTTTTATTTTTCAAGGATAGGCAGCACGTGCATATTGAACTTATGTTTAAAGTCGACTCGTTTGATAAATACAACGCAATTACTATTATGCGAAAGATTTCATCGGGGAATCTGGATGCCGATTTGTTAAGCATGCGGTATATTGACCGGTATCTTTTTATGCAGCAAGCGCGGCTTACTTCAGGAGGGTGGCAAACAGTTAAAATTGATTTACGGCCTAAAATTAACGATGATTCCAATTGATTTTTCCGTAGCGATTACCGGGTGCATGCTGTTACTGATCGGGTACTTTATTATTGCTTGGTTTTTTGTCTCCAGGCGCAAAGATAGGGAAATATCGTTGGATCCGCGGTATATCTGGTTTTGTTCTGTCTGTACCTATACGTATATTAATACCAAAGAAGACACTATTACAACGTGCCCGAGATGCGGTAGTTATAATAAAAAGTAGATGACTTCGGTTTTAGCCGTTAGTTTTCAGCTTGTTTTTTTTGCTCGTACCTACTATCACACAACGCAGTGCTAAAAACCTTGAACTAACATTGAATAAGGTATTTGTAAGTATTTATGCTATACTTGCTTTGTAAGTTCTCCATAGTGCTAGATTTATGTTGACAGATAGGTTCGTTGATTTACAATAAAATAAGGAGGAGGGCTTCTATGATTACTGAAATTGGAATTGTAGCCGGAGATATTTGGCATTACCTTGATCAGCATGGGGAGGTTAATCTTGCTGACTTAGTCAAGGGGATCGACAAGCCGCGCGATAATGTTCTGATGAGCCTTGGCTGGCTTTCACGAGAAGGTCATGTTGTTGTGCAGCAGGAGGCAGGTGAGTTTCGGGTGAGTTTGAGAAAAAATGACTAAGGGTATCCCGATGAACGTTACGAACCGTAAAAAAGGCATTGCACTATTTATGGTTCTTATGACAATACTCATCGTTTCTTTGTTGGCCAATATTGTTCTTAACATGATGCTTGGTCAGGGCCGCTCAAGCCGGCATCAGATCTCGCGTACCCAGGCTTATTATGCGGGACTCGCCGCCATGAATTGGGCTCGAGCAAACCTGCAGTCGGGGCGTCTTACCTATGCTCCGGTTAATTCCTGCCCCAATAATGTGCCGTGTGTTTTTGTCGATCCTAACGGAGCATTGCCTCCTTCAATAAATAATGTGCGTGTTATCTTTTGTCCCGCAAATGCTAATTGCCAGGGAGATAGAAATACCTGCCGTCCTCCCAATGGGATTGATTTTTGTATCCAGGCAATTACCGATTATACCTTGGCTCCCTGATTTTTCCCGCACGTACTAATATAAGTAAATCTATTATGAAATAAGTAAGTTTATTATAACGGGTAGGCACTTATTATCCGACGGGAAAAAATTATGTGTAAATACAAGTAAGTTTGAGTAAGATTAGGACACAGCTTTATAAAAAACACTTGACAAATTAACTTGTTTATGTTTTAATGAAGCACACGTAAGAATGGGGAACAAAGGATAAAAATATATGGCAAGGCTTATCGACGTAGATGAATTAGCTGACTACCTCAAGCTTAAAAAGCAGACAATATACAATTGGCTTAACCAAAGAAAAATCACCGGGATTAAGGTGGGGGGTGTTTGGCGGTTCGATCGCCGGGAAATCGACTCGTGGCTTAAGAGCAGGCGTCGGGTCAGTAAATTGGGAGATAAGCAATGAGTTCGTTAGGCATATTCTTTGGTCCGCATATCATTAGCCTTGTAGAGACAAAGGCCCGCAAGATCATTAACACTGTTCAGATCAACAGATCATCCCTTGTTGCTTCCGGTTCGGAAGAGAAGATCCCGGAAGAGCTCAAATTGGTCGCTGTTTTTAAGGACGAATTAAGAAGGAATAAAATTGAGCCGACAGAGGCTACGCTTGCGCTTTCCGGCAGCGATCTTGTCATCCGTACATTTGAAATGCCTTTGTTGCCATCTGAAGAATTGCGAAGCGCGGTTAATTTTGAAGTAAAAAAATATATACCGTTTAAGATTGAAGATTTAGTTGCCGATTATCAAGTCGAATATGATAAGGTGGGGCGCAGAAACATTGTTTTGTTCGCCGGCATTAAAAAAGAGACCCTGAACAAATATTTATCGATCCTCAACCAGATTAATGTCAAGGTTAACGCTATTGAATATGCCGCTTTTAGCGCTTTACGGTTTGTGAAATTATCGGGGCTCGGTCAGCGTGGTGTTGTCGCGGTCCTGAATGTTGATATTCAGGAAGATGATGAGGTGAATTTCATCGTACTTGCGAACGGATTTCCCCTTTTTAGCCGCGATATCACTCTTTCGGTTGCTTCTGATGAATCATTGCAGACCGCGGCGCTTACTCCCCAGCAATTATTGGAAAAACTAAAAACTGAACTTCGGGTTTCCGTTGACTTTTATAACCGAAAATATCCGGGAAGAAAACTCGAAAAGATTATTTTTCTTGTTAATGACGATTTGCGTGTTGATCTTGAGTCTTTCAGCAAGGAACTTGGGCTGCCGGGTGTTTTTATTAATTCAAGCAAGGTTCTTGGCAGGGTCGGTACGTATAGCCTGAGTATAATCAAAGGTTTTAGCGCCAGTTTTTCAAAAATAACAAAAACCAACGTAAAGCTTAACCTTATATCGGGCCGCGCGTCTGCTCCGGGTAAGTCAGGTGCTTTTGGTTTAGAGATAGCTTCACTCGTAAACGGTGTGCAGCTTGATTTTAGGCTGGTCCTTGTAGCGTTGTTAATGTGCGGCGGCGTGTATGGATACGGGCAGTATCTTAGTTATCCGGTAAAACAGGACGTTGAAAAAATCAAGTCAGAGCGTCCTACGGTTCAGACTGCCAGTGCAGCCAGTTCCTATGACGAACTCGTGGGGATCAATACGCAGTATACTGAAAAGATCAAAGCTCTTGACGATATCCTGTACAAACAATTATATGTCACCACGCCGATGAATTCAATCGCCAAACTGATCCCTGAAGGTGTCTGGTTGACCACATTCTCCTATTCGCAGCAGTCCGGTAAGGCGGAGTTGACGTTGAATGGGAGCGCTGCGTTGGGCAGCAGCACGAAAGAATTTGAGGCGGTTAACAAGTTCATTATTAGTTTGAAAAGCGATCCGCAGTTCCAAAAGATTTTTGACCAGATCAATCTTATTTCGGTTCAGCAGTCAAGTGATGCGTCATCCAGGAGAAGTGATTTTTCTGTTTCCTGCAAGCAGGGGAAATAATGAGGGCCTATGGAATCAGGTAATCTTTCAATTAAGTATAAGAATCAGGTAATCAATATCATTCTTATTGTTATTGCTCTTTTTGTCTGCTACCGGTTATATGTCGGACAGCAGCAGTTTTTGAATAGTTTAAAGGAAGAAAAGGAAAATGAAACAAGGAAGAATGCGGAATTATTGAATATCGGGAATTCAGAAAAGAAACTTGCGGCATATAAAAAGTTTATTAATCAGAAAGATTTAAGTTCTGTAATGGATACGATTAATTCGCTTGCGGTGGCTTCCGGGGTACGGATAGCATCGGTTCGGCCGGCCGATGAAAAGGTTGGCCCTGTCGTTTCAGAGTACGTCATTAACTATACGGTTTTGGCCGCTTCCTACCATGCCCTGGGGAGTTTTATGGGCCAGTTGGAAAGCCATCCGTTTGTATTTAAGGTAAATCGTCTTGATCTTAAATCGAACCAGGGGGCACCTGAGACAACCGATCTTATTACGGCTGATTTGGAAATAAGCACGGTTCTTATAAAATAACGATATGATAATACGCAGTTATTTCCCGAAAATTGTGTTTATTGTGATACTGGCAATAATACTATATATGCCGGTTCAGGCGCTTGCATTTTTAGGCGAGCTGGAAAAAATAAAAGCCCTGGAACCTGCCCAGTCTTCAGATGATAGTGTTATCGATAGACCGCATGTTCAATATACGGAACAAACTTCTCGTGATCCATTTGAGGGGGGCGTAAAAAAAGAAACAACTGCTGTCCGGGAAGTTACGGGGCAAGAGAAGATAGTGCTTCCGGCTTTAACCGTGCAGGGAGTTATCTGGGGGACTCAAAAACCGCAGGTCATTATCAATAATAAGGTTTTACGAGAAGGCGATTTCCTGGACGAGGTGCAAATTCTTGAAATTAAGAGCAGCGGAATTGTCGTATTATATAAAAATATGAAGTCAGTTCTTTCCACGCCTGCAAATGCAGGGACAGACGCCGATACTAAAGGAGGCTTGTTATGAAAATTATCATTAAAGTCTTTGTTTTCATTTTTCTTTTTTGCGCATGTAATTTTTTGCCCTGCGCTCAGGCCGCCAGTGATATCGTTTTGCCAAATCCTGAAGCAACGATTTCTATGGATTTGCAGAATGCCAGCCTTAAGGACATCCTGAAAGTGTTTTCAGTGCAGTCAGGCCTTAACTTTATCGCTTCCGAGGCTGTGCAGGATCGGACCTTAACCCTGTATTTGGATAAAGTCCCGCTTCAGGATGCAATCGGAAAATTATTTAAAGCCAATAACCTTTCCTTTGAACTTGAACGCGGATCAAACATTTTCCTGGTCAAAGATTGGGGAAAACCGAGGACCGAGACAATTACCAAGGTTTTTTATCTCAAGCATGCGACTGTTTCTACGTCTTCTATGAAGTCAGAAGAGAGCAATTACATTTCCGATAGTTCAAGTAGCAGCGGAAGTAGTAGTAGTTCAGGCGGCGCTTCAACCGGAAGCTCTAGTTCGGAAGATAAAGGAAAGTGGAAACAGGAAGAGGAATCCGGCATAACCTCATCAATAAAGAAGCTTTTAACGAGCGAAGGGACTTTGATTGAAGATTACCGGACCAATAGCTTGATTATAACAGATGTTCCTAATCAAATGGAAGTTATCTCCCAGACAATAGCTGCGCTTGATGTTTCAGTGCCGCAGATCATGATTGAAGTGGAAATGCTTGATGTTTCAAAGAATATCGTTGATAAACTCGGTTTTGATTGGACTAACGCAGGATCCTATGCCGTTCAAGTGGTGAGCGCTGCCAGAACCATGGCTTTCCCTCTTTCTGCTTTTGCGCCTGACGGGATGTTAAGTGGTTTTACGCCCGGATCCCTGAGTTTCCCGACTTCGTTAAAACTGGTTTTTGATTATCTCAGGACTCAAACAGACACAAAATTTTTAGCTCGTCCGCGGCTTTTAACGTTGAACAATGAACCGGCGGAAATTAAGATCGCTACCAATGAATCGATTGGCGTTACGACAACAACGGCATCCAGCGGCGGCAGTTCAGGAACAACGACTGCGGAAGCGGAACGATCTGAAACAGGTGTTATTTTCCGTGTTACTCCGCAAGCTAATGTTGAGTCTGGAGAGATCACCATGTTCCTGTATCCCAAAGTTTCAGAGGCTATTCAGGGGAACACGCTGACCAATGGCAGCCAGACCTATCAGTTCCGTGATCCGGAAGAGCGCAGCACGAAATCCGTGGTTCGTATCAAAGACGGGGAGACGGTTATTATAGGAGGTCTTATCCGTAATGAATTCAGCCAGGTTTCGACGAAGTTGCCTATTTTAGGTGATTTGCCTTTAGTGGGAGGTCTTTTTAGGCATAAGGGCGGTACCAGTGATAAAAACAAAGAACGAGAATTGCTTATTTTTATCACGCCGCACATATTAAAAGATACTCCGGCAAAATTGGCGGAGTCTAAAAAAATAGTGTTACCCGTGCGCGAGCAGAGCGCCATAACCGGTTTTGACCGGCAAGCAATGATAAGCGCCAGTCTTAATAACTTTGAACGTAAAAAATAATGTCACGAGAAAAGTATCTTCGTTTAGGCGAGCTATTAATAAAAGAAGGTCTTCTGAATGCCAGCCAGCTTGAAAAGAGCGTTGCAACGCAGAAAAAAGAGGGCGGCAGGCTCGGTGAAGTTGTTGTTAAACTCGGATTTATCCGGGAGGATCAGCTTGTCCAGATCCTCGGAAAACAACTTGGTATCCCGTATTTTTCTCTTGGGACCGGAATGCTTAAACCCGCCGGTGACCAGGGGTTGGAAAAACTTTTTACGCAGGATTTCTGCCTGAAAAATTCCGTTATCCCGCTCTCCCGCACGCTTCGATCTCTTACCGTTGCTATGTCCGATCCGCATGATATTATCCTTATCGATAATATGAAAAAGATCACCGGATGCGATATCAATGTGGTTATTGCTACGCGCTCGGATATTTTAAAAAGTGTTGAACAGTTTTTCGGGAAAGCGGCCATGTTGCAGGAAGCCGTTGATGCCTCGTATGATGTTATGAACGCTTCAAAACCGGCGGATGATCTTGACTATTCCGATACGGAGCTGAGCCTTGATAAATTGATGGCGCGTGCGGAAGAGGCGCCTGTTGTCAAGCTGGTTGACCTTATTATCCGTCAGGCAATTGATGAGCATGCTTCGGATATCCATATCGAACCGTTTAAAGATAGGATTAACCTGCGGTATCGTATTGACGGCAAGCTCTATGAGATTCCCCCTCCGGCTAAACATTTGCATATGGCGATTGTTTCTCGTATCAAGATCCTGAGTAAGCTTGATATAGCGGAAAAACGTCTTCCGCAAGACGGCGCTTTTATGGTGAAACTTGAAGATAAGCCGATTGATCTGCGTGTTTCCTGTATCCCGACAATCTACGGTGAAAAAATAGTTATGCGGCTTCTGAATCGTTCAAATGTTGCGCTGGATTTGAATACCATGGGTTTTGAGCAAAAACAGCTTGAGCATATCAGAAAAGCTGCGGACGCGCCGTACGGGCTGCTTTTTTTGACCGGTCCTACAGGAAGCGGTAAAACAACGACATTATACGCGATATTGAATGAGATCAAAAGCTCGACAAAAAATATTGTTACGGTAGAAGATCCGGTTGAATACAAAATGGACGGAATCAATCAAGTGCAGGTAAAACCTGAGATCGGCCTGACATTTGCTGCCGCATTGCGCAGTTTTTTGCGGCAGGATCCCGATGTTATGCTGGTTGGTGAGGTGCGCGATCTGGAAACTGCTCAAATTTGCGTGCGGTCTGCGTTGACCGGGCATTTGGTGTTGAGTACCCTGCATACCAATGACGCTCCTTCAGCGGTGAACCGGCTTATGGATATGGGGATTGAGCCGTATATGATCGCCCCGTCGTTACTCTTAGTGGTTGCCCAACGGCTTATCCGTAAATTATGCCCCGATTGCAAGGAAGCGATTGAGCCGACTGCCGATCAAATTAAAATGACCAAGGTAAAGGCGGATCTGATTTACAAGGCAAAAGGGTGCGCTAAATGCAACCAGCTCGGGTACCGGGGCCGTACCTGTATTACTGAAGTGTTACCTGCAACCGATGCCATTCGTGAATTAGTGAATCAGCGGGCTTCATTCCAAAAGATCCGTGAAGTAGCCCGTTCCGAAGGTATGCAGACGTTGTACGAGTCGGCAATAAAAAAAGTTGAGGCGGGAGTTACTTCGCTTGAAGAAGCTATCTCCATTACCATTGGGGGCGGTGAATAATGGCCAAGTTTTTTTATACCGCCCGGGACAGCGCAGGAAAAAAAATCACGAGTTATGAGGAGAGCAATAACCAGGATGAAGTTCTTTCCCGGTTACAATCGCGCGGGCTTATTGTATTAGATATTACGTCGGAACATGATTCCCAGGTAATTTCCAATATGCCTCAATCAGCGGCGCGAGCGCGGAAATTCCACTCGGGTGTTTCCGATGATGACCTGGTACTTTTTTGCCGGCAGCTGGCAACGCTGTTAGGAGCCGGTGTTACCATATTGAAATGTTTGGATATTATTGCAAAACAAGTCTCAAGCAGGAAACTGTTGAATGTGCTTATCCAATTGCAAAAGAATATGGAAGCCGGCTTGAGCCTTCACGAGGCCATGGCCAAACATCCTGTTTTTCCGGAGCTTTGGGTTAATCTTGTTGAGAGCGGCGAAGCTTCAGGCAACCTGGCGATTGTTTTAAACAGGCTTGCGACGTATCTTGAACGAAATGCGGAATTCAAGAAAAAAATAGTCTCGGCTCTTATCTATCCGTTTATCCTGTTTTTTGCCGGTACAGGAGCGCTGCTTTTTCTTACCTTAAAGATAATTCCCACGTTTGCCGAATTATTTAAAGGGTTTAATCTTAAATTACCTTTTTTAACGCAAATTCTTGTTAATATGAGCGGTTTTTTATCTAAATATTTTATTGTTATTCTTATTGGTATAGTGGTAACAGTTTTTTTATTCAGGAAATTCATTAACACAAAAGAGGGAAGAAGGCGATATGAACTCTTTTTGCTTAATCTGCCAATGCTGGGAGAGTTTTTTCGCGCCTTGGCGGTTGAAAAATTTTCTTCAGGTATGTCTACCTTGATTGAAAGCGGTGTCCCGATTTTGTATTCTTTGGAAATCACCGAGCATAGCGTGGGAAATTCTTTGATGGCAGAGGCAATCCGTAATATCAAGGATGAAGTCCGCAATGGTAAAACCTTGAGCGCTCCGATGGAAGCCAGCGGTTTTTTTGAGCCGATGGTTGTGCAAATGGTGGGTATTGGAGAGGAAATAGGCGAACTTTCCCAGATGTTTAAGAAAATTAATAGTTTTTATCAGGATTATGTCGAGACATTCCTGGTGCGTTTTACGGCAATGTTTGAGCCTGTTATGTTGATTTTTATGGGTGGCGTTATCGGGATCATGGTCGTTGGTATGTTTTTACCTATCTTCCAGTTGACTAAGATTGGCGGAGGCTCGTAGAGCATAAATACAATTGAATAAAGACACCTTTTATGATATACTTTTTTATGCCGAAAGGGGGTGGGTGCTTAGTCGGCTTTATATATATTGAATAATAAAAGAGGAAATTTAACCACAAGGAGGAAGCAATGAACAAAAAAGGTTTTACGCTGTTGGAATTGATCATAGTTATCATAATTCTTGGTATTTTGGCAACTTTGGGTTTTACGCAGTATGCTGCAATGATTGAGAAATCCCGCGGTGCAGAGGCAAGAAGTGTTTTAGGTGATATCCGTAAACAGGCTGCGGCAATTTATATGGGAGATAATACGATTGCTGCTATTACTGCTCCTCAGGTCGGAATTACTGCTACGGGAATCCCCGCGGCTTGTAGAGTGTCTCACTATTTTTCCTATGCTATTGTATGGGCTAATCCTAATGCAACGATAACAGCAACGCGCTGTGTCGCTGGTGGTAAGAATCCTAATGCAACAGTTGCCGGTACGTTGGTATTAACATCTAATTTAGCTACGGGTGTTGATGCTTGGGCATCTGCAAACGGGTATTAATTGACGTTTGATCGGTACATGAATAAGCCCGCTTGTAAAAGCGGGCTTATTCATTAATAAGCCATGAAGAAAGCTTTTACGCTGCTGGAAATTTGTATCGTTGTTATTATTGTTGGAATGCTCTCCGCAATAGGTATTAACCATTCCATTGGCATGCGGGAACTTGAACTTGACCGTGAAGTTGCGCCAACATTAACCATGATTGCTTTCGCAGAACGAAATTTTTCTGGTGAAGATTATTTAAATCGTTTTTATCCTGCAAGTGCCAATCTCGCCTGGCCGTTAACCGGGCCATTGACCGTTAATAACCGGGCACTTATTAATACGAACCTTAATCTTGCAATTTCCGAAGCTCCTAATGCCCCGTGGTTGTATACTGTTCGATCGTATAATAATCTAAACCCAAGAATATTTTGTTTGCGGGCTGATCGTAACGGCGGGAATGGCCGCTTTTTTACGATGCTCAGCACCCAGACGCAGCCGGTGCAGAACGTTGCCTGTCCTTAATTTATGAGGAGTACTATGACAAAGAGTGGTTTTACGCTGTTTGAGTCGATGATTGTCATGATCGTTATCGGTGTTTTGGCGACAATAGGCGTTACTCATTACCGGGGAATTCAGGATATTCAGTTTGACCGGGAGGCGCAGGCAAATATTCGTTTGATCGCAGTTGCTGAGCGCTCGGCCCGCATGGAAAACAATACAACTACTTTTGTGGGGTGCGGCTCGACAGCTTTGGTCAATGGCAATCTGCGGTTGTCTATCCCTGCGGGAATTACCAGAAATTGGGATTATCGGGTCTTTGCCCGTCCCGCAGCTGCTCCTACGACATTTTGCATTGATGCGCGGCGAATTCGTAGTAATGTGGCGCAGAATCAGTGGTGGTCGATGCTTGATACTGAGAACGATCCAACGAATACTAATTCATGTCCTGCTCGTGGATGGTAGTTTTTTAAAATTCAATTCTTCCAATGAATAAAAAAGGTTTAACCTTGATGGAGATTATCGTTTCAATAATTATCCTGTCGCTTACGTTGGTGAGCATTTCCAACCTTTTTGTCAGCGCGCAGCGCTGGTTTTGGCATAACCGCGCCCGCTATGCCAGCTCTGAGGTGGGGAGGGATTTAATTGAGCCGCTGCATATGTCTGTACGGCAGGATACGTGGAATCTGGCAGGAAATGCTCTTACTCCCGGAGCAGCGGGTGCCCCGGTTACCGTTAATGGAATTGTATATACGCCTGCATATACGTTTGATGATGTTCCGGTACGTAATTCAACAAATGCGGTAGTTGATAATTTGCGTCGTGTACGCTTAAGGATTACGTGGAATGAACCCAATTTATAAAAGATCATTTACCCTGGTTGAACTTATTATGGCTATTATTCTTTTGTCTATTATTACTTTGGGTTTATCGAGTCTCGATGTGTTTAGCAGGGTTCAGGTGTTTTCTGCCGACCGGCGCACGCAGCTGCAGCAGGAAGGAGCGCTTATTATGGCGCATATTGGCAGACATGTGTCCGGTGCAATCGGCAATGAGTTTGTGACTGGGGCAGATACTGTTGTGCAGACAACGCTGAATCCGAACTTTCGGCAGATAAACATTTTTGTGGATAATGCCGCTGACGTAAACAATAAAGGCAGATACGATCTTGCGACTGATATGTGGACTTCGTATCGCTGGGATCTTGGGAATGGGCCCAATGCGTATCATCTGCGCTATTGTGGCCAGTGTTTTAATCAAAATTGTAATTTTAACCAATGTGTAACGGCGGTTGAAGTTTTGGGGATTCGCGTAAGCAATTTTAACTTCATTGTGCAAAAGAATGCCGGCCAATTGACAAGTAATGCGATAGATTTTACTCTTACGGAATGTTGGGATCCTGATGGGAATCCGATAGCCTGCGGGGATTCGCACAATCCCAGTTTTACGATTCAAAATACCGCGGTAATGCCGTCTGTTTCAACCAATTAGTAAATTTCTTTTGCCATTCTCTGTCGTCGTGTTATAATATTTCCACATTTATTAGTATGGAGCGGCTGGTGTACGGGATACGCTGTTTAAAGTAGGAATATTGTGCTGTCCCTCAGGGACACGTCGCTGCACGTATTGAGTAATCGGGGCTGTAGCTCAGTTGGGAGAGCACTTCGTTCGCAACGAAGGGGTCGGGGGTTCGACTCCCCCCAGCTCCAC
>DAONEO010000001.1:3215-4684 GCA_035403145.1 Candidatus Omnitrophota bacterium | reverse complement strand
ATTTTCTGACAAAGAAAATTCCAAAGTGCACAAAGCGAGCGTTAAAAACCGCGACAAGCGGTTTAGCGAGCGAAGTGCCAAGGTGGCAGCGAGTGCGGCGCCTAACCGGTTTGATATTTTCTGAAAAGCGCATAACCCCGCGTTGCGGGGTTTCGCCAGATTCATTTTATATAGGTGCTCAAGCGAGCGTTAGAACCGCGACAAATGCTTTAACGAGCGCGAGCCAAGAAAAACGTACGTTGTTTGGCCGAATTTACCTGCCACCTGCGAAAGAATTTCGAAGAAATTCTTAAGCGTTTAGGTGCCGGGGCAAATGAGCAGTAAGTGCGGTGCGTAAGCGGTTTGCATTTTTTGATAAAGAAAATTGAAAAGTGCCAAGATAGTTGTATGCGCGGATTTTGAACACTGTTATTATTCAGTGAAATCCCGCGAAGCGGGTACACTAATCTAGAAATAAATTACGTAGTAATCGTAAGGCGTTAGACCAGGATCGTATTGGTAGCAGACGGTATTATTGTAGTATTTCCCAGGTATAAGAGATAGGCAAAAGAAGATCTCTTTATGAAACACTTGTTTCGAATTACGATTCCGGTAATTTTTTTTACCGGGCTTATTGTTTCCTGTTTTACCCTCCCGCAACTACTGGCTGATTTCCCTCTTCATGAAGCTTCGTATTACCAAAAACTTCAGGATGCTGTTGTGCAGTGTCAGCTTTGTCCGCGATTGTGCGTGATCTTGCCCGGCAAACGAGGATACTGCGGTGTTCGTCAGAACCAGAACGGAACCCTCTACACCCTTTCGTACGCCCGGCTCGTTAGTATCACAAGCGAAGACCCTGTTGAGAAGAAACCGTTGTTCCATTTTCTACCCGGGAATAAAACATTTTCTATAGCAACTGCCGGATGTAACCTGCGCTGTAAATTCTGCCAGAATTGGGAGATTTCGCAAGCGTGTCCTGACGAGATTAACTTTGTTTATCTTGAGCCAAAAGAATTGATAGCAAAAGCCAAATCCTTGGACCGTACAATTATTGCGTATACCTATACCGAACCGGTCATTTTCTACGAATATATGCTTGATTGCGCCAAAACCGCCCGGCACGAAGGCCTTCGAAACGTTATGCATTCAAATGGTTATATAAACGAGGCACCGCTGCGCGAATTGGTAAAATATTTGGATGCAGCTAATATTGATCTCAAGGGGTTTACCAATGATTTCTATGCTGCCATGTCTGATGCAACGCTTGAGCCTGTATTACGAACATTGCAAATAATAAAAGATTCCGGTGTGCATCTGGAAATTACAAACTTACTTATAGCGGGGTATAATGATGACGAAGGAACAATCCGTACAATGTGTCAATGGATTTATAAGAATCTTGGCCCGGAGGTACCGTTACATTTTTCGCGTGCGTTCCCGTTATACAAGTTAACCGGTATTAATCCTACTCCGGTTGAGGAATTGGAACG
>DAONEO010000001.1:0-3115 GCA_035403145.1 Candidatus Omnitrophota bacterium | reverse complement strand
TTTTTCGGGAGTTTCATCTATGCCCAGGACATACAAGAACCGAATGTTGCAGGCGCTTTCTATCCTGATGACCCACAAGCTCTTTCTGATATGATCGATGGTTTCTTTTGGGCGGCTCACCCCCGCGCTATGCAAGGGCCTATTTTTGCCCTTCTGGTACCGCATGCGGGGTATGGTTTTTCAGGCCAGACAGCAGCGTACGGGTATTCTTTGATACAAGGGAAACAATATAAAACAGTAGTTATCATCGGCTTAAGCCATCAGTTCCCTTTGGAAGGCGCTTCGGTATATCCGAAAGGAAAATTCAGGACGCCATTAGGAGATGTTGAGATTGATGCTGATTTTGCCGCTCAATTACTGGGCAAAGAAAAAACTATTTATTTTGAGCCGCGGGCATTTTCCGGCGAACATTCTGTTGAGGTGCAGATTCCTTTTTTGCAGAAATCTCTTTCGGGTTTTACCATTGTTCCGATTGTTATGGGGAGTTGCAGCTTTGATGTTTGCAAGAAGTTAGCCGGTTTATTGAAGGATGCTATTGGAGATAGAAAAGACGTGTTAATCATTGCGTCTGCTGATCTATACCACGGATATGACTATGAGGAAGTTGAGGCTTTTGATGCGCACACTCTTTCGTATGTTCAGAATGAGGATGCCGAAGGTTTATATGCTGCTCTTTTAAACGGCACTGCGCAGATTTGCGGACAGGGAGGAATGAGCGTTGTGGTTACGCTTTTAACTGCCAAGGATCTGGGCCATACCTCAGTTGCGACTCTGTATCGGACCAATTCAGCGGTTGTTACCGGTAAGAAAGAAAAAGGATTATGGACTGTTGGCTATGCTAGTTGCGCAATTGATAACCCGGAAGGAGTAACGCCTATGCTTACCAAAGAACAGCGGAAGAAATTATTAACGCTTGCCCGTTCGTCTATAGAAACATACCTGAAAACGGGGAAAAAACTGACTGTGACCGAGAACGATCATTTCTTGAACCAGAAGATGGGGGCTTTTGTGACACTTACCGAACGGGGTAATCTCCGTGGATGTATTGGTAGCCTTATCGGGAACCAAGAGTTGTATTTGACTATCCGGGATATGGCAGTGGAGGCTGCGACCGGGGATCCCCGGTTTTCTCCGGTAGAGCTTGATGATCTTAAGAATATTGAAA
Source organism: Candidatus Omnitrophota bacterium (assembly GCA_035403145.1). Taxonomy (GTDB): domain Bacteria; phylum Omnitrophota; class Gorgyraeia; order Gygaellales; family Profunditerraquicolaceae; genus DAONEO01. Next base: position 1,950 of record DAONEO010000001.1, on the reverse strand, counting down.
TTGAGATTTCCGTATTATCACCCATGGAGCGAGTTACTTCCGCGGAAAAGATTGTTCTTGGCAAGCATGGTGTTGTGGTTAAAAAAGGGTATACAAGCGGTGTTTTTCTGCCGCAGGTAGCGACTGAAACCGGATGGACGAAGGAGGAGTTTTTGTCCCAGTTATGCAGTCAGAAAGCCGGACTTTCGCCTGACGCCTGGAAGGACCCTTCAACGGAGTTGTATATCTTCAGCGCCGAAGTGTTTCATGAGAAAGAAAAGTAGCCGGGTTACAAAGGTACAAGGTCACAAGTAGTCAATGGTCTGTAGTCTATGGACAATGGTAAAAGCCTAAATTAAAGACAGATCGCCTGGCAATAACGACTCAAGAACGTCATTGCGAGCCCGCTTTATCCGCTGTAATACTGCAATGGGCGTGGCAATCACGTTTTTACATTGAACAATGAACCATGAACTAAGCGATATGTGATGTTCAAAATTCCAATTACATTTTTCCTCGTCGGATTATCGTTTGGAGCAGGGCCCTGCTTAGCAAGCTGTGGTCCGCTTTTATTGTCATATGTCGCCGGCTCCGGGAAAAATGTCGCCGCAAGTATAACGGCATATTTTTTGTTTTCTTTGCCGCGTCTGTTCATTTATGCGATTTTAAGTTTGGTTATATTTGTCTGCGGTGTTATGATGACACAAATAACTATGGCGCCCGTTATACGGTATATAACACTACTGGCGGGATTAGTTTTTATTCTTATCGGGCTCCTCATAGCAACCCGCAATAAGTTTGTGCATAGAACGTGCGCGTTGCTTCAGGAAAAATTCATTCAAAAAGATAAAAAAACAATCGTTTTGCTGGGTGTATTCGCCGGTATTGTGCCTTGTGCCCCGCTTATTTCTGTGCTTTCATATATCGGATTTGTTGCTCAAAGCTGGCAGCAGTGTTTACTCTATGGGTTTTCTTTTGGCCTGGGAACCGTATTTTCACCGCTTCTCGTGTTAGCTGCACTTGGAGGGCTTATCCCGGCGATAATTAAGGATAATTCCATAATTCGTAAAACAATGGATATCGCCTGCGGGTGTATTATTGTGATTTTAGGAATTTTACTTATTCGTAGAGGGATCTAATGCAGAGACTTTTTATTCAGGGAGTGTGTGCGAAAGGCGGCAGGGTCGTAATTAACGATTTAAAACAGGTCCACCATGTAACGCAGGTTCTGCGTTGCAAGCCGGGGGATACACTGATTGTTTGCGATGAGAAAAAAAATGAGTTTTTGTGCGTTATACATGCCAGCAGCGGTGATGCTCTTGAGTGCGCTGTTATTGATACGTATACGAAATCTGATAAAAAAGAAGAGGTTTATCTGGCTGTTGCCTGCGCTATTCCGAAAAATTCAAGGGTTGATGATGCGATTAATAAGTTGACTCAAATCGGCGTTAATCGGATCATACCGATGACAACACAACGCGTTATCGTAAAAATCAGGAAAGAAAAAGCGGGAGCAAGGCTCCATCGTTGGAAAACAATAGCTGAGAGTGCTTCAGAGCAGTGCCAGCGGACTGATATCCCGCTGGTAGATGAAGCTACGGATTTTTCCCGGGTTTTAGAATTATCAGATGAATTTGACCTGAAACTTATTTGCGCTTTAATTGATGAGCGTAAACCGCTGCGAGAGGTGCTTGATGCGACTCACGCAAAAAAAATCATGGTCGTTATCGGCCCGGAGGGTGATTTTACTCCGGATGAAGTCTGCTTGGCTAAACAAAAAGGTTTTGTGCCTGTTACCTTGGGTGCTACTGTTTTGCGTGTTGAAACTGCTGCAGTCGCAGTAGCTTCGTTTATACGGTTATATAGTTTGTAGCTCATAGCTGATAGGAAGAAATAGTGCCGACTATAATCTATAGACGATGACTTGTGGCTAGAAGCCTCAATAAAAGTAAAAACCTGATTGCCTGCCTG